>PVXE01000041.1 GCA_014444615.1 Tagaea sp. CACIAM 22H2 | reverse complement strand
AAAACGCCGCGAGGATTTCCTCGACGAACAGCTCGGCTGGTTTGCGCAATTCCCAGGTGCCCGCGACCGTTCCGCCGCTGGACCGGACCACCGTGCCCCGCCCGCGCACTTCGACCGTGCCGGCCGCGTCGCGGATGCCCAGCACGAATTCGAAGGGTTGCGCTTCGACAGCGAAGCCGCTGTCGGCGCGGATCTGGAAGCCGTTGCGGCTCCAATCGACGACCGCATAGGCGGCACCGGCCACCAGCATCGTGCCGGTCGCGACTTGCTTGCGCGGCTGGCTGCGCCGCTCGGAGGATTGGTTGCTCATCGTCCGCAAAATTAGCGGAGTTCGCTGGGCTGTGCCAGTGCGCGAACGAAACGAATTTCGCCGGCATAGACGAAACCGCCGATATCCCGCGCCCGGTTGCCGAGTTCGGGGAACAGCCGCGCGACGCGGATCGCTATTCCGTCCGATGGGCGGCCCTCGGCGGCCTCGGTCATCGTCGCGACATAGCGGCCCGACCCCGCCGGAAATTCCAGCACGCGCTGGCGCCATTTGCGTTCGCGCTCTTGAAAACCGGGAGCTGCCCATTCCGCCGCTTGGAAAAAGGCGCCCGCGAGCTCCGGCAACACGCGCTCCAGCTCCGCCATCGGTACGCGCAGCGCCTGGGCGGCGGCGGCATCCGGCGTATCGGTCGATGCGACGCGGCCCTCGACCTGCGCTTCGATCGTCACGCGGCAATGAACCGCGTCGTGCGGCCCGGCGCGCGACACGCGATAAAGGCCGATCGTCGCCGGCGCGTTCGACAGGCCATTCCAAATCCCCGCCAAATAGCCGCGCCCGCCGATCCCCATCAGCCGGGCCGTATCGGGCGCACAGAATGTATCGACGTCGAAGTCGATCTGGCGGGTTGCGCGTGGGGTGCCGTCGGCCATGCGATAGAAGCGCAGTTGCTGGCAGCGCAAGCTACCGTCGCGCATTTCGGCCAAGCGCAAGCCCGTGACATAGGGCACGGCGCGCGATAGCCCGCCATTCTCGGCATTGAACGGCACATTGCCGACACGCAGATTCGCGGGCTCGGCGCGCGGCAGCACGATGCCGGGATAGGCACTGCGCGTTTCGAGCAGCGCCTGCGCGACCTCGGCCATCGGCTTGCCCGCCGCTTGCGATTTGTTGATCGCTTCGGCCAGCGTGTCGCACGGGCTTTGCGTTTGCGCGACGGCGTTCGAGGCGAAGGCGAGGCTAAGTACGGCGGAAAGAATACGTCGCATCGAGGCGCTCTTTGAGATACGCGGCCCCGGTCGTGTCGGGATAGCGCGCCGGTTCGCCCGGCAAACATACCACCGGCGCGTCGGCGTTGGGGTCGAGGAAATAGGCGACCGACCAGCGCTCGCGCCCCGACCGATTGACCACGCGATGCGGCGTCGACACGTAAACATCGTTCGACCAGCGCATCAGGCAATCGCCGATATTGCACACGAAGCTGTCGGCGACGGGCGTGGCGGCGATCCAGTCGCCCGAACGCGCGCGCACTTCCAACCCGCCGACCGCGTCCTGCCACAGGATCGTGACATTGCCGTAATCGGTGTGCGGCGCCGCGCCATATTGGCGCCCGTCGAAGGCGCCGGGATGCGGCGGGTAATGCAGCAGGCGCAACGTCGCCAGCGGCTTGTCGATCTTGTCGGCGAAGAAATCCTCGTCGAGGCCCAGATCGCGCGCGAAGGCGCGATGCAGGTCTTGGCCGAGATCGAGCATCGCGTCGAAATAATTCAGCAAAGCCGGGCGGAAATCATGCGGCGTCGCGGGCCATTGATTGGGCCCGTGGAAGGGCTTGCCCGCCAGAAGATCGGGATCGTCCGGCGCCAATTCGCGGCCCATATTGAAGGCTTCCTTGGCGTCGCCGGGCCGGTCGGGATCGAGCGCTTCGCTTTCGAACGGCACATAGCCGCGATTATGGCGCGAATGGGTGATCGAGGTTTTTGCCTTCTCCGCCGCCGGCAATTTGAAGAATTCGCGCCCCGCGGCGAGCATCGCGTCGCGGATCAATGCCGGCACGCCATGATTGACGACGTAGAAGAAGCCGGTCCCCCGGCAGGCAGCGCCAATCTCGGCGGCGACGCGGGCGGGATCGCTGCCGTCGCGCAAGGGGCCCAAATCGATGATCGGAATTTCACCCGGCTTGGGTGCGCGTGCGGCTTCGGTCATGCCTTAACGTACGACAAAACCATCGACACGGAAGGATCGATATTCTTCGACGTCAATGAGCGCGCCCGTGTCATTTCGTCGTAGCGTGAAAAGCGGTGCCCTGTCGTCCGGTTGCTGCGTTTCGAGAACATAGTCGACACCCTCGAAGCGGAACTCGACCGTTTTGCCGTCGTCCGAAATCGCCCGGGCCGATTCGCTCAACAGCGGAACGAGCTTCGGCGCGGATTTCTCCAGCTCTGTCGCGATTTCCTCCCGTACCTTTTCGAGTGCCTTCAGAACAGGTGCGAACGATTCGGTGATTGCTTCGGTTTTGCCGGTTCCGGAAAAAGAGCCGCGATACGCGACCCAATTCAGCGTCACCTCGCAAGCGAGATCGGCCGAAACGCCAGCCTTGCCGATCGCGCGAAATTCATAGCGACCGACGCGGCGGCGCGGCGCATCCGGATCGGCCGACATGCGCAAATAAACGCCGAGATAGGGCCGCCCGTCGATCAACACTACGCGGAAATCCGGCCCCGGGCAGTAATCTTCCGGCGAATACGCCGGCGCGGGCAATTCTTCGAGTGTGCCGCCGCGCAAACGGAACGTCACGAAATAGCCGCAGCCGAGCGAACCGGACCACCCCATGGCGAAATGCACGCCGTCGGCTTTCGGGACGGGCATATAATTGAGATTGGATGCGCCAAAAAAGACTTCGTGCGGCTCGGTAACGCCAAGCGCCGCATTGAGTGCGTCATCGGTCACCGGCGTCAGCGCCGGAACGAGGATACCGCCGCCGTAAAAGCTTTTTCCCGTATAGCCGAATATCGTCGGCAGTTCGCTGCTTTGATAATTCGGTTCGCCGAGCGAGGCCTTGCCGAACGTCTCGCACGGGTTCACCGCCGGAAGATCGGCGGCGGCACAGGCGGTCAGCATTCCCGAACAGAAAATCGCGGCGATCTTGCGCATGACCACCACTTTGGCACGAATTATCTCGGCCGCAAACCGCCGGTCAGCGCGTGCATGAAAATCGCGGCGGTCGCGGCGACGTTGAGCGATTGCACACGGCCGGAGCCGGGCAGCATCGCGACCTTCTCGCACGCCGCGAGGGTTTCGGCGCTCAAGCCCCGTTCCTCGTTGCCCAGCACAAGGCACACGGGCTTGGGCGCCTTGGCGAGTTCGGCGACCGGCAAGGGCGATGCGCCATCCAGCGCCGTGCCGACGACGACATAGAAATCGCGCAGGCGGCGCAGCACGTCGGGCAAACGATGGATGCGATAGAGATCGACCCAGACGAGCCCGCCTTCGGAGACGCGATAGGCCGCTTCCGACGGGCCCGCTTGGTCCTGGCGGTCGGAGATCGCCAGATGCGGCAATCCGAAAAACGCCGCCGTGCGCGCGATGGCGCCGAGATTATGCGGATTGCCGATCCCGTCGAGGATAATCAGCGGATGCCATTTGCGCGCCCAGGCCTGGGCTTGGCCCAAATCGAAGGACTTGGCCGGGCGCGGCGCGGTTTCCGCGACGATGCCGCCGTTGAGCGCCGTGCCCGCCATTTTGTCGAGCGCGCCCTGCGGCACGATGCGATGGGGAATGTCGCGCGCATTGGCCTCGCGCAGCATGTCGCTGGCGGCTTGCGCCATTTCGGGCGCGACGATCAGGCGCTTCACCGCCGTGGGATCGCGCAGGAACAAGGCTTCGACCGCCGGCAGACCGGCGATGCGCAGGATATCGCGCCGATGCGGCGCGCCCTTGTCGCTCGAAGCGTTCGGCCGGCCGCCCTCGCGGCCTTGCGGCGCGCCGTGCGGTTTGGGGCCGCGGAACGGCGCGCGTCGTTTGGGGTGAGGTTTTCCGGTCACGGCGCCCGGCATAGCGCATCCAACCCCCTTCCCGCCAGCCCCGAACGTTGCACGAAACGCCGCACGGGCCTATTTTGCTCGGCTTTCCGCGTAGTCGAAGGAATTCAGGGCAATGGACGGGTCGAAGGGCAAGCCGGAGGTGGATCTTGAGCGTATGCGCCATTCGTGCGCGCATGTGCTGGCCGCCGCCGTGACGAAGCTTTATCCGCAAGCGAAGCTGGGCGTCGGCCCGGCGATCGCCGATGGTTTCTATTACGACATCCACACGCCCACGCCCCTGACCAGCGAAGACCTGCCGGCCATCGAAGCCGAAATGCGCCGCATCCGCGAGCGCAAGCTGCCTTTCGTGCGCGAGGAAGTCGCCATCGACGACGCCATCGCGTTCATGAAGTCGACGCACCAAGACTACAAGGTCGAGTTGCTCGACCTGTTGAAGTCGCGCGGCTCGACGGCAGCGAAGGGTCTCGACGATCCCAACCTGTTCGAGAATCCGGCCGCGGGCGTGTCGAGCGTGTCGCTCTACAAGCTCGGCGAGTTCGTCGATCTGTGCCGGGGCCCGCATGTCGAGCATTCGGGTCAAGTGGGTGCCTTCCGCTTGATGCGCGTGGCCGGCGCCTATTGGCGCGGCGACAACCGCAATCCGCAGCTCACGCGCGTTTACGGCACGACCTGGGCGAACGAGGCCGACCTCAAAGCCTATCTGTTCCGCTTGGAAGAGGCCGAGAAGCGCGACCATCGCAAGCTGGGCGTGTCGATGGGCTTGTTCCACATCCAGGAAGAAGCGCCCGGCACGGTGTTCTGGCATCCCAAAGGCTGGACGCTGTTCCGCACGATCGAGCGCTATATGCGCACGAAGCTCGACAATGACGGCTATGTCGAAGTGAAGACGCCACAGCTGGTCGATCGCGTGTTCTGGGAAAAATCCGGCCACTGGGAGAATTATCGCGACGCGATGTTCGTGGCGAAGCCCGGCAAGGAAGGCGAAGAGGAAGACCGCCTTTACGCCATCAAGCCGATGAGCTGCCCGGGTGCCGTGCAGATTTTCCGCCACGGCCAGCGTTCGTATAAGGACCTGCCGCTGCGGATGGCGGAGTTCGGCGCCTGCCATCGCTACGAGCCGTCGGGCGCGTTGCACGGCATCATGCGCGTGCGCGCCTTCACGCAGGACGACGCGCATATCTTCTGCACCGAAGATCAAATCCCCGACGAGTCGCAAAAGTTCTGCGACCTGCTGCGCGACATCTACAAGGATTTCGGCTTCGCCGATCTGCGCGTCAAATTCTCCGACCGGCCCGAGCAACGTGCCGGCAGCGACGAGATTTGGGACAAGGCGGAAAGCGCCCTCGAAAAGGGTTCGTCCGCCGCCGGTCTCGCCACGACGCGCAATCCGGGCGAAGGCGCCTTCTATGGGCCCAAGCTCGAATTCGTGCTGCGCGACGCGATCGGCCGCGATTGGCAATGCGGCACGTTACAGGTCGATTTCGTGCTGCCCGAGCGCCTCGACGCTTCGTATATCGGTGAGGATGGCGCCAAGCATCGCCCGGTGATGCTCCACCGCGCGATCCTGGGCTCGTTCGAACGCTTCATCGGCATCCTGATCGAGAACTATGCCGGCCGCTTGCCGACCTGGCTGTCGCCGATCCAGGCGCGGATGATTCCGATTGCCGATCGCCATGTCGATTTCGCCAAGGACGTCGCGCGCCGCTTGGCGCATATGCAGCTTCCCAACGGCGAAGGCGGCGTGCGCATCGATATCGACGCGTCGACCGAGCGCATGCAGAAGAAGATCCGCAACGCGCAGATCGAACAGATCCCCTACATGCTGGTGATCGGCGACAAGGAAGCCGAAGCGGGCAAGGTTGCCTTGCGCTTGCGCTCCGGCAAGGATCTGGGTGCGGTCACGGTCGAGGAAGCGTTCGAGCGCATCGCCGCGGAAGTGGGCACGCGCGCGGATATTCCGGTCGCGCCCTAACAGACGCCGAGCCACGCGAACGCGCCGTAGCACACCCCGAACGCTTGGTTCAGGGCGAGGAAGACGATCGCGTCGAGCAGCGTAAGGGCCAGCATAAACGGCACGGCGTAGCGCCACAGCGGGACGGCGAGCGCACGCCATGTGCGCTTCGCGGCGGGAATCGTTTTGCCGTAGACGACACTCATAAATACGTCCCCGCGAGTTCGAAGGGTGCTGCACCCGTGCCGAGTTTGAAGCGCGCGAGACCCGCACTGCGTTCGGTTTCGACGACGCCCAAATCGAGCGTGCGCACGCCCGCTTCTTTCAACGCGCACGCTGCGCGCCACAAAACGAGATTGGCGGCGTTGCGCTTGCGGCCCGCATCGGACGACGCCGCGACGTAATAGGTCGCGTCGCGCCCATGGCGCAGGAACAACGCGCCCGCCACCGGCTCGCGCTTGTCCAGCGCCACCGCGACCAAGCATTCGCGTGCGGCTTTGAGTTCGGCAAGGCGCGACACGAACGAAGCGGACGGCGCTTCGAAACCTTTCTTCGCGCGCAACGCGTCGGCTTGCTCGATCACCCATTCGACCCATTTGCCGCGCGGCGCCAATTCGACGCGCAAATTCGAACGCTCGGCCGTCGCCAAGCGATTGCGCCATTTTTGTTTCATGCGCGCGCGCAAGCCGGCTTCGTCGGTATCGTCAAGCCGCCACAGCGCCATTGTCGGTCCGGTATGAACGCGCGCATGGCCCGACCAGCGCGCGGCGTTGGCGGGTTCGGCCGCGATCTCGGGCCCCAACAACCGCGCGGCGAAGGGCCATCCCGGCAGTGCTCGCGCGAAATCGCCCGCCGCGCGCATATCGCCGACCGGTCCGCGCAAGCCCAGCCAGATTTCGAAAAAGCCGAGCCAGCGCCGCCCGACTGCCTGCAAACACGCGATCGGCGCGCCGTCATCGGCCAAAGCGATGAAACGCCGCACATCGCGCCCCTGCCAGCGGGCGGCCAGCCCGTACTCCCAATCCTGCTGGAGCGGAAAAAAGGACATACGCGCGGCAGTGTCGAACCACGTTTGCCGGTCGGGATCGGCGACGATTTTCATGACGACGGGAAACTTTTCCGAATCGTAGTGGCGGTCATGGCGTTCACCCGCTTAGAATGCGGAAATAACGCAAATGATCCGATTTTACCGCATCAAGTTCCAGAATTATGGACAATGACCCGCCGCTTCCCGCGCCCGATATCGCGGCGGCGTCCGGCCAGCCCCCGGCCGCGCGCGCGAATCGCCATTTCGTTTTCGTCCATCGACTCTTCGCCGCCCCTGGCGCCGTATTCAAGCTGGATCCGAATATCGGCGAGCCGGTGCTGGCGCTGGATCTCGGCACCGTCAAAGCGAATCTGCCTTTCCACGCGGTGATGCGCGCATTCGACATCACGCACGATTCGCCCGATGCGCGCCAGCTCGACGCGGTCGCGCGCGGCCTGCGCCATGTGCGCCAAATCCGGCCCGGCGATTCGATCCCCGCCGAACTGCTCGACGGATCGGCGTCGTGGAAAGTGGAGGCCCGGCATTTCGCCGCCGCGAAGGGCCGGTTGATCGCCGGCCTTCCCGGCGCATCCGGCCGCGTCCCGCCCGCGAAGACGCCGATGGAATTCGCCATGCTGGCGGACGACCCGGCGCTCGTACCCGTCCTGCGCGAACTTTACGCGGCACTGGGCGAAAGTCTCGGGCCGCCGGCGAAGAGCGCCGACGAAGCCGCGGTGACGATCGACGGGCTATCGGAGGAACTCGCCTATATCGAGGCGTTGCGCGAACGCATCGGCGGATTGCGCGGGCTGATCGCGACGCTTCGCGCGGCTCGGGACATCTATCGCCGCGACCGCGTCGTCCTCGACCGGATTCTTCGCACGATCCAGCTGCTGGAGCGGCCGATCGCCGCCTATGAGCGCCGGTTCGAAGCGTTCGACAAGAACTTCGCGGATACGGTCGACGCCGCGCGGAACATCGCCCAGCGCATCGGGCTGGCGCGCGAATTGCGCGATTCGATGCACGCCGAAACGATGCGCTGGGACGAGACGGTCGCGGCATGGGCCATCGGGTTGGGCGGGACGCCGCGCAGCCAGCGCGGCCGGATCGACGACACCTACCGATTCGCGGCGCGGCATTTCCCCATCGCGTCCGATTGGGGCGCCGGGTGATGCGGTTTCTTTAAGGCGCGATTCATCTTTTCGGCGCACATTTCCGTCGTCATCAGGAGCCAGAGATGCCGGCCGCTTCGATCGCCGACGAAAATGGCGCGACGGCGCAGGAAGATGCGCTTAATCGCGTTCCCAAGACCGCGGCCGCGCCGCGCCGATTCGAATTCGCGCACAAGGTCTTCGCCGCGCCGAAGGCGGTGTTCGTGCGCGACGACACGACGCAAGAACCCGTATTCAGCGTCGATTTGGGCGATTTGCGCGCGTCGATGAGCATCGAGGCGGTGTGCGCTTACTTCAAAATCGCGCCCGACTCGGCCGACGGCAAATTGCTGGAGGAAATTCCCAACGCGCTGAAATACGTGCCCGCCATCCATCCCGGCGACGCGATTCCGTCGGAGCTGATCGACGGCACCGCGTCGTGGAAGGTGGACAAGACCCATTTGGAGACCGCGCATGGCCGGATCGCGGCGGGCTTGCTCGCCTGGATGGGCCAAGGCACGAAGGCCGAGAGCGCCCTGGAATTCGCGGCGATGGCGACCGATCCCGCGGTCAAATCGAAAGTGCAGGAAGCGTTCTCCAAACTCGCGCAACGCATGGGCTTGCCGGAGGACCGCAAAGGGGAGGTCGTCGACTCGGTCGAGCGTCTGGCGAGCGAACTTTCCTATATCGAAGCGCTGCGCGAGAAGGTCGGGCAAATGCGCCGTTTGATCGATCTTTTCCGCCGCCTGCAGGCGGGCTATCGGCGCGAGCGCGGCATCGCCGACAGCCTTGCGCGCATCGTGCAATTGCTCGACAAGCCCGTGCGCCGCTACGAACAGCGGATCGACGAAGTCGACGCGCAGACGGGCGAAACGGCCAACACGATCCTCAATCTCGGCCGTCAGATCATCTATGTCCGCCAAGCGCGCGACTGGCTGCATGGTGAAACGATGCGCTGGGACGACATCCTGGCGGCTTGGGCGGGCGAAACGATCGAGCGCAATCCCGCCCAGCAACGCAAGGTCGGCGCGACCTATCGTTTCGCGGCACGCTATTTCCCCGTGGACGAGGCTTGGGCGAGCGGTTGAGACGGCGCGTGTGCCGGAGCATAGTCGCCGGCGGACCCGCCGATTCATGAAAACACCGCCGCCAATATCGAGGAAATCCGTCACCGCCAAGGCGCGTCTGTGGCTCGCCGTCGCGGCCCTATGCGCGAGTTTGGCGATCGGCGCCGGTCTGGCGGCGATCCAGCGCGGCGGCGACGCGCTGGCCGATTTCAACAGCAACGGACTGGCAGCGATCTTCGGCTTGCAGAATGTCGCGCGCGCCTATTCGCAGGAAGCGCCCGACGCGCTCTACGGCGCCGTCGAGTATCTGGGCGGATTCGAAGCCGCCGGCTTCGCGCTGAAGGAGGCGCGCACGCGCGCGACCGCGGCATGGGCCGCGTATAAGCGGGCATTGCCGCGCGATTCCGACGACGAACGCGCGCTGGCCGCCGAAATCGACGTGTTGATACTGCGGATCGAAGGGGCGTTCGACCAGGCGGTGCTGATTCTCGGCCAGCGCGACCGCGAAGCGCTCGGCAATCTGTTGCGCCAAGATATCCGGCAGCGCGCGATCCCGCTGACCGGCGCGCTGGATCGCGCGATCGATCTGCGCCGCGCGCAAATCGATAAGGCGTTCGCCGACGCGCAAACGGCGCGGCACGGATTCGTCGCGATCATGGCGACATTGCTGCTCGCGGCGGGATTCGCGGGCGCGATGGCGCACCGCGCGATGATTGCGGGCATCGAGAAGCCGCTGACGGCGCTGGCGGCCAAGGCGGACGCGATGCTGGCTTTGTCCCCGCCCGCCGGTACCGGCGACCCGCTTGCGCGGCTGGAAGCCGCCTACGCGACCATCAGCGACGCGATGGAAGCGCGCGCGCGCGAGGAATGCGCCGCCGCCGACGCCCGGCGCGCGAAATCCGCCTATCTCGCCGCGATGCGCCATCGCGTGCGCACGCCGTTGCACGCGATTCTCGGCATGGTCGAAATCGACGCGGCAACGCGCGCGCATGACGGCGCGGCCGCGGGCTTGCGCGATTTGCGCCGCACGGCGGAGGGCCTGCTGGCGGTCGTCGACGATTTGATCGATTTCGCGACCATCGACGCGGAGTCGATGTCGGTCGATCTGCGCGCGACCGACGCGGGCGACTTGCTCGAGCGCGTCGCGGTCAATCTCGCCGGTCATGCCGATGCGCGGGGATTGACGCTGTCCTGCTTCGTCGATCCCGAGATCGTGGAGCGCTACAAGATCGATCCGCTGCGCGTGCGCCAGATCCTTTTCAATCTGATCGGCGACGCGATCGGCCGCACGACGCAGGGCGGCGTGCACGCGCGCCTGTCGCTGGCCGAGGGCACGCTGATCTTCGCCGTCGCCGATACCGGCCCCGCCTTGCCGCAGGCAGCGCTGTCCGCGCTCGCGGATTCGCACGGCGCGCCGAATGGCGGGTTCGAAGCGCGTCCGGACAGTCCCGGCTTGCCGGTTTGCCAGCTGCTCGCCGCGCGTATGGGCGGGCATTTGCGCGCGACGGCGCAGGCGCGCGGCGGCACGACCTTCGCGCTGGAATTGCCGGCCGAACCCGCCGGCGGCGCGCTGCAGCCTTTGCCGCCGGGCAACGCGCTGGCGGGATATCGCGTGACGGTTCTCGGCGAAGGCGGTTCGGCGCAAGCGGCCGTCGCCGCCTATCTGATCGCGGCGGGTGCGACGCTCGTCAACGACCGGCGCGAGGCCGATCTTTGCGTCGCGTTGCCCGGCACCCATGATTTCGGCGGCGGCACCGGGCGAAGATTGCGGTTGCATACCGCCGCGGCGCCGATCGCCGACGACGACGCGCATGCCGGCGCCACGATTTTGCGCCGCGCGGCGATCGTCGCGGGCGCGATGCGCGCGCTCGGCATCGGCGGCGAAGCGCAGGACGACGAAGACCCCGTTTTCCGGACAGCGCGCGAAGCGCCGCCGCGCGAGGACGCGCTGGCGCAAGGGAAATTGATTTTGGCGATCGATGCCGATCCGGTGTCGCGCGATCTGCTGGTGCGCCGGCTGGAGCTATCGGGCTATCGCGTCGATGCAGCACCGTGCGGCGAGGAAGCCTGGACGATGTGGCGCGCCACGGCCTATGGGCTGATCGTCGCCGAGCTGCATCTGCCCGATCTCGATGCGCGCGACCTGACCAAACGCATCCGCGCCGCCGAAATCGAAACGGCGCGCGCACGCACGCCGGTGGTGGCGCTGTCGACGGCCGCCGATACCGGCGAGTTCGAGTCGTGTCACGCGGCGGGGATGGACGCGCTGTTGGACAAGCCGCTGGCGTGGCGCGGCTTGTCGGAAGCCGTGCGCCGCCATCTGCGCGAAAAGAATTGAACCGGGTTTAGACGCGGCGCGTGGGCGGCCCCAAGCGGCGCTTTTCGACCACGAAGCTGCGCGGCGCCGCCGAAGCCGGACGGGGTGCACGCGGTGCCGCCGCGTAAAGCGGGCGGGGCGGCGCTTCCAATTCGGACGTGTCGAACCCGCCCGCACGCGGCGCGCGCGCGGCGCGAACGGCCGGGGCTTCGCCGTCGCCGAAACTGGGGGGCGCGAAATTGCCGGGGCCCATCACCTTGCGCGGGGCCGGGCCCGTGCGGCGGCGCGCCGGGCGCGCGGCCTTGGTCTTGGGCTTCACGTCGGCCAAACGCACTTCGATGCGCCGTTCCGAAACCGTGCTGCCGTCCAAAGCCTCGATCGCGGCCTTGCAGTGCTTTTCATGCGCCATGGTGACGAAGCCATAGCCGATCGCCTTGCCCGAGGCGGGGTCGGTCGGCACCGAAGCTTCGATCACGATCCCGTAGCCGTCGAACAAATCGGCCAAACGTTCAGCCGTGAAGTCGAACGGCACATTCCCGACGAAAAGCCGTGTGTTGTAGAGCTTCGGCTGCGGGAGGGGGGACTTGTCCATAACGCTCAGTTTCTTTCAAGTTGGCGGCAACCGGTTACCGGGGCCGCTTTTGATTTATAAATACAACGCCGAACTTATTTTCCCTAAAGGGCACCGAAAACACCCGTGCCATTCGCGCATACCGGGACGCCGGATTTCGATGCCGCCCAGCGGAAACGATGCCAACATTAGCCAGTGATTGTGCAAAACCCGTGACAGGTCCGGGGCGCAAGCAAGGTAATCGCGCCCGGACCCGCCGGAAATCTTCAGGCGGCGATGTCGAGCAGCTGCCCGCGACCAGAGGCCGCCGGCGGCGGCGGATTCGCGGAGCCGCCCGAAGCGGTCTGCGAAACGCTGTTCGACTGGATCGATTGGCCGCCGACCGATTGCGCGCCTTGCGCCGAAGCGGCACCCGTCGTCCCCGACGTCGCCGCGGCGGCGGTCGCACCGTTCTCGCCTTCGCCGCCGGCTTGATTGGCGCCGCCCGACGACTTCAACGCGGCGAAATCGGCGAAGCCGTTCGAGGCGGACGAGATGCTCAGCGACATGATCTTGGCTCCTTGGCCGGATGCTTCATTGCGATGGAGCGATTACACACAGACGGGCTTAATGCCGGATGAAGACCGCGCGCGGCTTTGGCATGGCGCGCATGCGCGCGACGCGAAGTCCGGGCTTTGCCGAAAATCCGCGACGAAACCCGGTAAAATCCCGTCGCAATATGCGACGCTGTTCCGCGATGGAGGTCCTGAATGTCCGCAACGAGTTTCATCGACGCCCGTGCCGATCTTGCCTGCGCGCTGCGCTGGGCCGCGCGGCTGGGTCTGAACGAAGGGACGTGCAACCATTTCAGTCTTCAGGTCGCCGAGGATCGCTTTCTGGTGAATCCCTGGGGCCCGCATTGGCGAGAAATGAAAGCGTCCGACCTGCTGCTGATCGACGGCACGGGCAACGTGCTGGAAGGCGATTGGCCGCTGGAGGAAACCGCGCTGCACATCCATACGCGCATCCATCTGCGCCATCCGCACGCCGCCGCCGTGTTCCACACGCATATGCCCTACGCGACCGCCTTGTGCGCGATCGAGAACGGACGGCTGGAGCCGTGCGTGCAGTCGGCGCTGAAATTCCACGGCCGCATCGCCTATGACGACGACTACAACGGGCTCGCCTGCGACGCCGCCGAAGGCGACCGCATGGCGGCGAAGATGGACGGCAAGCCGGTGCTGTTCCTCGCCAATCACGGCGTGATCGTCACGGCACCCGACGTCGCGCAAGCCTTCGACCGGCTTTACTACCTCGAACGCGCGGCGCAAGCGCAGGTGCTGGCGATGTCGACGGGACGGCCCTTGAAGCTCGTGCCCGGCCAGATCGCCGAACGCACGGCGCGAGTATTCGAATCCGGCAACGCCGAATATGCCGGCGTGCATTTCAAATCCCTCGCCCGCATGCTGGCGCGCGAGGAACCCGAATATCTCCGGTAGCGCTACGCCGTCTTGAACTCGCGGACCATCGCTTTGAGGCGCGAGGGTGCGGCGACGGTCAATCCGCCGCCTTCCTTCACCACGATGTTCTTGCGCGCAAGTTCGGAGAACACGCGCGCCACCGTCTCGCGCGTCGTCGACACGCGCGCGGCGATATCGCCATGCACCGGAATCGGCTTGATGACGAGCTTGCCGGAAACCGGTTTGGCCAGACGCAGGATTTCGGCGTAGACGCGGTTATGCGCGCCGAGCGTCGAAAGATCGAGAATGCGTTCGGTCGCGACGCGGACCATCGCCGCCATCCGGCGCAACAAGGCGAGCGTGGCGGCGGGTGCGGTCACCGCGACGTCGAGAAGGACCTGGCGCGGCAGGATCGCGCACAAAGTGGGCTCCAGCGCCTCGACCGAAGCCGAACGCGGGCCCCCGTCGATCGCCGCGAGTTCGCCCACGCAGCCGCCCGGCCCCATCTCGTCGAACGCCACTTCGCGGCCCGACTCAGAATGGATGACAACGCGCACCGACCCGGCGACGACGAAATAAACGTCCGTCTCGGGCGATTCGCGGTCGATGACGCTCGCCCCTTTCGGGTATTCGCGCCAGCGGCAACGCGCCTCGATAGCGGTGCGCTGCGCGACGGACAAGGCGGCGAACAAGTCGATTTTCGCCAGACTGCGCGCCGCCTCGGTCGGACCGGATTTACCTTTCGCCATGGGGCTTTACCTTTATTCCGGGGGAAGATTGCCGCTCCACCGGGCGGTGGCTATAGTCGCAAGCCGTTTATTGCGCCGCAATACCATGCGGGATTGGACCCGGATATGAGCACGAACGACGAGCTGCACGGCCTCTACTTCGAAGATCTCTATGTCGGCCAAACCGCCGTTTACGCCCGCACGTTGACCGAGACGGATATCGTGCTGTTCGCGGGCGTGACCGGCGACAACAACCCGGTCCATATCAACGAGGTCTTCGCGCAAGGCACGCCGTTCTCGGGGCGCATCGCCCACGGCATGTTGACCGCGTCGTTCATCTCGACCGTGCTGGGCACCAAATTGCCGGGGCCGGGGGCGATCTATCTTTCGCAGTCGGTGCGCTTCAAGGCGCCGGTGCGCGCGGGCGATACGCTGGTCGCGCGCGCGACGGTGAAGGAGCTTATTCCGGAAAAACGCCGCTGCACGCTGACCACGACCGTCAGCGTCGACGACAAACCCGTCGTCGAGGGCGAAGCGGTCGTGCTGGTCGCGAACAAGCCCGGCGCGGCGCCCAGCCCCGCGCGCGAAACGGCGACGGCCGCCGACTGAACGAACGGATCGTCATGCGTCTTTACCGCGATTGGAATTCGCTGCCCGCGGCGGCGCGCGGCGCCATCGCCGCCATCGGCAATTTCGACGGCGTGCATCGCGGCCACGCGGCGGTGATCGGCGAAGCGGTCGCGCGCGCGCGCAAGGCCGGCCGGCCGGCCGCGATCGTGACGTTCGAGCCGCATCCGCGCCGCTTCTTCAAACCCGATCTGCCGCCCTTCCTGCTGGCGAGCCCGCATCTGAAGATCGACGCGCTGCGCGATCTGGGCGTGGATCTTTGTTTCGTGCTGCGCTTCGACAAGCGCCTGTCGTCGATGACCGCCGACGCGTTCGCCGGCGACGTACTGGCGAAAGGTTTGGGCCTTGCGTGCGTCGTCGCCGGTTACGATTTCGTGTTCGGCAAGGGGCGCGGCGGCAACGCGCAGACTTTAATCGCGGATATGCGCGCGCAGGGGGCCGACGCCGCCATCGTGCCGGCGGCGCGCGACGACAGCGGCGGGGAAGCGCTCGTCTTCTCCTCCACCGCCGTGCGCGAAGCGTTGAAGGGCGGCGATCCCAAAGCCGCCGCGCGTATTCTGGGCCGCAACTTCGCCATCGACGGGCGCGTGCGCAAGGGCGACCAGCGCGGCCGCACGATCGGCTTTCCCACGGCGAATATCGCGCTGGGGCCTTACATGCCGCCCAAGCTTGGCGTTTATGCCGTGCGCGTGAAGGGGGCCGCCGCCAAACCCGTGAACGGCGTTGCGAATATCGGGATTCGGCCGACGGCGGGGGGCGATCCCGCCCCGCGCTTGGAAGCGCATCTGTTCGATTTCGCCGGCGATCTTTACGGCAAGCGCCTGATCGTCGAATTGGTCGATTTCGTGCGCGAGGAGCGCAAATTCGAGTCCTTCGACGCGCTCAAAACCCAGATCGCGCGCGACGCCGAAACGGCGCGGACGATTTTGGCCCATTCTCAATAAAACATCCCTGACGCTGCATCTTGTATTCGCGCCCGAAATTGGGCGCATAATGAAGGATATGCGCGGCGGGGGAATAGGCCCGCGCCGCCGGTGTTTACCGAGTATGCAAAGGCCCCCATTTTGAGCGACCCGAGCGACAAAGACGCGCAAGCCCGCGGCGATGCGATCATCGCTTGCCTGCCGCGTTTGCGCCGCTATGCGCGTGCGCTGGCGGGATCGCGCGGCCAAGCCGACGATTTGGTCCACGACACGATCGCGCGTGCGCTGGATCGTTGGCATTTGTGGCGCGAAGGCGGCGATCTGCGCGCCTGGCTGTTCGCCATCATGCACAACATCAACGCGAACCAGGCGCGCAAGAAGGCGCGTTCGCCGGTGACGCTCGACTACGACGATTTGCGCGACGGCACGCAAGCCGATCAACACGAAAGACTCGCGGCGCGCGAAATCTTGGATCGCGTCGCGACGCTGGGTGAAGACCAACGCGCGGTGGTGCTGCTCGTGGGGCTGGAAGGCCTCGCCTACGAGGACGCCGCGAAAATCCTGGACGTGCCCGTCGGAACGGTCATGTCGCGTTTGTCGCGCGCCCGTGCGCGGCTGCGCGAAGACGCTCCGCGCGCGCGGCTGAAGGTGATAAAATGACCGACAACATGGAAGACAAATTGCTGCGCTATGTGGACGGGCGTTTGACCCCGGCCGAACACGCGGAGGTGGATGCCTGGCTCGCCGCCGATCCCGCCTTGGCGCAGCGCGTGCGCGCGGATCTGGCCGATATCGTCGCGTTGCGCGGCGCCACGGCCCATGTGCTGGAGGAGGAAATCCCCCAGCATCTGATCGCCGCCGCGCGCGCGCGGCCGCAAGCCGGACGCCGCTTCCCCATGGCGATCGCGGCCAGTGCTGCCATGCTAGCGATCGGCCTGGGGCTGGGTTTCACGCTGGCGCGCGAATTCGCACCCCCGCCCGTTCCCGCCGCCGCCGCACCCGCCGATACGGTCCTGGCCGATATTCCGCCGCCCGCCGTCGCCGCACACCGGCTTTACGTCGCCGAAGTGCGCCACCCGGTCGAAGTCCCGGCGAGCGAGGAGGAACATCTGGTCAATTGGTTGTCGCGGCGTTTGGGCACGAAGCTGATCGTGCCGCGCCTCGATACCTATGGCTTCACGCTGGTCGGCGGGCGCCTGCTGCCCGGTGGGTCGGGCCCGGCCGCGCAATTCATGTATGAAACGCGCGACGGCAAACGCCTGACGCTTTACGTGTGCAGCGAGACCGAGGCGCGCCAGACGTCGTTCCGGTTCCAGGAATCGAACGGCGTGTCGATGTTCTATTGGCAAGAAGGCAAGTTCGGCTACGCGCTACTGTCGGAATCGCCGCGCGACACGCTGTTGCCGGTCGCCAAGCGCGTTTACGCCGCGCTGATCGAGGACCGCAAAGACTGACGCGATCGGGATTGTACAATCCCGGCGCTTGATGCGAAGTTCGCGCCCGCGATGGAAACCGGCGCGCATTCCGCACAATTGCCGTTCCTGCGCGAGGCGCTCGTCTTCCTCGTCGCGGCGGGGATCGTCGTGCCGGCCTTGCGCGCGTTGCGCGTGCCCGCGGCGATCGGCTTCCTTGCGGCGGGTATCGCGGTCGGGCCGTTCGGCATCGGGCGCTTGGCCGATGCGTTTCCGCCGCTGGCGCATGCGACGATCGGCGATCCCGCATCGGTGCGCGTGATCGCCGAACTCGGCATCGTCTTCCTGATGTTCACGATCGGGCTGGAGCTTTCCTTGCGCCGCTTGTGGACTTTGCGCGCGGCCGTCGCCGGCTGGGGCGGCGCGCAGATCGCGGTCTGCGGCATCGCGATCGGCGCGGTCGCATGGAGCTACGGCAACGGCCCCGCCGCCATTCTCGCGATCGGCGTGGCGCTGGCCTTTTCCTCGACCGCGATGGTGATGCACGCGCTGGCCGAACGCGGCCAGACGGGCGCCCCGATCGGCAAATTCTGTTTCGCGATTCTGCTCGCCCAAGATCTCGCCGTCGTGCCGATACTGGTGGCGCTGGAACGCGCGGCGGGCGGATCGGGCGAACCTTGGCTTGCGGCGGCGGTGTCGTTCGCGGCGGCGGCGGGAATCGTCGCGATCGGCCGCTGGCTGCTGCGGCCGCTTTTCGCGCGCGCCGCCGCCACGCGCGCGCGCGAAGCCTTTCTCGCGATCACGCTGCTGACCGCGATGGGGGCGGCCGCGTGGACCGGCTGGGCGGGCTTGTCGCCGGCACTCGGCGCGTTCCTGGCGGGCGTGATGCTGGGCGAAAGCGAATACCGGCACGAAGTCGAAATCGATATCGAGCCGATCAAAGGCCTGTTGATGGGCCTGTTCTTCATGTCGGTGGGAATCGGCATCGATTTCGCGCTGATCGCGCGCTGGCCGCTGGCGATTCCGCTATCGGTCGCGGGGCTGATCGCGTTGAAGACCGCGATCGTGTTCGCGCTGGCACGCGGCGCAGGCTTGCCGCCCGCGCGCGCGTTGCATGCCGGCTTGCTGATGGGGCCGGCCGGCGAATTCGCCTTCGTCGTGCTGGGGGCGGCGATCTTCGCGGGCGCGCTGGACGCCGAGATCGGCCGCTTCATGCTGCTGGTCGCGACCTTGTCGATGGCGGCCTTGCCGGGTCTCGACACGCTGGGCCGCGCGCTGCGCGCCGCGCCCGCCGCCCCGGACAGTCCCGTCGATGGCGCGCCCGAAGGCCACACGATCGTGCTGGGCTTCGGGCGCGTCGGCCGCGTCGTCGCGCGCGCGCTCGACGAGCAGGAAATCGCCTGGACGGCGATCGACGCCGACCCCGCCGCGTTCGCGCGCGCCGATGCGCCAAAAGGCCGCGTGATCTTCGGCGATGCGACGCGCGCGGCGATGCTACGCAAAGCGGGTGCCGATTCCGCCGCCGCCGTGGTCGTAACGATCGACGATCCCCAGGCTGCGTCGCGCGCCGCGCGCACGGTGCGCCAATACTGGCCGCAATTGCCGGTGCTGGCCCGCGCGCGCGATACCGCGCATGCGCAGGAATTGCGCGCGTTGAACGTGGCCGATCCCGTGCCCGAAGCGATCGAATCGGGATTGGCGCTGGCCCGCCAAACGCTCGACCAATTGGGCCTGCCGCGCGAGACCGCGCTGCACCGGATCGAAACGCGCCGCGCCGCGGAATTCGCGCGCGCGCAAGCCGCACCCGATTGACAGCCGCACCCGCCCCATGCCCCACTCCGGGGCTTCGGGGGAGGAGCAAGACTTTGACGGATAATCGGCTTTCGGGTGCGGAAGCTTTCGTGAAGCTTCTGACGGCGCATGGCGTGGACACGGTTTTCGGTCTTTGCGGCGATACGTCCTTGCCGCTCTACGACGCGCTCGCGCGCTTGGGCGGGCCGGGCGGCCACGGCATCAAACATATTCTGACGCGCGACGAGCGCTCGGCCGGGTATATGGCCGACACCTATGCGCGCGTGACCGGCAAGGTCGGCGTGTGCGAAGGCCCGTCGGGCGGCGGGGCCACCTATATTCTGCCGGCCGTCGCCGAAGCGAATGAAAGCTCGGTCGCGATGCTGGCCGTCACCACCGACATCTCGGTGTCGAGCCGGGGCAAATACACGCTGACCGAGCTCGACCAGGAAGCTTTGTTCCGCCCGATCTCGAAATGGAACAAGGTCATCGACCGCGCGGCCGATATTCCCAACATCCTGCGCCGCGCGTTTCGCGAGGCGACGACGGGACGGCCCGGTGCGGTGCATCTGGGCTTGCCCTACGACGTGCAGAAGGATGCGGTTGACGAAAACGACGTGCAGGGCGATGCGCGCTACGGCGTGTTCCCGGCCTCGCGCGTCGGGCCCGATCCGGCCGACGTGAAGAAATGCGCCGAAGCGCTCGCCAAAGCCGTGCGGCCCGTGTGCATCGTCGGCGGCGGCGTGGTGATTTCAAACGCGCATGACGAATTGGCACGCGTGGCCGAAATACTCGGCATGCCGGTCGCGACGACGATTTCGGGCCAAGGCGCCTTGCCGGATTCACATCCGTTGAGCGTGGGCGTCGTCGGCTCGAACGGCGGCACGTTGTCGACACGCGCCTTGGTCGAAGGCGCCGATCTCGTTTTCTTCGTCGGCTGCCGTGCGGGGTCGGTCACCACCGAACGCTGGCGCTTCCCGGCAAAGGGGACGCGCATCGTGCATCTCGATATCGATCCCGGCGTGATCGGCGCGATTTATCCGACCGAAGCGGCGATGATCGGCGACGCGCGGCTGGGCCTTGCGGCCTTGGTGGGCGAACTCGCGAAGCTTTCACGCGCACCCGACCTGGGCGCGCCGGGCCGAGTGGCGCAAACGCGCCTGGAACGCGAAGCGGCATTCCGCCAGCTTGCCCAATCCGACGATACACCGATCAAACCCGAGCGTTTGGTCGCGACGATGGCAAGCCTGTTGCCCGAGGACGCGGTGATCGTCGCCGATCCCGGCACGCCTTGCCCCTATTTCTCGGCCTTCTATCCCAAGCGCCGCGCCGGGCGCTGGTTCGTGTCGAATCGCGCGCATGGCGCCTTGGGCTATTCGCTGCCCGCCGTCGTGGGTGCGGCGATCGGCCGGCCGCAAAGCAAATGCGTCGCCGTGATGGGCGACGGCAGTTTCGGTTTCGCTTGCGGCGAGATGGAAACCATCGCGCGTTTGAACCTGCCCGTGACGCTCGTCGTCGTGTCCAACGCCGTCTATGGCTGGATCAAGGCCGGGCAGCGTTCGGGCTATGGCGGGCGCTATTTCTCCGTCGACTTCCAGCGCACCGATCACGCGCGCGTGGCCGAGGCTTTCGGGCTGAAGGCCTGGCGCGTGGAAGATCCGGCCGCGTTGAAGCCTGCCTTGAAAGCGGCGTTCGAATATGGCGGCCCGACCTTGGTCGACGTCGTCTGCCAACCCCTCCACGAAGCAAAGGCACCGGTGAGCGAATGGGTAGCGTAAACATCACGCCGAAACGCGCGGTCGATCTGGTCGCGGCGATCGCGATGGCGAGCGGCTCGCCGGAATCCGAAGCGCGGGGCCTCGGCGAAAATCTCGTCGACGCCAATCTCACCGGCCACGACTCGCATGGCGTGTCGATGCTGCCGCTTTATATCGACATGGTGCGCGCGGGCACGATGAATGTGGGTGCCACGCCCAAGATCGTCGCCGAAACCGCCGCTACGCTGGTCGTCGAAGGCAATCGCGGCTACGGCCAGACAATCATGGCGCAGGCGACCGACATGCTGTGCGCCAAGGCGAAGAAATCGGGTGCCGCCGTTCTCGCCTTGCGCGAGACGCATCATATCGGGCGCATCGGCGCCTGGGCGGAGCGTTGTGCCGCACAAGGCCTCGCGTCGATCTTCCTGGTCGACGTCGTGGGCGTGGACGCGAAGGTCGCGCCGCATAACGGGCGCGATGCGCGGCTCGGCACCAATCCGATCTGCCTGGGCTTCCCGCGCAAGGGCAAACCGCCGGTCGTCGCCGATATGGCGACCAGCCGCGTGGCCGTGGGCAAGATCCGCGTCTCGCTCAACAAAGGCGAGCGCATCGCCGAAGGCCTGATCATCGACGCCGAAGGCAAGCCCAGCACCGATCCCGCGACGATGTTCACCGATCCGATGGGCGCGTTGCTGACCATGGCCGACCATAAAGGCTATGCGCTGTCGGTGATGATGGAGATGTTCGCGGGCGCGTTGGGCGGCGGACAGACGATCGCGACGTTGCAGCCGCATCTGAAGCGTATCGTGAATAACTGCATCGGCGTCGCGATCGATCCCGCAGCGCTCGGCACTGAAGACACGATGACCGCCGAAGCCGACCGTATGGAAGCTTGGCTGAAAGCCAGCCCCAAGCGCGGCACCGACGACGTGCTGCTGCCGGGCGAGCCCGAACTCGCCTCGCGCGGCAAGCGCGCCGTCACCTTCCCGATCGACGACGGCACGTGGAAGCTGCTGGCCGATATCGCGCGCGATTACGGCATCGACGCGAAAACCTATCTCGCCTGAACATGCGCGGCGGGACGATCTGGCTTGTTCTGGCGGGCGCGATTTTGATCGCGGCCGGCGGGGCAAGCCTATTCGTCTCCTTCACGCCAACACCGCCGGCGCCGCAAGCGTCGGCACCGGCCCCGACACCCCCCTCGCCAGCGCAAACGACCGCGACACCCGCACCAGCACCGGTCGCGGCAACGGCGCCGCCGCCCGCGCCGAGCGGGCCGATCTCGGTCGATAGCTTGCCGCCGGGCTATGCGCTCGACACGTGGCAACGCGCGCGGGGTGCCGCGGGCAAGATCGAAAATGTGATGCTGACGACGGAGGAGCCGCTGCCGTCGCGCGCCTTGAATGATGGCGATGTGATCGAGATTTCGGGCTGGGCGGGCGACAGCGATTTGGGCGCGCGCGCCGCGTTCGTTGCGATCGCGATTTGCGGGCGCGTGATCGCGACACCCGCCGTCGACGGGCAGCGCCCGGATATCGCGCGCAACGTCCATCCCAATCTCGGCCGCGCCGGCTGGCGCGCGCGCGTGGCGATCGCGCATGTGCCACGCTGCGCCGACGCGAAACTCGACATTCTCGCCCCGATGGGGCCGTTCCCCTTTGCCGTGCCGCTGGAAGGTTCGCGCGATTTGACCCTTGCCGCCGGCGGCACGGCGCCCGCGTTGCGCGGCCCCGCAGCACCGTTGCGGCGCGCGCCGACGGTCGTGCCCGAACCGCGCCGCTTGACCGTTCAAGGAACCGGCAACGTCAATCTGCGCCGCTGCGCCTCGACCGATTGTTCGGTATTGGGCGCGCTACGCGCCGGCACGCATCAGGCGATCGTGGTGGAGAACACCGCGGAATGGCTGCTGGTCGCCGTGCCGACGGCGGGTGCTTCGGGCTGGATCGCCAAGCGCGTGGCGCGTTTGGATTAGAACCAGCCGCGCCGCTTGAAATAGAGATAGGGCAGAATGGCGGAGGCGAGCATCGCCGCGAGCGCCAAGGGATAGCCGAAATCCCAGCTGAGCTCCGGCATGTTCGCGAAATTCATGCCGTAGATCGTGCCAACCAGCGTGGGCGGCATCAACACGACCGACACGACCGAGAACAGCTTGATGATGCGGTTCTGTTCGATATTGATCTGGCCGAGCGTCGCGTCGAGCAGGAAATTGACTTTGCGCGCGTCGTAATCGGCGTGCTCCATCAACGACACCACGTCGCGCGCCATCGATTTCAAGCGCTGCTTGAACTCGCGCGCTTGCTTCTTGCCGTCGGCTTCCAGCGCGGTCGTCAGGAAGCTCGACAGGCGTTGCAAGCCCAGCATGCTTTCGCGCGCGGTCGAGCATAGATCGTCGAGCCTTCCCAGATCGCGCAGCACTTGCTGCAAATCGCGCTCCTGCTCCACTTGGCGGGTGGCCTTCGACGAATCGTCGAAGATCGACCGGCTGATCGCGTCGAGATCCAGACCGATGCGTTCGAGCACGTCGGCCAATCGATCGACGAAAGCTTCGATGAGGCCGAGCAGCACGTCGCCGCCGGCGGGATGGCCGCCCGCGCGCACCAGCTTTTGCGCGAACATGTGCAACGGCCGCGGATCGTTGTAGCGCAGCGTCACCAGCGACTGCTTGGCCAGCACGAACGTGAACGCATCGGCGACCGGCTGTTTTTCGTCGGCGCGCGCCAGCACGGTGACGGTCATGAAGATGGCGCCGTTCTCGACGTAATAACGCGCCGAGGGTTCGATCTCGCGCATCTCCTCGTGCGTGGGCAGCGCCAAGCCATAGGCGGCATCGACGCGCGCGCGTTCCTCGGGGCTCGGCTGGAACAGATCGACCCACACCGCGCCGTCAGGAAGGCTTTCGCCCGGCGCGATTTCCCGGCGTTCCAGCCCGGTGGGCGTGGCGACGAAGGCGACGATCATGTTGTTTCCACTTCCACGCGGTACTTCGTTCGCGTCGTGCCACAGAGGCGGTGACCGGATCAACCTTATGCAGGGTAACGGGAAGTTTTCCCGAAATTCGGACTTACCCACAACCTATTGTGGGGAGGTGCTTGACGGTCATACCCATGGTGCTTCACAATATGTTGTAGGGGATATGGAGTTATCCACAAACTCTAGACACCTCGAAAAATTGCAGTGAAACCAAGGGGATGGCGCGATGGATTGGACACCCGAACAGATTTCGGAGCTGACCCGTCTGTGGGGCGAAGGCCTGACGACGGCCGAAATCGGTAAGCGCTTGGGCATCTCCAAGAACGCGGTGGTGGGCAAGGCGCACCGCCTGCACCTGCCCGCGCGCCCCTCGCCGATCAAGCGCACGGGCCCGCGCCCGCAGGTTTTCCGCCAGACGGCGACGGTCCGCCCGTCCGCACCGCGCATCGCAGCCCCCGCCCCGCCCCCGCGGCGCAAGCGCCGACCTCGGCCCAAGCCCTGCGGGCCCTGGCCAACCAGCCTTCCGCCAAGCGCCTGCCGATGATGGCGCTGAACTCGTCGACCTGCCGCTGGCCGATCGGCGATCCCGGCGACGCCGAATTCCATTTCTGCGGCGAGAAGGCCGAAGACGGCAAACCCTATTGCTCGGCGCATGCGTCGATCGCCTATGTGAAGGTGAAGCCGCGCACCGTTGCCGCTTGAAATCCATCGCAAGCTCGGTTTGATTTGAACGGGGCGTCCTTCGGGGCGCCCCGTTTCGCGTTGGAGGGGACGTGTCCGAAGGGCTCGAGAACGGAATTGCGATCGCCAAAGGCGGCGAAACGCATCTTTTGCGACTGGAATTCGCCAACCGCCACGGTTTGATCGCCGGCGCCACGGGTACGGGCAAGACCGTGACGCTGCGCGCGATGGCTGAAGGCTTCAGCGCGCAAGGCGTGCCGGTCTTCGTCGCCGATGTGAAGGGCGATCTGTCGGGCCTTGCCAAGCAAGGCGCCGAAAACCCGAAATTCCGCGCGCGCGCCGCCGAGCTGGGCGTCGCCGATTTCGATTTCGCGGCCCCGCCCGTGCTGTTCTGGGACGTGTTCGGCGAAAACGGCCATCCGCTGCGCGCGACGATTTCCGAGATGGGGCCGCTGCTGCTGGCGCGCCTGCTGGAGCTCAACGACACGCAAGCCGGCGTGTTGCAGCTGGTGTTCAAGGTCGCGGACGACGAAGGCTTGCTGCTGCTCGACCTTAAGGATCTACGCGCGCTGCTGACGCATGTGGCGGAAAACGCCGCCGAATATCGCGAGCGCTACGGCAATGTCGCCTCGGCTTCGGTCGGCGCCATTCAACGCGGGCTTCTGGCCCTCGAGGCGCAGGGCGCGGATAAATTCTTCGGCGAGCCCGAGCTCGATCTTCAGCATCTGATGGGCGTTCTGCCCGACGGGCGCGGCATCGTATCGGTGCTGGCGGCGGAAGTGTTGTATCAACGCCCCAAGCTTTACGCGACGTTTCTGCTGTGGCTGCTGTCGGAATTGTTCGAGCGTTTGCCCGAAGCGGGCGACGTCGCCAAGCCCAAGCTCGTTTTCTTCTTCGACGAGGCGCATCTGCTGTTCGCCGACGCGCCCAAAGCGCTGGTCGAGAAGGTCGAGCAAGTCGTGCGCTTGATCCGCTCCAAAGGTGTCGGCGTTTACTTCGTAACGCAGAACCCGCTCGACATTCCCGACGCGGTGCTGGGCCAGCTCGGCAACCGCGTGCAGCACGCGTTGCGCGCTTTCACGCCGCGCGACCAGAAGGCGGTGAAGGCCGCAGCACAGACGTTCCGCGCACGGCCCGGACTCGATACCGAAGCCGCCATTCTGGAACTCGCGGTCGGCGAAGCGCTCGTCTCGTTCCTCGACGCGAAGGGCACGCCCGTGCCCGTCGAACGCGCGCGCGTTGTGCCGCCGCGCACGCGATTGGGACCGGTCGATGCGAGCGAGCGTTTGGGCGTGATCAATAACTCGCCGCTCTACGGCGTTTACGATGAAGCGGTCGATCGCGAGAGCGCTTACGAAAAGCTGCAAGCCGCCAAGCCCAAGAAGACCGGCGGCATCGCCGATGCGATTTTCGGCGGCGGCACGACACGCCCGGCACCGCGTGGCCGCGCGCAGCCCAAATCCTTCGGCGAACAGGTCGCCACATCGGTCGCACGCTCGGTCGCATCGTCAATCGGCCGGCAGATCGGCACGCGCATCGTGCGCGGCATTCTGGGCTCGATCCTCAAATGAGAATTTTGGCCGCGGTCTTTTTGCTGCTGGGTATCGGTACGGCGAACGCGCAAACGCCGTCACGCATCACACCCGACACGGCGAATATCGCGTGCGTCGGCAAGGCCGATACGCCGCAATGCGCGACCGCGACCTTCTTCGCCTGCGCCGTGCGGCGCGCGGCGGAGATCTGCGCCGCCGTAGGATTGACCGAGCCGCTGCGTCTGTTCGACGGCACCGTCGCGGTCGAATGGCTGGTCGATCGCGCGTCGATCATTCGCGAACGCGACGTGACCGAAGACCTGCAGCATTTCGCCTGGTTCAAAGCGGGCAATACGCTGGTCGAAGCGCAAGTGCGCCGCTGCGCGCCCGAAGCGGCGGATTGTTCGGCCGAAGATTGGGTCGATTGGCAGATCTATCTCGCCCCGCTTGCGGCCGGCGGTTTTGCGGTTGTGGGCTGGCGCGGCGATAACGAACCCGATGGCCCGCCCGAGATTCCGGACGCTTTTCAGCCCAATCAAGCGCCGGAACCCGCCCAATAAGCCTTTGGAAATCCGTCGGCTTCGGGCATTATGTTGCTGCAATGTCACAGAGAACCGCAACCATCGTGACGCCGGCGAATAAGCCCCGTTCCCCTTCGTTATCCCTGTGTCCGTCGTGAACGAGGACACGTTGCGCCAGGTGCGCGAGGAGATGGTGGCGTTGTTGCCGCGTTTGCGGCGCTTCGCGCGCGGCCTGGCTGGCGTGCCCGATCAGGCGGACGATCTGGTGCAGGCGGCGTGCGAACGCGCGCTGGCCCGCATCGACCAGTGGCAGCCGGGAACCCGGCTGGACAGCTGGATGTTCCGTATCGTCCAGACGATCTGGCTGGACGAGCGGCGCGCCGTCAAGGTTCGCACCGGCGAAGGCCGGATCGACGCCGAGATGGCCGAAGACGAACTCGCCTTCGACGGCGGGCGCGGGCTCGAGGCGCATATGACCTACGAGGCCGTGCGCGCGGCGATGGCAACGCTGCCGGAAGACCAGCGCGCCGTGCTCGTGCTCGTGTGCGTGGAAGGCCAAAGCTACAAGGAAGCGGCGGCCGCGCTGGATATTCCGATCGGCACGGTGATGAGCCGTCTGGCGCGCGCGCGCGCCGGGCTCGTCAAACGGCTGGGCGAAAGCGGGGAAAGCCTCGCTTCACCGGCCGAGTGAACGGAACGACGGACGGATAGGAACGATGAGCCGCGACTTCGACGCCGAATTGGCCATGCGCTACGCCGACGGGATGACCGACGCGGCGGAGACGGCGCGTGTCGAAGCCGAACTCGGCGCCAATCCAGATCTCGCCGAATTCGTGCGCGCGATGCGCGCCTCGGCGTCACTCGCGCGCGGCGCCATGAACGAAGTGCTGCACGAGTCCGTCCCCCGGCGCTTGCTCGACGCCGTGATGGCCGCCCCCAAGATCGACGACGAAACCCTGATCGCGTGGTGCGACGGCGAACTCGATGCCGCGTCGTCGTCGCGCGTCGCCGCGGCGGTCGCGAAAAATCCCAAGCTCGCCGCGCGCGCGGCCGCGTTCCGCCGCGCGGGCGAACTCGCCCGCGGCGCCTATGCAAGCGTGCTGAACGAACCCGTGCCGGCTCGCTTGATCGAAACGCTGCGCAAGACGGCGAGCGCTGCCAATGTCGTCGCTTTCGCGCCGCGCAAGGAATCGGCGGCGCGCGTGTCGCGCGGCGCCTTGGGCTGGGCGGTGGCGGCGTCGATCCTGGTGGTCGCGATGCTGGGGGCGGGCGGTCTCGTTACCGGCCGGATTCAGCCGCCGACGGGTTTGCAGCTCGTTTCAGCCGATACCGATCGCTGGCTCGATAACGTCGCGGGCAATTACGATCTTTACGCCGGCACCAAGGAACGCGAAGGCCGACTGCTGGTCGACTTCACGGCCGAGGACGTGCCGCAGCTCGCCAAGCGTTTCGGCGCCAATCTCAACCGCAATCTCGCGATCCCCGATCTGGCGCCGCAGGGTTTCGAGCTGCAAGGCGGGCGCATGGTCGTGATCGGCGGCCGGCCCGGCGCGCAGCTGCTCTATTCCAACGCGGCGGGCGAACTCGTCACGCTGTCGATCTCCTTCTCGCGCAGCAAGGATCGCGACGCGCGCATCGATCAACGCGGCGACGTGAATCTCGTCCACTGGCATCGCAACGGCTATGGCTACGCCTTTGCCGGACGCGTCGAGCCCGCCCGGTTGAAGGCCTTGGCCGACCAGGCGGGCAACGAACTCGCGGCGATTTAGCTCTTTGATTTAGCGCTTGGCCCCTTAGCGCTTGGGGGGCCGGCCGCGGCGCGGGCGCGCGTGGATGGCGCTGGTCTCGTCCGTGCGCGCGAGAGCGCGCATCGTGTTCACCATCTGCTGGCGCAGCTTGCGATCGGTGATGTCGTAATAGGCGCGCACCAATTCGATCGTCTCGCGCTTGGCCATCGGGTCGAGACCGTAGACCGGCGTCGGACCTTCGGCCACGCCCTGCAGATGCTTACGCCCGAAGCTCGACACGTCCGACGGCATTTCCTCGAAGAAGTAGCTCACCGGCACGTCGAGCACGCGCGCGCATTCGAAAATGCGCGACGCCGACAGACGATTCGTGCCGCGCTCGTTCTTCTGCAATTGCTGGAACGTGATGCCGATCAAACGGCCGAGTTCCTGCTGGCTCATGCCCAGCAGCGTGCGCCGTTCGCGCAGACGCTTGCCGACATGGATGTCGATCGGATTCGGGCCCGGCGACGCGCGGCCGCGGCGGCCGCGCAAACGCAGCGGCTTTTCGGCGGGTCGCGCAGCGGCGCTTCGGGAAGGACGGGCCATAACGAATTTCTCCTGTAGATCGACGGCCCAATATGCGGGTCCGCAAAGTTTAAGGTTGTCTATTTTTGCTTAACGACACGACGAAGTCGGGTCACACCAATGTAGTACCCCGGCGCGCCGCGCGGCAACAGAAAATCATTGTTTCCATACGTATCGCGAGTTGCCTCGCGATCCAGGAAACACCGCGCTAAACTGCGCGCGCCATGAAAATATTCGGATTCGGTAAGAGAAGCGGCGGCGACTGGCGCGCATTTCTGGATGCGGCGCCGGTGGGTCTGTTCGAAGCGGGCGCCGACGGACGATTCACCTACGCGAACGCGCGATTCGCCGACATGCTCGGCCGCCCGGCCGCCGAAATCGTCGGTGGATTGCGATTGGCCGATATTCTAGATGCGCCGCCGGGAAATGGCGGACCCGGTGCGGTGTTTGCCGAACCGGATCGCGTGTCCGGTGAAACAAGGTTACGTCGCCTTTCCGGTCCGCCGGTTCTTGTGTCGATCGACCTCACGCGCGAACGCGATGTTTTGCGGGGCGTCGTGCGCGATGCGGGCCGCGAGCGCGAAATGGCGGCAGCACTGCAACGCGGCGAACGCACATTCCGGCGCTTTTTCGACAACGCGCCCGTGGGGATCGCCTTGATCGATTCTCATGGGCGCTTGACCGAAACGAATGCGTCATTCCGCCGGCTGGCGGGCGTGGAACGCGAAGATGCGATCGGTCGGAGCCTGGGCGAGTTCGTCGCGGCCGAAGACCGAAACAATCTGGTCGATCGCATCCGCACCTTGGCCGCGAATTCCGCCGGACGCGACGCGCCCGGCAACGATACGCAAGGCCGGATCGTGCTGCGCCTGGCCACGCGCGCGGGCAAGGAAATCGACGTCGCGATCTTCGCCCGGCCGCTCGACGATACGGCGGGACCTGACGGGGCAATCATCGTTCATCTGTTGGACATGACGGAACAGAAGCGGCTGGAAACGCAATTCGCGCAGTCGCAAAAGATGCAGGCGGTCGGCCAGCTCGCCGGCGGCGTGGCGCACGATTTCAACAACCTGCTGACCGCGATGATCGGCTTTTGCGATCTGCTGTTGCTGCGCCATCAACCGGGCGATTCGTCCTTCGCCGACATCATGCAAATTCGCCAAAATGCGAACCGTGCGGCGAACCTCGTGCGCCAGCTTCTCGCCTTCTCGCGCCAACAGACGTTGCAACCGAAAGTTCTCGACGTCACCGAGGTGCTGACCGAGCTTTCGCATCTGCTGCGCCGGCTGATCGGTGCGGCAATCGAGCTCAAAGTTGTGCACGCGCGCGACCCGTGGCTGCTGCGCGTCGATCAGGGACAGCTCGAACAGGTCATCATCAATCTGGCGGTCAACGCGCGCGACGCGATGGGCAAAGGCGGCGTGCTGACGATCCGCACCTCGAACGCGGCGCGCACGGCGCCCGAACGGCACGGCGACGAGGAGATCCCGGCCGGCGACTATGTGCGCATCGACGTGGAGGATACCGGCACCGGCATTCCCGCCGATATTCTCGGGCGCATCTTCGAGCCGTTCTTCTCGACAAAAGCCGTGGGTTCGGGCACCGGGCTGGGGCTTTCCACGGTTTACGGCATCGTGCGCCAGACCGGCGGTTTCGTGCTGGTCGCTTCGACCGTCGGCAAGGGTTCCACCTTCTCGCTGCTGCTGCCGCGTTTCGTCGGCCCCGCGCCGGGCGAGGCGGACGGCGCCGCGCAGACCCGCCGGCGCGATCTGACCGGTGCGGGCACCGTGCTGCTGGTCGAGGACGAGGACGCCGTGCGCCTGTTCGGCGCGCGCGCGCTGCGCAACAAAGGCTACAAGGTCGTCGAGGCGAAGACCGGCGACGCGGCGCTCGACATCGTGCGCGATATGGGCACGGAGATCGATCTGATGATCACCGACGTCGTCATGCCGCAAATGGACGGCACGACGCTGATCCGCGAGGCGCGCAAACTCTTCCCCGAAATGAAGATCGTCTGCATTTCGGGCTATGCGGAAGAACAGTTCCGCCAGAATCTCGAGGGCTTCGAGAACGTGCACTTCCTGCCGAAGCCCTTCAGCCTCGACCAGCTCGCCGCCAAGGCGAAGGAAGCGATGCGCCCGCCGGGCTAAAGCTCGGGCACGCGCATCCAGAAGCGGAAGACGGAGCCCACGCCCGGCGCGCTTTCGGCGGAGATTCCGCCGCCCATCGCTTCGACCAGGCGCTTGCAGATGGCGAGCCCCAAACCCGTGCCGCCGCGCTTGCGCGTGCTCGACGCGTCGGCCTGGAAGAACGGCGAGAACAACTGCGCGAGAGCGGCTTCGTCCATGCCGATGCCGGTATCGGCGACCGCGACGGTCAACCGCCAGAATCCGTCGGCTTCGCGGGCACCCGTCAGCGTCACCGATACGCCGCCGCGGTCGGTGAATTTGATCGCGTTGCCGATCAGATTGACGACGATCTGGCGCAACCGCCCGCTATCGCCGGCCACGCGCAGCGGCAGATCGTCGCCGCGCTCGAATTCCAGCGTCAGCCCGCGCGCTTGCGCGCGCGCGCGCTGGCTTTCGACGGCGGCCGCCAGCGTTACGCACGGATCGAAACCCGCCCGGCTCAAACCCAGTTTGCCCGCGTCGAGCTTGGCGAGATCGAGCAGATCGTCGACGATTGCGATCAGGGATTCGGCCGAACCGCGCGCGATCTGCGCCCAGCGCCGCTGCTGGGAGTCGAGCGGCGATTCTTCGATCAAATCCAGCGTGCCGATCACGCCGTTGAGCGGCGTGCGCAATTCGTGACTGATCATGGCGAGGAAGTCGGATTTGGCGCGGTTCGCCGCTTCCGCCGCCAAGCGCGCGCGTTCGACTTCGGTCATGTCCTGTACGGTCGCGAAGAGGCGCGTGGCTTGGCCCATCGCGTCGCGTTCGATACGGAATTCCTCGCGCACATGGCGCACCGTGCCGTCGTCGCGCACGATGCGATAGACATGGCTGCCGCGTGTGCCCGGAAAGGCAACGAGATCGATCAGCGTGTCGCGATCGGCCGGATGCACGCGTTCGCGCCAAACGCTATAGCGCGCCGGCGAATCGAACGGCACGCCCCAAATCGCCCGCGTGCGCGGCGACCAGGTATGGGTGCGCGCCTCCAGATCGACCGACCACCAGCCGAGCTCGGCGACGTCGAGAGCCAAAGCGAGATTGGCTTCCGCCGATTTGAGCGCGGTGACGTCGACGACGGTGCCGACGCGCAGATGTTCGGCTTCGCTCTGGCCGACTTCGCGATACCAGCGATAAACGCCGCGATCGTTGCGTCCGCGATAGACGATGTCCATGCGCCCGCCTTCGCGCAGATCGCGATGCGCGGAAAGATAGGCGCGGCGATCGTCGGGATGCAGGCGGCGCGACAACGCCAGGAACCCGGCGCGCGCGAATTCTTCCGGATCGAGCCCCCAGACGCGCGGCAGATTGGGCGAGTAGCGCATCGAGTCGGCCGCGACGTCCCATTCCCAGGTCGCCGCACCCGAAATCTCGAGCGCATGCTCGAGAAGCTGCGCTTTCATCGCTCGATCGGGCATCGGTCGATCGGGAGGGTGTTGGCCGCCGCCGTTCACGCGCGCGGGCTCCTTGTCCGTAAATTTTCGACTGCGATTTTAACAGCGCGGCCCGGCGCACGGGAATTACCCGATCCCCGCAAGCGAGCCGAAAATCTTGCGGTTGACGCTACCCGGTGGCGTTCAACGTTTCGTGCGCAGGCGCGGCGGCCCGAAATTATGCGGATCGAGGGCCGATTCGGGCGGGCCCCCGGTCGCCACCGGGCGCGGCGGATATTTGCCCATGCTGAGCACCCGATCATACATCACGAGCCCGCCGGCCAGCGCCACGTTGACGCAAAATTTGGTCGGGATCTTGATCACGTACTCGCACAGTTTGGTCGCTTCCGGCGACAGCGAGCCGCGCTCCGGCCCGAGGATATAGGCGGCGGCGCGTGGGTGGCGAAAGCTCGGCAGTTCGATCGCGTCCGGCGTCAACTCGATGCCGACCATCGTGCAGCCCACCGGCAAGCGTAGATCGTCGAGCGTGGGCCAATCGTAGATCGGCACGCTGGCGGACGCATCCGACGTATCGGCTTGATTGGCGATGCGCCGGTCGAACACAGCCGCGACCGTGAACACGAACGACGCGCCGAACGCATGCGCGGTGCGCGTCAACGCCCCGAGATTCATGGGTTTGGAGATGCCCTCCACCCCGATTCCGAAATAGCCCTTCATGGTGGGCGCAACTTGCCTCGCCGCGCGCGCCGGGGCAAGGTTGGCTTCATCATGAATGCACCCCTTTTTGTCGAAGTGACGCGCGGCGCGGCCGTCGAATCCCGCCACAGCGTCGCCGTGGCGATCGCGACCGCCGACGGCAAGATCGTCGAAGCCCATGGCGATGTCGCAGCGCCGGTTTTTCCGCGCTCGGCGATCAAGCCGATCCAATCCCTCGGCCTGCTGGAATCGGGAGCCGCCGACGCCTTCGCGGTGCCCGAAGCGCGCATCGCCCTTTCCGCCGCCAGCCACGGCGGCGAGCCGATGCACACGCAAGCCGTGCTCGATTGGCTCGCCAAGATCGGCCTCGACGAAAGCGCGCTCGAATGCGGGCCGCATATGCCCACGCATGGCGCCACGGCGGAGGCGATGATCCGTACAAGCACGCCGCCGGGCCGCGCCCACAACAACTGCTCGGGCAAGCATACCGGCATGCTGACCGTGTGCCGCCATCTGGGCTTGCCCGTTCGCGGCTACGCCGATCCCGCCCATCCGCTGCAAAAACGGATCGAAAAAACCTACGAGGACTTTCTATCGCTGAAACTCGATGGCTTGCCGCGCGGCATCGACGGCTGCTCGCTGCCGCAGATCGCCGTGCCGGTTTCGGCGCTGGCGCTGGGAATCGCGCGGCTTGGCAAGCCTGAAGGCGTGTTCGACGCCTCGCGTGCGGCTTCATGCAAGCGCATGGCGTCGGCGATCGTCGCCAATCCCTTTATGCTCGCGGGCACGGGGCGCTTCTGCACGCGGGCGCTGATCGCCGCGCGCGGCCATGCGGTGCTGAAGACGGGCGCCGAAGGCGTTTATATGGCCGCGATTCCGGCCAAAGGGATCGGCATCGCGTTGAAGGTCGCGGATGGTGCTGGCCGTGCGGCGGAAGTCGCGATGGCGCGCTTGCTCGACAAACATGGCGGCTTCCCCGACACGCCGCGCGAAGAAATCGACGCGCTGGTCAATCCCGTGCTGAAGAACTACGCCGGGCTGAATGTCGGCGACATCCGCCCCGCGCCGAATTGGTGAGGCGCCATGCGCGCCGTTCTTTGTTCGCGATTCGCCGATCCGCCGGAGCTCGCCTTGGGCGAGATCGCAACGCCCGAGCCCAAACCGGGCGAGGTGCGCATCCGCGTGAAGGCGGCGGGCGTGAATTTCGCCGATACGCTGATGGTGCGCGGCACCTATCAGGCCAAGCCCGCCTTCCCCTTCGTGCCGGGCATGGAGCTTGCCGGCACGATCGACGCGCTGGGCCAAGGCGTGAAAGGCTTCAGCGTCCATCAACGCGTGCTCGCCACGCTCGAGCATGGCGCATTCGCCGAATACGCGATCGCGCGCGCCGCCGATTGCGCGCCGATTCCCGGCTCGATGGACGACGCGACCGCCGCGACTTTTCCCGTCGTCTACGGCACGGCGCATGCGGGGCTCGACTGGCGTGCGGGGCTTAAGCGCGCCGAAACGCTGCTGGTGTTGGGGGCGGCGGGCGGCGTGGGCCTTGCCGCCGTGGAAGTCGGCCGCGCGATGGGGGCGCGTGTCATCGCCGCGGCACGCGGGCTGGAACGCTGCGCGCTGGCGCAAGCCCATGGCGCCGACGCGACGGTCGATTACGCCAAAGAGGATCTGCGCGACGCGGTGAAGAAATTCACCGGCGGCGAAGGCGTGAACGTCGTGTTCGATCCCGTCGGCGGCGATATCGCCGACATGGCCTTGCGCTGTCTCGCCTGGGAAGGGCGGCATGTCGTGGTCGGATTCGCGGCCGGCCGCGTGCCGCAGATTCCGGCGAATATCCTGCTGATCAAGAACATCGCGGCGATCGGCTTGTTCTGGGGGGCTTATCGCAAGCGCAATCCCGAACGCCTCGCCGCATCGATCGATGCGCTGCTCGGCATGTGGGAACGCGGCGCCTTGAAGCCGCTGGTCTCCGAACGCTTCAAGCTGGCGCAAGCCAGCGAGGCCTTGGCGCGGCTGACGCAGCGCCAAGCCAAAGGCAAAATCGCGATCGAGATCGACTAAGCGCCGCGCTCGGGAAATTCCGGCAGTTCCGGATCGAGCGTGAAACGCGCGACGCGATGCGACGTCCAAATGTGATTGGACGGGACGAGATCGCCGGGATCGTCGATCGCCCCGAAGGCGACGTCGATCGTATCGCGCTCCAGCCGCCGCCAGAACAGAAGCGACCCGCAAGACGCGCAGCGCGTCCAGCGCACATCCGCCGACGAGGCGTCGTCTTTGGTTTCGCCCGAGATGGAAACCGCGTCGGCCGGAAACGTCGCCCAAGTCATCGCCAGCGCGCCGGACATTTTCCGGCACGAGCGGCAATGGCAGTGATTGGCGCCCAAGGCGGGCCGCCGCGCGGCGAAGGTAACCGCGCCGCAACGACAGCCGCCGGAATAGGAATCCTTCACGGCCGCCACGGCGCCTTGTGCGATTCGCGCAGCGCGTCGCCGCGAGTCATGCCCATATCCTTCAACACCCGATCGTCCAGTTCCGAAAGCCTGGCGCGCTGGCGCGCGCGTTCCTGCCAGATCAGCAGCGCGGTGACACTCGCCGCAAGCGCGATTTTGACCGCACGGCCCGCCTGCACCCAAGCGGCCCCGAGTTCCATCCGATTTTCCAGCGCCAGGCTCGACATGGCTCAATCTCCCTCATTCGTCGCATCGACGATGGCGGGATATTGTGCTTATTATATTGAGGCCACAAACGATCCTTTCTCGCGCAATGCATAAATAGGATTTGGGTATGAGCCTGAACCGCCTGCCACCCTTGGGCAGCCTGCGCGCCTTCGAAGCGGCCGCGCGCCATCTATCTTTTACCAAGGCGGCGGAAGAATTGGGCGTGACACAAGCCGCGGTTAGCCATCAGGTCAAAACGCTGGAGGATTCGCTCGGCACCAAATTGTTCCGGCGATTGACGCGCGCTTTGGCGCTGACCGATGCGGGATCGTCGCTCGCCCCGGAACTTGGCGAAGCGTTCGAGCGTATGACCCGCGCCGTGCAGCGCGTGCAGGAGCGCGAGGCGCACGGCATTTTGCGCGTATCGCTGCTTTATACTTTCGCCCTCGCCTTTCTCGTGCCGCGGCTGGGCCGTTTCTCGTCGCGCCATCCGACCATCGATTTGAAGCTGGAGACCAACAGCCGCGTGATCGATTTCGACCGCGAGCCGTTCGACGCGGCGATCCGCTATGGGCGCGGCCCTTATCACAGCCTGCACGCTGATCTGCTGTTCCCCGACGCGCTGACGCCGCTCTGCGCGCCAGCGCTCGCGCGGAAAATCAAAAAGCCGGCGGATGTTTTCAGTTTCAAACTGCTCGACGACCAGAATTTTTGGGACGATTGGGCGGTGTGGCTAACCGCAGCCGGCCTGGACCCCAAGGCGCCGCGCCAACGCACGACGGTGTTCGATTCGACGCGGCTGGCCGTCGAAGCGGCGATGGAAGGTCTGGGCGTGGCGTTGGGCGCGCCCTTCCTGTTCGAAAGCGAGATCAAATCCGGGCGCCTCGTCCAGCCGCTGAAACTGGTCGTGCCGGCGGGCAAATCCTACTGGCTCGTCTGCCCCAAGCGCGACGCCGAGCGCCCGAATATGCTCGCCTTCCGCCAATGGCTGGTCGAGGAAACCCGCGCCCTTCGCGAAAAGAAGATCGAACATGCGTGAGATTCTCGCCGTCGCGCTGTTGGCGCTGGCATTGCCCGCCCATGCCTTCGACCTCCAGGGCCATCGTGGTGCTCGCGGCCTCGCCCCCGAGAACACCCTGCCCGCGTTCCTTCGCGCGGCCGAAATCGGCGTGACGACACTGGAACTCGACGTCGGCATCACCAAAGACGGCGCCGTGATCGTCGCGCATGATCGGCGCTTGAATCCCGACATCACGCGCGATGCCAAGGGCGATTGGATCGCGTCGCCCGGTCCGCGCGTGCACGACTTGACCCTGGCCGAGTTGAAGCGCTTCGATGTCGGCGCGATCAAACCCGGCACGGATTACGCCAAACAGTTTCCCGCGCAAGCCGTCGTGCCGGGCACACCGATGCCCGCGCTGGCGGAAATCGCCGCCTGGCCGGGGCGTTTCAATATCGAAACCAAGATTTCGCCCTTGGCGCCCGACGACACGCTCGATCCCGAAGCCTTCGCGCGCGCCGTGATCGCGGAGATACAGCGATTAGGCATCGCGCCGCGCGCAACGATCCAAAGCTTCGACTGGCGCACGCTTGCCGTCGTGGCGCGCGAGGCGCCGGAAATCGCGCGCGCTTATTTGACGACCGAGCGCGGCGCCAACGAAACGGTCTTCAAGGGTAAGGGCGCTTCGCCCTGGACCGGGATCGATGCCGCACAACACGGCAATTCGACGCCGCGCGTGGTGAAAGTGGCGGGCGGGGCGATTTGGTCGCCATTCTGGCGGGATTTGACACCCGAGATCGTCGCGGAAGCCAAAGCGCTTGGGTTGACCGTAATTCCCTGGACGGTCAACGACCCCGCCGACATGGCGCGGCTGATCGACATGAAGATCGACGGCTTGATCACCGACTATCCCGATCGCGCCAAAGCGCTGCTCGATGCGCGCGGAGTCGCGGTGCGTTAGAAAGCCTGTTCCGGGCGACCGCGATAAAGCGCGATGGGGCCTTACCGCCCTTGATTCCGCCCGCCAGTCTTGTTGTACTCGCACCGGCTGCGGAAGGCGCGCATCGGGAGGATCTATGAAGAAAGTCTACAAAAACGCGAATGAGGCGCTCGACGGCCTTCTGTTCGACGGCATGCTGATCGCCGCGGGCGGCTTCGGCCTTT
>PVXE01000040.1 GCA_014444615.1 Tagaea sp. CACIAM 22H2 | reverse complement strand
TGACCTGACCGGGTTTTCTTGAACCAGGCTGATTGGGATAATCAGTTTGGAAAGGGAACCTGAAGATGCCGAGGAAGCGACATAGTGCTGAACAGATCGTCACGAAGCTGCGTCAGATCGACGTGCTGGTGGCGCAGGGCCGGACCATCGGTCAGGCCTGCAAGGAAGTCGAGATTGCCGAACAGAGCTACTACCGCTGGCGAAACGAGTACGGTGGTCTTGAGATCGAACAGGCCAGACGGTTCAAGGAACTCGAGCGGGAGAATGCCCGATTGAAGCGGCTGGTCGCCGACTTGTCGCTGGAGAAGCAGATTCTGAAGGACGTCGCCGAGGGAAACTTGTAGCGCCCGATCGGCGCCGGCAGGCGGTCGAGGCGATCCGACGGAAATATCGCGTGTCGGAGCGCCATGCTTGCCGGATCGTCAGCCAACCGCGGGGAACCCAGCGCTACATCCCCACGGTCCGTGCTGACGAGGATGTGCTGACGAAAGCCGTTGTCACTCTGGCGTCCGAGTACGGGCGCTACGGCTATCGCCGGATCACCGCGCTGCTGCAGTCTGGTGGCTGGCAGGTAGGCAAGGATCGGGTTCAGCGCATCTGGCGCCGTGAGGGCCTCAAAGTACCGAAGAAGCAGCGCCCAAGGGGACGTCTATGGCTGAACGACGGCTCTTGCGTTCGGTTACGGCCGGAACGTCCCAAGCACGTCTGGAGCTACGACTTCGTCTCTGCCCAGACCCACGACGGCCGGTCAGTGAGGCTCCTGACGCTGATCGACGAGTACACGCGGGAATGCCTGGCGATCCGGGTGGCACGGCGGATCAACAGCTTCGGCGTCATCGAGACGTTCGCCGATGTGATGCTGAAACACGGCATTCCTGCCCACATACGTTCAGACAATGGCCCGGAGATGACGGCCAAGGTCGTCCGGGATTGGCTCGCGCAGATCGGCTCGAAGACTCTGTTCATCGAACCCGGCAGCCCCTGGGAGAACGGCTACTGCGAAAGCTTCAACGGCAAGCTCAGGGACGAGCTGCTCAACGGCGAGATCTTTTACAGCTTGAGGGAGGCGCGGATCGTCATCGAGCAATGGCGCCGTCACTACAACGAGAAACGGCCGCACTCGTCGCTTGGATATCGGCCGCCAGCGCCGGCAACGTTCGGTCAGATCCAGCCACTCGAACCGGTCGCCGCGATGCAGTAATCTCTCATTCGGCTTGGTTCAAAAACTCGGGCAGGTCAGGCGGGCGTGCCCGTCTACAAGCTGTTGGGCGGCAAGGTCCGCGACCGGGTGCGGGTCTATAACGGCGCCTACCGCAAGCCGCTCGCGCGCCATCGGCCCGAAGACTTCGCCGACGAAATGAAGCGGATGATGGCGCTGCCCGAAGGCTTCACGATCGTGAAGCAGGGCATCTCGTTCCACAGCCCGATGAAGAACGAGCCGGGCTATTTCTATGGCGAGGTCGAGAAAAGCTCGCTGCATGGCTGGCTCGATCGCGGGCCGATGACCGAGCGCGGCATGGCATACACGCTGGACTGCGTCGCGGCGATGAAGGAAGTGCTCGGCGACAAGGTCGGGCTCGCCCTCGATTGCGGCCCCGGCTGGATGCTGCCCGACGCGATCCGATTCGCGCGCGCCGTCGAGAAGCATAACCTCATGTGGCTCGAGGATATGCTGACCGGCGATTACGTGCCGTTCGTCAACGCCGACGTCTATCGCGACCTGACGCAGTCGACGTCGACGCCGATCCATACCGGCGAGCAGATCTATCTGCGCCAGAACTTCAAGGACCTGATCGAGCGCAAGGCCGTGCGCGTCGTCGGGCCCGATCCGTGCGACGTGGGCGGCATCGCCGAGCTCAAATGGATCGCGGAGTACGCCGATTTGCACGGCATCCTGATGGCGCCGCACGGTACCGGCAACGGCTTGCTCGGTCTGGCCGCCCTCGTGCAGGTCGGCGCGGCGTTGCCGCATAATTTCATCGCTTTCGAATGTCCGGTCGGCGATCCCGCCTGGTGGTACGACATCGTCGACGGCTTGCCCAACCCGATCATCCGCAACGGCATGATCGAGGTCTGGGACCGGCCGGGCATGGGCGTGGAGCTCGTGCCCGAGCGGGCGAAACGTTATCTCGCGGCGGAAGACTCCGCCTTCTTCGATTGAGCGCGGCCGGCACAAGAATTCGGAGGAAGCGGTGAAGATTACGGACATCAAATGCGCGGTGATCGCGAACAGCCCGGTTATCCGCATCACGACGGACGAAGGCATCACGGGCTGGAGCCAGATCGAGACGCCCAAGCCCTATATGCAGCCGATCGTGCTGCAGCTGAAATCCTGGCTGGTCGGCCAGGACCCGGTGAATGTCGAGCGGATCATGAAGCGCATCCGCGTGCGCGGCGGCTTCAAGCCGTTCGGGGCGGCCGTCAGCGCGATCGAGATCGCGCTCTGGGACATCGCCGGCAAGGCGGCCAATCTGCCGATCTATCGCCTGCTGGGCGGCAAGGTGCGCGATCAAGTGCGGACCTATCGCACGCTCTATCAGCACGAGGCGGGCGTCGGACACACGCCCGACGATTATCGCAAATGGGCGGAATACGGGATGTCGCTCGAAGGCGGCTTCACGATGTTCAAGCTGCCGACCTCGTTCCATTCCTCGATGGTCGCCGATTTCCCCGATTTCCATTACGGCGCCGTCCAGCGCGACGCGCCGTTTCCCTATCCGCATAAGGGATTGATGAGCGAGCAGGGCTTCGATCATCTGGTCGCGTGCGTGCGCGCGGCGAAGGAAACGCTGGGCAAGGGCTATGGTCTCGCGGTCGACGCCGGCCCCGGCTATCTCAAGCAGGACGCGCTGCGCTTCGCCAAGGCGGTCGAAGATCTGCATTTGCTGTGGATCGAGGACATGATCACCGGCGACTACGTCCCGTATGTGAATGCGGACGTCTATCGCGAGGTGACGCCGCACACGACGACGCCGATCCATACCGGCGAGCAGATTTATCTGCGCCAGAACTTCAAGACGCTGATCGACGGCCATGCGGTCGACGTGATCGGGCCGGACCCGTGCGACGTGGGCGGCATCGCCGAACTCAAATGGGTCGCCGAATACGCCGATCTCTACGGCATCTCGATCGCGCCGCACGGCACAGCGAACGGCATTTTCGGGCTGGCGTCACTGATTCAGGTCTGCGCGACGCTGCCGGATAATCTGATCGCGTTCGAGTATCCGGCGCGCTTCGAGCCATTCTGGTACGACATCACCGAAGGTTTCGACGGCATGCCGGTGAAGAACGGGCTGATCGACGTCTACGATCGGCCCGGTCTCGGCGTGAACCTCATCCCGGCGAAGGCGAAGAAGTATCTCTCGGAAGGGGATTCCGACTTCTTCGATTGAGGGGCGCGCGGACGCGCCCCGCCCTTACCGCGTGCCGCCGAATACGGCGTCGGCGTGCGCGCCGCCTTTGCCCTGCGCGGGCATGCGCACCGCTTCCAGATCGTCTTCCAGCGCGATGCGCTCGTGGCGCTCGTGGTCGCTGCGGATGCGGTATTGGAACGTGACGCCCAGCGGCGGCAGCGCGCCGACGACGCGGTAGAGGTTCGTGTTTTGCGGATGGTGGCCGAAACCGCGCATCAGTTTCACGGCCTGGCCGATCTTGAAAACATGGATCACGGGGCGCTTGGGCAGGTTGGCGGGCTTGCGGGCGGCTGCGAAGCTCATGAGATTACCTTCTGTTGGCGTCAAAAAACCGGCACCGCGCAGCGCATCGGGATTCGCGCGGTGCGTGTGGAAACGATTGGATTGTCGAGGCTTTCCGGCGTCCGACCTTTCGATGGCTACGGACTGCACCGGGAAATTTTTCGGGCAAGAACGAAATGCACCCTACCCGAAACGGGCCGGGATAGATACCCGCGAATGCCCCGTTCACGATTCGGATTGCCCGAAACGCGAATGTCGGGCATGTTGCGCCTCGTCAAGCAGGTTGGGCGTATTTCCTGATGGCCCCCCTGGTGCCCTCGAAGAATTCCCCGGAACCGAAATTGATGCTTGCTGCGATGGTCGCGGCGAGTCGTTTATCGTTGAGGAAAAATACATGGCGATCGGTACGGTCAAGTGGTTCAACGCCACCAAGGGCTACGGCTTCATTCAACCGGAAGACGGCAAGGCTGACGTGTTCCTGCACATTTCGGCGGTCGAACGCGCTGGCATGCAGAGCGTCGGCGAAGGCCAGAAGCTGAGCTACGAGCTCGAAACGGGCCGCAACGGCAAGACCTCGGCGGTCAACATCCGCGCGGTCTAAGGATCGAAAGGGGCGGCTTCGGCCGCCCCTTTTTGCTTTCGCCCCGCGGTTTCGCGCGGGGGTAGATATCCGGCGATCGGACTGCCGCCGTGCGGCGGCATGGACGTTATTGCGGTGCGGCCGCCTTGGCCCATTCGTCGCGCAGCCAGCGCGCGCACGCGACGTTATTCTCGAAAATCGAATAGCCGTTTCCCGCGCCGTAATCGATGCCGGGAATGAACTCGCATGAGATCATGGCGAGCGGGCTCGTATCGTCGGCCGCGTGATGCGCGAGCAGCTCGCGCAGGACGCGTTTCCACGGCTCGAGTTTCGCTTCGTCCCAATCGGCGACATATTGGCCGGGTTCCGGCCGCATGAACGGATACTGGATGCCGCGGCCGTAACGGCCGTCGGGATGTTTGGCGCGCGTGTTGATCGGGTTGGCGGGGATCGCCGCGCGCGCGTGAGCATGTGCCACGTAATTCGCCGCGATCCATTGCGCGCACACATTCCCCGGCTTTGCCGGGTCGAGCACGACTTCGCCGTTCTCGACATCCGCGCGCATGGCTTGCACGTCTTGTTCGGCGGGATTGTCGATCTTGAAGATGACGTGGCTGTGGTCGAGCGTCATGCGGAAGGGCAGGCCGCGCGCTTCGACCAGTGCCGCGACGCGCGCCACCCGGCCGTAATGCTCCGACCACATATTCACATGGATTTCGAAACACGGCGTCACGTCGTGGCGCATGCCGAATTCGTAGGCGCGAACGTAGAATTCGGCGACTTCCGCGTCGCTCAGCACATGGCCATCGGCGTGGTGCGTCATCAATTGAACGTTATGGACCAGGCTGCCGAGCAAACGCGCTTTGAGGATATTGCGTTCGTAAAGCGCCTCGTCGCGGCCGGCCGTGTAGAACCAGCCGCTGGCCAGCACGGGCAGATCGTATTGCTCGCTCGCCTTCAGCAGATCGCGAAATTCCTCGTCGGGCGGCGAGCGGTCGATATAGTCGAAGACCCCCGCCTCCTTGACCATCCGCACTTTGGCGGCGATGTCGGGAATGGCGAGGTCCGAATGCGTTGCGCCGCCGGCGGTGCAGCCGAATTTCAATCGAGGGATATGCGTCATAAGACGCGCATCCTTCCAGCATCGGCGTGTTTATCTCAAGTGTAGAGATAGCCGACCGGATTACCGTCTAGGCGCAGAGGGCGGAGCTGCGTGCGCGCGATGATCTTGCCGCCCAATTCGTCGATCGCGTCGCGCTGCGCCGGTGTCCATTTGCGCAAATTCTCCATGCCGTCCAGCAAACCCAGGCGCAGGATTTGGCTGTCTTCGCCAAGGCCGACGAGCGTGGCCGCGTTGGCACCGGTGGTGACGACGTCGCCCGTGACCAACTCGATCGCTTTGCCGTCGGAGTCTTTGAAACTCGCCGTGCCGCGAATGACGCGATACATCGCGACCGCGCCCTTGGCGAGGATCGCCGGATCGGCGCCGCCGCCCGACGATTTGGGCAACAGCGAATGATCGTGCGGATCGGTCGCGACGATATGGCCGGTCACGAGATGGCCGCTCGGCCCCTCGATCCCCAGATCGCGGACATAGACCGGCACATCCGAATTGATCGGCGTGCCGGCGGCAGGCAGGGGTTTGTAGAGCGCATCGAGCGATAGGGCATCCTGCACCCAGAAATCGGCCCCCTTCGGCCGATCGTGCAATGCGTGGCCGAACGCGGTGCGCGGCGTTTCGGCTTCGTTGACCGCGTCGCTGGGCACGATCGTCGGGTTGGGGAAACTGGTCGGATCGGTGATGAAGGCTTCCAGGAATTTGCCTGAGTAGCCCATCGTCATCGCGTCGGGCACCGCCGATTGCGGCGTGGCCAGGTTCGCTGCGGTGTCGAGCCCCGACCACGTATAGAACAACTGGCGATGCACGATGGCGCTTTGCAGCATCACGGCACCCGGCCCGACATAATGCAGCCGTCCGTCGTAGTCGAAGGTGAACATCCCCGACGTGACCAACACGAACTGGAATCCGCCCGGCGGCAAATGCATATGGAAATCGGTCGGGCCGGTATCGGGCCGATGGATCGGCAGATTGGTGGCGACCTCGTGCAGCAGGAACGTTTCGTTGTTCGCCTGGAACCCGTTCTCGGCACGGCTGTAAAGCGCTTGCGGCCGGTAGGTCGCGTTATAGGGCGCGTCGCGATGTCGATCGATGGCGACGAAGGCGCTGCGGTTCAAACGTAGCTTTTCGCCGGCGGGATGTTCGAGAGAGGCCAGTTTCGCAGCGTCGATAACCTGCATATTCATGGCGGTCTCCACGAGTGGGATACCGTTATTGTGCGGCGCACAACGGCGTGCCGCAACGTCAAAGAATGTGCATTTGCAAGGATATCGCCGCCCAAATTTTGGGAGATCGGCGTGTTCTGCGTCAGTCGGGGTTATTCGTTCGACAGGATCGTATTGCGCACCAGCGGGTAGATCTGCCCCGCCCAGCGCCGTCCGGCGAACACGCCGTAATGCCCCACGCCCGCCTGCATGTAGTGTTTCTTGCGATAGGGGCGCAACCCGTCGCACAGATCATGTGCGGCGACCGTTTGACCCAAAGCGCAGATATCGTCGCGCTCGCCTTCGACGGTGAACAGCGCCGTGCGGCGGATCGCCTTGGTATCGATCTTGCGGCCGCGCCATTTGAGTACGCGGCGCGCGAGTTCGTATTGCTGGAACACGCGCTCGACCGTTTCCAAATAGAACTCGGCCGTCAGGTCGAGCACGGCGAAGTATTCGTCGTAGAAATTCTTGATCGTGTTCGCCTGCTCGGTATCGCCGCGCGCCAGCGCGCGCAGCAGATCGGATTGCGCCTTCAAATGGCGCTCGGCATTCATGCTCATGAACGCCGTCAGCTGCAGGAAACCCGGATAAACGCGCCGCATGGCGCCCGCGAAACGCAGCGGCACGTAGCTGATTAAGTTGCGCTCGAACCAGCTCATCGGTTTGCTGGTGGCGAGGTGATTGACCTTGGTGGGATTGATCCGGCAATCGATGGGCCCGGCCATCAGCGTCATGCTGGCGGGCTGGGCGGGATTGTCGTCCTCCGCCATGATCGCGGCGGCGGCCAGCGTTTGCACGCAAGGCTGGCACACGGCCAGCACGTGCGAGCCGGGACCCATTTTCTCGAGGAATTTGATGATGTGCTCGACATACTCGTCGAAGCCGAAACGGCCGTTCCACACGCCCACGTCGCGCGCGTTCGCCCAATCGGTGATGTGCACATCGTGATCGGGCAGCAGCACGCGCACCGTCTCGCGCAGCAGCGTGGCGAAATGCCCGGAGAGCGGGGCGACGACCAGCACTTTGGGCTGGACGGGCGCGCCTTCTTTGACGAAGCGCAGCAACGTGCCGAACGGTGTTGCCGTCACTTTTTCCTCGACGACCGGCACCGTATCGTTGCCGAGCATCACCTCGTCGATGCCGAAAGCGGGGCGGCGATGGCTCAACGCCGCACGGCTCATCATCTCGCACAAGGCCCCGGCCGCCCGCCAGTTATCGGCGGTCTCGGTCTCCCCGAAAGAGAAGCCGCGCCCCGCCGCCGCCGCGAAGGCCCGCGCCGGGAGAAAGGAATCGGCAGCCGATTGATAAAGCGAGTAGAGCATCACGGCGATCGGCTCGAATTTTGCTTTCAGAATGGTCATGGCAAAGGCGCCCATGACCAGTACCCTCACCATCAGTAGCAAGAACTATTCCTCGTGGTCGTTGCGCGGCTGGCTGCTGTGCAAGATGGCCGGGCTGGAGTTCACGGAGAAAGTCGCGTCGTGGGACGATCCGTCCACGCGCGCGGAATTGCTGCTTTTATCGCCGTCTTTCCTGGTGCCGTGCCTGGAACATGGGCCGGTCAAGGTGTGGGACACGCTGGCGATCGCCGAATATCTGCACGAGGTGAAGCCGGATGCGGGGTTGTGGCCCACCGACCAGGCCGCGCGCGCCCATTGCCGCGCGGTGTGCGGCGAAATGCATTCGGGTTTCGCGAATCTTCGCTCGGCGCTGCCGATGAACCTCAAAACCCGCCACGCGCAGTTCAAGGTTTGGGCGGGCGCGCAGGCGGATATCGAACGCGTCACCGCGATCTGGCGCGATTGCCTGCAGCGCTATGGCGGGCCCTATCTTTTCGGCAAGAAGCCGACGGCGGCGGACGCGATGTACGCGCCCGTGTGCACGCGCTTCGCCACTTATAACGTGAAGCTCGACGCGGCCAGTGCCGCCTATCGCGACACGATGCTGAAATTCCCGCCGCTGGTCGAATGGACCGAAGCGGCGAAGGCCGAGCCCGAGGAAGTCGAAGAGCTGGACGTCGAGTTCTAACGCTTCTCGTTCAGCATCGGGAAGCCGCGCTGGTGCCACACGGGGTAGGCTGGCGTCACGTCGCTCGCCGCCTCGAGTGCCGCGCGATGCTCGGCCGACAGGCTCCAGCCCACGGCGCCGAGATTGTCCAGCAACTGCTTCTCGTCGCGCGCCCCGATGATCAGCGTCGAGATCGTCTTCTGCTGCAACAGCCAGTTCAGCGCGATTTGCGGGATCGTCTTGCCCGTATCCTTCGCGACGGCGTCGAGCGCGTCGACGATGCGGAACAGGCGCTCTTCCTCGTAGCGCGGGCCCGTCTCGGGGATCTGCGCCGCGCGCGTGCCCGCCGGTGCGGGCTGGCCGCGCCGGATGCGGCCCGTAAGCTTGCCCCAGCCCAGCGGGCTCCACACGACGGCACCCACGCCCTGGTCCTGGCCCAGCGGCATCAATTCCCATTCGTAGTCGCGGTTGAGTAGCGAATAATAGGCCTGATGCGCCACGTAGCGCGGATAGCCGTAGCGGTCGGACACGGCCAGCGACTTCATCAGATGCCAGCCCGAAAAATTCGAGCAGCCGAGATAGCGGATCTTGCCCGCCTTCACGAAGCCGTCGAGCGTGGCCAAGGTTTCCTCGACCGGCGTGTTGTAGTCCTGGCCGTGCAGCTGGAACAGATCGATATGATCGACCTGCAGGCGCTTCAGCGCCTTGTCGATGGCTTCGGTGAGATACTGGCGCGACGAGCCGTAATCGTTGGGACCGGGGCCGGTCGGGAAGGTCGCCTTGGTCGAGATCAGCACCTTGTCGCGCTTGCCCTTGATCGCCTGGCCGAGAATTTCCTCCGCCAGACCCGCCGAGTAGCCCGACGCGCTGTCGAACATGGTCAGGCCGTGATCGAGGCAGATATCGACGAGGCGCGATGCGCCCGACGCGTCGGTATTGCCCCAGGCTTTGAAGAAATCGCCGCTGCCGCCGAACGTGCCCGTACCGAAGCTGAGGGCCGGCACGCGAAGACCCGAATGACCGAGACGGCGATATTCCATGTGTCGATCCTCCCTGCGATTGCGGCGGTCACGATAACGAGGGCCAGGCGGCGCCCGCAATCACACGCGGCGCAACTCAGGAATGCGCGTGACCGATGTTGAAGTCGTTGCGGCCGGTGCGGTCCTGGCCTTTGAGCAGCCAAATAGGCCGGGTCGAGAAATCGACGCGGTAGCCGCTGGCGTCACTGGGTTCGATGATGTCACGCCCGAACACGGATGCGCCCGGCATATAGCGGATGGCCACGCCTGCGCGCCGCTTCGGGCTGCGATTGGGGTTGGAGCCGTGGATCGCGTAGACGTCGTGCATCGACATCTGGCCGGCCTCGAGTTCGACGTCGACGGCACGCGACGGATCGAAGCCCGGATCGGCGACGCGCTGGTTGAGCACGACGTCGTCGCGGTCCTCGCGCATATGGGGCATCAGCGTGCGCGACGCGTGCGAGCGCGGGACGATACGCAGGCACCCGTTCTCGATCTTCGAATCGTCCAGCGCCACCCAGACCGTGCAGGTCGCCAGCGGCCGGATCGGCCAGTAATGCCCGTCCTGATGGAAGGGCACTTCCATGCCGTTGCCGCCGGGTTTGCAGAAGATCTGGCAGCCCCACAGGATCACGTCGGGACCGATCAACTGCGATACCGCGTCGACGATCGCGGGATCGCGCGCCAGTTCCAGGAAATCGGCGCTGCCTTTGACGCCTTCGGCATTCTTGCCTTCGATATGCGCGCTGACGAGACGCTCGGGCCGAATGCCCGGATTCTCGGCGATCAAACGGTCGAGCGTGGCGCGCAGACTTGCCAGCCGGGCGGGCGGCAGGCGCAAGCCAGGGATCACATAGCCTTCGCGGTGGTAATGCGAAATCTCGGCGTCGCTGAGCATCACGTCTTGACGGAGCCGGAGGTGAGATCGGCGGCCATGTAGCGGCGGAAGGTGTAGTAGATCGCCGCCGGCGGCAGCGCGTAGATCACGCCGGTGGTCATCAGCAATTCCCACGGCGAATCGTCGGCCGACAGGAAGGCGCCCAGCGCCACGGCCAGCGTCGTATCGACGTCGCGCGACAGCAGCAGGAAGGCGTAGAGATATTCGTTCCACGCCAGCAGCAGGGCGTAGGTGCCCACGGCCACCATTGACGGCGCCATCAATGGCACGAAGACGTGGCGGAACAATTGCGGCGCGGTGGCGCCGTCGACGATCGCGGCTTCGTCCAATTCCAGCGGCAATTTATCGGCCGCTTGCTTCAACACCCAGATCGCGTAGGGGGTGGCGATCGTCACCATCGCCAGGATCAGCGCCCATTGGGTGTTGATCAGGCGGTAGGTCGCCATCGCCTTGTACATCGGCAGCGCCAGGAACGCGGCGGGCACGAAATAGGTCAGCAGCGCCATGTTCATGATGATGCGCCCGCCGCGCACGCGCAGGCGGCTGATCGCGAAAGCCGCGGCCGTAGCGACGAACAGCGTGAGCAAGCCGACCGCCAGCGCGATGATCAGCGAGTTCCACATCTGGTGCCACAGATTGTTGAGGTAATAGTGTTTCTGGCCGAAGACGAGCTCAAAATTGCGCAGCGTCGGATCGTCGGGCCACAATTTTCCTTTGAACGCGGCTTCCTTGGGCGACAGCGCGAACAGCATCATGTGATAGAGCGGGATCGCCGTCCACAGGAAGACGGGAATGCCGATCAGCAGCAGGCGGGCTTCGCCGAAGACTTTGCGCATTTCCCGGCTCCTACTTCGACAAGCGGCGCATCATGTAGACCATCATCGGCAGCATCACCGGCAGCGCGCACATGATCGACGCCATGGCGAGATCGACGCGGTCGAGCCGGATATAACGGATGCCGAGTGTCGCCAGCACATGCGTCAGGTCGGCGGGGCCGCCGCCGGTCAGCAGATAGACGCTGTTGAAATCGCCCAACGTGAAGAACATCGAAAGGATCGTGCAGGTCACGTAAAGTTGGCGCATCGACGGCCAGGTGATGTGCGCGAATTTCTGCGCGTTGGAGGCGCCGTCGATCGACGCGGCCTCGTACAGCTCCTTGGCGATGGCGAGGCGCCCGGCGAGCAGGATCAGCGTCCAGAACGGCAGCGACTTCCAGATATGGACGACCATCGACAGGCTCATCGCCAGGATCGGATCGTTGAGCCAGTTGGGCCCGTCTTCGAAGGTCAGATTGAAATATAGCTGGTTGATGACGCCCCATTCCGGATTCAGCATGAAGCGGAACGACAGGATCGTGGGGATCGACGGCACGGCCCAGGGCAGGATGAACAACAGCCCCAGAATGCGGATCCACCAGCGCGGAATGGCGAAGAAACCAGACAGCAGCAGCGCCACGAACATTTTCAGGTTCACGGCGACCAGCAGGAACACGACGGTGTTCACGGCGGCGCGCAGGAAGATCGGATCGTGGAAGATCTCGATATAGCTTTCGATATCGTGGCCGAGCCAGAATCCGTAACCGACCGGATAGAGCACGAATACCGCGAACACGGCGAGATAGGGCGTCACCAATAGCGTGCCCCACCATTGCCAGCCGCCGTCGTCCTTTTTGAGCGGCGCTGCGGGGGAAGCGATCGATGCGGTGTTGGCGGCGGTCGTCATGGCGATACCCGGTTTGCGAAAGACCCGGCTTACGAAAGAAAGGGCCGCCGCCATCCCGCGAAGGACGGCGGCGGCCTCCGGCGGGGTCAGCCGGCGACTTGCTTGATGCGCGCGATCATTTCGTCGACCGCGCGATCGACCGGCCACTTCTCGCTGGCGACGCGGTTCATCGCCTTGGCCCAGACGTTTTCGTTGTTGAGGATCGTGAACTTCCAGTTCTTGGTGAACTCGAAGGGCACGGTGCCCGCGGCGAACTGCGCCTGCACCGCTTGGCGATGCTTGTCCGCGCGCCAGAACGCGGCTTGCTGCGCGTTCTTGGTGACGGGGAACCAGCGGCCGAGCGCGCCTTCCACGTAAGGCGTCAGGTTCTCTTCCTGCAGCAGGAAGGCTACGAACTCCTTGGCGCGGTTCTTGTTGCGCGCTTCGGAGAACACGACGCCGGTCTTGACGGCGGCGCGGTAGACCATCGGCTGACCGTTGGGACGGTTCGGGAAGCCGGCGGTCGCGATGTTTTCCTCGTAGTTCTTCTTGGCTTCCGCGCGCTGTTCGGCGGTGAGCGAGGCGTTGTTCATGTCGTCGAGCCACTTGGCCGCGATCGAGATGGTCGCGTTATGCGTCATCACGTTCGTGCGGTTGTGGAAGGCGACGTTGTTGTCGGGATCCTTCCAGCTCGTCGCCGACGGCGGCACGCAGCCCTTGGCGTAGGGTGCCGTGTAGTCGGTCAGCGCGCTGATCAGGCCCTGGCGCACGTTGGGCTGATCGACCAGCAGCTTCCCGTCGTCGTCGACCAGCTTGACGCCGTAGGCGTCCATGAAGGTCAGGAACGAGTAGAAGGAGTCGGACGAGTCGACGCCCATCGGCTGGCCGATGGCGAAACCGCGCGTACCGGTGGCGCGGCGATAGCCGGGCTGCACCTTGTCGCACCAGAACGACCAGTACTCGGCCCAATTCTTCGGAATGTCGCTTTCCTTGAAGCCGGACTGGGTCAGCAGATCGCGCCAGTATTGGACGTGCATCGTCTGCTGTTTCAGCGGGAAGGCGTAATAGGCGCGCTTCTTCGCCACGTCGTTCCACAGCAAGGTCGTTTCGACCGTGTTGGGCGCGAAGGTGTTCAGCATCGGCGTGATGACGCTGCTGATATCCTCCAAGCGGCCTTCGAAGGCCCATTTGCTTGTGACTTGGAAATCGTAAACGTCCGCATAGGCCACGTCCGGCACCGTGCGCGCGTCGAGCGCCGCGACGGTCTTCGGAATCATGTCCTGAATGGCGTATTGCGAAAGCTCGACCTTAACGCCGGTCTTGCCTTCGAATTTGCGGATCGCTTCGAACAACGCGTCGTCTTCGGCCTTGTAGAAGCCCTTCACCCACCAGACTTCGAGTTTTTCCTGGGCCGTCGCCGGCATGGCGGCCGCGGCCAAAATACCCGCCGCAGCGGCGTATGCGAAAATACGCTTCATTCCATTTCCTCCCCTGTCGTCCGCGCGATGTCGCGGCCCGGATGCTTGTCCGAGACCGTCGATCAATGCGCGACCGCGACGTTATACATTCCGCCGCGTCGGCATGTCGATCCAAAGTTTTTGGAATTGCGATCGCCGCGACGGCGGTTAAGCTCGGCTCAAGAAAGCGAATGGGGAAGGAACGGACGAATGCGCGCGGGTGCCCAAAATTCCGTCAATTTTTTCGCGGGGCTTCGGCGATGAGCTTGGCCGATCGTCTTCACGCCTGCTTCGCGTCGGTCGTGCACGATGTGATGAAGGACATGGGCCTGCCGATTCGCGTTCTGCCGCGCAGTATCCTGGGTTTGGAGCCTTGGATGAAATGCGCGGGCCCGGTCTTTACCGTGCGCGGCCGGCCCGATCCCACGCTCGACAAGCACACATCGCTCTACGAATGGGCGGGCGTTCTGTCGAAATCGCCGTCGGGCCATGTCGTGGTCGTTCAACCGCAGGATGACGTGCGCGCGCTGTTCGGCGGCTTGTCGGCCGAGGCGCTGAAGAAGAAGGGCGTGCGCGGGTATATCGTCGATGGCGGCTGCCGCGACATCCAGGCGATTTGCGACGAACGTTTTCCGGTCTTCGCGCGCTACGCCACGCCGATCGACATCGTATGCGCGTGGCGGGCCGAGGCGTTCGGCGAACCGATTTCGATCGGCTCGCATCAGGTGATGCCCGACGATTACATCCTCGCCGATCGCGACGGAATCATCTTGGTTCCGCGCGCGCAGTTGGAAGAAGTCATCGCCGCATCGGAGAAAAAGATGTCGACCGAGGGCGAGATGGTGAAGGCGATTCGCGCGGGCGAAGATCCGCAAGCCGCCTATCTGCGCTATCGGGTGTTCTGACAAAAAAAGGCCGAGTCCCTTGGCTGGACCCGGCCCCGTCTTCGCGGAATTCGCGGGCGGTTAGGCCAGCGTGTAGGCGGTCTTCACCGTGGTGAAGAATTCGCGCGCGTAGCTGCCCTGTTCGCGCGAGCCGTAGCTCGAGCCCTTCCGGCCGCCGAACGGCACGTGATAGTCCACACCCGCCGTCGGCAGATTGACCATCACCATGCCCGCTTCGCTGTTGCGCTTGAAATGCGTCGCGTGCTTTAGGCTGGTCGTGCAGATGCCGGCCGACAGACCGAACTCGGTGTCGTTCGCCACCGCCAGCGCTTCGTCGTAGGTCTTGACGCGGATGACGTTGGCGACCGGCCCGAACACTTCCTCGCGCGAAATGCGCATCGCGTTGGTCGTTTCGGTGAACAACGCGGGCTGCAGATAGAAGCCGGGCGTTTCGCGGTTGAGAAGCTCGCCGCCCCAGGCGAGCTTGGCGCCTTCCTTCTTCGCGATGTCGATGTAATCGAGATCGGTCTTGAGCTGCGAAGCGTCGACGACCGGGCCGATATCGGTCCCGGCTTTCAGCGCGTCGTCCACCTTCAACGCTTTCAGGCGTTCGACGACGGCAGCCACGAACTTGTCGTGAATGCCTTCCTGAACGATCAGGCGCGACGAGGCCGTGCAACGCTGACCGGTCGAGAAGAAGGCACCATTGACCGCGCATTCGACCGCGATGGCCAGATCCGCGTCGTCGAGCACGACCAGCGGATTCTTGCCGCCCATTTCGAGCTGCACCTTCTTCATCGGGCGCGAAGCGATGGCCGCGGCCGCGACGTTGCGGCCCGTGCCGACCGAGCCCGTGAAGGTGATCGCCGAGATGCCGGGATGTTCGAGGATGCGTTGACCCACGACCGAGCCGCGGCCCATGACGAGGTTCAGCACGCCGTTGGGAAGACCCGCGCGCTGAAGGATATCGACCAGCGCCCAGGCGCTGCCCGGCGTCAAATCGGCGGGCTTGATGACCACGCAATTGCCGTAGGCCAGCGCCGGCGCCATCTTCCACGCCGGAATGGCGATGGGGAAGTTCCACGGCGTGATCATGCCGACGACGCCGACGGGCTCGCGCGTCATCTCCACGCCGATATTCGGGCGGATCGACGGCACGCTTTCGCCACCGAAGCGCACGGTTTCGCCCGCGAAGAACGCCAAGATCTGCCCGGCGCGCGTCGCTTCGCCGATACCTTCGGCCTTGGTCTTGCCTTCTTCGCGCGACAGCAGTGTGCCCAGTTCTTCGCGGCGCGCCAGCACTTCGTCCGATGCCTTCTTCAGAATCTCGTAGCGGACCTGCGGGTTCGAGCGGCTCCACGCCGGGAACGCGGCCTTGGCGGCGTCGACCGCCGCGTCCACGTCGGCGGCGGCCCCTTGCGCATAGGTGCCGACGACTTCGTTGGTGTTGGACGGGTTGACGTCCTTGCCTTCGTTCGCGCCGGCCTTCCACTCGCCGCCGATCAGATTCTTGCCGATGAAAGTCATGTCGATATTCTCCTGATTAACCCTTGAACAATCCGCGCGCGGCGAGATTGCGATAGAGATGGCTGATGCCGAACGTCCAAGGCGGCGCCTCGTTCGTCAGCGTCATTCGGTTGATGAGCGAGCCCAGCTTCGGCGTGGCGATCGTGGTCACGTCGCCGACCTTGTGGGTGAAGCCCTGGCCCGGCGATCCGCGATCCTGCGTGGGCGCGAACATCGTGCCCAGGAACAGGACCAAGCCGTCCGGATATTGGTGATTGGCGCTGATCGTTTGGCCCGCAATATCGGCGGGGTCGCGGCTGATCAGCTTGATCGACGAATTTCCTTCCATGCGGAAATTGTCCTGGCCCTGCACAACCAGCGACACGTCGCATTGGCGGACGTCGTCGAGCGTGTAATTGGCGTCGAACAAACGCAGGAACGGCCCGATCGAGCAGCTCGCGTTATTGTCCTTGGCCTTGCCCAGCAGCAGCGCCGAGCGGCCTTCGACATCGCGCAGATTGACGTCGTTGCCGAGCGTGGCGCCGATGATCTTGCCCGAGGACGCGATCGCCAGCACGATTTCGGGTTCCGGGTTGTTCCAACGCGACATCGGGTGCAGGCCGGCATAGGCGCCGATCCCGACCGCCGACATCGGCTGCGATTTGGTGAACACTTCCGCGTCCGGCCCGATACCGACTTCGAGATACTGGCTCCACGCGTTCTTGGCGACGAGCCAGTCCTTGAGCTTCGCGGCTTCTTCGGAGCCGGGCTTCAAGCGCGCCAAATCGCCGCCGACCAGCGCCAGTACCTCGGCGCGCGCGGCCGCCGCGAGTTCGGGCACGCCGCGCGTGCGTTCTTCGATGACGCGTTCCAGCATCGACGCGACGAAGGTGACGCCGGCCGCCTTGATCGACTGCACGTCGATGGGGGCGAGCAGCCAGGGCTTCTTGGGGTCGCGGAAGGCTTCGTCCGAATTCGCCAGCAGATCGGCGACGCTGCCGACCGATGTGCCCTTGGCGGCGCGCAAAGCGGCGGCCGGGTCGGGCATTTCGCACAAATCGCGGACGGTCGGGTAGGTCGCGGTGATGTCGATCGCGTGGCCATCGCGGATGGCGACGACGCTGGGTCCGGCCACGGACGGCAGCCAAACGCGGCCGACCAGACTCGCGGTATCGGCGTCGGCCGGCAGCGCGGCGCTGAAATCCAATCGATTCATATGCTTCCCCCCAACTCGGCGCGGCGGATTTACGGCTCCGCCCTCGGCGCCGGGGGCACAAATTGGGTCCCTGAAGCCTGATATGTCAAGCACTCGGCACGCGATATGAATATCTCGTCTGCTATGCTCGGTTTTCCTTGGGAGGCGGGTTGATGGCGTTGACGCGACGGGCTTTTGGCATGGGTGTCCTGGGCGCTGTCGCAGCGCCGGCTCTGGCGCAATCGAACGACGTCGAATTGCTGCTGGTGCTGCTCAACGACGGTTCGGGTTCGATCGACCCGGAGGAGTACAAGCTCCAGCGCGAGGGTACCGCCGCCGCCATCGAGCATCCGCGCGTCGTGCAATCGATTATGGGCATGCGGCTGGGTGCGATCGCGGTCGCCTATGGCGAATGGGGATCGCCGGGTGCCCCGAAGCTGATATTGCCGTGGACGCGCATCGCGTCGGCCGGCGACGCCGAGGATTTCGCCGACAGGCTGGTTGCCGCGCCCCGCGAGTTCCAATCCTACAATGCGATCGGCGACGCGCTGACGATGGCGACCGATCTGATCCGCGTCGCCCCGTTCCGCGCGCAACGCGCCACGATCGATCTGGCGGGCGACGGGCCCGATATGCGCAGCCAAACGCCCGCGTCGGTCGCGCGCGACCGGGCGGTGGCGCTGGGCATCACGATCAACGCGCTGGCGATCCAGGCCGAAGGCTCGGGCCAGGCGATGCGCACCGGGCCGTTGCGCGATTTCTACGAAGCCAACGTGATCGGCGGGCCCGGCGCGTTCGTCGCGACCGCGAAAGACCGCCAGGATTTCGCCTACGCGATCTTCAACAAGCTGATCCGCGAGATTTCCTAGGAAACGCTCACGGCCGTCATCATGCCCGTCGCCATATGATAAAGGTGATGGCAGTGCATGTACCAATCGCCCGGTTTGTCGAACTCGACGGCAACGGCGACGGACACATGCGGCGGCACGATCACCGTGTCGCGCATCGGCCCCGATAGGCGCTTGCCCGCGATTTCGACGACCTGGAAATGATGCCCGTGCAGATGCATGGGATGCATCATCGTCGTCGGATTCATGAAGCGGAATTCGATCCGCTCGCCGCGTTTGACCGGAATGGGCGCTGCTTCGCCGTGGATGCGGTCGTTGATCGTCCAGCGGTAATTCGCGCCTTCGCCCAGCACCATCGGCAGCACGCGGTCCGCTTTGCGTTCCGTCAGCGGGTCGCGCGCGCGCAAGACCGCGTCGAGCGAAAGGTCGGTATGTGTGGCGGTCGCCGCCGCTTCGCCGTCGAGTTTCGCGATCGCGGCGCCCGACGTCGCCAGCACGATGCCGGTGCGCATCTTCGCAGCCTCGACCTGGGCGAAGATCGGGAAGGCGCCGCCGCCCGCCGGGATTTCGATCAACAAATCCAAACGCTGGCCCTGCGCGATCGGGAAGCGCGTCCCCGAATGCGGCAGGCAGGGCGTGCCGTCGACGGCGATGCAACTTGCCGTCAGCGCGCCCGTGTCGATGAAAAACGCCGTCGCCGTGCCGCCGTTGACGATACGCAAGCGCACGCGCCCGCCGCGTTCCACGCGCACGATCTCCGGATCGTCCAGCGTGCGGTCGTTGGCGAGGAATGCGTCGTAGGTCACGTCGTTGGCATGCACGGCCATTGGCATCGACATGGCAGCGCCACCGCCGTGGCCGGCATGGCCGCCGCCCATCATACCGCCCATCATGCCGCGCAGCCGGGCCATCATGCCCGGCGCATTGCCGCCCGCGGCGCCATGCGCTCCATGCGCGCCGTGACCGCCATGCGCGCCGCCGGTCCCGCCGGTCAGGCCCATCAGGATTTCGTCGGGCGATTTGAAGCTGAAATCGTGCAGCATCACGACCACGTCCTGCACGTCGCCCGCATCCTTCTCGCGCGCGATCATCGGAGCTGCAAGCAGCAATTGCTCGTGCAGCGTATGCGCGTGCATCCAGTGCGAGCCGGGTGTGAGTTCGAAATCGTGGCGGTCGACGCCGCCGGGCTGAAGCGCGCCGCCGTCGGGGCGCGCGCGATCCTGCGTCGCGTCCGCCTTGGTCTGGCCGTGCCAATGCAGGATCAAGCCGTCGTCGATGCGATTTTCGACCGCGACCGTGAAGCGCTCGCCTTCATTGGCGAAGATGCCCGGCTTGCCGTTCGCGTCGGTCAGGCTATAGACGCTGGCCGAACGGCCGCGCACCACGATCTGCCGCTTGGCGGCGATCAAACGGCGCGGGGTTTGGGCGAAAGCCGGAAAAAACGGTGCGGCACTCGCCAGCGCGGTGCCGATCAGGAAGTCGCGTCGTTTCATCTTGTCCTCCAGCGACAGGAGGTAGGGTTGCCCGTTGCTGGAAGGTCAAGAGGCCGGCGTTACGGCAGCTCCGCCGGGCCCGGCGATTTGCGCGTATAGCCTTCCGAGCAGAACGTGCCGCCCTGGAAACGTTCGGCAACCGGGCCGGTATCGGCCATGTCGACGTCCTTAGCGTAGATCTCGGAATTGTCCTGCGGCTTGTAGCCGATCGCGTCCCAATGCTTCGATTTCCACCACGCCTGGGTGTTGGCCGAAATGCCCCACACCGCGCGGAAGCCGAGATTCTTGGTCTCCAGGCATGCGACGGTCAGGCGCAGCAGATCGGGATAGGACAGCCATAGCGGCAGATTGCGCTTGTTGATCGGCTTGGGCAGGCACGAACCGATGCGCAAATGCGCGCTTTCCACGCCGTGCTTGTCGAACATCATGCGGCCCAGCATTTCGCCGTAGCATTTCGACACGCCGTAATAGCCGTCGGGGCGATGGGGTGCGTCTTCGTCGATGCGCTTCGTGCGCTCGGTGAAGCCCACCGTGTGGTTGGAACTCGCGACCACAACGCGCGCACCTTCGGTCTTCGCGGCCTCGAAAATATGGTTGGTGCCGCGCAGATTGGCGTGCGCGATGTCGTCGAAGCCCTGCTCGGTCGGGATCGCGCCGAAATGCACGATCGCCTTCACGCCCTTCGCGGCGGCCATCACCTTGTCGTAATCGGCGACGTCGAGCAGATCGAACGTGACACCCTTGGGCAATTCGCCTTTATAGGCCAGCTTGTCGCTCGCGCGGACTTTATAACCGCGCTCGGTCAGGCCCTGGGTCAGCACTTGGCCCAAGGCGCCGGCCGCACCTGTAATCAGAATGGGACGTTCGTCGGACATAATTCGGTATTCCTCCCCTAAGTGTCGGGGACCATACACCGGCGCGCGTTGAAAGGGCCATATTTGGCGTGTAGATTTTTGGCCAAGCCGAACCGGGGGAATCGCCATGAAACGCGCGCTCATCGTTGCCGCTTCGCTGCTCGTCTTGATCGGCTGCCAGCAAGACGGTCAGCGCCCGGTGGTCAGTCTCGATCAGGCGCGCCAAATTACGGCCGATTTCCAGGGTCAAGGTTTCCGCCCGCCGCCGCGCACGATTTCCGACATCGCCGCGATCCTCGATCAGCAGAAGCCCGATCCCGCGAAGGTCGCCGCCTTGACGGCACAGGCGGATGGGCAGCCGCCGGCCGGCATGAACGGTGTGGCGATGGCCGAATTCCTGCTGGCGCGCGGCATGGCCGCCGGCGAACTCGGCCGCAACGCGCAACGGCTCGCCGATTTGCGCGAGGCCGCGCGCGTGGCGATCGCGTCGGGCGCTTCGGCGCCGCGCATTAGCATGATCCTGCAGCAACAGAGTTTTGCGGAGATTTTCGGCGGCTCGCCGCGCGCGGCGCTCGAACTCGCGCGCCAGCGCGTCGCGGCGGCGCCGAACGCCGGTTCGCGCTTGGGCGCGCAGATGAACGTCGTCGCCTGGGCGCCGATGATCGGCGCGCTCGACGAAGCGCGTGCGACGCTGCCGCAGATGGAAGGGAACTTGGCCGAAATTCGCCAGAACCCGCGCACGCCGCAATTCGTCGTTCAGAACGCCGAAGCGCTGCTTGCGCGCGCGCGCGCGCGCTTGGCGATGGAGGAAGGCCGCTTCGCCGATGCCGAGCGGCAAACCCGCTTGGCGATGGACGTCAACCAGCGTCTGGTGGCGCAGGAATCCAGTATCGCCGCGCAAGGCAACGCCGCGCCCGGCGTCTTCTCCAATCTGCAGCAAAATCTCTTCGTCGATCTGGCGGTCGCGCTGATGCGTCAGGGGCGGCTGATGGAGGCGGAGGTCGAGATCCGCCGCGCGTTGCTGGCACGCCTCGAGCGCTACGGCCGCTATTCGTCCGAAACGCTGTCCACGCTCGCGGCCTTCGCCGACATTCTGCTGGAACAGGGGCGCGCCGCCGAAGCCGAGCGTTTGGGCCGCGTCGCGCTCGAAAGCTTCGACACGATGAAGATCGACCCGGCCTCCTCGGGGCCGGTGCGCGCGCTGCGCATCGTCGCGCGTGCGCAAAGCCAGCGCGAGGATTGGCGCGGCGCGGCGCAGACCTACGCCGAAATCCGCCGCCGCGCGGCCGATCAGCCCGATTTGAAGCGGGCGACGTTCGATACCAGTCCGAATTGGGCGATGGTCGCGTTGCGCAACGGCGATGCGGGCGAAGCGCGCCGCGTGTTGACGGAAGTGGCCGGCAATCGCACGGCCGTGCTGGGGCCGCGCCATTGGGATACGGGCATCGCGCGCGGCATGCTGGGGGCCGCGATTCTGGCGCAAGGCGACGCGAACGCAGCGCTCGCCGAATTCGACGCCGCCTTGCCGGTGCTGCTGCAATCCTCCCGCCAATCCGACGACGAGGAAACGGGGTCGGCCGCGCGCGACGCGCAGGTGAAGATGATTTTCGAAGCGGCGATGGGCGCGCTCGCGCGTTCGGGTCGCGCGGGGTCCGCCGAGGAATCGTTCCGCTTGGCCGACGCGGTGCGCGGGGCCGGCGTGCAGCGGGCGTTGGCGCAATCCTCGGCGCGCGCGGCGGCATCCGATCCGGCTTTGGCCGATCTCGTGCGCCGCGAACAGGATACGCAAAAGCAGGTCGGCGCGCTGCAAGGCTTGCTGACCAACGTGCTGGCGGGGGCCGAACGCGACGAGAACGCCGTGCGCGCCTTGCGCACCCAGATCGACACGCTGCGCGCCGCGCGCGCGGCGCTGCGCCAGGAAATCGAGCGCCGCTTCCCGAGTTACGCGCAATTGATCGACCCGCGCCCGGCGACGATCGAAGAAACGCGCAAGGCGCTGCGCCCCGGCGAAGCGCTGATCGCGACCTATGTCGGCCGCCAGCAAAGCTTCGTCTGGGCGGTGCCCGCTTCGGGCGCGCCCGCTTTCGCCGCCGTGCCCAAGGGCCGCGCGCAGATGGCGCAAGCGGTCGCGAATTTGCGCAAGGCGCTCGATCCCAACGCCGCGACGCTGGGCGACATTCCCGCTTTCGATGTGGCGCTGGCGTCGTCGCTCTACGACGATCTGCTCAAGCCCGTCGAAGCGGGCTTTGCCGGTGCCAATTCGTTGCTGGTCGTGCCGCACGACGCGTTGGGCCAATTGCCCTTCGGCGTGCTGGTCACGCAAGCGACGACGCTCGCCCCCGAACGCGCGAACGACGCGCTGTTCGCAAACTATAAGCAAGTGCCGTTCCTGATCCGCAAGGCGGCGATCACGCAATTGCCGTCGGTCGCGTCGCTGGCGACGTTGCGCGGGCTGCCGGTGCCGCCCGCCAACCGCAAGGCGTTCGTCGGTTTCGGCGATCCGTGGTTCAATTCCGAACAGGCCGCCGAAGCGAAGACCGAGCAAGCGACCCAAACGGCGCAACTCACCACGCGCGGCATTCAAACGCGCGGGCTGAAGCTCGTGCGCCGCAACGCGCCCGCAACGCAAGGCGTGGACAGCGCCGAGCTAGGCTTGCTGCCGCGTCTGCCCGACACGGCCGACGAGGTGCGCGGCATCGCGATGGCGCTCAACGCCGACGCCGCCGACGTGATCCTGGGCGCCGCCGCCAACGAAAAGACGGTCAAGGCGATGGATCTGTCGGATCGCCGCGTGGTGATGTTCGCCACGCATGGGTTGATCCCCGGCGATCTCAACGGGCTGACGCAGCCCGCCTTGGCATTGTCCGCGCCCAATGTCGCCGATGCCGACGGCGACGGGCTGCTGACGCTCGACGAAGTCCTCGCCTTGCGCCTCAACGCCGATTGGGTCGTGCTGTCGGCCTGCAACACCGCGACGGGCGACGGCGCAGGGGCGGAGGCCGTGTCGGGGCTGGGCCGTGCCTTCTTCTACGCCGGCACGCGCGCCTTGCTGGTGTCGAATTGGCCGGTGGAAACGACATCGGCGCGGGCGCTGACGACCGATCTGTTCGCCCGGCAGGCGCGCGATGGCAATCTTGCCCGCGCCGAAGCCCTGCGCCAGGCGATGGCCGGTCTGATCGACGGGCCGGGGCTGGTCGATCCTTCGTCGAACGCCACCGTTTTCGCCTACGCGCATCCTATTTTTTGGGCGCCCTTCACCCTGGTGGGCGATGGCGGCGGGGCCGCGCGCCAGCAAGCTTTGCTCCGGTAAGGTGTGACGGCCGTCACAGACTTGTGCCGCCGACAGACTATGCTACCCTCAAGCGCATGAATTTCCCTTTCGGGCGCAGGCCATGAACCGTATCGCGGGCATCGTTTTGGCGGCGGCCTTGGGCGCCCTTCTGGCGCCGGCGCCGGCCTTCGCGTCCAAGAAAGTGGCGCTCGTCGTCGGCAACGCGAATTACGCCGAAGCGCCGCTGCGCAACCCCGCCAACGACGCGCGGGAAATGGCGAAGTCGCTGCGCGCGCGAGGCTTCGACGTTGTGTTGAAAGAAAATGTGACGAAGGCCCAATTCAGCGATGCGGTCGCTGATTTCGGCGAGAAGCTGGCCGAAGGCGATACGGCGCTGTTCTTCTACGCCGGACACGGCCTGCAGGTGCAGGGCCGCAACTATCTCGTGCCCGTCGATGCGCGCATCACATCTGAGCAGCGCGTGCGTCTGGAAACGCTCGATGTCGAAGCCGTCCTCGACCAGATGGCGGCGGCCAAAGCGCGCGTGTCGATGGTGATCTTGGACGCCTGCCGCAACAACCCGTTCGAACGGCGCTTCCGCTCGACCGGCGGCGGTCTCGCCCAGATCAACGCGCCGGAGGGCACACTGATCGCCTATGCGACGGCACCCGGCCGCGTGGCGGCCGACGGCGACGGCGACAACGGGCTATATACTCGCGCATTGTTGCGCGCGCTGGGCGAGCCTGGATTGAAAGTCGAGGAAGTCTTCAAGCAGGTGCGCATTGATGTCGCGCGCGCATCGAACGGGGCGCAAGTGCCTTGGGAAGCATCGTCGCTGACGGGCGACTTTTTCTTCATGCCGCCGCAAGTCGGCGCGGTGGCGGCTTCCCAGATGGACCGAGAAACGTTGTTTTGGGATTCGGTGAAAACGTCGTCCAACGCCGCCGAGATGCGCGCCTATCTCGATGCCTATCCGACGGGCGCCTTCGCGTCGATCGCGCGCGAACGGATTGCGGCGCTTGCTGCGGCAAATGACAGCGCACCGCGCGCGCAAGTCGCCGTCGTACCAAGAGTCGCCAGGTCCATTTCCACGATGCTGATGGCAAATGTCGAAGCGGGCGCCGTCGTTTTGACTTCCGGCACTTCGCACATCGCGATCGAGAACAACGCCGTCCGTCTGACGCTGACGAATCACCAAAGCAATTCATTGACTGGGGTTTTCCGTTGTGTCGGTCTCGGAAAGGTCGATGCGGATCTTCGTATTCCGCCGATCGCCTTCGATTGCGAAAGTTATTTCGGCCGGGAGACGCACAGCGTGACCGGCTATCTCCAGGAAGCGAACGGGCGGTTTACCGCTCACATGACATTCAATAGTATTCGCGGTCGAACGACTGAGGTTGTGTACAAATGATCGCGCGTGCCGTTTGCCTTGCCGTTCTCGTTTGCGCGGCCCCCGCCATCGCCCAGCAGGCGGCGCTGGTCGAGGATGCGAAGGGCAAGAATCTCGACGTCGATTTCATGGATTACGTCGATGCCGGGCGCGTCATCAAATTGGCGCCGGGCGACGAGCTCGTGCTCGGCTATTTGCGCTCGTGCTGGCGCGAGACGATCAAAGGCGGCACCGTGACGGTGGGGGCGGAGCAATCTTCCGTCGAAGGCGGCACCGTGCGCCGCGAAAAGGTCGAATGCGACGGCGGCAAGATGCGATTGACGCAGGCGCAATCGGGCCAAGCCGGCGTGATGGTCTTCCGCGCCCCGCCGCGTCCCGCGCAAGGCCCCGCAGCACCGCAAGCCACCCTCTACGGCTTGTCGCCAGTGCTGGACGTGAAGGGCGGCGGGACGGTCACGATCGAGCGCATCGATCAGCCGGGCGAAAAGCTGACCGTGCAGGTCGCCGCCCAGCAATTGCAGCGCGGCGCGTTCCACGATCTCGCCAAAGCGGACCAAAAACTGGTTGCGGGCGGCGTCTATCGCGCTTCGGCTGGGCCGGGGCGCGAGATCGTGTTCAAAATCGATCCCGAGGCCAAGCCCGGCCAAGCGCCGGTCATCTCGCGCCTCTTGCGTCTCTAGGAAATGAAGCGCCGCGATCTGGCCGTCGCCGCGGTGCTGGTCGCGGCCGCTTCGTGTTTCCCGCTGACGCCGTGGGGCGAACGCGTCGCAGGGCTGTCGCTCGACGCGGCGTTCGCGCTGCGCCATGCCGCTTTCGGGCCCGTGCGCGGGCCCGAAGCGTCGAACGTCGCGGTGATCGCGATCGACGAGGAAACGCACCGCACGCCGCCCTTCGCCGACTTGCCGCAAGCGATGTGGACGCCGGAATTGGCGCCGGTGCTGAACGCCGTGCTCGACGCCAACGCCAAGATCGTCGGCTTCGACGTGATCTTCCCGACCTCGGTCGAGCGCCTGGTGCCCGGCTTCGAGCGCGACTTCCTGCGCGCGTTGCGCGCCGGTTCGCGCGAGGGCCGCGTGCTGCTCGGCAAGGTGCAGCATCAAACCCAGCCGATCCGGCCCTTTCCGGGGCAGAGTTTCGCGGTCGGCAATGCCGCGAATATCCGTGCGGTCAATCTGATCGCCGATGCCGACGATGCGATCCGCCGCGTGCCTTTGTACTTGGAGGCGGAGGAAGCGGGCGGCGGCACACGGCGCGAGACGGGCTTCGCCTACGAGATCGCGTCGCGCCTTGCCGGGAAAACGCCGGACGTGGCTGCCACGCGCGACGGCGCGATGACGATCGACTTCACCGGCGGCGGGCGCGACGTGCCGATCTTTTCGCTCGCCGATTTACGCGCCTGCGCGGCGAAGGGCGACGCCGATTTCTTCGCGCGGCATTTCAAGGACAAGGCCGTGCTGATCGGCGCAGTGCTGGACGTCGAAGATCGCAAAATCACGTCCAAGCGCTTCATGACCGGACCGGAGGGTGCGGGGGCAGCGCCGCGCTGCGCCTTGCCGCCGCGCGAAGATCTGGTGAAAGCGGATTTCACGCGCGAGGCGATCCCCGGCGTGTTGATCCACGCCGCCGCGATCGAGAATTTCCTGCGCGGGCGCGGCCTTGCCGATCTGTCGCCAACGCAACGCGCCTTGGCAAGCGCGCCGGGCGTGGCGCTAGCGGCCGTTGCGGCGCTGGCTTTCCCCGCATCGCTGGCGGGTCTCGCTTTATTGGGGATCGGCGCGATTTGGACGATACTGGCGACGGTCGCGCTGCAAGGCGGGTTCGTGCTGCCCTGGCTCGATGGGCTGGCGGCGGCGTTCGCGGCGTCGGCGCTGCTCGCGGGCTATCGCTTCGCCGTCGCCGACAAGGACAAACGCTTCCTGCGCCGCAGCTTCGCGCTTTATCTCGCGCCGGCCGTGATCGACAAGCTGGTCGCGGGTGACAAGCCGCCGCAGCTGGGCGGCGAGGAGCGCGAGGTGAGCGTGCTCTTCTCCGACGTCGCGGGATTCACCGCGCTGTCGGAAGGCCTGACGCCCGCCGAACTCGTCGCGACGATGAATGTCTATCTGTCGGCGATGACCGAGATCGTCGAAGCCAATGGCGGCTTCGTCGACAAATACATCGGCGACGCCATCGTCGCGGTGTTCGGGGCGCCGCTCGACGATCCGCACCATGCGCGCAACGCCGTGACGGCCGCCCTGCAATGCCAGGCGAAGCTCGCCGCGCTCAACACCGATCCGGCCCAGCCCTTCAAGGGCAAACGCCTGGGGGCCCGCATCGGCATCAATACCGGGATGGCCCTGGTCGGCAATATCGGTTCGACGCGGCGCTTCAATTACACCGTGATGGGCGACACGGTGAATCTGGCCTCGCGCCTGGAAGGGGCGAACAAGTATTTCGGTTCGGCGATCATGGTATCGGACGCCACGCGCGCGGCTTGCGGCGAAGCGAATATCGCGTGGCGCGAGCTCGATCGCGTGCGGGTGAAGGGGCGTGCCGCCCCCGTCGCGATCCACGAGCCCTTGGCGGAAGCGCAAAGCGAATTCGCCGCACCTTACGCGCAGGCTTTGGCGCTGTATCGCGCGCGCGACTTCGCAGGCGCTAAAGCGATCTTGGCCGCAGGCGCCGCGCGCGATACAGCGGCGGCCGCCTTTCTCGCGCGGGTCGACGAAATCTTGGCGGACCCGCCGGCGGCGGATTGGGACGCGGTTACGACCCTCGACGGGAAGTGACGCGGGCTTTGAGTTCCGCGACGGCCGCGTCGGGCGTGGTGTAGAGCGGCGTGCGCGCGATCGCTCCTGCGGCCCGCGCCATCGAAAACTGGCCGAGGACCAGCGCATTGATCGCGGGCAGACGCGACGCGGTTTGCGCGATCAGCGCGTCGTGCGCGGCACCATCGCCCGTTTGCAGCGCGGCCAATGCGCCCGGCACGATCTGCGCGTGCAGATCGAGCGCGTCGCCCGCCATCGCGCGTAATTCTGCCGTCAGCGGTGCCAGCGATCCTTCGAACGTCACCAGCAAGCCGATCCGTTTGCCGTGGCGCAACGCCGCGCGGAAGGCGCTTTCGTTCGGTTTCAGCACCGGGATCGGCAGGTCGGCGGCGACAGCCTCGATCGCCGCCCCGAAAGCCGAGCAGGTGAAAAGGATGCCTTCCGCCCCTTGATCGTGCGCATAGCGGCCCAGGCGCACGAATCGCGCGATCATCGCGGCATCGAGCGCGCCCGCGCGCGTCAGATCCGCCGACAGCGAATCGTCGAGCAAGTTGGCAACCTGCGCTTCCGGCCAGCCGCGCGCCATCGCCGCGCGCGCGGGCTCGACCGAATCGCGCAAAGCGTGGATCAGGAATATCCGGCTCACGGACTTGCCACCGCCTCATCGATCGCGTCGCCCAGTGCGGCGACGCAAAAATCGATCTCGTCCGGCGTGGAGTTGTAGGGCGGGGCGAGCATCACGTGATCGCCGGATTTCCCGTCGATCGTGCCGCCCATCGCGTAGATCAGCAGGCCGCGCGCGAAGGCCTCGCGCTTGATCGCGGCGTTGAGCTTGGCGGCGGACGGGAAGGGCGCCTTGGTCGCGCGGTCCGCGACCAGTTCGACCGCCCAAAACAATCCGCGCCCGCGGATATCGCCGACATAAGCGTGATTGCCCAAGCGCTCGGTCAATCCCGCTTCGAGACGCGCGCCCATCGCCGTCACGTTGGCGAGCAGATTCTCGTCGCGGATCGTGTGCTGCACGGCCAGCGCCGCTGCGCAGGCCATCGGATGCCCGACATAAGTATGGCCATGCGCGAAGGCGCCCGAACCGTTTTCGATCGCATCGACGATCTCGGGCGAGACCAGAATGGCGCCGATCGGCTGCGCGCCGCCGCCCAGCCCTTTGGCGATCGCCACGATGTCGGGATTCACTTTCTCACGCTCGTAAGCAAACAAGGTGCCGCAACGGCCCATGCCGCTCATGACTTCGTCGAGGATCAGCAGAATGCCGTGGCGTTTGCAGATCGCGTCGATGGCGGAAAGATAGCCGGGCACGGGCGGCGTGCAGCCTTGCGTGGCGCCGCCGACCGTTTCCGCGACGAAGGCGAGGATAGTTTCGGCGCCCAGCGCCGCGATCTTCGCCTCGAACTCGGCGGCGAGGCGCTTGCCGTAGGCTTCCTCGCTTTCGCCCGGCGCTTTGTCGCGATAGGCGTAGCACGGCGACACGAAATGCGCGTTGGCGGGCAGCAGCGGGCCGAACAATTCGCGCCGCGCCGCGTTGCCGCCCACGCCCAGCGCCCCCAGCGTGTTGCCGTGATAGGATTGCCGCCGCGCGACGAAGTTCACGCGTTTCGTTTGCCCGCGCTCGACGGCGGCTTGGCGCGCGAGTTTCAGCGCCGCCTCCATCGCCTCCGACCCGCCCGACACGAAATAGGCTTTGCCCATCTTCGTGGGTGCCGCGCCGATCAGGAACGCGGCGAGATCCTCCATCGGCGCGTTGGAGAAGAACGAGGTGTGCGCATAGTCGAGCGTTTCGAGCTGCGCCTTTAACACCGCGACGACGGCCGGATGATTATGGCCAAGGCAGGACACGGCCGCCCCGCCCGATCCGTCGAAATAACGCCTGCCGCTCTCGTCGAAAATATAGCCGCCTTGGGCCTTGGCGGCGCGCGGCGGAACGGTTCTCGAACGATGCAGAATCTTCGATGCTGGGGTCATGCGGACAATCTAGCGCGGCCGCGTTAAAGTAAGGAATGGCCGATGAATGGCGGGGACGGCGATGAATTGGAAGTGGCGCGCGCGGCTGCGCGATTGGGGCACGCTCGCGGCGGCGGTGGCGAAGGTCTACGGGCCGATCGCCTTGCTGATCGCGGCAGGGTTCTACGTCGCATTCCGCTTCGTCGCCCCGCCGCCGCCCACCACATTGCGCTTCGCCGCCGGGGCGGAAGGCGGATCCTATGTCGCCTTCGCCGAGCGCTACGCCCAGATCCTGGCGCGCGACGGGGTGACCCTCGAGATTCAGCGCACGGCCGGCGCGCTCGAAAATCTGCGCAGGCTGTCGGGCGAACCACCCCGCGCGGATGCGGGGTTCGTGCAAGGCGGCGTCGGGTCGGAGGAAGGGTCGCCCGGCGTGGCCGTGCTCGCGACCGTGTTTCACGAGCCGGTCTGGCTGATCGTGCGCGCCGATCTGCGCGTGACCAAGCTTTCCGACATGCGCGGCCGGCGCATCGCGATCGGCGCCGAGGGCTCCGGCACGCAAATCCTTGCGCGGCAATTGCTGCGCGCCAACGGCTTCGATGCCGCAAGCGACGTGCAAACCGTGGCGATGGGCATGGGCGACGCGCTGGTGGCGCTGCGCGAACGGCGGATCGATGCGGCGTTCGCCGTATCGGCCCGCCCGCCCGAAGGCCTCGCCGATATGCTGGCGACGGGCCGCTTCCGGTTGATCGGCTTCCCGCGCCACGAAGCCTACAAGCACAATTTCCCGTTCCTCGCTTCGGTGGTGCTGCCGGGCGGGTCGCTCGATCTCGCGCGCGACGTGCCGAACGAGGATCTCGTGCTGCTGGCGCCGGTGGCGCAACTCGCTGTGCGCGAAGATATGCATCCCGCCTTGGTGCAATTGCTGTTCAAGGCGGCGAAGGAGGTGCATAGCCCGCGACAGTTGTTCGCGCCGCCGGGCATGTTCCCGTCGCTCGACCATCTCGATTTCCCCGAGCACGCGGATAGCGAGCGTTTGGTGCGGCGCGGACCCGGCGTGCTCGTCGCCTATCTGCCGTTCTGGCTTGCCGTGCTCATTGAGCGCACGCTGGTCATGTTGATTCCGCTGATCACGCTGATGATTCCGCTGATGCGCTTGGCGCCGCCGATCTATCGCTGGCAAATCCGCGGCAAGATAAACCGCTGGTACAAGCGGCTGCGGACGATCGAGATCCGCCTGATCAATGAGTCCGATCAATCAGCCATTGAGTCCTGTCGCGCCGAGTTGCTGTCCATCGAAAAGGCCGTCGAATCGTTGAAGTTGCCGCATTCCTACGACGACGCCTTGTATCAGTTGCGCATGCATGTGCGTTTCGTGCGCGAAAAGGTCGCCGGCGAAAAAGACGTATAACGTCGCGAAATCAATCGTTTGAGACGTAACGGCGGAAATTTTCCGATAAAACGCCCGGCATTAAGCTCCAGGTAAGCGTCTCGCCTTTAAATACGCAATTGAAGCGTATGGCCGGGCCCGTTTGAGGCCCCCACGACCACGGAGCCGAAAAATGGACGATCTGCTGCGGGACTTCTTGACCGAGACCAGTGAAAGTCTCGGCATGCTGGATACCGAGCTCGTCAAGCTCGAGCAGAACCCGAACGATCCGGGGCTGGTGTCGAGCATTTTCCGCATGATGCACACGATCAAGGGCACGTGCGGCTTTTTGGGCTTGCCGCGCCTCGAAAAGGTCGCGCATGCCGGCGAGAACCTGCTCGACAAGATCCGCGACAAGGAACTGGTCGCCGACACGACGACGGTCTCGCTGATTTTGGAATCGATCGACCGCATCAAGAGCCTTCTCTCCGTTCTCGAGCAGACCGAAGCCGAGCCCGAGGGCGAGGATAGCGATCTGATCCAACGCCTGAACGATTTCGCCGCCGGCAAGGGCGCCGGGGCGCCGGCCGCGCCCGCCGCGGCCGTGCCGTTGCAAGCCCTTGCCGCCACGCCCGCGGAACCGGAGCCCGACGAGCACGGTTTCGTGCCGGTGCCCGCGCATAAAACCGCCGCCGTGGCCGACGCCATCGCCAGCCAAAATGCGGCGCCGCCCGCGCCGCCCCCGGCCCCCGTTCCCGCGCCTGCCGCCGCGAAGCCGCCGGCCCCCGCCGCCGCGAAGCCGCCCGCGGTCAAGGCCGAAGCCGCCGCCGGCGAATCGGCCGTCGCCGCTTCGTCGATCCGCGTCAATGTCGACGTGCTCGAAAACCTGATGACGATGGTTTCCGAACTCGTGCTGACGCGCAACCAGCTGCTGCAGATTCTGCGTTCGCAGAAGGACAGCGAGTTCGCCGCGCCCTTGCAGCGCCTCAACCACGTCACGTCGGAATTGCAGGAAGGCGTCATGAAGACGCGCATGCAGCCGATCGGCAACGCGTGGTCGAAGCTGCCGCGTTTGATCCGCGATCTTAGCCACGAACTCGGCAAGAAGATCGACCTGCTGATGCACGGTCAGGAAACCGAGCTTGACCGGCAGGTCCTGGAACTCATCAAGGATCCGCTGACCCATCTCGTGCGCAACTGCGCCGATCACGGGCTGGAGCCGCCGGACGAGCGCCGCGCGGCCGGCAAGCCCGAAACGGGCAAGGTGATCCTGAACGCCTTCCACGAAGGCGGCCACATCATCATCGAAATCAAGGACGACGGCCGCGGCCTCAACATCGACCGCATCAAGCAGAAGGCCGTGCAGAACGGCGTGGCGACCGAGGCGGAAGTCGCGGCCATGCCCGATCAGCAGGCCGCGCAGTTCATCTTCGCCGCCGGCTTCTCGACGGCCGCCCAGGTCACCTCGGTCTCGGGCCGCGGCGTGGGCATGGACGTCGTGCGCACGAACATCGAGAAGATCGGCGGTACGGTCGAGCTGAAGTTCCAGCGCGGCAAGGGTACGGCCTTCGTCATCAAGATCCCGCTGACCCTCGCCATCGTGTCGGCGCTGATCGTCGAATGCTCGGGCGAGCGTTTCGCGATCCCGCAGATCAGCGTGCTCGAACTCGTGCGCGCGCACGGCAATTCCGAAACGACGGTCGAGCGTGTCAACGAGGCGCCGTTCCTGCGCTTGCGCAACCGCCTGCTGCCGCTGGTGTCGCTGCACGACACGCTGCGCCTGGGCGAAACGCGCGGCATGGAGGACGACAAGAGCTTCATCGTCGTGACTCAGGTGGGCAACTACACCTTCGGCATCATGGTCGACCGCGTGTTCGACACCGAGGAAATCGTGGTCAAGCCGGTGGCGCCGATCCTGCGCGACGTGCCGATGTTCTCGGGCAACACGATCCTGGGCGACGGTTCGGTGATCATGATCCTGGATCCCAACGGGATCGCGGCGGGCTCGGGCGCCTCGGCCGCGACGATGTCGGAGACCCAGACCGCACAGACGGCGAGCGAAGCCGCGCGCAGCGAAGGCGAACGCGTGGCGCTGCTGGTCTTCCGCGCCGGCGGTCAAGCGCCCAAGGCGGTGCCGCTGTCGCTGATCGCGCGTTTGGAGGAAACCGACGCCGCGCAGATCGAATACTCGGACGGCAAGCCCGTGCTTCAATATCGCGGCAAATTGATGCCGCTGGTGACGATCGACCCGAGCTACGGCATCCGCTCGGAAGGCCGTCAGCCGATCCTGGTCTTCGCCGACCGCAACCGCAACATGGGCCTGCTGGTCGACGAAATCGTCGATATCGTCGAGGAACGCCTGTCGATCGAGATGAACAACGCGCGTCCGGGCATGGTCGGTTCGGCGATCATTTCGGGCAAGGCGACGGACGTGATCGACACCGCGCATTATCTGGCGCAGGCCTTCGGCGACTGGTTCGGCAAGGCCGATCAGCCTTTCGGCGGGGCGGACACGGCCCGCCGTCTGCTGCTGGTCGACGACAGCCCGTTCTTCCGCAATCTGCTCCAGCCGATCCTCCAGGTCGCCGGCTATGACGTGACGACGGCCGATACGGCCGCCCAAGCGTTGACGCTGTGCGAAAGCGGCCGCGAGTTCGACGTCATCGTCTCGGACATCGAAATGCCCGGCATGTCCGGCTTCGATTTCGCCGAAACGCTGCGCCGTTCGGAGAAGTTCCGCGAGACGCCGATCCTGGCGTTGTCCTCGCACACGCACCCGGCCGATATCGACCGTGCGCGCCGCGTGGGCTTCACCGATTTCATCCCCAAGCTGGACCGCGAAGGCCTGCTCGCCTCGCTGTCGGAGCTGGGCGGCCGTTCGGCGGCCGAGTAAGCGAAGGGTAGAAAACCATGTCCAATCTTCCCGCCGTCGCGAACAAGCAGGGCGTCGCCGATCCCGCCGTCGCCGCGGCCGCGAGCGACTTCGTCACCATGACGGTCGCCGACCAGCTGTTCGGCATTCCCGTGCTGACCGTGCAGGATGTGCTCGGACCCCAGCGCATCACGCGCGTTCCCCTTGCGCCGCCGGAGGTGGCGGGCGCGTTGAATTTGCGCGGCCGTATCGTGACCGCGATCGACGTCCGCCGCCGCTTGGGGCTGCCCAAGCGCGACGCCAATACGCCGGGCATGAACGTCGTCGTCGATTTCAAGGGCGAGCTTTACGCCCTGATGGTCGACAACGTCGGCGAGGTGCTCTCGCTCGCGGCGGATTCCTACGAACGCAATCCCGCCACGCTCGACCCGCGCTGGCGCGACGTGTCGGCGGGCATCTACCGCCTCAAAGGCAAGCTGCTGGTCGTGCTGGAAGTGGCGCGACTTCTGGACCTTAAGGTCAAGCGCGGCGCGGAAGCGGCTTGAGCAACGCCGGGCTCGGTGCCTATTCTTCCGGCACGGGGAGAACGGGAATGTCCAGCGGCGAGAGTTTCGAGACCAACGGCGGCATCGCGATCGTCGAGTTGCCGGGCGGCGACGCCGGCAAGGCGCGCCTAGTATGGGCCGACGCGCTGTTCCATGCCGAGTTTCCCGAGGCGCTTGGCGCCACGGGCGGCGGATTGGGCGACGACGAGATCGCCCGCGCCAAATTCGCCGCCGCATTGAATCCGCTTGCCCTGGGGGCCACGGCCGCCATCGCCTGCGAAGGCGATTGGCTGTTCGGGCGCGATGTCGTGGGCATTCTGCGCGCGGTGCGAACGGGTCCCACCACCTTCCTGCTGAGCATTCCGTTCGCCAACGATGCGGTGGCCGACGCGATCGAAGCGCAGGTCGCCGAAGCGCTCGACGGGCTGCCGATCGCGCTGTCGATCTGTGCTGCCGACGGCGAAACGCCGGGCGAGATTCTGTGGATGAACGAATCCTTCCGCCAATTGATGGCAGGTTCGGATTTCGATCTGACGGGCACGGCGCTCGGCACCCATTTCGCGTTGCCGGGCACGTTCGCCACACTGATGGCGGCGACGGGGCCCTTGGTGCCGTCCGCCCCGTTCCCGACGGCGCTCAAAACGCTCGAAGGTCTGGTGACGCCGGTGATGGTGTCGGCCAAGCGCGTTGCGTTCCGCCGCCGCTCGGCCGCGATGATCTGCCTCGCCCGCGCGATCTAGCGCGCGTTTTCAGATATTCATTTTCCGCGCGGCGGCTTCCAGCTCGTCGATCAGCTGCATGCCGGGCACGATTTCGGAGCGCACGAATTCCAGGCGCTTGTTGGGCCCGCCGCCGGCGGTCGGGAAGCGTTCGCGCCACAGCTGCATTTTGACCGCAAGGCCGCACAACACGCCGCCCATCGAGCGGTGATTGGAGAACACCAAGTCCTTCATTTGCGCGAAGGAATTGGCGTTGATGTCCTTCCAGAAATCGGCGCTTTTGCGATTGAAGGATTCGAAGCGGCCGGTCAGCGAGATGATCACGCCCGACAGCGAATCCTTCACCTTGTCGAGCATCTGCTTCGACAGGCGGTCGTGCTTGATCATCTGGTTTTCCTCGAGCGGCTTGATCCAATCGAGGAAGCCTTGGACCTGCGGCACGACCGTGTCGAGGCAGGATTTGAAATAGGCGAGCGAGAGATACGTGTCGCCGTAATCTTCGAGGAAGCGCGGAATCTCGGTCAACGGCACGTTCAGCTTCTGCGACATCGCGCGCAGATTCTTCAACGCCTCTTCCCGGTTCGGGTTGGCGATCAGGCGCAAAATGTCGGAAACGTCGTTCACCTCGATCTCGGTGCCGCCGTAGATCTGCTGGATCAGCGGGTGGGTGAACGCCTTCATATGCGACGTCAATTCGCGGCGCTTGCCTTCGGAAAGCTGAAGATCCTTCTTTTCGTCGACCGGGATCTTCAATTGGCGCATCGCCAAGCGCAGCGTGTACACGTCGAAGGACGGGACCGTCGCCAGGTTCTGCAGCACCGGCATGTCCTTGCGCAGCTGCTCGCCGTAGCTCTGGAAGACCGAATGCAGCGTCTCGAGCGGGACCTGCGCCGATTTGTGACTCTGGTCCTTGTAAAGCTCGATCACCGTATCGAGGCGGACATTCTTGATCAGCCGCAAGCGGCGCAGACCCGGCGTTTCCAGCGGAATCATGCGCAGCGGCAATACGTGGAGCGCGTCCTGACTCTCGGCGTCGAACTCCTCCTCGCCGCCGGCGGCGGCGCCCGGATCGGCCGGCGTCGAAGCGCCCGCGGCGGGCGCTTTGGGCGCTTCGGCGGCGCTGGGATGTGCGGGTTCAGACGGTGTCATATAAGAACGTTTAACGGTCCGGCGGCCAAGTTTCTACAGACACTTGACCGCACCTAGTAGCGCCTCGGAGCGGATGGCGCTGTTATCCGAACAATTTGTCGATATCGGCCTGGGACGAAGTGGCGCCGGCGGTTGCGGGCTCGGGCTCGGCGGCTTTCACAGCCGGGGCGGGAGCTTTCGGGGCCGGCGCCGGGGCGGCGGCGGCCGGTGCGGCGACCGGTTCGGGGGCGGGTGCGGGCGCTGCGGCGGGCGCATCGGCCATGACGCCGTTCAGCAGCGCGTCGATTTCGTCCTGGGTCCGGCCTTGGCCGGGCATCGACGGGCCGTTCAGCAGGTGGCTGTCGGCACGGCCGTCGGCGGCCGGGGCGGCGGCGGGCTTGACGCTCGTGAGCGCGTCCGCGCCCCAGATTTCGACCATCGCGGCGACGCGCTGGTCGATATAGCGCAGCGTGTTGACGACCTTGGAAATGCGCTGGCCGGTGATGTCCTGGAACGAGCAGGCGGTGAAAATTTCGGTCGCCTGGTCGGTCAGGATCTGGCCTTGCTCGGCGAGTTCGGCGGGAAGCGTGCCCGCGATTTCCATCACACGCTCGGCGGCGTTGAGGATGTCCGACGTCGCGCGCTCGGTCGCTTGGACGATTTGATCGAGCTCGCTGGTCGCCGTGACGATCCGGTTGGCCGAGGACTCGACCTTATGGTCCTTCTCGTGAAGCGCCGCGATTTCCTGCTTCGCGGTCTGGATATGGGCGGCCATGCTTTGCAGCTCGGCGCGCAGCACTTCCAGGCTGGTCGCTTCCTTCTGGATTTCGAATTGGCGCAAGGTCCATTCGCGCAGCGACGAGGCGATTCGCCGCGCCTCGTCGATCGCGACCAGACGCTGGCGCTGATCGCGCATGCGCAAAAAGGCGCGGCCGCGCGCGCTATTCTGCAGCGCGTCTTCGATCGCGAAGTAATCGTCTTCGGACAGGTCGTTCTTCGGCATGGCTGGTCGCCCGGCATGAGGTTCGGTGCGGCCCGGATTATAGCGAAATCCGGCCGGTCCGGATGCGCCGTCCGGGGATCGGAGGGCGGTTCCAGGCCCCCCATTAAACGCATGCCCCGGTTAAGAGAATCTTCAGGCGCGTAAAGAATACTCGAGCGCTATTTTCGGACATCGGGCAGGCCGTCGCCGCCGCATTTTGCGACGCGATACGCCGGATGTATGCCGCTGCCCCCGCGCACTTGCGCGGAAGCCCGGAATGTCATCAAATCGTAACCATAAGTCGCGATATCGGGGATCCGCCCCGTATCCTTCAGGGAGAAAGATATGAACGCCCTTCGTTACGCCGCCTCTGCGGCCATTGTCGCCGCCATTCCGCTATTCGCCGGTGCCGCCCAAGCCCAAGGCTCGCTGACGCTTTATTGCTCGGTGCAGGAGGAATGGTGCCGCCCGATGGCC
>PVXE01000039.1 GCA_014444615.1 Tagaea sp. CACIAM 22H2 | reverse complement strand
CCCAGCGTGATGATCGTCGGCTGCTGCGACTCCCGCGTATCACCGGAAGTAATTTTCGACGCGCGGCCGGGCGAGATGTTCGTCGTGCGCAACGTCGCAAACATCGTGCCACCTTACCAGCCCGACGGCGGCCTGCACGGTACCAGCGCCGCGCTGGAATACGGCGTGATCGCGCTGAAGGTCGAACACATCGTCGTGCTGGGTCACGGCGGATGCGGCGGCATCGCCGCCTATGTCGATGCCGGCCGCAAGCCGTTGTCGCCCGGCGATTTCGTCGGGGCGTGGATTGCCCAGCTCGACGGCGCGGCGTCGCTCGTCCCCGAATGCGACCGCGAATTGCCCGAGGATTTCGCCCGCTCGCTGGAGATCGCGAATTTGCGCGCCAGCGTCGCCGCGCTGCGCACCCATCCCTGCATCGGCACTTTGGAGAAGCGCGGCCGGCTGCAACTGCATGCCGCGCATTTCGCCATTCGCACCGGCGTGCTGCGCTGGCTGGATCAGGAATCCGGCCAGTTGCGGCCGGTCGATGGGGATCGGCGGGTCAACGCTGTCCCTTTGCGTTGCGCGCCGGGCTGATCGCGCAAGCCGGTTTTCGGCTAGACCTTCCCAGAATCTTCGCGCCTGGTTAACCTTTCCGGCCGAAAATGCGTGCCGAAGATGGGCGCGAATGACTTCCCCGGAGCGGCGTAAAAACGGATTGTTCGATCGGATTGCGGCTCCGGAATGGGCCGCGGCCGCTTTCGCGCTGCTCGTCATCTCGGGTATTTGGGGTGTGGCGTATCTGTCGATGCGCCAGTCGCGAGATCAGCTGACCGAGTCGGCGCAAAGCGAGATCCTCGGCTCCCAAAACCTGATCGCGTCCCAGATCGGCCGGACGATCGACGCGGCGGGTGCGCTGCTCGTCGGCGTCGATTTGTGGCTGGTCGAACAATCCGATTCGACGATCGTCGCCGATCTCGATCTGGTGATGGATCGGATCCGCCGCAGCCAGAAGCTGGCGATCAATATCTATCTGCACGATGCGGCCGGCGACGAAATACCACTCGGCGATCGGCCGCCGCGTCGCCTCGATCTCGCCGAACGCCGGTCGATAATGGCGCTGGGCGGAAACGCCTACGACCATATCTCGGTCGGGCTGGAGATCGGATCGCGCGCCCGCGATCGTTTCGTCTATTTCGCCAAGCGCGCGTATCCCAACGTATTCGGCGCTGCCTTCATCGTCGCGCTGATTCCGGCGGAGCATCTCGATCGGCATTTCGAGAATATGCTCGTCACCGCACCGGGCACGGTCGGCGTGATCCGCGAGGACGGGCTGATCGTCTATCGCTATCCGGATCCGGAGCGCTTCGCGGGCATGCGCATCGATCTCGTCGCCGTGCTGGGCGGGCGGGCGCCGAGTCGCAACTCGGGTTTGCTTCAAGGTGTCCGCGGTCCCGAGGGCAGCGCTCTGACTGCCGCGTATCAGCGCGTCGACGATCTGCCGATCTATTCCTACGCGCGGTTTCTCGATGCGGATATCGACGAGCTGGCGGCGGCGCGCGGCCGTCCGGTTTTCGCCTTCGCCGGTCTTGCGACGCTGTTGACGCTCGCGATGACGGCCGCGGTGATCTGGTTCGAACGGCGGCGCGCGCGCGAAGCCGATCGTTTGCAACGCGCGCTGATCGACGCGCAGGCCGCCAACGTTGCCAAGCGCGAATTCCTGGCGAATATAAGTCACGAACTGCGCACGCCGCTCAACGCTATTATCGGATTCTCCGACTTGCTGGCGGCCCAGCCCTTCGGCGCTCTGAACGATCGTTATCGCGGCTACACGGGCGACATCCACGGCGCCGGACGTCATCTGCTTAACATCGTCGACCAATTGCTCGATCTTGCGGCGATCGAAGCGGGGCGACTGCGTTTGCTGCCCGAACCCCTCGATCCGGGCGAGGTAATCCGCGAAGTCGCCGAGATGATGCGCGCCATCGGGCACGAGCGGAACGTGCGCGTGGTCGAAGTGCCGCCGCCGGAGGCTTTCACGACGATCGGCGATCGCACGATGCTGCGTCAGATCGTCACCAACCTCGCGGGCAACGCGGTCCGCCATTGCCGCGACAATGGCGCGGTGCGCATCGCCTGGTCGCCTGCCGGCGCCGGGAACTACAAGATCGCGATCGAGGACGAAGGCCCCGGCATTCCCGCCGAGGATATTGAGCACATCTTCGAGCCGTTTTGGCGCAAGGAAAGCGCCAACCTCACACGGCGCGCAGGCACGGGGCTTGGCCTGATGATCACGCGCCAATTCGTGACGCGCTGGGGCGGTGCCATCGACGTCGACAGCGAAGTCGGCAAAGGCAGCGTGTTTACGGTGACGTTGCCGCTGCGCATCGATGCGTTGGGCCGCGCGTGAGCGGCTGCGGCGCGATGTCGCGGTTTTATATTAGATAGTTTTAATATAATATCGCCATCGTCCCATCAACCGGAGGGCCCGAGAATGGCCAATGTCGGATCCGTCGATCGTCTGGTGCGCGCCATCGTCGGCGCCGTATTGCTCGTGGCGCCGTTCGCGGCACCGGCGTTTTTCGAGTCCTTCGGCGTGTGGCGTTTCGCGATCGCGGCCGCCGGGGCGGTGATGCTCGCCACGGCGGCTTTGCGCTTCTGCCCGGCCTATGTGCCGTTGGGTATCAATACTTGCGGCGTCGACAAGCGCTGATCGGCGCCCGATAATCGGTTCCTCGAAAGGGGAATCCGATGGCGCGGGCGGCGAAAAATCTACGCGTGGGCATGGTCGCGCACGACAAGCGCAAGGCGGAGCTCGCGCGCTGGCTGGCGCGCCATCGCAAAGTGTTCGCGAAGGCCGGCATCGTTGCCACAGGCACGACCGCCAAGCTGCTGCGCAAGCGTTGCCCCGAACTTTCGATCGAAGCCTTGGCGAGCGGCCCGCTGGGCGGCGACCAGCAGATGGGCGCCCTGATCACCGAGGGTGTCCTCGACGCGCTAATCTTCTTCTGGGACCCGCTCACCCCCATGCCGCACGACGTGGATGTGCGCGCGCTGTTGCGGCTCGCGACACTCTATGACCTGCCGCATGCATGCAATCTCTCGACCGCGAATCTGATCGCGGCGGGAATCGAACGCGGCGCGGTGGGCGTATGAGCGGGCGTATCGCGCGCGGCGGCAAGGCGGTTTACGGCGCGCCGCTCGGCATCCTGATGCTCGAAGCCAAGTTCCCGCGCATCTACGGCGACATGGGCAACGCCACGACCTGGCCGTTTCCCGTGCTTTATCGCGTGGTGCTGGGTGCCTCGCCCGAGAAAGTCGTGCTGAAGGGCGCCGAAGGTCTGCTGCCCGATTTCATCGCCGCCGCGCAGGAACTGGTACGCCTGGGTGCGGAAGCCATCACAACCAATTGCGGATTCCTGTCGCTGTTTCAAAAGGAACTCGCGGCTGCGGTGAATGTACCTGTCGCGACGTCAGCCTTGATGCAAGTGCCGTGGGTGCAAGCGACATTGCCGCCGGGTAAGCGCGTGGGCATCGTGACCGTGTCGAAAGCCACGCTCACGCCCCGGCATCTCGATGCCGCGAACGTGCCGCGCGATACGCCGATCGCAGGCACGGAGAACGGCAAGGAATTCTTCCGCGTTCTCATCAAGGCCGAGAAGAACGACATGGATATCGACCGCGCCGAGCGCGACGTGGTCGAGGCGGGGACGAATCTGGTCAAGGCGCATCCGGAAATCGGCGCGCTGGTGCTCGAATGCACCAATATGCCGCCTTACGCCGCCGCGTTGCAGGCGGCGACCGGCCTGCCGGTCTATGACGTCTATACGATGGTGTCTTGGTTCCATTCGGGCCTGCGCCCGCGGCGATTCGAATGAACACGGCGCATCCCGATCTCGATCTTTCGGCCGAAGTCGCCGACGCGCTGATGGCCGGCAAGCCGATCGTGGCGCTGGAAAGCACCATCGTCGCGCACGGTTTGCCGCGCCCGGCCAATCTCGCGGCGGGTCAAGCGTTGGAAGCGGCGGTGCGCGAAGCGGGGGCGGTGCCCGCCACGATCGCCGTGCTGGCGGGGCGCATCTGCGTCGGCCTGACAGCAACGCAGCTCGAAGCCTTGGCGCTGCGCGACGGTATTGCCAAAGCCTCGCGCCGCGATTTGGCAGCCCTGATCGCCAAGAAGGAAGATGGCGCCACGACCGTCGCCGCGACGATGGCGGTGGCCGCGATGGCCGGGATCGCGATTTTCGCGACCGGCGGAATCGGCGGCGTGCATCGCGGCGCCGAAACCAGTTTCGATATCTCCGCCGATCTGCCCGAATTGGCGCGCAGCAAGGTCGCGGTCGTGTCGGCCGGGGCCAAGTCGATTCTCGACTTACCGAAAACGCTGGAGATGCTGGAAACGCTCGGCGTGCCGGTCTGGGGCTATCGCAGCGACGCGTTCCCGGCGTTTTATGCGCCCGATAGCGGCTTGAAGGTCGACGCGCGGTTCGACGACGTCGCGGACCTCGCGCGCGCCATCGCGGCGCATCGCCGGGTCGGGGCAGGCGGTATGTTGATCGCCAACCCGATTGCGGCGGATGCGGCGTTGGACGCGGCGGCGATCGAAGCGGAGATCGCGGCGGCGGTCAGGGCGGCCGAGACGGCCGGGATCGGCGGCAAGGCAGTGACGCCGTTTTTGCTTGCCCACATCAACCGCAACAGCGGCGGCAAAAGCCTCGCCGCCAATCTGGCGCTGGCGGTGGGTAATGCCAGGCTCGGCGGCACGCTGGCCGCCGCGTTGGCTCAGTCGTAATCGAAATCCTCGCCGCTGCGCGTCGCCTTCTTGGCGCCGTGCTTGGCCTTGGATGCGAGGCGGCGCTTTTGCGAGCCCTTGGTGGGCTTGGTCGCTTTGCGCGGCCGGGGCCGTTCCATCGCCCTGCGCAGTAGCATGGCGAGCTTCGCCAAAGCGGTCTTGCGGTTGTCGCCCTGGTCGCGGTGTTCTTGGGATTCGACCAGCAGAATACCGTCGGTCGACACGCGCCGCCCGGCGATGGCCTTCAGCCGCGCCAGGATTTCCGGCGGCAGGCGGCTGATATTGAGGTCGACCCGCAACTCGACCGCCGACGATACTTTATTGACGTTCTGGCCGCCGGGGCCCGACGCGCGCACGAAGCGCCAGGTCAGGTCCCGGTCGTCGAGGTCCAGTTCGGGAATCACGCGCGGCATAGGGCACAATTGCCCGTCTTGCGCGTCTCGGGCAAGCGGGTTAACGAGGCGCTATGTCGGGCGTCACCATCCTCTGCACGGTCTACAACAAGGAACGCTTCCTGCCGGACGTGATCGCCGCCATCTGGCGGCAGGTCCCGGAGATGGAGCGCGAGTTTCTGTTCGTCGACGACGGTAGCCGCGACAATTCGGTCGCGATCGTGCGGGAATTGACTCGCGACTGGCCGAATTGCCGGATCGTCGAGCGGCGCAATGGCGGCCCGTCCGCCTCGACCAATACCGGTATTGAGCTCGCCACCCAGCCCTGGCTGAAGCTGGTGGGCTCCGACGACGTGCTTGCGCCCTACGCCACGCGCAAGCTGATCTCGATCGCGGAGAACACGGGCACGGCCGCCGTATTCGGGCGGATCGGCTTCTATCGCGATCCGTCGGAGATCGTGTTCGACGAAGCGGCGGCCGAGGCCACCCCGGTTACCGTTCCCGCCGACGCGGTGGACGAGGTCATAAGGCGCGGCGTGTCGGGTACGTCGCCGACGATCTTCCGCACCGATGTCGTGAAGCAAGCCGGCATGTGCGACCCCGACGTGTTCGTTGAGGATTTCGCGCTGGCGCTGCGCGTGGCGCGGCTGGGCAAAATCGCGCGCTACGAACATGTCGTCACCTGGGGTCCGGCGGCCGACGATACGCGGATCATGGTCGGCCAAGGCCATCAGGCGCATCACGATTACGCGCTCGCCATCGTCCACTTCCTGCGCGCGCATCCCGAAATGGCGCAACGCTACGGCAAGCTCGCCTTCCATCGCGCGGCGGGCCGCGCCTGGCGCTATGCGCGCCGTGCCGCCGGCCTTGGCTGGGCCAGCAAATACACCTGGCTGCATCTCCAATCCTATTTGGGCCCGATGGGCGATCCGGCGGCGGCCATCGAGCGTACGATGGATGTCTACAAGCTCGGCGACGGCCCCAAGGCCAAGCCGATCATCCGGGTGGGAGCCTACGCATGAGCCGCCGCCGCCGCGACGAACGGCAAGCCCCCTGGGCGATTTCCGTTTTCGCGGCGCTGCTGTTTTTGAACCAGCTCGTTGCGTCGGGGGATTTCGTCGAGGCGGGGGTTCAGGTTCTGCCGTCGTCGGTGGCGCTCGAACTTGTCGGCGCCGTCTTCGTGCTCGGCGTGTTGGCGCTGATCGGTGTAAGGCGCGGCGGCCTCGTGCTGTGGCTGTTCTCGCTCGCCTTCCTGGCAGCCTTCGTCTTGCGCAGTATTGCGCTGGCGATCCCGTGGTTCTTCGGGCGCGATCTGAACGTGGCGGTCGATATCCGCTTCGTGCCGGTTTTCGTCAAGATCCTTGCGGATTCGTCGCCGGGCTGGGAATTCGTGCTGCTGCTCGCAGGCACGGCGTTGCTGATCGTTCTGGCTTTGACTCTCGTGCGCCTCGCTTTCGGCACGTTGTTTCGGGCGCTGGCCGCCGGTCGCCCTGGCTTGCTCGCCCCCGGCTTTGCGGCGTTGATCGCGCTCTGGGCGACGATGCCGGCCGCACCGTCAGCCCCCGATCCGCGCCCGCTGCTGTCGGCCGACGCGGCCCTCGTCGTGCAACGCAACGTGAATAACGTGCTGCAAGCGGAAGGGATACGCGGCGAACATCGGGCGCGCGTCGAAGCCGTGCAAGCCGCTTTGCCCGCGCATTCCGACTTCATCGAATTGCGCGGCAAACATGTCGTGCTGATCTTCGCCGAATCCTATGGCAGAGTCACCGCGTCGGAGCCCGATTTCGCTCGCGTGGTCGAGCCCGCGCGCAAATTGCTTGCCGACCGGTTGACCGCGGCGGGTTATGCCAGCGCGTCGTCGGTCCTGATTTCGCCGATCACCGGCGGCGGTTCCTGGATGGCGCATGGCACGTTGCTGACCGGCGTGAAGCTCGCGACGCAGGACGCTTACGAGGTGATGCTGGTTTCGAAGATCCGCACGCTGGCGCATCGCTTCGTCGAGGCAGGTTGGCGCAGCCTGGTCGTGGCGCCGCGGATCGACCAGCCTTGGCCCGAGGCGCGGTTGCTCGGCTTCGAGGCGACCCGGTTGCAGCCGGATCTTGGCTATGGCGGGCCGCGCTATGCCTGGGAATCGCTGCCCGATCAATGGGTGTTGAAGCGTTTCGCCGATGCCGAACTCGACGGCACGCCGCTTTTCGCCGAGATCATCCTGGCGTCGAGCCACACGCCGTTCGAGCGCGTGCCCCCGATCGTCGAGGATTGGGCGGCGCTCGACGACAAGGGCGAGATCTATCGCAGCCTGCCGATCCGCGAGTTTCCCGTGCGGGCGGGCCGCGTGTTCGAACAGGACGAGGGCTACAAGGCCGCGACCGCCTATGTGCTCGAAACGCTCGGCCGCTTCGCCGAACACGTCGCCGGCAAGGATACGCTGTTCATCGTGCTCGGCGACCACCAGCCGCCTTTGACGACCGCGCGCCGCACGGGCGATTTCGGCGTGCCGATCCATGTGTTCTCGCGCGACGCCGCCGCGATCGAACGCTTCATACGACGTGGCTATGTGCCCGGTATAACCGTGCCGCTCGAGGGCGGGGCGCCGATGGAAAGCTTCCTCGGCGGCTTCCTCGCGGATTTTTCGAGCCCGCAATGACCCGTAACGCCGAGCTGCGCGGTTTCGCCGTCGCGAGCGGCTTGCTTGGCTTTGCGGTGGCGCTGGCGGTCGCGCCGCCGTCAGGCGTGGCTCTCTATGTCGTCGCGATTCTGTCGCTGTGGGCCGGCGCGCGCTGGGGTATTGCCGATCATCCGTTTCCGGATTTCGGCGCGGCGAACCGCGTCACCTATGCGCGTGGCGTCGGCGTGGCGATCGTCGCGAGCCTGATTCCCGCCGCGTTGGACGACACCGGCAGGATCGTCTTGGCCGTCGCCGCCGGGTTGCTGATCGCGGTCGACGGGATCGACGGATGGCTCGCGCGCCGCGACGGCAACGCCTCGGCTTTCGGCGCGCGTTTCGACATGGAAGTCGATTCGGCGTTGATGCTGGTTTTAGCGATCATCGCCGCGCGCTTGGATGGCGCGTGGCTGATCCTGCTCGGATTGCCGCGATATGTCTTCGTGCTGGCCGCTTATCTTTGGCCGTTCCTCGCCGCGCCGTTGCCGCATAGCGAACGGCGGCGGATCGTCTGCGTGTTGCAAGGCTTCGGTCTCGTCGCCGCGATCTATCCGTGGGACGACGCGTCCCAAGCCGCCCTCGCGGCGCTGATCGCCTTGCTTCTGTCCTTCGCCGTCGATGTGATTTGGTTGTGGCGCCACGCGCCGTCGCGGGAAATGGAGAGCGGCTTCGCGCCGTTGCTGGGTCTCGCGCGTTCCATCGCGATCTATTGGCTCGTCCCCGGACGCGCCGCGAAGCTCGACGGCTTCTATCGGCGCTGGCTGGGGCCGGGGAAACTCGGCTTCGATATCGGCGCGCATGCCGGCAACCGCACCGCATCGTGGCGGCGTTTGGGGGCGGCCGTCGTCGCGGTCGAGCCGCAGCCGGTCTTCGCCGATTTCCTGCGCCGGCTGTTCGCGGGCGACAACGCGGTGAAGCTGGAACGCGTGGCGCTGGGTGCGGCGGACGGCGAGCTGATCCTGCGGATCAGCGACCGCCACCCGACCGTTACCAGCGGGGCCGCCGATTTCGTCGCCCAAGCCGCCAGCGCGCCGGGCTACGAGAATGTCGCGTGGAATCGCAGCGTGACCGTGCCCATGACCACGCTCGACGCGCTGATCGCGCGGCACGGCCGGCCGGATTTCGTGAAGATCGACGTGGAGGGTGCCGAGGCCCAGGTGTTAGCGGGCTTGTCGCAACCTTTGCCCGCGTTGTCGTTCGAGTACGCTTGGGCCACCAAGGGGGCCGCACTGGCCTGCATCGCGCGGCTGGAAAACTATCGCTTCAATCGTTCGATTGGCGAGAGCTTGGTTTTTGCGGGCGACTGGATCGACGCCGCCGCGATGCGCGCCTTTCTCGAAACGCTCACGCCAACCGACCCGTCCGGGGATATCTACGCGGAATTAGCAGAACATCCCGATGTCCGACAATAAGCCGCGCGCGTTTGGCGCGCGGGGCGGGCAAACCGGCGGCTTCGACGATCCCGGCGAAGGTCGCATCGAGCAGCGCGCCGGACTTTAGATCCCAATCGCTGCGCGCACTGGCGGCGTGCCAACCCCGGCGTCGGGCTTCCGCGACAAGGGCCGCCGGCGCCAGCGGCCCCAAGGCTTGGCCCAAACCTTTCCAGCGGCGCTGATGCTTGGCGAAAGCTGCGAAGATCGCGATGTCGGCTCCGTGCACGGGCGTCAATTCGTGCCGCCCATCGACGGCGAGGCACATCAGCACCGGCTTGCCGCGCGCGGCCTTTAGAAACTTGCGCAGCCACGCGGCGGAGACGAGATCGATCAGCGCGGTCGAGACATAGGCATCGGCGGGCGGCAAACGCCCGGCGAGCGAGCGGCGCAATCGCGGCGCCTTCGCGCGCGACAGGAGCATCGCGTCGCCATCGATAGAGAGGATCGTGCAGCGCTTGGGCAGGAACGGCCGAAGCCATCGACCCATCGCGCCCGTACCCGCGCCCAGATCGACGATCTTGGCGCCGGGCTTCAGCGCGCGGGCGAAGGCGCGCGCGAGATCTTTGGATCGCGCCACGTCGTCCGCAGGGCCGCGCAAGTCGAGCCAATCGGCGGAGAAGCCGCTCACGATAAGGCGTCGCGCAAGGCCTGCGCTTGGTTTTGCCAGTTCGGGAAGCGCAGCTTCGCCGCGTTGGCGGCGTAGCGGTTGCGCGACGGCCCGATCAGCTTGGCGAGCGCGCGGGCCAGCGCCTTCGCATCGCCGCCGCGCACCAAAATGCCCGCTTTGCGCGGTACGACTGATGGAACCGCACCCGCCGCGACACCGGCAATCGGCAGGCGATGGGCCAAAGCCTCGGCGAAGGCCATGCCGTAGCCTTCATGCAGCGAAGGCAGGGCGAAGACATGCGCTTTCGCATAATAGCCGCCGAGCTCGGCCTCGCCGCATTCGCCCGCGAGTGTCACGCGCTTTCCCAAGCCCAGTGTGGCAATCGTGGCTTTGATCTTGCGCGTTTGCGCGGGATCGCGATCCAATCCGCCGACGAAGATCGCGCGCCAGTTTCGCTTTGGCAGTTTGGCGAGGGCACGCAACAGCGTGGGGTGGTCCTTGCGCGGGGTGAGCGTGGCGACGCACAGGATCGTCGGGGTCCCGCGCCGCGTCAGCGGCACGCGCCGCGCTTGCGTGCCCGGCAGCACGATGCGGATTTTGTCGCCATCGACGCCCATGCGGATCAGATCGTCCTTCGTCGCCGGACTGGTGACGACGATGCGGTCGATCTTCGCCAATGCCGCCGCTTCGGCTTTCAGCATCGCGGCGGCTTGCGCGGGCGCCAAGCCGGTTTCCAGGCCGAGCGGATGGTGGATCAGCGCCGCGCAATCCGCCATCGGCAGGCGGTCGTAGAACAGCGGCAAGGCGAGGCCGTCGATCAGCAATGTCTCGCCCTTCACGCGCTTGACGCGCGACGGGTCTTCGTCGACCGCGATCGGCGGTTCGCCCCAGGCTTCGACGATACGCTTGGCGTAGCGATAGCCGCCGGTCGCCTGTTCGATCGACCCGGGGATGACGAGACGGAGCTTCACGCCAGCGCAGCCTCGTAGGCGGCCCAAGCGTTGGGCGATTCGCGCAAGGTGATCTTCATCGACGCGAAATCCGTGTTGACGACCTCGCCCTTGGCGATGCGTGCCTTCAGCAATTCGAAGATCAGGCCGCACAGGAACTCGGTCGTCGTATTCGCTTCCTTCAGCGCTTCCACGTCGTCGAGATTGCGGTAGTCGAGCTCGTCCAGCGCCGAACGCAGGCATTTTTTCATCAGGCCGATATCGACGATCAGCCCGTATTGATCGAGCCGCGCGCGGCGCAATTCCCATTCGACCACGAAGGTCGCGCCATGCACGCGCTGGGCGGGCCCGAAAATCTCGCCCTTGAAGGAATGGGCGATCATGATGTGGTCTTGGACGGTCAGGCTGTACATGTTGATCCTATTTTTGTTCGTAGCCGATCAGCGGCAAGGGCGAAGGATGATCGCCCAACGCCGCGGCGTAGCGCACGGGCAATTCGGCGAACGGGATGGGTGCGCCCAAATCGAGGCGATAGGCCGGATCGGCGAGCAGACGCAGCGCCAATTCCAGGCGCGCGCGATGGGGCCGCGTCGTCCGGCGCGCTTGCGCCACATGGCCGACTTGACTGGCGGCGAGCGTCAGACGTTTGGCATGAAAGGCGCCGCCCAACGGGGCCGCGACACTGCCGTCGCCATACCAGGAAAGCTCGACGATCGTCGCCTCGAACCCGGCGGCGTCGATCGCGGCGCGCAAACCGCCGGCGGTGGCGCTGGTATGGAAGACAAGATCGCGCTCTTCAGCACCTTCGGCCACGCGCAAACCCAGCGCCTTGGCGCGCGCTTGCGCCATGGGCGACGGGTCGACGCAAACGAGATCGGCGCCGGGAATGCGGCGCACGAGATTGGCAAGGCAAAGGCCGACGGCGCCAAGCCCGATGATCGCGACCCGGTCGCCCACGCGCACGGGATGATCCCACAGCGCGTTGATCGCGGTTTCGAGATGGGCGGCGAGCGGAGCGGCCGTGTCGGGCACATCGCCGGGAATCGGCACGGCCATGCTTTCCGGCACGTCGAATTCATCTTGATGGGGATGCAGCGCGAAAACACGCGTTCCCGCATTGGCGCCTTCGACGATCCGCCCGACGGCGCAATAGCCGTATTTGACCGGGAAGGAGAACGCGCCATCCTGAAAGGGGGCGCGCATGCGTGCGTGTTCGGATTCGGGCACGCGGCCTTGCCAGACCAGGCGTTCGGTGCCCCGGCTGATGCCGGACACGATCATCCGCGCGCGCACGTGACCGGGTGCGAGCGCGCCGAGTTTGGTGTCGCGCAGTTCGCCTTGCTCTTTGCCGACGATCCAGAAGCTACGCGCCAAGGCGGCACTCGAACAGCATGTCCGCACCCAGCGCCACGCGCCGCGTGGGCGGGCGCAGCGCGTCGGCCAAGGTTTCGATCGGCGGCAACGCGATCGACGGGCGGCCGGAGCCGATCACCATCGGCGCGATGGCGAGCTGCAATCGGTCGACGCGTTTGGCTTCGAGAAAGCGCGAGACCGTGCGTCCGCCGCCTTCCACCAGCACGCGGCGCAAACCCCGTGCAGCCAGAAGGTCGAGCGCCTTGGCGATGTCGATCGCGCCATCGTCGCCGCGCGGCACATAGGCGATTTCGGCGTTGCCCGCCGGTGTGTTGGCCGCGCCTTCGGCGCGCAGTACGAGCGTGGGGGCCAGTTTGTCGCGAAACACGTTGCGCGCTTCGGGTGCGCGGGCATCGGGGTCGAGGATCACGCGCAAGGGCGAGCGGCCTTCGCAGCGGCGCACGTTGAGTTTGGGATCGTCCAGCGCCACGGTGCCCGCACCCACCAGAACGGCGTCGCATAGCGCGCGCATGCGGTGAAGATGCGCCAGCGCCGCATCGCAATTCACGAAATGCGAATGGCCGGACAGCGTCGCGATGCGCCCGTCCAGGCTTTGACCCAGCAGCGCCACGACCCAGGGCCGCGCGCGGCGCGTATCGATCGCCAGCAGCGGCATATAGAGGTCAAAGATGGCCTGCGCCTCGGGCGAGACCACGCCGCCGCATTGCCAGCCGCCGTCGTCCGCCAAGGCCAGGGGGCCGTGGCGGCCGGGCCCGCCATCGCGCGCGGCAAGGACGAGCCGCCACGCGCCATCCGCATCCAATGGGCGCGGAGCGGCGCGGATCACGAAATCATGCGGTAGGGGGGTGATACCGGCCATGCTTCGTTATCGAAACCTATCGCGAGGGTTGCCGATAGCCCCAATTGAGTAACGCCACCGCGACCGGGACCCAAGCGAAGCCAGCGACGGCGTAATAGACGAGATCGACCGCCCAGTGCTCGGGCAGGTAATCTCCGATCGTTACGGCGAAACCGGCGTAGAGGATCAGAAAAAAGATCAGCAGGGCGAAAGCGAGGCTGGCGCGGGCGGTCGGCATGGCACTATAGACGGTGCCGCACCCCGCCATGTCCAGCAAGAATGACGCGATCGCCCGATATTACGCCCGGCTCGGCGCTTATACGCGCCTGGCGGGGCTTTTCGGCTGGGGCGGCGGGGCCGGGGATCTGGCCGTGCGCCGCGCTTTGCGCGGTCCCGACGGAAAAATTTCGCCGCGCACGACCGAAGCGCTGGTGGCGGCCGCCGCCGGCACGCTCGATGCCCCCCGTATTTTGGATGCCGGTTGCGGCTTGGGCGGGCTCGGCCTCGCCTTGCAGGAAAAATTCGGCGGCAGATTGCACGGCATCACGTTGTCGCCCGACCAAGCCGAACGCGCCACGTTGGCGGCATGGAAAACGGGGCAGTCGGCGCGCTTCACCGTGGCGAGCTACGACGATCCGTTGCCGGAGGCGCCTTACGATTTGATCGTCGCGGTCGAATCGCTGGCGCATTCGCGGGATTTGAAACGCTCGATCGCCAATCTCGCGCGCGGGCTCGACGGCGGCGGCAAACTGATCGTCGTCGACGATATCCGCGTTTGCGACCCGGACGATCCTGACGCCCGCGACTTCGTCGAAGGCTGGCAAACGCCGAGCTTCCATAGCGAGGCCGAATGGCGCGCGGCGTTCGACGCGGCGGCAATGCGCGTGGACCTTTTTCAGGATCTCTCGCCGCTAATGGTCCATCGCGATCCCGTCGCCCGGCGGACGCTGGAAATCCTGAACGCCGCGACGTCGTTCCTGATTCCGCCGCTGCGGCCGTTACTGGCGTCGCATCGCGGCGGCTTGGCGCTGGAACGGCTTCATGCGCGGGGTGCGGCCCGCTACGCGCTGTTCGCGGCTTCGGTATAGTGCGCCTATGCCGATTCGCGAGCGAGGCCCGAAGTCGTCCGAAACCGCCGAGACCGTGGCGCTGCAAGCGCTCGGCTTCCTGGCGGCAGACGACGACATTCTGGCGCGCTTCATGGCGCTGGCCGGGCTGTCGGTCGACGAACTTCGCGCGCGTGCGGGCGATCCCGCCTTTCTCGGCGGCGTGTTGGATTTCGTCCTCGAGGATGAAAAACTGCTGCTCGAATTCTGCGAGAAGGCGCAGCTGAAACCCGCGACGATCGCGCGTTTGCGCGCCGATCTGCCCGGCGCGCCCGTCTGGGAATGAAGACCGATCTGCCGATCGAGGCGGCGCTGCCCGAATTGCTGGCGGCGCTATCGGCCAAGCCCAACGCCGTGCTGGAAGCGCCGCCGGGCGCTGGCAAAACCACGCGCGTGCCCTTGGCATTGCTCGATGCGGCTTGGGCCAAAGGCGGCAAAATCCTGGTGATGGAGCCGCGAAGGATCGCCGCGCGCGCCGCCGCACGGCGCATGGCGCAAATGCTGGGCGAGGAGGTCGGCGGCATTTCCGGCTATCGCGTGCGGCTTGACTCGCGCGTCGGGCCCAAGACGCGGATCGAGGTCGTCACCGATGGTCTGTTCGCGCGGCGCATTCAGAACGATCCGTCGCTCGACGGCATATCGGCGCTGCTGTTCGACGAGTTCCACGAACGCGGCCTTGAAAGCGATTTGGGTCTTGCCCTCGCGCTCGAAGCGCAGCGCGAGCTGCGCCCCGATCTGCGCATTCTGGTGATGTCGGCGACGCTGGACGGTGTGGCGGTCGCCAAATTGCTGGGCGACGCGAACACCGTGCGTTCGCTGGGGCGCGCCTTTCCGGTGGCGCTCGAATGGCAGGACCGGCCCGACGATCGCCAATTGCTCGACACGCTGGCGCGCACCGTGCGCCGCGCCTTGTCCGCGCATCAAGGCGACGCGCTGGTGTTTCTGCCCGGCATCGCCGAGATCCGCCGTACCGCCGACCGGCTCGGCGATCTCGGGCCCGATATCGACGTGCTGCCGCTTTACGGCGATCTGTCGGCCGAGGCGCAGGATCGCGCGATCCGCCCCAGCCCCAAAGGGCGGCGCAAAGTGGTGCTCGCGACCTCGATCGCCGAGACGAGCTTGACCATCGAAGGCACGGCCATCGTCGTCGACAGCGGGTTGAAGCGCGCGCCGCGTTTCGATCCGCGCACGGGCATGTCGCGTCTCGCCACCGTGCGCGTCAGCCAAGCGGCGGCCGAACAGCGCGCCGGGCGCGCGGGCCGCACGGGGCCGGGCGTGTGCTATCGGCTGTGGGGCGAGGCCGAGCATCGCCAACTCGCACGCTACGATCGGCCGGAAATCGCCGATGCCGATCTCGCACCCTTGGCGCTGGAACTGGCGGCCTGGGGCGAAGGCGATCCTGCGCGACTGGCACTTCTCGACCCGCCGCCGGCGGCAAGCTACGCGCAAGCGCGCGGCTTGCTCGCCGAACTCGGCGCGCTCGATGAACAGGGCCGGATCACCGCGCATGGGCGCAAGATGGCGGAACTCGCGGCGCATCCGCGCTTGGCGCATATGATGATTGCGGCCAAGGATCTCGGCATCGCCGCCTTGGCGTCGGAAGTCGCGGCGTTGATCGAGGAGCGCGACGTGATCCGCGGCGTGCGCGAGGCCGATCTGCGCCCGCGCTTGGAACTGCTGCGCCGCGACGCGTCGGGGATCGGCGGGGCGGCGATCGATAAGGGCGCGTTGATGCGCGCGCGCGAAGCCGCGAAAGTTTGGCGCAAGCGCTTGGGCGTATCGCCCGACGGCGAAGGCTTGGGCCGGGCGGGCGAAGCTTTGGCCCTCGCCTATCCCGACCGCGTCGCCAAACGGCGTGGCGGCGCGGGGCGGGGCTTTCTGCTCGCGTCCGGCCGGGGTGCCGTGTTTGCCGAGCCCGAGCCATTGTCGGCCGAAGACTATGTCGCCATCGGCGATTTGGATGCGGGCGAGCGCGAAGCGCGAATTTTCTCCGCCTTGCCGCTGACGCGCGCGGATATCGAAGAACTTTTCGCCGACCGAATCGTCGAGGAACGTATCGTCGAGTGGGATGCGCGCGCCGAAGCGGTCACGGCCGTCCGCCGCCGGCGCTTTGGCGCTGTGCTGCTGGAGGAGAAACCCGCGAGCGATCTGGCCGCCGGCGAAACGCAAAGCGCGATGCTCGCCGGAATTCGCGCGATGGGGCTTGCCTGCCTGCCCTGGACGAAAGGGGCGATCCAGCTGCGCGCGCGGATCGGCTTCCTCCATCGCGAGTTGGGCGGCGAATGGCCGGATATGTCCGATGTCGGATTGCTCGCCGATCTCGATACGTGGCTCGGGCCCTATCTCGACAAGCGCGTGCGCCGTGCGCATCTCGCCGATCTGGATTTGCACGAAATCCTAATGGCGCGTTTGGACTGGCCGCTGCGCCAGGCGCTGGAACGCGAAGCGCCCACGCATCTCGACGTGCCGTCGGGCTCGCGCATCCCGGTCGATTACGAACAGGGCGATATTCCCGTGCTGGCGGTGCGCTTGCAGGAGATGTTCGGCTGCGCCGATACGCCCACGCTCGCCAACGGGCGCGTGAAGGTGCTGTTGCATCTGCTGAGTCCCGCGCGCCGCCCGATGCAGGTGACGCGCGATCTCGCCGGGTTCTGGTCCGGCACCTATAAAGACGTGAAGCGCGATCTGAAAGGCCAGTACCCGAAACATGCCTGGCCCGACGATCCGCTGGCCGCAGCACCCACCGCGCGCGCCAAACCGCGAGGGACGTGATGCTCGCGGAAATGCTCCTCTATCGGCTCACGCGCGTCGAACCTTGGATCGACACGATGGGCTATCGCGAGGGCGCGGTACGGCTGTGGTCGCGTGCGAAGCGCCAGCGCAAAGCCTGGGCGCCGCATACCGCCCGCACACGCGACGAAGTGCTGGCCGGGATCGGCGCTTGCAAGCAACGCCGCACGGCGCTGATCCTTGGCTCGGGCGTGCTGTCGGATGTGCCCGTGGCCGAGCTGTCGGCCGCGTTCGAGCGCGTGGTGCTCGCCGATATCGTCCATCTGCCGACGATCAAATGGCGCGCAAGGCGCTTTCCCAATGTGGCGCTCGCGACGGTCGATTTGACCGGGGTGGGGCAGGCGCTGGCGGCGTCGGTCAACAAACCGTGGCCGTCGCCATGTAGCGTCTATGGCCATGACGATCCGACGGTCGATTACGTCGTGTCGTTGAATCTCGTCTCGCAATTGCCGCTGACGCCGTGCGACCGGGTCGAGGGCGCCTTGGGCTTGGCAGAGGGCGCGGCGGACGATTACGGAAGGGCGATCGTGGCCGCGCATTTCGCCCATTTACGGGGCTTCCGGGGGGCCGCGTGCTGGTCATCGGCGACCGGCAGCGGGTCTATCGCGACCGGGACGACCGGATTTTCGAGACCGAAGACGCGCTTTTCGGCATGCCGATCCCGGCCCCGGACGCCGAATGGGACTGGGATGTGGCGCCGTTGGGCGAGGCGGATCGGCGATATTCGATCCGTAACCGCGTTTTTTGCGTTCGAGAGCTGCGCGATTCCGGGTGATTTGCTAGATTCGACGTGCGCTCGAATCATTTTCCGGGATCTGGCCTATGCGCGTCGCCGTCGTGCAGATGAATTCGCAGGAGAACAAGGACGCCAATCTGCGTCAGGCCGAAAGCTTGGTCGACGCAGCGGTGGCTTCCGAACGGCCCGATTTGGTCGTCCTGCCGGAAGTCTTCACCCTGATGGGCGAAAGCCGCGACGCCAAGCGCTTGGCGGCGGAAGACGAAGGCGCGGGGGATGCGTGGAAGCTGCTCTCGGGCCTTGCCAAGAAGCACGGCATCTTTGTGCATGGCGGCTCGATCCTGGAAAAATCCGGCGCCGACAAGATATTCAACACGACCTTCGTGTTCGACCGTGCCGGCAAACAAATCGCCCGATATCGCAAGATCCATCTGTTCGACGTGACGACGCCCGATGGCCAAAGCTATCGCGAGTCGGCCACGTTCGACGGCGGGTCGGATATCGTCACGTATCAGGCCGACGGCGTCACCGTCGGCTGCACGATCTGCTACGACATGCGCTTCCCGGAGCTTTATCAGGCGCTGGCGAAAAAGGGTGCGGACGTCATCATGGTTCCCGCCGCCTTCACGCTGCAGACCGGCAAGGACCATTGGGAAGTGCTGCTGCGCGCGCGCGCGATCGAAACCGAAACCTATATCGTCGCCGCCGCGCAAACCGGCACGCACGCCAATGGTACACGCGCTTGCTGGGGCCATTCGCTGATCGCCGATCCGTGGGGCCTGGTGCTTGCGCGCGCCGGGGAAGGGACCGGTTTCGCGTCGGCAAGGCTCGATATGGATTATCTGCGCACGGTGCGCGGCCGGATTCCGGTCATGCAGCACAAGCGTATCTGAGGAGAGGGAAAGCGAAGATGCGTAGGATCCGTCTCGCCGCTTTGATTTTGCCCGCCGCGTTGCTCGCGGGGGCCGCTTTCGCGCAAAGCCCGGCGCTGAACGATGGGATGCAAGCGCTCGCCCAGGCCCGCTTCGGCGAGGCAGTGCGTGTTCTGGGCCCGCTCGCCCAACAGGGCAACCCGGAAGCGCAATACGCCATCGGCACGATGTACGCCAATGGCGATGGCTTGCCGCAGGATGTGGCGCGCGCCGAGCGCTTGTTCCGCGCCGCCGCCGCGCAAGGCCACGAGAAAGCGCGCGAGCAGATCGAATTCCTGCGCGCGATGCGCCCGTCCGCCCCGGTGCAAACCGCGTCGGCGGCGCCGTCCGCGTCGATCGTGTCGCCCGCCGCCGCCGCGACCATTCCGGGCGCGTGGCGCGTCCAGCTCGGCACAGTGGCCAACGCGGATGTCGCGCAAAGCGAGTTCAAGCGTTTGTCGCGCCGCTTCGGCGAGGTGCTGGACGGCGCGCAATTGGTGACGATGCCCTTCACCATGCCCGACGGATCGGGCGTCGTGCGCATTCAGGCCGGCCCCTACGAGGAAACGCGCGCGCGCGACGTCTGCGCGCGGTTGCGCGAACTCAACACGGGTTGTCTGTTGGTGAAGCCCGAGGGCTGAGAAGGCACTTAGCCTTCGGCCGGATTCATCCGCCGGAACATGTCCGGGTCGGTCAGTGCGGCCAGCGAGAAGGTGCGCTGAATCGACGCGTTGTCGATACGGCGCAGCCGCGCATGGGGGATTTTATTGGGGTCGGAAAAGACAAGCTCGACTTCCCAATTGATCGAATCCCGACCCACGGAGATGTAACGGTCGCCCACTTTGGGCGCATCGGACTTGTTGCGGAACATGGACAAGGGGTGGAACTCGTTCGTCGTTGGATTCGCGAATGTCGAAGCGAATCTAGGCGTGTGATGCGTCGCCGTAAAGTCTATTGCGAAGAAAAGGGGGAGGGCTTGCGCCCTCCCCCTCGGGCCATCCGGAGCTCCCCCCCGAGAGCCGGATAGCGGCGCCGGCCGAAGCCGACGCGGTCCCAACGACAGGATGCAGTCAACGCGAATCGCACGCGCGCCTCATTGATTTGGATCAATTAGCCGACCAGAACCACGTCAGCTCGTGCTTGTTGTGGAACAGATGCAGCAGCCGCGAGTTGGGGATCGCGGCGAAACGTTTGGCCGTCTCGTGGTCGGTCGGGCCCTGGAATTTCAGCGTGCAGATGATGTTCTTGGCCATGCCGGAAGCGCGCCATTTCTCGACAAGATCGAACAGCCGGGCGGGATAGCAGATGACATCGGAAAACAGCCAATCGACGGGCCCGGCGGCCGCAGGCTCCAGCGCGAAGGCGCTGTCCTTTTTGTAGGAGACACCTTTCATCTTCGCGATTTCGGGATCGAGCGGCGCCTTGTCGATCGCCAGCACGTCGGCGCCGAGCTTGGCGAGAACCCATGTCCAGCCGCCGGGCGAAGCGCCCAGATCGATGCAGCTTTGTCCCGGCCCCGGCATCGCGCCGTTGAGCGTCAGCGCTTCCCAAAGCTTCAGATAGGCGCGGTTGGGCGGGCCTTGCCGGTCCTCGATGAAATGGCATTCGCCGTCGGGGAAGGGAGAGGAGCAGCGTTGCGCGGCGAGCATCTTGTCGGGCGCGATCAACGCGAAAGCGCCCAGCGGCGCCGTCGGCTTGGGCGTGCCGAAGGTCAACGGCTTGGCCGAGACCTTGGGAAGATTCTCGACGATCAACGCGGCGCGTCGATGATGCGCGTAATCGTGCAGCGCCCAGTTCCGTTGCAGGGCGCGCAACGCCTTCGCCGCTTGGCCGATCGACGGCACCGGCAGCTCTTGGACGTCGTGCCAGATATTCTGCGCCCAGGCGCTGGGACGCGCTTCGCCGTCGTAGACGAGCAAGCGGCCGTATTCGGCGGCGGGCGCGCCCAATTCTTCGCGCAAGGGCGCGTCGTAGCCCTCGGCGGCGAGATACGCGGTGCGTGTCACTTCGCCAGCGCCAATCGGATGCCGGGATCGACCGCGAAATACGCGATCTCTTTGATCAGTTTGTTGACGATCGCGAAGGCGAAGCTTTCGAAATCGTCGGCCACGATGACGAAGGCGCCGGGTCCGCCGATCACCTGCTCGCGATAGAATTCGTCGAGCGGCGGCTGGGGAAAGGCGCGCTGGCTGAAGCCGCCGGGTGTGGGATTGTCGTTCATGATGACAAGGCCGTTGATCACGATGCCCTTGGCCACCGCCTCGTCGCGCGCGACGAAAGCGGGGCGGCCGGAGTTGTTGATGCCGTCGCCGGAAACGTCGATCACCCGGCGGCGCCCCTTATAGCGCTGTCCGAACAGTTTCGCCGAGTGATCGATGGCACCGGAGATCGACGTCCAGCCCCAAAAGCTGCGCGGGGCGGACAGAATGCGGTCGGCGAAAATCCCGCCCGATTCCGCGTCGGATATCGGCATCCACGGCACGACCGTGTGCTGGAACTCCGAGCCCGACCATTCGACATAGGCGGCCGCGATGCGGCGCAGGCCGTTCGATTGGATCGCCTTGATGACGTTGGGATGGGTGAAGGCCTGGGCGTAGCCGCGCCGTTGCAGGTCGAATTCCTGATCGTCGACCGAGCGCGAAACGTCGACCGCGAGGACGAGTTCGAGGTCGACGTCGTCGGAATCCTGCGCGTCGGGCGCGCCCGGAAAACCCGTAAGCGCCGTCAACGCTGCGATGCCCGAAACCAACGACCGCCGACCGAGACGCATAGCCGCCTCCTTCGCACGACACGAGGCTAACCCTATCGCGATTCCCGCCTTGCGTGCCAGACTGGCGCCGGTTCGCGATGGCATCCTTCGTTCGTTATTCGCCGCTTCTGCTGCTTGCCCTGGTTTTGGCCGTCCCGATCGCCGGGCAGGACGCGCTGCGCTGGCCGATCTACGCCACGCTGCTGATCTGGCTGGCGGGCGTGGCGGGCCTTACGGGCAGGGCCGAACGCGGTTTTCTGGTCGCCGTGGCGGCGAGCGTCGCCTGCCTTCTCGTGTTCTCGGCCGCACCGCGCGCGATCCTGATCCAGGCCGCCGATCGTGGTGCGCAATTCGTGGCCATGATGGCGGCGCTGGGGCTGTTGCGCGATGCGGCGCGCAATTCCGCCATCGTGCGCAATTGTGGCGTTTGGCTGATCGCCCAGAAACCGGCTTGGCGCTTTCTGGCGCTCGCGGCGGGCGGTCACGGCTTCGGCGTGGCGTTGAACATGGGCGCGATTTTGCTGCTCGGCACGCTGATCAAGCGCGCGAACACGCTGGAAGCCGCCGGCGGTGACGCGCGCGTCGTCGCGATCCGCGAGGAACGGATGAATGTCGCGCTGATCCAGGGCTTCTTCTCGATGATGCTATGGTCGCCGATGGCGATCTCGGTCGCGTTCTCGCTCGCCCTGGTGCCCGGCGTCACCTGGTTCGATATCGGCGTGCCCGCCTTGGGCCTGACGGCGACGTTCCTCGCTCTCGCCTGGCTGCTCGACCGGATTAGGTTTCCGCCGGGACGAAGCCTTGCCCCGCCGCGCGAGGGCGATCCGCCGCCCGTGACGATGGCGCTGCCGATGGCGGGGTTGATCCTGGGGCTCGTCGGCTTGGTGTTGGGCGCCAAAGCCTTCCTTCATCTCGATATGATCGCCGCGATCACGACGGTGGCCGCGTCGTTCGGTTTCGGCTGGCTCTATGCCGGCTATCACGGCCGCACGCCGCGCCCGCTGACGGCGACGATCCAGCATTTGCGCCGCCACGCGGTCGAGGTCGTACCGGAAATGCGGCCCGAAACGATCGTCCTCGCCTCGGCGAGCTTCCTGGGTGTCGCCTTGGCGTTTTTAACCCGGCAATGGGGCGTTTCGGAACTGCTCGACATTTTGAATGCGCCGGCCTGGGCGCTTTCCGTCGGGATCGTGCTGTTCATCGTAGCCGGCGGCCAAATCGGCGTCGTTGCGATGGTGACGAGTGCGATCGCCGGCGGGGCCGTTCTGGGCATGAGCGCTTCGCCGCTTGCGCCCGTCGCTTTGGTATTGACCCTGCAGGTTGGCTGGACGCTGTCGGCCGTGCTCTCAGCCTATTCGGGCGGGACGATGCTGCTCGCGCGCATTGCGGAGGTCAGCCCCGTGCGCACGCGGCGCTGGAATCTGCCCTGGGCCGCGCTTTGTTTCGTCATTTATGCCGGCTTCGCCTATCTGTTCTATTGAACCGGCCGCGCGCGATTCCAATATAAGTATCGTTCCGCATTCAGCCGAAGACCTACGGCGGATTATAATGCCGAAGACACTATTCGATTTGCGGGGTGGTCTGGATTAGACGAGGCGCGTCCCGGAAAGGAACTCAATTTCCGATGTCGCACGATACCCCCCTTGTCGCCACGATCGCGGTCGGCCTCGGCCTCGCCTTTCTTCTGGGGCTTCTCGCCCAAAAACTCCGCCTGCCGCCGATCATCGGGTATCTGACCGCCGGCATCATGGCCGGCCCGTTCACGCCCGGCTACGTCGCCGACCCGAAAATCGCCGCCGAACTCGCCGAAATGGGCGTGATCCTGCTGATGTTCGGCGTCGGCCTTCATTTCTCGATGAAGGATCTGCTGTCGGTCAAAGGCATCGCGGTGCCCGGTGCCCTCGGTCAGATCGCCTGCGCCGTGCTGCTCGGTATGGGCCTGTCCTGGGCGATGGGCTGGAGCGTCGCGGGCGGACTGGTCTTCGGGTTGGCGCTGTCGGTCGCGTCGACCGTCGTGCTGCTGCGCGCTTTGCAGGAACGCCGTCTGGTGGAAACCGAGCGCGGGCGCATCGCCGTCGGCTGGCTGATCGTCGAAGATCTGGTGATGATCTTGACGCTTGTTCTGCTGCCGGTGGTCGCCGGTCTCAGCAAGGGCGGCGTGGAAACGCTGACGGCACCGCTGCCCAGCTGGATCCTGTCGCTGGGTTTGCCGACCCTCGCGGGCGTCGCGTTGCTGACGGCCGTGAAGGTCGGGCTGTTCGTCGCGACGATGCTGATCGTCGGGCGGCGCCTTATTCCCTGGATGCTGCATTATGTCGCGCATACCGGCTCGCGCGAGTTGTTCCGCCTTGCCGTGCTCGCCATCGCCATCGGCGTCGCGTTCGGTGCCGCCAAGCTGTTCGACGTGTCCTTCGCGCTGGGCGCGTTCTTCGCGGGTATGATTCTGGCGGAATCGCCCTTGTCCCATCAGGCCGCGCGCGAAACGCTGCCCTTGCGCGACGCCTTCGCGGTGCTGTTCTTTGTCTCGGTCGGCATGTTGTTCGATCCGGGCACGCTGCTGCGCGATCCCTTGCCGCTGCTCGCCACGATCGCGATCATCATTCTTGGCAAGTCGGTCGCGGCCTATTGGATCGTGCGCGCCTTCGGCCATAGCCACGCCAAGGCGCTGACGATTTCCGCAAGCCTCGCGCAGATCGGCGAGTTTTCGTTCATTCTGGCGGTGCTGGGCGTGGAACTCGGCGTGCTGCCGGAGGAGGGCCGCGATCTGATCGTCGCGGGCGCTATCCTGTCGATCCTGGCGAACCCGTTCATCTTCCAGGCGCTCGACCGCCATCTCGGCCCCGATCCGGATGGCGAGAAGGCGGCCGCCGCGGCCGTCGCCCCGGTCGAGCCGCCGCCGCAAGCGGTGTCGAAGCCGCCGGTGCTGCTGGTCGGCCATGGCCGTGTGGGCGCCAAGATCAGCCAGGCGCTGCTCGAACACGGCCATGCGCTGACCGTGATCGACGACAATGCCGAAGCGCTCGACGCGCTGTCGGAGACCAAGGCCACGCGCCATGGCGCGGGCTTCGCCAGTTTCACCGAGGAAATGGGTGAAAACATGCGCGATTTCGGCTGGATTCTGATCGCGATCCCCGATCCGTTCGAAGCAGGCTCGATGGTCGAAACCGCGCGCCGTCTGGCGCCGAATTCGCGCATCATCGCGCGCGCGCATTCGGAAGAAGCGGTCGCGCATTTGCGCGGGCTGGGTGCGGACGACGTGCTGATGGCCGAGCACGAAGTGGCGCTGGCCATGATCCGCGTCGTCGACGGCCGCGTGATCGCTTAGGCGAGCAGCTTCAGCATTTCGGTGTAGCGCGCGTCGCTGGCCGCGATCAGGAACGGGCCGACATGGCGGCGCGCATCGTAGGGTGCGCGCTCGGGCGCGAAGCCGACGGCGCAGCCCATTTCCACCGATGCCAGCGCGCCCGCCGCGTGGTCCCAGGGCAGCGTGCGCGAGAAACACGCGAAACCGTAACGCCCGCGCGCGAGGTTGAGATACGCGGCCCCGCCGCAGCGTTCCTCTATCAGCGTATAGCGCCCGTCCTCGCGCGCCTTGATCCGCGCGTTTTTGGCGTAGATGGCGCCGGTCATCGGCGCGTCGGGCGATACGCGCACGGGTTTGCCGTTGAACTCGGCGCCCAAGCCTTTGCGCGCGGTCAACGTGTCGCCGTCCATCGGCGAATGGATCCAGCCGGCGACCGGCTGTCCGCGCAGGACCAGGGCCACGATCGTGCAGAAGGGCGGCTGGCCCTTGGCGAAATTATAGGTGCCGTCGACGGGGTCGATGATCCACACCGGGTCGTCGCCGGCCAGCGCGTCCAACACCGCGCGATCCTTGGCGACGGCTTCCTCGCCCACGACCTTGCTGCCGGGCAGAGCGGCGGCCAAAGCGGGGGTCAGTAGCGCCTCGGCTTCGAGGTCGGCCGCCGTGACGTAGTCGTCCGGGCCTTTCAGGTCGATCTCGTGCGCCGCCAGCGCTTGGAAGCGCGGCAGAATGGCGCGTTTGCCGATCTCGGCGATCGTTTGGGAGATATGGGCGATGAGGGCGTTATCGACGGGGGACATGCCCCTTCTATAGCGCGAAACGCGGTCAGCGCACGAGTTTCAGCAGCGCCGTGCCGGTTAGCGTCGAGGCGATCGAGGCGGCGCGCGCCAGATCGAGTTTTTCCTTCATCACCGTCACCGCGATGATCGCGGCGAACACGATCCCGGTTTCGCGCAAGGCCGACACCAGCGCCAGCGGCGCGTTGGCCATCGCCCACATCACGACCCAGGCGGAGGCGAAGCTGAGTGCGCCCGCCGCCGCCCCCATGCGCAGCGATCGCAAGGGCGGCCAGGGCGTGCGCGGCCCGCGCAGCAATGTGGCGCTGATCACGGTCAGCGACGCGGTCAGCAGCATCATCCACGCCATATACCCGTCGACATTGCCCGCGACGCGCACGCCGATGCCGTCGACCAGCGTGTAGCAGCCGATGATGCAGCCGGCGAACAGCGCCCACAGGATCGGCGCCTTGTTGCGCTTGATGTCCCCTTTGCGGCGCGCGAGCGCCAGACTGGCGATACCCGCCGAAATCAGCAGGATCGCGATCTTGGCGCCCAGCGACAGCGTTTCGCCCAGCGCCGTCACCGACACGGCCGCGACGATCAACGGCGCCGTGCCGCGCGCCAGCGGATAGACTTGGCTGAAATCGCCGCTGCGATAGGCGTGCTGCAACACGATCAGATAGGCGGTGCTGAGAATGCCGCTGCCCAGGATGAACGGCCAGGCCTCGACGGCCAGCGGCGGCGCGTTCGCCAGCAGGATCAGCGACAGCACGATCTGCGTCGCCGACATGGCGACGAGCCCGGCCAGCCGGTCGCCGTCGGCTTTGATCAAAGCGTTCCACGTCGCGTGGATCAGCGCGGAGGCGAGGACGGCGGCGAAGACCGTGAAGCTCATTTCGTCTCGACGATCTCGTTGAGGGCCGCAAGCCCGCCGAATTTGGGCGCTTCGGCCTCCCAAATCGGCATCATCGCATCGCGCCACGGGGCCTCGTCCACCTTGTGGACCTTCAACCCCCGTTGGGACATCCGCGCGACGGCGGCCGATTCCTGTTCCTTGTGCAGACCGTTGATGAAGGCCGCCATTTCGCCCGCGATCTCGCCCAACGCCGCGCGCTGTTCGGCCGGCAGGCGGTCCCAATAGCGGCGCGAGAACACGATGGCGCCGACCGACCAGATATGTCCGGTCTCTGTCAGATTGGGGGCGACTTCGTAAAGCCGCAGCGTTTCGATCGGGCCCTTGGTCAGGTCCATCAGATCGGCCACACCGGTCGCGAGCGCGTTATAGGTCTCGGTGATCGGGATCGGCGTCGGATTGGCGCCGAGATTGCGCCAGATCGCGATATGCAGCGGGCTTTGCAGCACGCGCATCGTCTTGCCGGTCACGTCGCCGATCTGCGTCACCGGCTGGCGGCTCAGCAAATGGCGCGCGCCGTAGGAAAAGAACGACGCGACCTCGAAACCTTGCGCGCGATAGAGCGCCTTATAGCGCTCGCCGATCGGGCCTTGCATGACCTTGTCGACATGGTCCCAATCGCGGAACACGAAGGGCATGTCGAAGATCTGGCCCTCCGGTACCCATTGCGACAACGCGGCAAGGGTGGAATCCGCCGCTTGGATCGAGCCCAGGCGCATGCCTTCGGCGTTTTCGCGCTCGCCGCCCAATTGGCCCGAGGGGAAGATTTGCAGATCGACCGCGCCGGAAGTGCGTTCCTTCGCGAGTTCCGCGAAGCGGCGCCACATCTGCGTATTGGGCGCGCCCTCGGGCTGGACCACGCCGACGCGGACGGCATTGGCGCGGGTCTGCGCGATCGCGGGGGCGGCGAGTAGGGCGAAAGCCGCACCGAAGGCGGCCTGGCGGCGGGTCAGTTTCGTCATGCGCGTCTCCCTCAGAGCCCCAGCCATAGCAGACCCATCGTGATCGCGGGAATGTAAGTGACGAGGAGCAGGGCTGCCAGCAACGCAATCAAAAACGGTATCAACGCCAGGAAGACCGACATCACCGGCAGGCGCGTGATCGTCGCGACGATGAAGGCGAGGATGCCGAAAGGCGGTTTCAGACCGCCGATCATCAGATTGCAGATGACGATCAGCGCGAAATGCACGGGCTCGACGCCGAAGCGTTCGACCAGCGGCAAAAACAGGGGCGCGAAGATCAGCATCGCCGCCCCGATATCCATGACCATCCCGGCGAGCAGCAGCACGCCGTTCAGAAAAAGCAGCATCACCCATTTTTGGACGAGCCATGTCTCGCCGAATTCCACGATCGCCTGCGGGACATGCTCGGTCGTCAGCACGAAGCCGAAGGGCGTGGCCGCCCCGATCAACAAACCGATCATCGCGGAATCGAGCGCGGTCTGGCGCAAGCTCCGCCACAATTCGGCGGGCGACAGGCCGCGATTGAGCCATAGCCCCGCGATGAACGCGAAAGCGACCGCCATCGCGCCCGTTTCGGTCGGCGTGGCGATGCCCAAGCGCAGCGTGGCGACGATGAATACGGCCAGCAGAATGACCGGGATCGCGGCGGCCATCGCGTGGCCGCGCTCGGCCCAGCTGGCGCGTGCCGCGTTGGCTTTATAGCCGCGCGACTTCGCGACCGCCCACACCGCTAGCATCAAAGCGCCCGCGAACAACAAGCCGGGCACGATGCCGGCGACGAACATCTGCCCGACCGAAATACCGGTGGCGGCCCCGACGATCAACATGCCGATCGAGGGCGGGATGATATTGTCGGTCATCGACGCGGCGGCGCACACGGCGGCGGCGAAGGGTGGCTTGTAGCCGTCTTTCACCATCGCGGGATACATCAGCCGCGCGTTGAGCGCGGCGTTGGCGTTGGACGATCCCGACACCCCGCCATACAGCGTCGCCGCGACGATGGTGACCTGCGCCAGACCGGCGCGCATGTGCCGGACCAGCGTATGCGCGAAGTCGATCAGGCGTTTCGCGAGGCCGCCCAAATCCATCAACGCGCCCGCCAGCAGGAACAGCGGAATCGCCAGCAGCAGGAACTGCCCCGATCCGCGCACCACGTTCTGCGCGATCGCGGCGGGCGGCAATACGCCCGCCGATAGGTCGGCCAGGAACACCGACAGCAGCATTGCGAAGGCGATGGGCATACCCAACGCCATGCCGCCCAGGAACACGAGGATCAGCATCGTCAGCGGGGCGATCGGCGGCAACGCGATAAAATCGGCGGCGACATGGAAAACCGCCCCGAGTGCAACGCCGAGCGCGCCGAGATACTTTCCGTCGGCGCGGTCCAGATCGCGCAGCGCGATATAGAGCAACCCGGCGCCGCAGCTTAGCGGAATGCCCGCGTATTGCAGCCAGGCGGGCAGGGCCAGCGCCGTCGACTTGCCGCCGATAAGGTCGAGCAGTTCCTGCGCGCCGGTCATCAGCGCGATTGTCGTATAGGCGACGGAAGCGTCGATCAGCACTTGATGGATTTTGCGCGCGCGCGGCGGCAGAAGTTTTTCGAAGCCGCCGATGGCGATATGCAGGCGCCCGCGATGGGCGAGCGGCACGCCCAGGAAGATCAGATAGATGAACAGCCACTGGCCCGCTTCGCCGGTCCAGGTCAGGGACGCGGCGAAGATATAGCGCGAGATCACGCCCGCCAGCGTCGTCGCGGCAATGGCGATAAGGCAGAAGACGGCGGCGGCCCCCAGCCCCGCATCGAGCGCATCGAGCAGCCGTGTCGCCGCCTTGCGCATCGCCCCGGTTAGCGCCGCTTGGGCGCGCGCGCGTAATCGTCGGACAGGCGCTCGATATCGGATTCTTCCAGGCGCGGGCCGTATTGGATTTCGATCAGCACCAGCGGCGCCTTGCGATCATTCTCCAACCGGTGGACGGTTTTGCGCGGGATGACCACCGTGCCGCCCACACCCAGGCGTTTGCTGCGCGTGCCGAGCGTCACCTTGCCTTCGCCCGCGACCACAACCCAGCGTTCGGTGCGACCTTCATGGCGCTGCAACGACAGGCGGTGGCCGGGCGAAACCTCGATACGTTTGACAGCGAAGCCGTCACCCGTATCGGTCACGCGCCAATTCCCCCAGGGGCGCTTGCCCTTCTGGCCGGTCTTGTATCCATTGACTTGCTTCATGGGCACTTGCTTCACGCGCGTCGCGGGCATGGGCGATATTCCACTCTTGGGGCTGTTCCGAGCCTTTGGCGGGCGGCATCATGCTCGCTTCAGGCTCCCAGTGCCAGAGTTGGAAATGCGCCCCCTCATTGCCGCCCTTGCCGTTTCTGCCGCCCTGATTTCGCCCGCCCGCGCCCAAGCGCCCGCCGGGGAGATCGCGCTCGTCTGCTCGTTCCTGGAGGAATGGTGCCGCCTGATGGCGACCGAGTTCGAGCGCGAGACGGGGATTCGCGTCGCCATGCTGCGCAAATCGACCGGCGAGGCCTTTGCCCAAATCAAGGCCGAGGCCGCGCGCCCGCGCGTCGACGTTTGGTGGGGCGGGACGGGCGATCCGCATGTCCAGGCCGCCGCCGATGGGTTGACGGAAGCCTATCGCTCGCCGCGTCTGGCCGAATTGCGCCCCTGGGCGCGCGAACAGGCCGAGGCGACGGGCTATCGCGCCTATGGCGTGATCGCGGGTGCCCTCGCCGTCGCCTATAACGCGCCCGCCTTGCGCGCCAAGAACATCGCCCAGCCGCGCTGCTGGGCCGATCTCGCCGATCCGCGCTTCAAAGGCCTGATCCAGTCGAACGACCCGACCGCGTCGGGTACGGGCTATGCCTATCTCGCCACGGTCGTAACGCTGATGGGCGAAGACGGCGCGTTCGCCTATTTGAAACGGGTTCACGCCAACGTGAATTCCTATGCGCGCTCGGGCTCCATCCCCGCGCGCTCGGTCGCGACGGGCGAATCGCCGGTCGGCATCACGTTCTTCGACAACGCGCTGTTCCAGATGGCGCAAGGAGCCCGCGACATGGTGCCGTTCGCACCGTGCGAGGGTACCAGCTTCGAGATCGGCTCCATGTCGATCGTGAAGGGGGCCCGCAACCCGGAAGGCGCCAAACGCTTCCACGATTGGGCGTTGTCGGCCCCGGCGCAGGCCTTGGGCGTGAAGGCGCGCCTATCGTTCTCGATTCCGTCGAACGCCAACGCGCCGTTGCCCGAGGGCCTGCCCGATCCCGCGACGATCAAGACCGTCGAATACGATCATGCGCGCTTCGGCGATCCGCAAACACGAGCCCAATTGCTGCGCCGTTTCGAAACCGAAATCCGAGGCAACGCCCCCTGATGGCCCCCTTCCAATGGCACGCGTAACGCCTTTGCCGCCCGAAGGTTTCGGGCGCTATACCTGGAACAACGGCAAGGTCGCGGTGATCGACATCGCCTCGCGCTATCGCGAAGGCACCGCTGAGCGCGACTGGCCGGCGACGCTCTGGCGCCTCGGCCAAACCGCGATCGTCGAGGAGTCGCGCTTTTCCGACCTGTCGGGTTTCGGGCGCTTGCAGGTCGTCACGCGCGGCAAGGGTTTGACGCTGCACACCGACGACGGCGCCGTGCATCGCGACCTATCGCGCGCCTTCGATGTCGTGCGTTACGACGGGGCAACCAAGCTCACCGCCAAGATCGCCGACGGCCCGGTCGAGGTGTTGAACCTGATCTATCGTGCCGACGCGTTCGACGCCGATCTGTTCGTGCCGCTGGGTGACGTGACGCTGAAGCCCGGCGAGCATGTGCTCTACGCGTCGGGCAATCCCGCGCAAGTCACGATCGACGGCATGATCTTCGAACTGCCCGCCGGGCACGCCTTGAAGGTCGATGGTACCGCCCGGTTGTCGACGACGGGCGGCCCGATCTTCGCGGCGAGCCTTACTTCTCGCTGAACGCCGCGTCGAGCGAGCGGTAGATCGGGTTCAGCAGATAGCGCAGCACGGTGCGCTCGTCGGTGCGGATATCGGCCAGCACCGTCATGCCGGGGACGAGGCGATTGCGCTGCGGATCGTCGCCCGCATAATCGCGTTCCAGCGTCACGATCGCGCGATAGAACGGGCGGCCTTGCGGATCGGTGAAGGTCGACGCAGAGATATGCCGCACCGTGCCGGGCACGTTGCCGAAGCGCGCGAAGTCGAAGGTCGAGACCTTGACCGCCACGCTTTGGCCCACGCGGATCTGGCCGATATCGGAAGGCTGCACGCGGGCCTCGATCTCCAGCTCGCGCCCGACGGGTACCAGTTCCAGCAGCGTCTGGCCCGGTGTGGCGACCGCCCCTTCGGAACGCACGCGCAGTTCCTTGACCAGTCCGCGCACCGGCGCTTTCACTTCCGTGCGCGCCACGCGATCTTCCAGGCGCACGCGCGATTCTTCGATCTGGCGAAGCTCGGTCGTGACCGAGCCGAACTCGCGCATCGATTCCGTGGCGAGGCGCGTGTCGAGTTCGATCAAGCGCTGCTCGGCTTCGGCGATCGCTTCGCGCGCGCGGGCGATGCCGACCTGCGCATTCGAGATATCGCCCTGCACGCGCGACTGCTCGCGCTGCACGTCGAGCAACGACAGCCGTGAATTGAGACCTTGATCGTAGAGCTTCTGGCGCATATCGGCCGCTTCGCTGATGAAGCGCAATTGCCGTTGCAGCGTCTCACGCTGGCTTTCCAGGGCCGAAAGATCCTGGCGGCGCGCGCCCAATTGGCGTTCCAGCACCGCGCGCTGGCTGGCGCGCGATTGTTCCTGCGTGCGCAGGATCGCCGCTTGGTCGCGCGACATTTCCGCTTCGCCCGCGGAAACGAGATTGGCGCCGCGCCCTTCGGCGAAGGCGCGCAAACGTTCGGCCTGCAAGCGCAGCGAGGCTTCGCGCGCCTTCATCTGGTCGAGCTCGGCCAGCGCCGCCGTGCGGTCGATCTCGATCAGCGTCTGGCCTTCGTCGACCAGATCGCCTTCGCGCACGTCCACGCGGCGCACGATGCCGCCTTCCAGATGCTGGACGGCGATCACGTTGCCCGCGGGCACGACTTCGCCGGGCGCGCGCGCGACTTGCGCCACTTCGGTGACCGAGGCCCAAGCCACGCCGCCGGCGAGCAGGCCGAGGACGAGCCATACGGCAAGGCGCATCAGCTTCGACTGGCCGCCTTCCTCCAATTGGATTGCGAGGCTCAATTGGCGGATGCGCGCGGGATCCGCGCGCGTGGCCGACGGAACGGGAAGGTTGCTCATCTGACGGCTCCGGCTTGATCGGGTTCGCTGCCCTTGCGCATCCGCACGATGCGGCCTTGATCGAACACAGCCACCCGGTCGCACAAGGCGAGGTGGCTGGGGCGATGCGAAACGAGAAGAATGGTTTGTTTGCCCTTGCGGCGCTTCAGCGCTTCGATCAGCGCGCGGTCGCCAGCTTGGTCCAGCCATTGGCCCGGCTCGTCGAGCATCAGCACCGCCGAGGGCCGCAGATAGACGCGCGCGAGCGCGATGCGCTGCAAGAGGCCCGCTGGCAGCCCGGCAGTTTCGGAATCGCCGAGCATGGTCTCGAGGCCCTTGGGCAGCGCCAGCGTTTCCTCCAGCGCGCCTGCTTCGGCGAGCGCATCGCGGATCGCGGCTTCGGTCGCGGTGGGTGCGGCGAGACGTAGGTTCTGAAGGATCGTGCCGTAGAACAGGTGCCGCACCTGCGGCGCATAGGTCACGGCATTGCGCAACTCGGACGGCGACATCTGGCGGATATCGAGCCCGTCGAGCGCGACATTGCCCGCTTGCGGCTGATAAAGCCCGGCGATCACCTTCAGCACCGTCGATTTGCCGGCACCCGAATTGCCCGCGAAACCGATCATCTCGCCCGGCTTCACGTCGAGATCGACGCCCAGCAAAGCGGGATCGGCGTCGGGGCGATAACGCAAAGATACGCGCGTCAGACGCAAGGCGCCGCGAAATACGCGCTGCACGACCGATGCGGTCGCGCGTTCCTGCAATTCGGGTTTGAGGCGCAGCAAGGCGTCGATCTGGCGCAGCGATTGGCGCATCGCGTCGAGCCGTTGCAGCGTGACGAGGCCCATTTGCAAGGGTGCGAGCACGCGCCAGGTGAGCGCCATCACCGCGATCAGCGCGCCGACGGTCATCGTGCCGTCGATGATCAACGCCGCCCCCCAGGCGAGCGTGGCCGCACCGGCGAGCATCATCAAACCTTGCGCGGCGTTTTGCAGGCCTTGCGAGATCAACTGGCCGCGATACCCGGCTTGGGCCGCTTCGGCCGAGGCGGCGCGGAACCGGTCGAGCCACGTATTGCGCGCACCCAGTTGCTTGATCGCACGCAAGTTCGAGACGATCTCGACCATCAACCCGTGGCGCGCGGCGCGCGCGCGGGCGAGACCCTTGTTTGCCGCCGCTTGTTTGGCGGCGGTCGCCCAGCCGAGCAACGCGATCGCCGCGCCGAGAACCACGGGGATCGCGACCAGCGGTCCGCCCAGCCACGCGATGACGATCAGGAACAAAATCAGGAACGGCAGGTCGAGCGCGATCCCGGCCATGGGCCCCGTGAAGAATTCGCGGATCTGATCGAATTCCTTCAGGCGCGAAAGCTGCTGGCCGATGGGTGCCGCTTCGACGAAGCCCGCGGGCAATCGCAGCAATTGGCGCAACACGGCGACCGCGACAAGGCGTTCGACGCGTGCGCCCACGTAAGCGAGGAGCTTCGCGCGTACCCCGCGCAGCGCGAAGTCGAACGCGAAGGCGCCCGCGACACCGGCGAGCAGATAGAAAAGCAGCGTGCGCGAGTCCGAGCCGATGACCTTGTCGTAGACGGTCATCGAGAAGAACGGGAACAGCAAAGCGAGCGCGTCTGTCGCCAAAGTGATCAACAGCAATTGCCAGACGATCGGCCGGAAGCGCTGCAAAAGATCGGCGCCGAAACCGCGCCCTTGGGCTTCGGCTTCTTTGGCCGTTTCGACGCTTTCGATCAGATAGGCCGTGCCCGACGGCCCGCGTTTGCGTACGGATTCGACATGCGTGGCGCCGTCGAATACCCGCACGCCGGCGGCGTCGGCACTCAAAATCACGCGCGGCACGCCGTCGTCGCCGACATGCAGGCAGGGCAGCAAGCGCGGATCGACCCTGTGCAGCTTCGCGCGCGTCGGCTTGGTGACGTAGGACAGTTCCGCCAGCACATTGCGCAAGGCTTCGAGATCGAGATTGGCGGCGAAATGCGGCAGCGCTTCGACGATGTGGCGCGGATCGCCGCGCCAGCCCAGCGCGTCGAGCAGCGGCATCAAGCACGCGGCGAAAGGCGACAATGCCTCGAAATCGCCCAAGCGGCCGCCGCGCAGCGCTTCGACCAGCGGCTCGGCGCGCACAACGCCAATATCGTCGGCGGCGCGCCGGATGGCGGGAACGGCGATCGGATCGGTCACGCGCGCCGCTCCACCAGAATGCCGTCCTTCAATTCGAATGTCCGGTCGGCAAGGCGCAGAACCGACGGCTGGTAGCTGACCAGCACGAGAGTCGTCCGGCCCTTCATCTCGCGCAGCAGCGCCAGCAGCTTTTCGTTGGATTCGTGATCGAGGCCGTTATTCGCTTCGTCGAACAGCACGATACGCGGATCGTCGGCGAGGGCGCGCACGATCGCCACACGCTGGCGCACGCCACCGGGCAAGGTTTCCGTCTGGCCGCCGCGGATCTCGGTCTCATAGCCGTCGGGCAAGCCCGCGACATAGGCGTCGAGCCCCAAGCGCATGGCGAGATCGAGGGCGCGATCGACCACGGGGCCGCGCCGGAACGCGGTCAGATTGTCGATCAGCGAGCCGTGGAACACCACGCCTTGGCGCGGCAGCACGGCGATTTCGCTGGGGCCGGGGCGCGGATCTTTGGCGCCCAAAGCGCGTTCGTCGAACAGAATGCGGCCGGCTTGCGGGCGCAGCGCGCCGGAAATCAGCGACAGAACGGTCGAGCGGCCGCCGCCATTGGCGCCGACGATGGCGACGCAATCGCCCGGCGTGATCGCGAGATCGGCGTTTTGGAGGATCGGGGCTTTGGCGCCGGGATAGGCGAAGGTGACGCCGTCGAAACGGATGGCGCCTTCGCCGACGATCGCGACTTGCTGGCTTTGCGACGGCTCCTGCGGCAAGTCGTCGAGCGCCTTGAGCCGTTTGCGCGCGACCCGGATCGATTGGAAATTGGTCCAGATGCCCATCGCGCGCAGCAGCGGCTGCATCATGCGCCCCGCCAGCAGCGTCGATGCGGCGAGCTGACCGACGGTGATTTCGCCGTCGAGCACCATCAACGAGCCATAGGCGGCCAGCGCCACGACCGTCAGGTTCGAGAACAACCCGCCCAGGCTTTGCGAAACCGCCGATATATAGGCGACGCGATGCGCGGCGGACGCGGCGCCGTCCATCAGGCGTTCGTAGCGGCGCATCATTTGGCGTTCCATCGTCAAAGCTTTGACGGTGGTGATGCCGCTCAGGATTTCGATCATGAAGCTGGTGCGCCGGTCGTCGGAGTCCGCGCGCCGGGCGAGGGCGCGATGCAAAGCGCCGCCGATCATCAAGGCGAGGATCGCGAACAATGCGAAGGCGCCGAAAGCGACATAGGCCAAGTCGCCCGCGATCAGCCAGATCAGCGCGCCGAAAACCAGCGCGAAGGGCAGGTCGATCGCGATCGTCGCACCTTGATTGGCGTAGAACTCGCGCAAGCGGTCGATCGCGGCCAGGCGTTCCAATTGCTGGCCGGGGGATTCGCCGCGCAACGCGGCTTGATCGGCGTCAAGCAGGCGTTCGATGACGCGCACGCCGGTTTCGTGCTCGTAGCGCGCGCCGGTCCAGGCGGCGAGATGGCCGCGCGCGGCCCGCATCAGCGCTTCGCCGAACAGAACGGCGAGCAGCAGCGCCGATAATAGGGTGAGCGTATCGATCGCCGCGTTGGGGATGACACGGTCGTAGATCTGCAGCGTGAAAATCGGCAACGCCGCGCCGAACAGATTCAGCGCGAGCGAGGCGGCCATAACCGTCGGATGGAAAGCCATCGTGAACCCCGCATCGGTCGCGGTGGAGCGCACGGGCTTCGTCGTGGACGCCAATTTTTTCTCCCCATGGACCGAGTTTGACGTTCGGGGGGCTCGATCCAGGTTTGGTGATAAAGGGTAAGGTTCTGACTTGCAATAAGAAAAACCGATATAGACAATTTTATAGGATTTCCGTATATTTAGCGGCGGGCGATATCCGGATGACCGGTGTAGCGTCCGGAACCGAGGACGGAGAACCCGTACGTGCCCGCCGATCGCGCCGACCCCCAGGCAAGATCCCAAGAACGCGTCGAACAGGTCCAAGCCGACGAGCTGACCGTTCTTGCGAAGGATTCTGCCGCCGGCGAGGCCAACGCCGCGCCGCCGCCGGGCGCCCCGCCTTCGGCGGCACCCGACAATTCCTTTGCCCAATCCGCCCAGACGCTGGGGGCCGTCCAATACGGCTCGCTGGTCGCCGACGACCGCACTTTCGCGGGCCAAGCGCCCGGCCAGGTCGATACGGCCCCGCCGGTCGCGGGCGATTTCCTGGGCGTCGCCGGGGCCGCGAGCAAAGCGCCTGACGACGACGCGCGCGATACGCCCGCGAATTCCGGCGAAGCGCGCGGACCCGCAATGGCGCTGGCGCAAACCGCGCAAGCGCGGGCCGATGCGGCGAATATCGAAATGCGCGCCGATGCGCGCGGCGAAACCCGCACGGATGCGGGCAATGCGCAAGGACAGGCCGCCGCCGGCGTGCCAGCCGCTGACGCGGCGCCTGCCGCCGATCATGCGGGGCCCGCCGCCGAAGCACCGGTCAATGTCTCGGGCACCGACGCGAACGCGCCGGCCGCCGCGGCCGCGTCGGCAAGCGCCGCGGCACCGGCGGCGTTGAACGCGCTGCTGCCCGGACTCGCCAATATTCTGAATTCGGCGGCGGCGCCGGCGGTCGAAGCCGCCGTGCAGCCGGCGCTGAACGAATTGCGCGGGCAATTGCTCGATCGCCTCGCCCAGCTCGATCGTGCGGAAGCGCCGGCACCGGCGCCGGTTTCGAACGAACCGCCGCCCGATACGACCGCCAGCCTGCCCGAACTCGACGTGGCGCCGGCGGCGGGCCTTGAAGACAACGCGGTGGCGCTCGATATCGCCGCCCAACTCACCGATCGCGACGGGTCCGAAACCCTCGGCGTCACCATCGCAGGCGTGCCGGATGGCGCGACGTTGTCGGCCGGTACCGATTTGGGCGACGGCGCTTGGCTGCTGACACCCGACGATCTGCCGGGCCTGAATCTGATCCCGCCGCCCGATTTTTCGGGCACGCTGACTCTCACCGTTACCGCCACATCGCAAGAAGGCGGGACGACCAGCAGCGTCACCTCCGATCTGACGGTCGAAATTGAAGCCGTCGCCGATGCGCCGTCGCTCTCCGTCGCGACCGCCAGCGGTGCGGAAGACCACGCGATCGCGCTCGATCTTTCGGCGTCGCTGTCCGACGCGTCGGAAACCCTCGGTGTGACCGTCGCGGGGGTGCCGGATGGCGCGACGTTGTCGGCCGGTACCGATTTGGGCGACGGCGCTTGGCTGTTGACACCCGACGATCTGCCGGGATTGACGATTACGCCGCCCGCGGATTTCAGCGGCCGGATCGATCTGACCGTCACGGCCACCTCGACCGACGGAACCTCGACCAGCAGCACGACCTCGAATTTGACCGTCGACGTCGAAGGCGTCGCCGATACGCCGTCGCTCTCAGTTGCGAACGCCAGCGGCGCGAAGATAACGCGATCGCGCTCGATCTTCGGCG
>PVXE01000038.1 GCA_014444615.1 Tagaea sp. CACIAM 22H2 | reverse complement strand
ACGATGACGATGGTGAAGGCGAGCAACGTGAAGGCGGGCGCCAACATCGGCGTGGCATCCGCCAGCACGACCATCAGCGCGCCCGCCGCGCCCACACAGGCCATGCCGATGCCGAAGGTCAGCGCGTAGAGATGCTTGACGTCGAGCCCGACGACGGCGGCCCCGGTCAGGTTGTCGGCGCAAGCGCGGATCGCCATGCCGGTGCGCGCGAAGCGGAAGAACGCGAAGAGCAGCGCCGACACGACCAGCGACGCGGCGGCCGCATAGACGCGCACCTTGTCGATCAGCAGCGTGCCGATTTCGTAGGAATCGAAGGCGTAGGACAGATTCGCGTGGCGCAGATCGGGGCCGAAGATCATCAGCAAGCCGTTGACCATGACGATGGCGAGGCCGACCAGCAGGATGAATTGCTCGTGTTCCGGCCGCCCGACGAACGGGTCGATCGCGTGGCGCTGGAGGAGATAGCCGATGCCGAAGAACCCTGCGGCGATGGGCAGCATCGACAGCATCGGGTCGATACCCGCCCAGGCGAAGAAGACGAAGGCGAGATACATCGCCACGACCGCGAATTCGCCATGCGCGAAATTGACCAGCCGCACGACGCCGAAAATCACCGACAGGCCGAGCGCCATCAGCCCGTAGACCAGGCCGGTCAAAACGCCCTGCAGGGCGACGTTGACGTAGAAATCGAGCGGCATCTTGCGGGTGGCTCGGATCAAAGAAAATCCCCTCCGCCCGGCGGGGCGAAGGGGACTTTTCCTTACAGAAACCGGCCGAGCTTGGAAAGGGCGCTTACGTGCGCCCCTGCCAGCCCGGCATCGGCAGAACCGGGGCGGCGGCCGAGGAATCGGCCGGCAGCACGACGGTCGGCGTGCGGTTGCGGTTCTGCACCGCGGCCGAGCCGATATTCGAGTTCTGGCCCTTCTCGTCGAACTTGATCGGGCCACCGATCATCACGTGTTCGGCGATGTCGGTCGCCTTGATCGCCGCCATCAATTGCGGGCCATTGGTCGTGCCGGCGCGCTTGAACGCGTCGGCCGCGATCAGGATCGCTTCGAAGGTGAAACCGGCGTTGAACGCGTCGGCCGCGAAGCGGTTGTTCGGGTTCACGGCGGTGAAAGCCGTTTCCAGCGCCTTGGTCATCGCCGAGCGCGGATTGACCCAGGGCAGGTTGGAGATGTGGAAATCGGCCAGCGGCCCGAGCGCCTGGTAAAATTCCTCGTCGTACATGCCGGGCGAGCCGGGCGAGACGATGCCCATCGGCTCGAAACGCTGGCGCACCATGTCGCGCACCAGCTTCACCGCGTCCGACGCGCGGGTGACGACGAGCACGAGATCGGGGCGCAACGCGCGCAGGCGCGTGACTTCCACCGACAGATCCTGCGCGCGCGGATCGTAGGCGATGCTTTCGGCCAGCGTGAAGGGCAGATTGGCGCGCGGGAACAGCGCATCCATGGCACCGCGCTGGGCTTGGCCGAACGTGTCGTTGGCGTGCAGGAACACGGCCGTCTTGGGCGAAATCTTCGTCGCCGCGATCGTTTCGCCGATCAGGCGCAGACCGTTGGTGACGAGCTGCGGCCCGGTCTGGAAGTTGCGCACCAGGAATTTGTAGCCCTGCTCGGTGATCGGCGGGGCGGCGGCGATGTTGATGACCAGCGGCACTTGGCGCTGTTCGGCGACCTGCGCGATGGCGAGCGTATGGCCGGAATCGAACGCGCCGACGAGGCAATGCACGCCGTCGTTGATCGCGCGTTCGGCCTGGGTGCGGGCGATATCGGCGTTCGACTCGGTGTCGATATGCACGAGCTCGACGCGATAGCCGAGATCGGACAGCACGCGCGGGGCGGCCAGCGCGCCGCGATGGCAGCTTTGCCCGGCCTGGGCGAAGAAGCCCGAGCGCGGCAGCAGCATGCCGATGCGGATCGCGGGCGCTTGCGCGCGCACGATGGCGGGTGCCGCGAGAAGGGCGGCACCGGCGGCCGAGCCGGCGAGGACGGCGCGGCGGCCGAGTTTTGTCGTCGTGGTCACGATGGGGCTTCCTCCGGACGGGTGTCGAATTGGCCCGGAGTGAAGCGCGCCGCACGCGGCGGCGTCAAGCTTTACCCCACCGCCTTGGGGACTTTGGCATGCTTCAGCGCCGCCGCTTGGCGCTTGGCGAGCGCGTCGACCGAGAAGCCGTCGATCAGGCCGTGGAACTCCCGGTACCAATTGATCTCGGCCTTCAAATGCATGAAGACCGAACCGAGGCCGATGGCCGCGCGATCCATCAGCACGAATTCGCGCGGCGGGGCCACACCGCCCAATTCGCGCAGCCGCTTATGCACCTTCTCCGCCACTTCGCGGCCATAGACGGCGGCGTTTGTCTCGGCGACCTGCTTGGCGCGATCTTCCAGAATGGGCGCATAGACGAAGCGCGCCCAATTGCTGAGGCACTCGATCATCTCCTTATTGAGATTCGTGAAGCCCCAGCTTTCATAGGCCGATACGGCGAGCGCCTCGTCGCCGTCGCGGATCGCGCGGTAGAGATCGATGACGGCGCCGACGAATTTCGCCGGGAAAATCCGGATGCAGCCGAAATCGAGCAGATTGACCGTGCCGTCGTCGCGCACGGCGTAATTGCCCAGATGCGGATCGCCGTGGATCACGCCGCTTTCGTAGAACGGCACGTACCACGCGCGGAACATCGCGCGCGCGACCTTGTTGCGGAAATCGGCGTCGCGCGCCGTGACCGTCAGCAGCTTGGCGCCGTCGAGCCAGGTCATTGTCAGCAAGCGCCCGGTCGACAATTCCGCGACCGGTTCGGGCACATGGACGAGATCTTCGCCCTGCAAGATATGCGCGTAGAGGCGCATATGCGCCGCCTCGCGGCCGTAATCGAGTTCCTCGCGCAGCCGCGCCGAAATCTCGGCGAAGATCTGTTCGGTGCGGATCGCGCGGTCGTAACGCTCATAGACGCCGAAGGCGAGTTTGAGCTGCTTCAAATCCGCTTCGACCGCCGAAGCCATATCGGGATATTGCAGCTTGCACGCGACGATTCGCCCGTCGAGCAAGGTCGCGCGGTGGACTTGGCCCAGCGACGCGGCGGCCGTGGCCTCGCGCGGAAAATCGCGGAACTTCGCCTGCCAATCCGCACCCAGCTCCGCCGCCATGCGGCGTTTGACGAAGGGCCAGCCCATCGCCGGCGCGTCGGATTGAAGCTGCAACAGCTCCTGCACGTATTCGTCGGGCAATGCGTCGGGCACGGTGGCGATCAACTGCGCCACTTTCATCAACGGGCCCTTCAAGCCGCCCAAGGCCGCGCGCAATTCGGACGCGTGCTTGGCGCGATCCATCTCCACGCCCAACACGCGCTCGGCGCCCAAGCGAACCGCAAGGCCGCCCATCGCCGAGCCCACGCGCGCGTAGCGCGCAAGGCGCCCGCCGAGGGAGTTTTGTTCCGCCATCCGGTTACGGAAGCGTTTCGAGTTCGTCGATGAAACCTTCGACGAGCGACAAGCCCTGGCGCCAGAACGCCGGATCGGCGGCGTTCAATCCGAACGGGGCGAGCAATTCCTTATGCCGCTTGGTGCCGCCCGCGCGCAGCATGTCGAGATATTTCTCGGCGAAGCCGGCGGGCGTTTTGGCGTAGAGGGCGTAGAGCGAATTCACCAAGCAATCGCCGAACGCATAGGCGTAGACGTAGAACGGCGTGTGCACGAAATGCGGGATATAGGTCCAGTACCACGCATATTCGGGATCGTAGCGGAACGCGGGCCCCAGGCTTTCGACCTGCACTTCCATCCAAATCTCGCCGATACGCTGCGGCTCCAATTCGCCTTGGCGGCGTTCGGCGTGCAAGCGGCGCTCGAACTCGCAAAACGCGATCTGGCGCACGACCGTGTTCAGCATGTCTTCGACCTTACCCGCCAGCATCGATTTGCGGCGCTTGGGGTCCTTGGCGTCGTCGAGCAGCTTGCGGAAGGTCAGCATCTCGCCGAATACCGACGCGGTCTCGGCCAGCGTCAACGGCGTGTCGGCCAGCAAATGCCCCTGCCCGGCCGCCAGCACTTGGTGCACGCCGTGGCCCAGCTCGTGCGCGAGCGTCATCACGTCGCGCGTCTTGCCCTGGAAATTGACCAGCAAATAGGGGTGCGCCGACGGCACGGTCGGATGCGCAAAGGCGCCCGGCGCCTTGCCCGGCCGCACGCCCGCGTCGATCCAGGCATTGTCGAAGAAGCGCTGGCCGACCTTCGCCATGTCGGGGCTGAACGCGGCGTAAGCCGTGAGCACCGTGTCGCGCGCGGCGTTCCAATCGAACTCGCGTTCATCCGCGCTGGGCAAAGGCGCGTTGCGATCCCAGTAGTCCAGCTTGTCGACGCCAAACCATTTCGCCTTCAGCGCGTAATAGCGATGCGACAGCCGGGGATAGGATTGACGCACGGCGCCGACCAGCGCGTCGACGACTTCGTCCTCCACGCGGTTGGCGAGATTGCGCGAGGAGATCGGCGCGGCGTAATGGCGCCACTTGTCCTCGATCTCCTTGTCCTTCGCCAGCGTGTTGGTGATCAGCGCGAACAGGCGGCCATTGTCGCCCAGCGTTTTGCCCACGGCCTTGGCGGCGGCTTTACGCACCTTGCCGTCGCGGTCGGATAGAAGATGGAACGCTTCGGCCGAGGTCAGCGTTTTGCCGTCCACGTCGAAGCGCAAACCGGCCATCGTTTCGTCGAACAGCCGCGTCCACGCCGCCCGGCCGGCGACGTATTTCTCGTGCAGCAGCTTTTCCATCTCGTCGCCCAGCTGGTGCGGGCGGAAGGCGCGCAAATCGCGCAGCCACGGCGCGTAGCGCGCCAGTTCCGGCGCCTTCAGCTTGGCGGCAATATCGGCTTCGTCCAGCCGGTTGAGTTCCAACGTGAAGAACAGCGTGCGGCTGGAGATGCCGTTCACCCGCTCCTGAACCGTCTGGTAGAACTTCGCGATCGCGGAATCCGCCTGGTTACCCGCATAGGTCAGATCCGCAAACGACGTGATCCGCGACAGCGATTCCTCCAGCGCTTCGTATTCGGCGATCGCCTTGCCCAGGGCCGCACCGGTCAAGCCCGACAATTTTCCTTCGTAGCGCGCCTGAAACGCCTCGGCATCCTTCTCCGCCTTCGTCAGTGCCGCGGCCAGTTCGGGCGAATCGCGACCCGGAAACAGGTCGCGCAAATCCCATTCGGGCAGCGAGGTTTTGGCGGCGGCGGAAGCGGTCATGGATGGGGTTCCTGAAATCGGGCCGATAAGCTATTTCATGGATATAAGCCGGTCGCACCTGCGGGAAAAGACCCGGCAGCCGAGGAACCCCCCGAATGTCAGCACCCCCCACCGATTTCGACAAATGCCCCAGTCTGCTCAGGGCCTTTTTGGACCAGGCGAAGAAGCGCGCTGACCGGCCCTTTCTGCTGGCCAAAAAGGACGGCGAGTGGAAGGCGCTGACCTGGGCGCAGACCGAAAGACAAGTCCGCGCGCTGGCGGCCGCGCTGGTGAAGCTGGGTATCGGGCGCGGCGACCGCGTCGGGCTGATCGCCGAAAACCGGCCCGAATGGGTGATCGCCGATCTTGCCATCATGGCGGCAGGCGCGATCAGCGTGCCGACCTACACGACCAACACGGTCGAGGACCATTTATTCATCCTGTCGAACGTCCACGCCAAGGGCGTGATCGTCTCGACCCAAGCCTTGGCCGAGAAGGCCGTCGCCGCCGCGCGCCAATCGCCGGGCTGCCGCTTCGCCATCGCGATCGAGAAGCCCGCCTACGCGCAGGATATGGGCGTCGAGATTCTGTCTTGGGACGACGCGCTGGCGCTGGGCAAGGATGCGCCCGATCCGACCGACACCGCGAATGCCGGTTTGCTGCGCGACGATATCGCCTGCGTCATCCACACCTCCGGCACCGGCGGCAAGCCCAAGGGCGTGATGCTTCATCACGGCGCGATCCTGCGCAATTGCGACGGGGCGTGGGAAATCTTCACCGCCCTTCATCCCGGCGAGGAGACGTATCTCTCGTTCCTGCCGCTGTCGCATTCCTACGAGCACACGGTGTGCATGGGCTTCATGGTCGGTATCGGCGCCACCGTCTATTTCGCCGAAGGGATCGATAAGCTCGGCTCCAACATGGTCGAAGTGCGGCCCACGATCATGACCGCCGTGCCGCGGCTTTACGAAAGCCTGCATGCGCGCATCACCCAAGGGCTGAAGCGCGAAAAGCCGCTCAAGCAATTCCTGTTCGCCAAAACGATCGAACTCGGCACCAAGCGCTACAACGGCGTACGCTTGAACATGCTGGAATGGCTTGCCGACCGCGTGCTGGAAAAACTTGTGCGCGACAAGGTGCGCGGCCGTTTCGGCGGGCGGTTGAAGGCGTTCGTCTCCGGCGGCGCGGCGCTGAACCCGGAGATCGGGATCTTCTTTCACGCTTTGGGCGTGCGCGTGCTGCAAGGCTATGGCCAGACCGAATCCGCCCCCGTCATCGCCGCCAACCGGCCGGGCGAGGAACGCATGGACACGGTCGGCCCGCCGATGAAAGGCGTGGAAGTGCGCTTCGCCGCCGACGGCGAGATTCTGGTGCGCGGCGAATTGGTCATGAAGGGCTATTGGAACGAGCCCGAATGGACCGAAAAGACGATCGTCGACGGCTGGCTGCATACAGGCGATGTCGGCCTGATCGACGAGGCGGGCCGGATCAAAATCACGGACCGTAAAAAAGATTTCATCAAGAATTCGGGCGGCGACATGCTGTCGCCGTCGAAGATCGAAGGCACGCTGATCATGGAACCGGAAATCGCGCAAGCGATGGTCCATGGCGACAAGCGGCCGTATCTGGTCGCGGTGATCGTGCCCAAACCCGAAACGATCGAAGCGATCGCCAAAGCGAAAGGCGTCGCCGCCGATCTTGCGGCGCTGGCGGGCGACCGCGATCTCATCGCCGCGATCGACGCGGCGGTGGAGCGTGCCAACGCCAAATTGCCGCTGCCCGAACGCGTGCGCCGCTTCCTGATCGCGGCCCAGCCCTTCACCATCGAGAACGAGCAGATGACGCCGACATTGAAAGTTCGCCGGCATATCGTGCGCGGGGTCTATGGCGATCGGCTGGAAGCGTTGTACGGTTAGGTAAACCCAAACGGGAGCACGCCCATGCGCCGCATCGCCGCAATTTTGGTCGCCTTCGCCGCTTTGACGAGCCTTGCCGCTTGCGGCGCCCCGCCTGGCGTGTCGACCGTCGCGCGCCTTGCCACCGAATCGCGCACGACCGCGCAGATCACCGAGGACAACCGCATCCTGCTGGCCTTCAACCGCGCGGTCGCGGGCGAATCCGGCGCCTTGTTCCGCGACGTGTCGACCGACGTCTATGTCGGGCGGATGATGCTGACGGGATCGGTCAAGGAAGCGCGGATGAAAACCCGCGCCGAGGAATTGGCGCGCGGCATCCAGGGCGTCAGCCAAGTCATCAACGAGCTTCAAGTGACCGACCAAGGCGGGATCGGCGCCACCGCCAAGGACCTCGCCATCGAGCAGAAAATGGGCGTGAAGCTCTTGGCCGAAAAAGGCATCACCAGCGGGAATTTCCGCGTGCGCGCGGTGAACGGCACGGTCTATCTGTTCGGCCGTGCACTAAGCCAAACCGAGCTCAATACAGCGCTGAATCTGGCGCGCGGCACGGAAGACGTGCGCGCCGTGGTCAATCACGTCCGCGTCCAACCTTGAACCCTCTCGATCTGCGCCTGGAAACGCCGCGCCTGATTTTGCGGGTTCCCCGCGACGGCGACGCCGAAGCCCTGGCCGCGTGGCTCGCGGAATGGGAGATCGCGCGCTGGACCGCGAATATCCCGCATCCTTACGGGATCGAGAACGCGCGTTCCTGGATCGCGGATGTGCGCGCGTCGATCGAAGCGGCGCGCGCGCTCACCTTTGTGATCGAGCGTCGGAACGCGCCGGGTGCCATCGGCGGCGTGGGTGTGGCGCTGGACGGGCCGGGCAAGGAAGGCGATCTGGGCTGGTGGATCGCAATCCCGCATCAAGGGAACGGCTACGCGTTCGAAGCGGCGGCGCGTCTGGTGGAATTCTGTTGGTCGATGGAAATGACGCGCCTGACCGCCGGCGCCTTGCCCGACAACGCGCCGTCGCTGGCGGTCGCGCGCAAACTCGGCATGCGGCCCAACGGCAAGATGCTGCGCAGCCAGCCCGCGCGCGAGACTCCGCGCGAAACGATGGAATTCGTTTTGACGCGTTAGACCGCGAGAATCGGGTCGAGCTTGCCTTGCGCATCCAGGGCGTGGATGTCGTCGCTGCCGCCCAGATGCTGCCCGTCGGCGAAAATCTGCGGCACGGTCGAGCGGCCGCCGGCGCGCTTCACCATTTCCTCGCGCAGATCGGGGCGCTCCATCACGTCGTATTCGACGAACTCGACGCCCTTCCGGCGCAGCAAGCTTTTGGCGCGCGCGCAATATCCGCAGAAGGGGCTCGAGTAGATTTCGACTTTGGTCGCCATGGTCGTTTCCGTTGTTGGAATGCTTCCAAACTAGCAAATTGCCGCAGCGCACACCAGTGCATGCCGGCAGACTATACGGCCGTTCCCTCGCCCGGCCGGACGACGCGGGCGAGCGCCAGAACGCGCACTTCTTTGGCGCCCGCCCGGCGCAAGGCCTTGGCGCAGGCCTCCAAAGTGGCGCCGGTGGTCATCACGTCGTCCACCAAAACGACGACGCGCCCCTTCAATTTCAGGCGCCCGTTTGCGCGCACCGCAAAGGCGCCCCGCACGTTACGCATGCGCTGGGACCGCGTCAGATCACCTTGCGTTCGCGTGCGGCGGGTACGGACCAGTAACCTTGGATCGAACGGAATGCGCGTACGCTTCGAAAGCCCGCGCGCCAGCAGCGCCGCCTGATTGAAGCGCCGTGCGATCAGCCGCGTCCAATGCAGGGGCACGGGCACGATCAGATCGGCGCCGTCGAGCAGCTCGGCGCCCGCGCGCGCCATCCACGCGGCGAAGGCCGGCGCGTTCTGCGTGCGGTCGGCGTGTTTGAAGGCGAGCACCAATTCCCGGCTGGCCGGTTCGTAGCGCAACGCCGCGCGTGCCTTGGCGAAGGCGGGCGGGCGCGCGAGGCACGGCGCGCATTCGGCGGGACCCGGCGTCAGCGCCGCGAAGTCGAACGGCAAACCGCAGCGCGCGCAAAACGGACGGTCGATCCAGCCGAGCTTCGCCCAGCACGCGGCGCAAAGTGTATGCGTTTCGGAAACGGGCTCGCGGCAGGCAACGCAAATCGGCGGCACGACCGCGTCGAGAGCGGCGCGCCCCGCGCGAACGCCCAACTCCATCAATCCGGCGATGCGGGCGGCGAAGTCCACGGCCGCCGAGCGCAACACGAAAACGGCGGCCAAGTCAATGTGGGGCACTTCACATGCCCCGTTTCCCGGACGCGCGGGTTGGGCTAGGAATCGGGCATGGGATCGCCGATCGTTTTCGACCGCAAAGCCGTGCGCGCGCATCGCGACCGCGCCGCGCGGCATTTCGCCGATCACGATTTCCTGTTCCGCGAAGCCGCCGAACGCTTGGTCGAACGTCTCGACGACGTGAACCGCACGTTCCCGCGCGTGCTGGATATGGGTGCACGCACCGGATTGCTGGCGCCGTTGATCGCGCAGCGCAAGGGTGTGGAACTGCTGGTCCATTGCGATCTTTCCTGCGCGATGATGCGCGCGGCCCGCGCGCGCAGCTGCGACGGCGACGCCGATCGCGCGGTCGTGGTGGCGGACGAGGAATATCTTCCTTTCGCCGAAGGCAGTTTCGATCTGGTCGTGTCGTGCCTGTCGCTGCATTGGACGAACGACCTGCCCGGCGCCTTGATCCAAGCGCGCCGCGCATTGAAGCCGGACGGCTTGTTCCTGGTGACACTGCTGGGCGGCGAGACCCTGATCGAACTGCGCCAAGCATTGCTCGATGCCGAGCTTGCCGAGACCGGCGGGGCGGGCCCGCGCGTGTCGCCCTTCGCCGATTTGCGCGACGCGGCCGCATTGCTGCAACGCGCCGGCTTCGCGCTGCCGGTCGCCGATAGCGATACGATCACCGTCGAATACGAAAACGCGCTGGACCTGATGCGCGATCTGCGCGGCATGGGCGAAAGCAACGCGGTCGTCGAACGGCGCAAGGATTTCTCCCGCCGCTCGACGATTTTACGCGCGGCCGCGATCTACGAGGATCGCTTCGGCAAGGAAAGCACGGGCCGCATGCCCGCGACGTTCCAGATGCTGACGCTGACCGCCTGGGCGCCGGCGGCGAACCAGCCCAAGCCCCTGCGCCCCGGTTCGGCGACGACCCGGCTGGCCCAAGCGCTGGACGCGGTCGAGGTCAAAACCGGCGACCGCGCGCGGCCGAGTTAAAGAAGGTCGCGCAGCATCGCCACCAGCGGGATATCCGCCGGCGGCATCGGATAATCTTTGAAATTCTCGATCCGCACCCAGGCGAGCTTCTGCCCTTCCTTGGGTTGCGGCGTGCCCTTCCAATTGCGCGCCGCGTAAAGCGGCATCAGCAAATGGAAATCGGGATAGCGATGCGAGGCGAAGGTCAGCGGCGCCAAACACGCGGGGCGAAGATCGATGCCGAGTTCCTCGTGAAGTTCACGGGTCAGTGCCGCCTCGGGCGTTTCGTTCGGATCGAGCTTGCCGCCGGGGAATTCCCATAGCCCCGCCATCGACTTGCCCGGCGGGCGTTGCGCGAGCAGCACGCGCCCGTCGGAATCGATCAGCGCGGCGGCGACAACCGTGACGACGCGCGCCGGTGCCGCCAGCAGCGCCGACAGTTTCGGATCGTCGCAGCCTTCCGGTTCGGAATCAGGACCGGTAATCGGCATTGATGTCGATATAGGCGTGGGTCAGATCGCAGGTCCACGCCCGCGCCTTGCCCTTGCCGAGGCCGAGATCGACCTTCAAGAACACTTCGCGCCCGGCAAGATGCTTGGCGACAGGGGTTTCGTCGTAGCCGGGCACGAGCCCGCCTTTGCGCGCGATGGTGATGCCGCCGATCGACACCGACAGCTTGTCGCGATCGGCCTTCTCGCCCGCCTTGCCCACGGCCATGACGATGCGGCCCCAATTGGCGTCGCCCGCCGCCAGGGCGGTCTTCACCAAAGGCGAATTGCCGATCGACATGGCGATGCGCCGCGCCGCCGCGTCGGATTGCGCGCCCGCAACGTCGATGGTGACGAGCTTTTGCGCCCCTTCGCCGTCGCGCGCGATTTGGATGGCGAGATCCTGCAGCACAACCGCGAAGGCTTTGCGCAGCGCCTTGCCGTCGGCGGAGGTCAGGCTCTTCACCGGCTTGTTGCCGGCCGCACCGGTGGCGAAAGCAAGCAGCGTGTCGGAGGTCGACGTATCGCCATCCACCGTCACGGCGTTGAAGCTCGTATCCGCTTCCTCGCGCACCAGCTTGCGCAACACGGCCGGATCGATCGCCGCATCGGTTGCGACGAAAGCGAGCATCGTCGCCATCTGCGGCATGATCATGCCCGAACCTTTGCAGATGCCCGAGATGCGCACTTTCTTGCCGCCGATCTTGGCGGTCGTCGTCGCGGCCTTGGCGAAAGTATCGGTCGTCATGATCGCGCGCGCGGCGCGCGGCCAATCGGCCGTGCCCAAGCGCCCGCCCAAATCGGCGACCGCGGCGGCGAGCAGATCGGCCTGCGGGATCAAACCGATCACACCGGTCGAGGCGAGCATCACTTCCTCGGCCTTGCAGCCCAGCGCCTTCGCCGCCGCCTTCGCCGTGGCCGCACAGGCGTCGCGCCCCTGCTTGCCGGTGAAGACATTGGCGTTGCCCGCGTTGACGACCAAGGCGCGCGCCTTGCCCTTGCCCACGTATTTCCGGCACCAATCGACGGGCATGCCCGGCATCTTGTTGCTGGTGAATACGCCCGCCACCGCCGTGCCCTTGTCGAACGCGAACATCACGATGTCGTCGCGGTTCTTGTAGCGCATGCCGGTCAAGCCGGCGGCGATACGCACGCCGCCGATCGCCGGCAGTTCGGGGAACGAAGTCGGGGCGAGCGGCGAGACGGCGTGGGCCATTCGTCTTATTTCCGTTTTCTTACTTGGCGGGCGTGATGGTCGGGCCGGTCGGGGCGGCTTGCAGCGGCTTGCCGTCCAGGCCGAACAACTCGACCTTCGCCGTCTTGCGCAAACCTTCGACGTAGCTTTGCATGATCTCCTGCGACATTTCCGAAGACAGGCGCTCGCGCACTTCCTCGAAGCTTTCGGCGACCGTGCGGCGGTCGGCGACGCGAATCACGTGCCAGCCGAACTGCGTTTTGACCGGGGCGGCCGAGGTGTCGCCCGCCTTCATCGCGAACGCGGCTTCGGTGAATTCGGGCACCATTTCGTCCTTGCCGAAATAGCCGAGATCGCCGCCGGACGACTTGCCCGCGGGGTCGATCGACTTTTCGCTGGCGAGCTTGCCGAAATCCGCCCCGCCCTTCAGCGCGGTCAGGATTTCCTTCGCCTGGGCTTCCGAGTTCACGAGGATATGGCTCGCGCGCACTTCCTCCTTGCCCGGATTTTCCTTCTGATAGGCCGCATAACGCGTGCGCAAGGCCGCGTCGTTGACCTTGTCGGCCAGCAAGCGGTTGAGCAGCACTTCCTGGATCACGCGATCCTCGAACTGCGTCAAACGCTGGCGCACTTCGGCGTCGGTCTGCAGGTTCTTCTTGCGGCCGTCGGCCACAAGAAGCTTTTGCGACACGAGACGCTCGACGATCGGCTCCAGCAGCGCTTCGATCGGCACTTGCTGGAATTGGGCGGGCAGCGAACGCTGGAACGACAGCACGTCCGAGCGGCGGATCGGCTGACCGTCGACGCGCGCGACGATCGTGTCTTCGCCGCCGGCGGGGCCCGGCAGGACGGGGGCTTGGGTCTGTGCGGCCAGGGGGGCGACCGTCACAAGCAGGGCCAGAGCGGCCCCGAAAATCGCGCGCATATTGCGGGTTCCTTCCTGGGGCGCCGATCGCCCCGAAATCCGGCCGGGAGAGTGGCACGCCATTAGGGCCCGAACAAGGCGAAACCCGTGCGATATCCGGGGGTTCGGGTCGCGTTGACAGGGCGCCGCGATGGGCCTATCTCTCCGGGTCCGGTCCGCCGCCGGCGATTTCGCGGCGCTACAGATTTCCAAGGACTTTCCGCATGTTCGGCGCCATCGCCCGCGCGCTTTTCGGGTCTTCCAACGACCGCGTCCTCAAAGGCTTCGCCAAGACCGTCGCTGCGATCAACGCCAAAGAAGCGGAAATCGCCGCCCTCAGCGACGACGACCTCAAGGCCCGCACCCCGTGGCTGAAGGATCGGCTGGCGAAGGGCGAAACGACCGACGACATCCTGCCCGACGCTTTCGCCACCGTGCGCGAAGCGGCCAAGCGCGTGCTGGGCCAGCGCCATTTCGACGTCCAGCTGCTCGGCGGCATGGTGCTCCACAAGGGCCGCATTTCGGAAATGAAGACCGGCGAAGGCAAGACGCTGGTCGCCACGCTGCCCGTGTATCTCAACGCCCTCGAAGGCAAGGGCGTGCATGTCGTCACGGTCAACGACTACCTCGCCAAGCGCGACGCCGAATGGATGGGCCGCGTCTACGGCTTCCTGGGCCTCACCACCGGCACGATCGTCCACGGCCTGACCGACGACGAGCGCCGCGCGGCCTATGCCGCCGACGTGACCTACGGCACGAACAACGAATTCGGCTTCGACTATCTGCGCGACAACATGAAGTTCCATCTCGCGCATATGGTCCAGCGGCCCTTCCATTTCGCGATCGTTGACGAAGTCGACTCGATCCTGATCGACGAAGCGCGCACGCCCTTGATCATCTCGGGCCCCGCCGACGATTCCTCCGAGCTTTACATCGCCGTCGACAAGCTGATCCCGCATCTCGACGCCGGCGATTTCGAGAAGGACGAGAAGCAGCGCACGGTCGCCTTGACCGAAGCGGGTGCGGAAAAGATCGAAAAGCTACTGCAGGAATCCGGCCTGTTGAAGGAAGGCGGGATGTACGAGCTCGCCAACGTCAACCTCGTCCATCACGCCAACCAGGCCCTGCGCGCGCATAAGCTGTTCACGCGCGACGTCGACTACATCGTCAAGGAAGGCAAAGTCGTCATCATCGACGAGTTCACCGGCCGCATGATGGAAGGCCGGCGCTATTCCGAAGGCCTGCATCAGGCGCTGGAGGCGAAGGAAAAGGTCCAGGTCCAGCGCGAAAACCAGACGCTCGCCTCGATCACTTTCCAGAATTATTTCCGCATGTACCCGAAGCTCGCGGGCATGACGGGCACGGCGATGACCGAAGCGCCGGAATTCGCCGAGATCTACAAGCTGGAAGTCGTCGAGATTCCGACCAACGTCGACGTCAAACGCAAGGATCACGACGACGAGGTCTACCGGACCGCGCGCGAGAAATCGAAAGCGATCACCGATCTGGTCGAGGATTGCCGCAAGCGCGGCCAGCCCGTGCTGGTCGGCACCGTGTCGATCGAAAAGTCGGAAGCGTTGTCCGAGGAATTCAAGAAGCGCGGCATTCCGCACGCGGTGCTGAACGCGCGCTATCACGAACAGGAAGCGCTGATCGTCTCGCAGGCCGGGCGCCCCGGCGCCGTCACCATCGCCACCAACATGGCCGGCCGCGGCACCGACATCCAGCTCGGCGGCAATTACGACATGCGCGTGAAGGCCGAGCTTGCCGGCGTGCCGGAAGGCCCCGAGCGCGACGCCCGCGCCGCCGCGATCCGCGCCGAGATCGAGGAAATGAAGAAGACGGCGCTCGCCGCCGGCGGCCTTTACGTCGTCGGCACCGAGCGCCACGAAAGCCGGCGCATCGACAACCAGCTGCGCGGCCGTTCGGGCCGTCAGGGCGATCCGGGCGCCTCGAAGTTCTTCCTGTCGCTCGACGACGATCTGATGCGCATTTTCGGCTCGCAGCGCATGGACGGCATGCTGCAGAAGCTCGGCCTTAAGGAAGGCGAAGCGATCGTCCATGTCTGGATCAACAAGGCGCTGGAAAAGGCGCAGCAGAAGGTCGAAGCGCGCAACTTCGAAATCCGCAAGCAGCTGCTGAAATACGACGACGTGATGAACGACCAGCGCAAGGTCGTCTACGAGCAGCGCCGCGACATCATGCGCCAGGACGACGTGTCCGGGCAGATCCAGGACATGCGCCGCGAAACGCTGGACGTGCTGATCGCGCGCTGCATTCCGCACAACGCCTATCCCGAGCAATGGGACACCTCGGCGCTGCACGAGGAAATCCTGCGCCTCTACGGCATGGATTTGCCGGTCGCCGACTGGGCGAAGGAAGAAGGCATCGCCGAAGAGGAAATCCGCGAGCGCATCGCCGACGCGATCGAGCGCAAGATGGCCTCGAAGACCGCCGAGACGGGCCCCGAGATCATGCGCCAGGTCGAGAAGAGCTTGCTGTTGCAAGAGCTCGACCACGCGTGGAAGGAGCATCTTCTCACGCTCGACCATCTGCGCCAGGGCATCAATCTGCGCGCCTATGCGCAGCGCGATCCGCTGAACGAGTACAAGAAGGAAGCCTTCGAGCTGTTCGAGGCGATGCTCGCCGAACTGCGCGAGCGCGTGACGACGCTGCTGGCCCGCGTGCAGATCCGCATCGACGCGCCCCCGGCTTCCGATCTGATGCCGGAAGACCCGGAAATGGGCAAGCTGCTCGCCCAGCATCCGCTGCCCGAAGGCATGGAGATGCGCGACGCCGCCTCGCCCACCCAAGCGGCGCGCAAGCGCGGCATCGACCCGGCCGACCCGACGACCTGGGCCAACGTGCCGCGCAACGCCAATTGCCCCTGCGGCTCGGGCAAGAAATTCAAGCACTGCCACGGGCGTTCGTAGTCGCTTGATACGCCGTCTCGATACGCGGGTCGTCTATGCGAACCGCTGGATGACCGTGCGCGAGGATCAAGTCCGGTTTCCGGACGGGTCGCTGGGCATCTATGGCGTGGCCGAGAAGAAGGATTGCATCGGCATCGTCGCGATCGACGACGGACACATCCATCTGGTCGAACAGTATCGCTACGCGACGTCAAAACGCGCCTGGGAATTGCCGCAAGGCTCGTGGGAGGCCGAAGACCTCGATCCCGAAGCGCTCGCCATGCGCGAGCTGGCCGAGGAAACCGGCCTCACCGCCAAGACGTGGAAATGCCTCGGCACGCTGGCCATCGCCAACGGGTTTCTCCGCCAGGCGATGCATGTCTATCTCGCGACCGACCTCACGCAAGGCCCGCATGCGCGCGAGGCGACCGAGTCCGACATGGTCCATGCGCGTGTACCCCTCGCGGAGTTCGAGCGCATGATGACCGACGGCCGCGTGGACGACGCCGAAACGCTGGCGATCTGGGCGCTCGCCAAGCTCAAGGGCGCGGTTTAGCGTCTCAATTCTTCTTCCAGCCGACGATCGAGGCGAGCGTCATATAGAGCTTGCCCACGTCCGCCGACAGGAAGGTCGAGACCAGCACGTTTTCGGGATCGGCCTCGCGCGCGTCCGCAATCAGGCGGTCATACTGCGTGAGATAGTCGGTCACGTAGCGGCGGAAATCCGGATCCTCGGCGTAGCGGCGCTGCACCGTCTTGCCCGTCGGGCCCCAATCGAGGCGCAGCAAGCGGCGCACGAACACGCCGCGATCCCCACCCAGGAATTCCTTCAGCACGCGATCGGTGACCGACGAGTCCAGCGTGCGCGCCAGATCGATCGACAGAGAGTTGAGGCCCTCGACGACCAGACGCGAGGCGCGCAGGAAGCGGCCGCGCTTGGCTTCGAACTCGCTGGCGGTGAGGCGCGCTTGCGCTTCGTTCGCGGCGGCCGACGCGGCGGCGAGGTCTTCGGCCTGACGGCGGAAGGCTTCGGTCGCGGCATTGGCTTCGCCCGTCGCCTTGTCGGCGGCGGCGTCGAGCGCGTCGGTCTGGACCGACAAAAGACGCTCGGCCTCGGCGATGCGCCGCTCGGCCGCGTCCATCGCCACGCCCAATTCGCGCGACTGGCGCGCGAAGCTTTCGCCGACCGAGGCGATGCGCGCCGCGGCTTGGCCGACCGCGGCCATGACTTCCTCCGCGCGGCGGCGGAAGCTGTCGGCGGTCGCTTCGAGGCGCGTGCCGCCTTCCTGTGCCGCACCCGACAATTCGTCGGCGCGACGGCGCAAGGATTCGCCCGTCTGGCCGATGCGCTGGCTCGCCACCGTCGCGGCGTCGGCCGCTTCGCGGGCCTGCCGGTCGAATTGCGCGCCGACTTCGGAGAGACGCTCGCCCGCTTCGGCGACGACGCCGTTGAGGTGATCGGCCTGACCGCGCAGGATGGCGCCCAGCTCGCTCGACCGCTTGCCGAGATTTTCGATCGTCTCGGCCAACGTCGCGCGCTGCTTGGCGAGTTCGGAATCGACCGTCGCCATGCGCGCGGCCGTCCCGTCCGACATCGCCGAGAGTTCGGCGGCGCGGCGCACCAAGGCTTCGCCCAGCGCATCGAGCTTGGTCGACGAACGGTCAGCCGTGTCGGCGAGCGTGGAGGCGTTGGCGCGCAGGATTTCCGCGACCATCGACAGGCGCGCTTCGGCCGCGTCCGCCGCCCCGCCCAGATCGACCGTGCGTTCGCGCAAGGCTTGGCCCACCGACGCGACGCGCGTGTTCGCCTGATCGACGGCGATCTGCAAATCGCCGGTGCGCTGGCGGAAGGTCTCGCTCGCCTCGGCCATCAAAGCGCCGACCGAGCCGGCCGCGCGGTTGAGATCGGCCAGACGCTGGCGGAAGGTCTCGCCGCTTTCCTCCAACCGCCCCGCAGTTTCGACGGCGTTGGTCGCCAAGGCCTGCAAGCGGCGCTCGGCCTCCGCGCCCGTATCCGCGACCTTGCCGGTCGCGATATCGGCGACGTTGCCCATTTCGACCGCACGGTCGCGGAACGCATCGGCGGTGGCGCGCAAACGCGCCGCCGCATCGTCCGACGCGCGGCCCACGGCGGCGGCCTGCGTTTCCAATTGCGCGCCGAGTTCGCCCGCCCGGCCCGAGGCGGTTTCCATCGTCTTGAGCAGTGTCAGCGACTGGTCGCGCAATCCGGCATCGATGGCGCCCACGCGCAGCGCCGCGCGATCGGCCGATTGGTCCAACTCGCCCGAGCGCGCGCGCAGCGAGTCGGACGATTCCTTCAGCTTCTGCGTCGCCGTCGCGGCGATGGAGGCTAGTTCGCCCGAACGCTGGTCGAGCAACGTCGCCACGTCGTTGATGCGCGCCGACGCCGATTGACCGGTCGCGAGAAGTTCGTTTGTTTCCCGACGCAGGGCATCGCCCGCATTGGCGATCGCCTTGACCGATTCGGTCGCGGTCTCGTCGAGATCGGCCCCGCGCTGGCGCAAGGCGAGACCCGCCTCGTCCAACCGTGCCAGCGTGCGGTCGGCAGCGGCGTTGGTTTCCGCCGTGCGCTGCGCGATCGCGGTTTCCAATAGATTGGCGCGGTCCAGGCCCTGATTGGCGGCATGGACCAGGCTTTGCGTCTCCTGGCGGAAATTCGTGCCCGCCTCGCGCACATGCTGGGCGGCGTTGTCCGACGCGACGACCAGCGCCGCGTTTTCGCGCTTGGCGACGTCCGACGATGCCAGCATACGTTCCGACGCGCGGTCGACCGCATGCGCCACTTCGTGGCTGTCGCGCGCCAAGGCTTCGGCCGACGCGTCGAGGCGGCGAACGACGCCCTGCATATCCGCGTCCGCCATCTGCGAGATCGAGCGCACCGTATCGCCCGAGGCGCGCAGGCGCTCGTCCAGGCGATGCGAGGTGCTTTCGAGTTCGCGCGCGCGCGCGTCGATATCCTGTGCCGCCGCCGACAGGCGCGCTTGCGCGTTCGCCGCCGTATCGTCCAGCGCGGCCGTCTTCAAGCGCACGGCTTCGCCCGAACGGTCGAGCGTTTGCGCCGTTTCCGACGCGGCGTCGGACAGCGCTTGGGTGCGCTGGGCCAAGGTTTCACCCAACGCTTCCAAACGTTCGCCCGTCGCGCGATCGGCGGCGGCGAGTTCTTCGGTGCGCAAGCGCAGCGTATCGGCGTAAGCGTCGGCGCGCTCGATACCGAGTTCGGCCGCGCGGGTCAGCGACAGCGTCTGGTCGCGGAAGGTCTCGCCCGCCTGGCGCATGCGCGAGCCCGCCTGATCGGCGGCGAGGCCGAGCTGTTCGGTCTCGCGCTTGGCGGTTTCGGAATTGGCTTCGATCCGCGCGCCCGTGCGGTCGAGGGCGGCGGACACTTCGCGCGCGTCGTCGGCCAGGGCTTGCGTGGCGGCGTCGAGACGGCGCACGGCCGACGCAACGGCGTTCTCGGATTCCGCTCCGCGCGCGCGCAAAGCTTCGGCGGTTTCGTTGAGGCGGTCTTGCGCGGACAAGGCCGTCGCGTCGAGGTCCTTGGCCTTGCGCTCGATCTCGGCGGCGGCGTCGCCCATCCGGTCGAGGGCCGAATCCGCCGCGCGCTCGATCGCTTCGGTGCGCTGGCGCACCGCTTCGCCCGAATTGCCGAGCTTGTGTGCGACTTCGCTGGCCGTATCGCCCAGCGCGACGGCGCCGTCGCGCAGATTTGCGGCGAGCGTATCCATGCGCTGGGTCGTGCGTTCGGTGGCACCATCGATCTCGTCGGCGCGGCGCTTGAGCGTTTCGCCCAGTTCCGCCGCACGCGCGAGCGACAATTCGGCCGAATGGGTCATGTCCTGCGTATGGACGCGGAAACCTTCGCTCGTCGCGCGCACGCGCTGTGCGGCTTGATCGGCGGCGACGACCAATTCGTCCGAACGGCGGCGCGCGACCTCGGCCGAGGCGTCGATGCGCGACGCGACCCGGTCGAGCGCTTCCTGGCCGCGCTGCGCGGTCGTTTCGAGCGTCGCGTGGCTTTCGCCGACCCGGCGATTGACGGCGTCGAGTTCTTCGCTGCGCACGCGCAAGGCGGCACCGGCGGCGTCCACCGTCGCCTTGGCGCGCGCGGCGGCCTCGGCCAGCGCGTGGTTTTCCGATTGCAGCAGCGTTTCGGCCGCTTGCGCTTCGGCCGACAAGGCGCCCGCCATGCGCAGCAGCGATTCGACCTCGCGCGACAGGCGCTGGCCCGCTTCGATGCCCGTGCGCCCGGCCGTGTCGGCCGATTCGATCAGGCCCGAGCCGTGGCGGCGCAAATCCTCGCCGATCGCGGCGGCCTTGGCTTCCACCGCTTCGCCCGCCAGCGCCAAATCGCGCGCGGCCTCGGAGAATCCGGCATTGGCGGCGCCCACGCGCGCCAACGCTTGGCCGGCCGCGTCCGCGAGTTCGCGCGACTGCGTTTGGAACGTTTCGCCCGCCGCGCGCACGCGCACGACGGCCTGATCGGCGGCGGTGGCGAGTTCGTGGCTTTGGCGGCGCACGGATTCGGTCGAGGCTTCGGTGCGCGCGGTGAGACGTTCGAGCGTGCTTTGCATCGCGCGCGTTTCGCCGCCCAGCGTGGTCGCGACCTCGCTCATGCGGGTCGATGCGTTGGCGACGTCTTCGGTGCGCGAGCGGATCAAATCGCCCGCCGAGACGATCTTGCCCTCGGCGGCGGTCGACGCGTCGGCCAAGGCTTCGATCTGCGCGCGCAACGTGGATTGCGTCGCGTCGGATTGCTTGGCGAGATCGCGCGCGGTTTCGACCAGGCGATCGGCGATGCTTTCCAGCGCTTCACCCGCCGCTTCGGCTTGGCGCTTGGCCGAACCGATTTCGACCGACGCCGAATTGGCGCGGCCTTCGGCGGTTTCGGTCGCGTCGACGAACGCCTCGGCCTGACGGCGCAGCAGATCGCCCACTTCGCGCGCGCGGTCGAGCGCCTTTTCGGTTGCCTCGACCAACGCACCGGTCTGGTCGGCGAGGATCGCGCGGATTTCAGCCGCACGGCTGCGCGCGCGCTCGGTCGTCTCGGCCAGATCCTGCGACTGTTCGCGCAGCGCTTCGCGGATCGCGCCCGCGTTCGCGGCGGTCTTTTCATTGGTGGCCGCAAGACGCTCCACCTGCTCGCGCAAAGTCGCGTTGATCTCGCGCGATTGCGACATCGCGCGGTCGGAAGCCCCCGACAGCGCTTCGGCCTGTTCGCGCACGGCGGCTTCGACGATCTGCACGCGGCTGGTCAGCAAGCCGGTGACGCGCTCCAGCCCTTCGGCGTGGCGGCGCAACCCCGCCATCACCTGCATGGCGCGCGTCGCGGCCTGATCGGACACGGTCGTGAGTTCGCCCGCCTGGCTCGCCAAACCTTGGCGCGCTTCGGCCAAACGGCGCGTCGCGGCATCGGACGCTTCGGTCAGCGCGCGCGCCTGGTCGTGCAGCGTGACGGCAATGGATTGCAGCTTCGAATCCGCCTGGTCGGCGGGATAGACGAGTTCCGCCAAGCGCACTTCGAGCGCGCGGGCATGGCGCACCAAATCCTGGCCGCGCGCGCGATAGCCGAGCACGAACCACAACACGAGCAGCGGCATCGTCGCACCCGCGACGAAGGCGCCCAGCTCGTGCGGCAACATCGACGCGAAAGCGCCGGCGCCGATATACGCAAACGCGTACCAAAGCACGGCGACGGTCCACACGGCCGACGCGGCCAGTGCGGCCGCCATCGTGCGTTTGCCGGTCGGGGCGAGCGGTTCGTAGACCGGGCCCGCGGGATCGTTGGCCGCGCGCAGACGCTCCTGCTCGCGCTCGGCGGCACCGCTCAAAACGCGCAGACGCTGGGAACCGGGACCGGAGGTGTTGTCGTTCTCGCTCATTTGCTATGCCGCCCGTTTGCGCCGCCGGATCAGGCCGAGCACTTCGGCCGCCGCGTGCGGAATGTTGGTGCCGGGGCCGTAGATGGCCGCCACACCTTGTTTCAGGAGTTCGTCGTAATCCTGCGGCGGGATCACCCCGCCGCACACGACCAGAATGTCGTCGGCCTTGCGCGCCTTCAGCGCCGCGATCAACGCGGGCACCAGCGTCTTGTGGCCCGCCGCTTGCGACGACACGCCGATCACGTGCACGTCGTTCTCGACCGCTTGGCGTGCGGCTTCGTCCGGCGTTTGGAACAGCGGGCCCACATCGACGTCGAAGCCGATATCGGCGAAGGCCGTCGCGATCACCTTGGCGCCGCGATCGTGGCCGTCTTGACCCAGCTTCACCACCAGCATGCGCGGGCGGCGGCCTTCTTCGTCCGCGAAGGCGGCGACGTCGGTCTTGATCTTGGCGAAGCCTTCGTCGCCGTCATAGGCCGAGCCGTAGATGCCGGTGACCGAGCGGATCGTCGCGCGATGACGGGTATAGACCTTCTCCAGCGCGTCGGAGACTTCGCCCACCGTCGCGCGCGCGCGCATCGCCTCGATCGACAGTTCGAGCAGATTGCCGTTGCCGCCGCTGGCCGCGCGCGTCAGCGCTTCCAATGTTTCGCGGCACTTCGCTTCGTCGCGCTTGGCGCGGACGTCTTTGAGGCGCTTCACCTGCGCTTCGCGCACGGCGGTATTGTCGATATCGAGAATGTCGACCTTCTCCGGGTTCTCGACCTTGTATTTGTTGACGCCGACGATCGTTTCCTCGCCGCGATCGATGCGCGCTTGGCGCAGCGCGGCGGATTCTTCGATCTTCAGCTTGGGCATGCCGCTTTCGACCGCCTTGGTCATGCCGCCCAGCGCCTCGACCTCGCCGATCAGCGCGCGCGCATGGGCGGCGATCGAGGCGGTCAGGCTTTCGACGTAGTACGAGCCCGCCAGCGGATCGACGACCTTGGTGATGCCCGTCTCTTCTTGCAGGATCAGCTGCGTGTTGCGCGCGATGCGGGCGCTGAACGGGGTGGGCAACGCCAAGGCTTCGTCGAAGGAGTTCGTATGCAGCGACTGCGTGCCGCCCAACGCGGCGGCCATCGCTTCGATCGCCGTGCGCACGACGTTGTTGTAGGGGTCCTGCTCGGTCAGCGAGACGCCGGACGTTTGGCAATGCGTGCGCAGCGCCAAGCTATCGGCCTTCTTCGGGTTGAAGCCCTGCATCAGCTCGGCCCACAGCAAGCGGGCCGCGCGCAGCTTGGCGATCTCCATGAAGAAGTTCATGCCGATCGCGAAGAAGAACGACAGACGCGGGGCGAACGCATCCACGTCCAAGCCCTTCGACAACGCCGCGCGCACGTATTCCAGACCGTCGGCCAGCGTGAAGGCGAGTTCCTGAACGCAGGTCGCCCCGGCTTCCTGCATGTGGTAGCCGCTGATCGAGATCGAATTGAATTTCGGCATGCGCTTGGCCGTATGCTCGATGATATCGGCCACGATGCGCATGCTGGGTGCGGGCGGATAGATGTAAGTGTTCCGCACCATGAATTCTTTGAGGATGTCGTTCTGGATCGTGCCGGAGAGCTTGGCTTGATCGACACCCTGTTCCTCGCCCGCGACGATGAACGCGGCCAGCACGGGCAGCACCGCGCCGTTCATGGTCATCGAGACGGACATTTTCTCCAGAGGAATTCCGTCGAACAGGATTTTCATATCCTCGACGGAATCGATCGCCACACCGGCCTTGCCCACATCGCCGACCACGCGCGGGTGATCGCTGTCGTAGCCGCGATGGGTGGCAAGATCGAACGCGACCGACAAACCCGCTTGGCCCGCCGCCAGCGCGCGGCGATAGAAAGCGTTCGATTCTTCGGCGGTTGAGAAGCCCGCATATTGGCGGATCGTCCACGGGCGGTTCGCGTACATGGTGGCGCGGGGGCCGCGCACATAGGGCGCGAAGCCCGGCATGCCGCCGAGATGTTCGAGACCGACGAGATCGTCCGCCGTGTAGAGCGGTTTGACCTTGATGCCTTCGGGGGTCGTCCAGGTCAGCGAATCGCTGCGCGCGCCTTTCAACTCGGCGGACGCCAGCTTTTCCCATTGCGCCAGGTCGGGACGCGCGAAATCGGCCATGGCTCTACTCCCCTGATTTCATGATCTTAAGGGGCGTTCGGGGCCCCAAAATAGGCCTCCGACTCGAGCACACGGCGCGGCGATGACAAGAGGTTGATTCGCCGCAGCGAATCCCACTTATCAACAGCTTGTGGGTAAGTCGCCGCCGAACCCCCATATCTGGGGATTCGCGGCGACTCGGGATTACCAGCGCAATTCGGCCAACATATAGGTCGGCGCGAAGCCGAACTCAGCCGACAGTGCCGCCATCTTTTCGGCCGTCGGCAGGGTGCCCATCGGCGATCCCAAGGCGACGGCGTGAATGCCGCCGGGGATGAAGGCTTGATCGATCCCGGCCCCGCGCCCGCCGGCCACATCGGTGCGCATCGCGTCGCCGATACCGATCACGCGCTTGCGATCGGGATTGCCGGCGAGTTCCAGCGCCCATTCGTAGACGCCGCGATGCGGCTTGCCGTGATAATGCACCGTGCCGCCCAGCTTTTCGTATGCGGCGGCGGCGGTGCCCGCGCACAGATAGCGTTCCTCGCCGCGCAAGACTTCCAGATCGGGATTGGCGCAAACCATCGTCAGCTTGCGCGCGACACCGTCGGCGAGAATGGGCTGAAGCTTGTCCATATCGAGCGTGCCGTCGCCCGCCGCACCGGAGGCGAGGATGAAATCGGAATCAGCGAGTGTGGCCACTTCGCGCAATCCGATCTCGGCCGGATCGGTCAAATTCGCGGCCTGACCGATATGATAGTAGCGCGGGCCCAGACCGTGCTTCTTCGCGGCGAGCGCACGCCACGTATCCTCGCCCGAGGTGACGATCGCGTCGAACTGATCGGCCGACACGCCGTAGCCCGGCATCTGCTTCACCAGCACGGGCACGCGGCGCGGCGCGTTGGACAGCACGATCGCCTTTTTGCCCTTGGCGCGGATGCGCGCCAGCAGATCGGCGACACCGGGAAACACATGCACGCCGTCGTGAATGCAGCCCCACATGTCGAGCAAAAATACGTCGTACCGGTCGACGACCGGTCCCAAACCGTCCAACGCTTGCGTCATTGAGATTCCTTGAGCGGCTTAGGCTCGCCGAACAGATAGCCCTGGCCGTAGCTGGCATCGAGTTCCAGCACTTCGAGCAACACTTGCTCGCTTTCGATCTTGTCGACGATCAGATCGACGCGCGCGTCGAGCAAGCCCTGGCGCAGCCTCGTGAAGGCGAGACCGCCACCGGCGGACGCGAATTCCACCATCTTGCGCGCTTCGACCTTGATGAAGCGGAAACTGTGCTGGGCGAGCGCCACGGGATCGAGCGAAGCGGGCTCGACCACTTGATCCATCGAGAAACGGAAGCCATGCGCGGCCAATTGCGCGAGCGCCTTCCACTGCTCCTCGGTCAAGCGGCGGGCTTGCGCTTCGGCCAACTCGAACACGAGATTGGGGGCGAGGTCGCGGTTCTGCGCCATGAAGGCGACGAACTCGTCGAAGAAGCGCTTATCCGCCAGCGTGTGCTGCGAGATATTGACGAAGATGCCCGTGCCAGCACCCGCACCGCCACGGCCCTGCACGCGACGCACGAGTTGCACGCCGCGGAACAGCAGCATGTTGTCGATCGCGGCGACGAGGCCATACGCCTCGGCCAGCGCCAAATAGGAATCCGGCCCGATCATCGTGCCGTCGGGCCCGCGCACGCGCGAGAAGCATTCGTAGTGGCGGCGGCGGCGCTGCGGCAGGTCGACGATCGGCTGGAGATAGAGATCGACGCGGCCTTCGCGCAGCGCCTCGCGCACGATGTCCAGCACTTGCGCGTCGGGCAGATTGGGTTTGGGCGGCGCCTTGGGATGCGGCGCTTCGCCGGGCAGCGTGATCGGCTTGCCCGACAATTGCTCGACGAGACCTTTCAGGAAGCGCAGCTCGGTCGACACGTTCGCCATTTCGGCGTTCTTGCTCGCCATGCTCTCGATGGCTTCGAGCACGCTTTGGATTTCCTCGCGCGCGAATTTCACGTCGCGGCGCAATTCGCCGATCCGCGCCTGCGCGGTTTCGAGATGGCCGGCGAGAACCAGGCCCCACCAAATCCCGTGCAGCGCCACCGCCGCCGCGAAAGCCGCGAGGCCCCAGAGCGGACTTACGCCGAGCGCAAGCGCCAGCCCGCCCAACAGATAGGCGAGACCGGCGAGGATATGGGGCATCTTGTTCATGGGACCGTTCCGGTATCCCAAGCCGGGCCGATTCGGTCAACGGCAATCGGCGCCGACGGCCTCCGACACATGGGCGTAACCGTCGGCCCTCAACAGGGAAGGCAATTGCCGGGCGATCCGCACGGCAAGGTCCGGACCTTGATAAACCAGCGCCGAATAAAGCTGCACCAGGCTCGCCCCCGCCCGGATTTTCGCGTAAGCGGTGCGCGCATCCGACACGCCGCCCACGCCGATCAGCGGAATTTTTCCGCCCGACAGGCGATAGGTCTTTTGCAGCACCGCCGTCGCCAGCGGGAAAAGCGGCTTGCCCGACAAGCCGCCACTTTCCTTGGCGTGGGGCGAGCGCAAGCTTTCCGGCCGCGACAAGGTGGTGTTGCCGACGACGAGTCCGGCAAGGCCGCGATCGAGCGCCACGCGGACCACGTCCTCCAAATCCGCGTCGGTCAGGTCCGGCGCGATCTTGAACAAGAGCGGCGGCTTGGGATCGACCGGCAGGGCGTCCATCGCCGCTTGCACGCGCACCACGATCGCGTCGAGCTGTTCGCGGCTTTGCAGCGCGCGCAGGCCCGGCGTGTTGGGCGAGGAGACGTTGCACACGACGTAATCGGCATGCGGGCCCAAACCGGCGATCAGCTTGACGTAATCGTCGGCCGCGTCCGGCGTTTCCTTGTTCTTGCCGAGATTGATGCCGACGATGCCGCGCCGCGCCCGCGCGGCCAAGCGCCCGGCCGCTTCGTCGAGCCCGCAGGAATTGAAGCCGAAGCGATTGATCACCGCCTCGTCCTCGGTCAGGCGGAACAAACGCGGGCGCGGATTGCCTTTTTGCGGCTTGGGCGTGACCGAGCCGACTTCGACGAAGCCGAAGCCTTGGGCGAGCAGCGCGTCGGGCACCTCGATATGTTTGTCGAGCCCGGCGGCGAGGCCGATCGGATGCGGAAAATCGAGGCCCCAAAGCTTCACGCGCAAGCTCGGCTCGTCGACCGGCGCGGGCAACGGCACCAAGCCATGCTTCAGCGCCGTGATCGACAAGCCATGCGCCGTCTCCGCGTCGAACGCGTGCAGGAACGGCCGGATCAGTTTGTAGAAAACGCTCATGCCAGCCCCCAGGGGAAAACGTGACGCCCCTCGGCGCCGAGTTTCAGCGGCGCGTGGCGCGCGACCTTCGATATGTCGAGCGCGCCATAGAGATGCGGGAACAGCGCGCCGCCGCGCGACACTTCCCATTTCAGCGCGTCGCCCAACGCGGCATCCGGCACTTCGATCAGCACCAGATTGTCCTGGCCCGCGCGATGCTTCGCCGCCGACACGACGATCTGTTCGGCGGTGGAGAAATGGATGAAGCCGTCGGCTTTATCCTGCGAGGAACCGGCATAGGAACCCGTCGCCTGGGCATCCGCCCATTCGTCGGCGCGGCACATGTGATAGATCGGAGTCGCCATGGCGCAGGAAATTAGCAGGGCGAGGCCCCGCGCGCGAGATCGCTATTCGGCCCGCGCGTGCGGCATCAATTCGCGCAGAATTTCGAGATCGGCGACGGCCTGCGCCTGGCGCGCCGGATCACCCGACAGCCGGCGCGCGCTTTCCGCCGCCTCGATCCGATCGGCGAGCCGCGCTTTGGAAACCAACACGCGGCCCTCGGTATCGAGCACGTTGTCGCGGCAGAGTGTTTCGACCGAAGCACGCCGCGCGGGCGATGTTTCGCGCGATGCGGCGTAAGGAACGCAGCCGCGCGGATCGGCGAGCGGAACGCGCGATAAAGGTCCGCGCGTACAGGCGGATGGTCCGGGATGCGGGGCCTCATTGCACTGCGAATACACTTCAACCGGTAAGCCATAGGGCCCATAGATACCCGACGGCGCGCACGCCACTAAAGGCGCGAAAAAAATAGGCAACACGATTCGACATACAACCCGATATGCGGCGAATCTTCTGTACCCAGCGCAACTATGCTTTCCAAAGATAGATTGCCAATTCTTCATGTAAAAAAGAATATCAACGAATATCAACAAAGTCATATTAGAAAAATATCCTGCGATTGCGTCATGAACTCAACCGCAGGACTGCAATGAATTTATCTAGCCGGTTCAACCAAAGCGCCCTTCAAACTCTTTATCTTCCCGTTCGAACCATTCGTTGGGCTCCTCGACACCAGGCGGAAATGCGCGTTCCTTGTCCTCAGGAAAAACAGAATCTCGTCGGTGATAGTAGTCCCAAAGAAACTCTTTTGTTTTGTCCTGATCCCGCTCGAAACTGTCCCTAAGCTCTTTCTCGGTGAATGGGCGCTCCTCCCCGGTGACAGGATCCTTCCATTTCTTGTTGCCCCACTCTTCGAGGAACTTCTGATATCCCCACTCCGGATCATCCAAAAATTTCCACAGTTTCTCAATTTGAGAAGGATCGACTTGGAGCGGTGAATAGATCAAATTCGGATCGCTATTGGGCGGCGCCGAAATGTCGGGGTGAATTATCTTTGGCGGCATGGGAACAGGGCTACGCTCCGGAACCGTTGGTTCAGGTGCTGGAGGTTTCTGCCAAAATGGCGATAGAGCAATTTGGGATCCACTTGTTGAGAGGACCAGATTGCTTTCCGAACTTGGCTTCACTTCTTGCAGATTCATTCTAGAGCTTGAACCTACGGGCAACATCCGTCGCGTCAGCTCCAGCAGGTTCACCGGTTCGGACGGCGGCGCTTGTTCCGGCTCGGCCATCGATGAGGCCGGTGCCGCCGTCGGATAGAGCTTCGCGTAGCCTTGCGCGACGTCGTCGTGCAGGCGCTGGTAATCCGCGTGGCGCGGATTCCAATATTCGGATCGCGCCATGCGGCGGCGCAGATCTTCTTCGAGACGGCGCGACTGTTCCTCCTGCTCGGGCGTGGGCACCAGCGCGGCCGGTTCGTCGAACAGATCGCGATAGCCCCGATCGACTTGCGCGACGAAATCGGCGTTGTCGGGATCGCGCTTGTCCCAATAGCGGCGCTCGGCCTGCATCGCGCGCAGCTGCGCCAGCGTGTAGTTCGGCATGGTCTATCCTTTCCGAGGTTTGAGGATTTTTGCGATCGTCGCGATCGCGGCTTCGGGCGGCGTTGCGCCGGCGGCGAGCGCCTTGTCGGCCGAGCGCTTGTAGACATAGACGCCGAGCACCGAGAGGCCGACCGACCACATCAGCGACAACGCGCCGAGCGCCTCGACGATCTGCGCCGCGTCCTTGGGCGTGGCGACGATCGCCCAGGCGATGGCGGCCATCTGTGCCGCCCACGTGATCGCCATGACGTAGCCGAAGGTCGGGCGCATCCGGCGCACGTAAGGATCGTCGCTTTGCGCTTCGACGCGCGCGGTCGCGTTCACCTCGGCCAAGGTGGCGCGATAATTCTCGCCGTCGATCTTCGCCATTTCCTCGAGATGGCGCTGCGCGGCCGCGAGCTGCTCGGGATCGATACGCTCGGCGGCGATCGCTTCGCCGACCTCGCCCAAGGCTTTGGACGCCGCCTTCGCGGCCGGATGCTCGATCCCGCCCAAGGCTAGCCCGAGCCAGCGCGCGAGCAGCGGGACGCCCGCTTGCAGCAACAGCGCGGGGATCATGGCCGCTCTCCGTCGAGCTTCGCCTCGATGCGCAGCAAATGGCGCGTGAGGCGATTCTCGACATCCTTCAAATAGCCGATCGACGCGTAGCCGCGCGCGACCTGCAGCTTGAAATCGGCGAGCGCTTCGCGCAATTCGCGCGCTTCCGCCGCCGCCACGCGGCGCGCGGCGTCGATCGCCTGTTCGGCGTCGCGCCGATGGCGCCAGACGAGCCACACCATCGCGCCGAGCGCCGAAGTGTTGGTCGCGGCGCCCAACAACATGTCGGGCGGGAATTCCATCGCCGGCATCGCGCGCACTCCTTCTCTATGGTTCGAATTCGGTTTTGGCGGCGTGGCCGCCCGCACCGGGGCGCCAATCCTTGCGTTTGGCGGTGCTTTCCGGCGGGCCGAAGCGCACGGGCTCGGACAGCAAACAACCCGCGACCGCGTCGAGCCCGTCGTCGCGCCCAACATCTTGAAGGCGGTTAGCACCTTAGATATGGTCATGCCTGAGCTGTTGTCGCCCGCATAGTTGGTCGACTCACCCAGCGCTTCGATGATCAGTTCGTCGGTCTTTCGGCCCAGCACGCAGGCGTCCGAGTTGATCACCGTCTGGCTTTCTTCGCTGCCGACCTTGATCTCGTCGAGCGCGTCGAGTCATTCGCAGGCGGTCGGCGCGGCGATCGGGGGCGACGGACGGCGCCAACGCCGAACGCTGCGGCAGCGCGAAGTCGTAGCAATCCTGCCAGATCGATTCCCACGGTCCCCGCGTCTGTTTGGCGCGGCGATAGCGGCGCAGAATTTCCTGGGCTTGATCGGGTGCGGAGTCCATGGCGCTCACGCCCCCAACTTCGTCTGGGTCTGATCGGGCAGAATCGACGCGGTCAGCACGCCGCGCTCGCCCGTCGCGAGCAGGCCTTGGCGGCCGCGTCGGCGGCGCAGCATCGCCTTGATGCGCGCTTCGCGGCGCTCGGCCTCGGGATCGGGCAAAGGCGGCGGCGGCGGCGGCGGCGGCGGGGCCGACGGCGCGGACGAGAATATCGAACCCATGACGATCTCCTGATTTGCTTTCGTGTTTTGGTAATCTAAATGATCGATATTTGTTCTCACGCCACTTCGGCGACCGCCGGACGCATCTCGCCGCCGATGTCGCGGCGGCGGTCACGTGTGCGGACGCGCAGATGGCGATAGAGCTGATAGGGCGTAAGCACGAACCAGCTTTGGACGCCCAGCACGCGCTTGACCGCCTCGACGCAAGTGAAAGGCAGCGGCGGCGCCACGCGCGCCTTGCCTTCGCCGACCGCGGTTTCGACGACAATGTGCCCGGCCCGGCGATATCGCCGGGCGAGGTGCTGCATCGGTTCGGCCCCGAATTTACCGACACAAATCGAATGCGACAGCGAGTCGATCATCACCCATTCGCCGCCGATCCGCACCACGACCGCGCAATGGCGGAAGCCGCGCTTCAACCAGCGCAACCACGCGATTTCGGTGTGGTCGCGGAACACGACCAGCGCCTCCGATCCGGGGCGGATCAGCGCGAATTCGGCGGTCGGCGTATCGGCGAAGGCAAGGCCCATGATGCGGGTTCCTGGAGATGGCGGATCAATTCGACGCCCCAGGAATAACGATTCGCGCCGCATCGTCTCAACGGATTTTAAAATAGGAATTTTTTCCTATTTTTTCCGAGATAGGATTCTTTTCCCATCGCCTTCCCCCGCCCGCCATGCGAAGATTTCACCGTTATGTTGCGTCATGCGGATATCTGGTCGGCGATCGACAAGGTCGCGCGCGACCATAACTTCTCGCTGTCGGGGCTCGCGAAGCGCGCGGGCCTCGATCCCAGCGCGTTCAATCGCTCCAAGCGCATCGGTCCGGATGGGCGGCTGCGCTTCCCGTCGCTCGAATCCTTGGCACGAATCTTCGACACCACAGGGACCAACCCGTTGGATTTCCTGGCGCAAGCCGGCGTCGTGCCGTCGGCGGGCGGAATCGGCGCGCGCAAAAAACTGCCATCACTATCGATTTCCGACGCGCAGTTGCGCGACGCTTTCGATAACGCGGGCAAACCCACGGGGGCGGCGTGGGACGAACTCGCCTTCCCCGATCTGTTCGACGACGACGCCTACGCACTGATCGTCAACGGGGATTCGTTGGAGCCGCTCTACCGCGACGGCAATGTACTGATCGTCAGCCCGCATGCGCCCGCGCGGCGCGGCGATCGCGTGATGTTGCGCAGCATCGTCGGCCGCTTGGTCGCGCGCGAATTCGTGCGCCGCACGTCGCGCCATGTGGAAGTGCTGCCGTTGATCGGCGGAAACGAGATCGAAGCGATGGATGCCGGCGGTGTGGCCTTCATCCATCGCATCGTCTGGGCGAGCCAGTAGTTACTTCGCGAGTTCGCCCGACAGCGCCTTGGCGATCAGCGCGCGCGTTTCGGGCACACCGTAAAGCGCCACGAACGACCCCATGCGCGGGCCTTGGCTCGACCCCAGCAGCGTTTCATAGAGGCACTGGAACCACGCTTTGAGATCCGCGAAATCCGGCCGCTTGCCGATTTCGTAGATGTGGTTCTGGATGGCACTCGCATCGGCGCCCGCGGGCAAGCCCGCCAGCATCGCGTCGAGATCGGCGAGCGCCTTACGCTCGGCCTCCGTCGGCGCGCGATAGACGCGCGTCGGCTTCACCTTGTCGCGGAAATAGGCGATCGCGTGCCCGACCAGACGGTCGAGCATCGGGTTCGCCTGCGGATTGGCTTGCGGCGCGTAGCGCGAGATGAAGCCCCACAGCACCGACTTGTCTTCGGTATTCGCGACCGAGGCGAGGTTCAGCAGAATATTGAACGGCAGCGCGTTGGCTTCCGGGGCGGGCGGATTGCCCAAATGGATATGGAACGCCGGATTGTCCAAACGCTGTTGCAGATTCTGCGTGGGATAGCGCTCGACGAAAGACAGGTAATCGTCCACGTGGCGCGGGATCACGTCGAAATGCAGACGCTTGGCCGCCTTGGGCTGCTGGAACATGAACAGCGACAGGCTTTCCGGCGGGCCATAGGTCAGCCATTCCTCGATCGTCAGGCCGTTGCCGCGCGACTTCGAGATCTTCTCGCCGTTTTCGTCGAGGAAAAGCTCGTAGGTGAAGCCTTCCGGCGGCTTGCCGCCGATGGCGCGCACGATCTTCGAGGATTGCTTGACCGAATCGATCAGATCCTTGCCCGACATTTCGTAGTCGACGCCGAGTGCCGCCCAGCGCATCGCCCAGTCGACCTTCCATTGCAGCTTGCAAGCGCCCCCGGTCACCGGCGCTTCGACCGTTTCGCCGTCCTCGTCGCGGAAGACGACGCTCGACGCCTTGCGCTCCAAGATCTGGGTTTGCAGCACGCGGCCGGATTTCGGCGACACGGGCAGGAAGGGCGAATAGGTCGCGCGGCGTTCCTCGCCCAGCGTGGGCAGCATGATCGCCATGATCTCGTCATAGGCGCGCAAGACCTTCAGCAGCGTTTCGTCGAACGCGCCCGACTTGTAGCGATCGGTCGCCGAGACGAACTCGTACTCGAAGCCGAAGGAATCGAGGAACGAGCGCAGCTTCGCGTTGTTGTGCTGGCCAAAGGACGGGTGCGTGCCGAACGGGTCCGGCACTTGCGTCAGCGGCTTGCCCAGATGCGGGCGGATCATCTCCGGATTGGGGATGTTGTCCGGCACCTTGCGCAGACCGTCCATGTCGTCCGAAAACGCGAAAAGCCGCGTCGGCAGGCCGGTCATCATTTCGAACGCCTTGCGCACCATCGTGGTGCGCGCGACCTCGCCGAACGTGCCGATATGCGGCAAGCCCGACGGGCCATAGCCCGTTTCGAACAGCACATAGCCTTTTTCCGGCGCTTTGCCGCCCAGACGGGCGATCAGCTTGCGCGCTTCTTCGAAGGGCCAGGCGCGCCCTTTGAGCGCGTCCTCGCGGGAAATCGGCATTTGGGTCGTTTCGGTCATGGGGTCGCGAAACTAGGTGCTGGCACGCGGTGCGTCAACGCCGCCGAGCGCCTATAGTGCCGGAAATGCCCGATTCGCCGCCCTCGATCGTCGCTTTCAACCGCCGCGCCAGCGGCGCGGTAAGGCTGCCCGACGCCCCAATCCTGGTCGCGGGCGTGGCGCGCGCCGCGTGGTTGACCGCCGACGGCGAAATCGAGGAATTGTCCTTACGCGAGGCCGCGTCGCGCGCCTTGGCAGAAGCGCCGCTGCTGGTCCACGCACCGGCCCAAAGCAAACGCCTGGGCCTCGACCGGATCGCTTCCATCGACGCGCTTGAATTGTATGCATTCGTTCGGCCTGCGAAATTTTGCGTGCCGACACCGCGGGGCTTGGCCCAAGCGATGGGCATCGTCGTGCCGCATTCGTTGTCGGCCGAAGCGCAGGCCGTGCGCGAGGCGGTCGCGGCCTTGCTCGCCGAACTCGCCGAGCCGTTGACCGCGCGCAATCCGGATATTCTGGCGGTCGCGCGTGCAATGGCACGCGGCGGATGGCGCTGGGCGCCGTCCGTACTCGCGGCGCTGGGCGACGATCCGACCGCGTTCGAGAAGGATCGCTCGCTGCAAGGCCTCGAAGTCTGGCGCCGGATCGACGAATGGGAAGAGCAAGCGCCCGAATCCGCCCCCGGCAACGACGCGGTCGATCCCGGCGAAGCGCGCCGCCGCTTGGCCGATATGCTGGGCGCGGCAAGCGAAGCGCGACCCGAACAAGCCGATTACGCGTCGGCCGCCAGTGCCGCGTTCCTGCCCAAGGACGATCCCGAGCATACGCGCCTCGTCGTCGCCGAAGCGGGTACGGGTGTGGGCAAAACGCTCGGCTATCTCGCGCCTGCGACATTGTGGGCTGAGAAGAACAATGGCGCGGTGTGGGTTTCGACCTACACCAAGAATCTTCAGCACCAGATCGACCGGGAGCTCGATCGGCTGTTCGAAGAACCGGCCGAGAAGCGCAACAAGGTCGTGCTGCGCAAGGGCCGCGAAAACTATCTGTGCCTGCTGAACATGGAAGAAGCGGTGCGCGGCGTGATCACGCGCCCGTCGGACGCCGTACCCCTCGGGCTGATGGCGCGCTGGGCGGCGGCAAGCCGCGACGGCGACATGGTTGGCGGCGACTTCCCGGCGTGGCTGCCCGATCTGGTCGGCAAGGTGCGCACGCGCGGATTGGCGGATCGGCGTGGCGAATGCGTCTACGCCGCGTGTGCGCATTATTCGCGCTGCCCGATCGAGAAGAGCGTGCGGCGCGCGCGCCGCGCCGAAATCGTCATCGCCAACCATGCGCTGGTGATGATCCAGGCGGCACTCGGGGCCGCGACCGCCGACCAAACGGCGGGCGCCACCGATGCACGCCAGCCTTTGCGCTACGTGTTCGACGAAGGCCATCATGTTTTCGAAGCGGCGGACTCCGCCTTTGGCTCGGCCTTGTCGGGTTTGGAGACGAGCGAACTTCGCCGCTGGATCGTCGGCGCGGAAGGCGGCCGGCAGCGCGCGCGCGGATTGAAGGCGCGCGCCAACGATCTGGTCGCCGGCGACGAACGCGCCGAAGCGATGATCGAACACGCGATCGCGGCTGCGCGATCGCTGCCTGGCGAAGGCTGGCTCGCGCGCTTGTCGGGCGAAACGATCGGCACGACCGAAGCGTTCCTCGCTTTGTTGCGCAAACAAACCATCGCGCGTGCCGACGGCGAGGACGACGGATACTCGCTGGAAACCGATCCGCGCCCGCCGATTCCCGGTTTGATTGAAGCCGCCGACAAGCTCGACGCGTCGCTCGCGCGCATCGCCGAACCGTTGCTCGCACTCGCCAAGCGCCTTGCCGAGAAGCTCGACGACGAAGCCGCCGAGCTCGACACCGCCACGCGCGCGCGCATCGAAGCCGTGGCGCGCGGCTTGGCGCGGCGCGCCAATAACGAGCTTGCCGGCTGGCGCGCGATGCTGAAATCGCTGTCGAGCGAAACGCCGCCCGAATTCGTCGATTGGATCTCGCTCGACCGCATCGACGGGCGCGATACGGATGTCGGCCTCAACCGCCGCTGGATCGATCCGACCGTGCCTTTCGCCGCGACCGTGCTGCGGCCTGCGCATGGCGCGTTGATCACCTCGGCGACGCTGACCGACGCGACCGGCGACGTCGACAAGGATTGGGCGGCCGCGGCCGAACGCACGGGCGCACGCCACATGCCCGATTACGTGCGTGCGCAAATGCCCTCGCCCTTCGACTACGCGGCGCGCACGCGCGTGCTGGTCGTCAACGATCTGGGTCGCGACGAGCCCGACCGCGTCGCCGCGGCGTATCGGGAGCTTTTTCTGGCGTCGGGCGGCGGGGCGCTGGGTCTGTTCACCGCGATCGGCCGGTTGAAAGCGGTGCATGGCCGCATCGGCAAGGCGATCGAAGCGGCGGGCTTGCCGCTCTACGCCCAGCATGTCGATCGCTTGGACGTATCGACATTGGTCGACATTTTCCGCGCCGAGGAGGATTCGTGCCTGCTGGGCACGGATGCCGTGCGCGACGGCGTGGACGTGCCCGGGCGCGCGCTGCGCTTGATCGTGTTCGATCGTGTCCCCTGGCCGCGCCCCGATATTCTGCACAAGGCGCGCCGCGCGGCGTTCGGCAAAAGCGCCTATGACGACCGCATCGTGCGTTTGCGTTTGCGCCAAGCCTTCGGGCGGCTGGTGCGCAAGGCCGACGATTCGGGCGTGTTCGTGCTGCTCGACGGGCGCTTCCCGTCGCGGCTCGCGGGCGCTTTTCCGCCCGGCACGAAGGTCGAGCGCATGGGATTGGCCGACGCGATCGCCGCGACGCGCGAATTTTTCAAACCGGGGGCTTCACGCCCGCGAACAGAATCATGACCGCCGAAATCGTCGCGGCCGACAGCACCGTCGAGACCAGGATCGTCGCCGAGGCGCGCTCGACATAAAGCCGGTATTGCTGCGCCAGCACGAAGCACAAAGCCGCCGTCGGCAAGGCGGCGAGGATCACCGCCGACGCGGTCCAGAACGGGTCGAGCCCGAAATAACCCGCGAGCCACCACGTCGCCAGCGGCTGGATCAGCAATTTGACGGCGACGAGCCAGCCGACCTCGATCGATTTGCGCCCGCCCGCGAGCGTTCCGAGCGATCGGCCCGACAGGAACAGACCGATCGCAAACAGCGCGCACGGGCCCGCCGCCGCCCCCAGCAATTCGCCGAAATTGACGATCGGCCGGGGCAGCGCCACGCCGCTCAAATTCCACGCAAGACCCAGCAAGGGCGGCACGACCAGCGGACTTTTGGCCAGGCCTTTGACGACGTTGAGCGCCGCGCGCGCGGCACCGCCTTGACCGGTCAAACCGCTTTCGACCAGCACGACCGTCGCGGCGACGAGGGTGAGCGTGTAGCCCACCGTCACGATGATTGCGGGCAGCGCGTTGGCGGCGCCGAACGCGGCGATGAACAGCGGAATGCCCATATAGCCGGTATTCGCGAACGTGCCGCAGGACAAGGCGAGCGCCGTCTGCGCCGTGCTCGCGCGGAAGAACAGGACGAGGCCGACCAGCCCCACGAACCACGCGAACATCACCCCGCCGAAAAAGGCGCCGATGAAGGGCAGGTTGAACACCTGATCGAGCGGCACGCGCGCGGGCCCGAGAAACAACACGGGCGGCAGCGCGAACCAGTAGCAGAATTTGTTCAGCGCTTCGGACGAGTCGGCGCCCAACAGCCGCACGCGGCCCGCGAGATAGCCCGCGAAAACGATGCCGAAGACCGGCAATACGACGTTGAAAACAGCTTGCATGGCGGCGGACCCTATTTCGCCGCCGTGCGGCCCGCAACGAAAAACCCCCGGGGTCGCCCCCCGGGGGTTCCGCTTGCCATAGCGTTCGGTTGCGCGGGCTCGGACTTAGTAGTCGCCCATGCCGCCCGCGGGCACCGCCGGGGCCTTTTCGGGCTTCGGCGCTTCGGCGATCATCGCTTCGGTCGTGATCAGCAGACCGGCAACCGACGACGCGTCCTGGAGGGCCAAGCGCACGACCTTGGTCGGGTCGATGATCCCTTCCTTGATCATGTCGACATACTCGCCCGTCTGGGCGTTGAAGCCCTGGGTCGCCGACTTGCCTTCCAGCAGCTTGCCGACGATCAAGGCGCCGTCCGCACCGGCATTCTCGGCGATCTGGCGCGTGGGCGCTTGCAGCGCCTTTCGCACGATCTCGATGCCGACCTGCTGGTCGTTGTTGGCGCCCTTCAGCCCTTCAAGCGCGCGGATCGCGTAGAGCAAGCCCATGCCGCCGCCGGGCAGGATGCCTTCCTCGACCGCGGCCTTGGTGGCGTGCATCGCGTCGTCGACGCGATCCTTGCGCTCCTTGACCTCGACTTCGGTCGCACCGCCCACGCGGATGACGGCAACGCCGCCCGCCAGCTTCGCCAGACGCTCTTGCAGCTTCTCGCGGTCATAGTCCGAGGTGGTTTCCTCGATCTGCGCCTTGATCTGCCCGACACGCGCTTCGATGTCCTTCTTCTTGCCCGTGCCGTCGATGACCGTCGTGTTGTCCTTGTCGATGCGGACCTTCTTGGCGCGGCCCAGCATGTCGAGGGTGACGTTCTCAAGCTTGATGCCGAGATCTTCCGAGATCACCTGGCCGGACGTGAGGATGGCGATATCCTCGAGCATCGCCTTGCGGCGATCGCCGAAGCCCGGCGCCTTGACGGCGGCGATCTTCAAACCGCCGCGCAGCTTGTTGACGACCAGCGTCGCCAAAGCTTCGCCTTCGACTTCCTCGGCGATGATCAGCAAGGGCTTGCCGGTCTGCACCACGGCTTCGAGCACGGGCAGCAGCGGCTGCAAGCCGGTCAGCTTCTTCTCGTGGATCAGGATGTACGGATCGTCGAGTTCGACCGTCATCTTGTCGGCGTTGGTCACGAAGTACGGCGACAGATAGCCGCGGTCGAACTGCATGCCTTCGACGACGTCGAGTTCGGTCTCGAGGCTCTTGGCTTCCTCGACCGTGATGACGCCTTCCTTGCCGACCTTCTGCATCGCCTTGGCGATCATCTCGCCGATCTCTTTCTCGCCGTTCGCGGAGATCGTGCCGACCTGCGCCACTTCCGCGTCGGTCGTGATCTTCTTCGAACGCTTCTTGAGATCCTCGACGACGCGCTCGACGGCAAGGTCGATGCCGCGCTTCAAGTCCATCGGGTTCATGCCGGCCGCGACCGACTTGGCGCCTTCGCGCACGATCGCTTGCGCCAGAACGGTCGCCGTCGTCGTGCCGTCGCCGGCCGCGTCGTTGGTCTTCGAGGCCACTTCGCGCACCATCTGGGCGCCCATGTTCTCGAACTTGTC
>PVXE01000037.1 GCA_014444615.1 Tagaea sp. CACIAM 22H2 | reverse complement strand
GTCGGTTCACCAGGCGCTCGATTCGGAAGAAACGATCCGCGTGCGCTCGCTCGCCGCGATGAAGCGTGCGCGCGAGAAGGAAAAGGCGCGTCTGGCCGCGCAAGGCCCGCAGGCCAAGCAGGTCCGCGAAGTCGTCGTGCCCGAAGCGATCACGGTGCAGGAACTCGCCAATCGTATGGCCGAGCGCTCGGTCGACGTCATCAAGTCGCTGATGAAGATGGGCGTGATGGCGACGATCAACCATCCGCTCGACGCCGACACGGCCGAGCTGATCGTCGGCGAATTCGGCCATAAGGTGAAGCGCGTCTCGGAAGCCGACGTCGAAATCGGCCTGACCGGCGACACGGACACGGACGAGCAGCTCCAGCCGCGCGCGCCCGTCGTCACCATCATGGGCCATGTCGACCACGGCAAGACGTCGCTGCTCGACGCGCTGCGCGCGACCGACGTCGCCAAGCACGAAGCGGGCGGCATCACGCAGCATATCGGCGCCTACAAGGTCACGCTGAAATCGGGCGCGGCCATCACGTTCCTCGACACGCCCGGCCACGAAGCCTTCACCGCGATGCGTGCGCGCGGTGCCAAGGTCACCGACATCGTCGTGCTGGTCGTGGCCGCCGACGACGGCATCCAGCCGCAGACGGTCGAAGCCATCGCCCACGCCAAGGCGGCACAGGTGCCGATCATCGTGGCGATCAACAAGATCGACAAAACCGGCGTCGACCCCGACCGCGTGCGCAGCGAATTGCTGCAGCACGAAGTGGCGCTCGAAGGTTACGGCGGCGACGTGCTCGGCGTCGAAGTCTCGGCCAAGACCGGCAAGGGCCTCGACAAGCTCGAGGAAGCGATCCTGTTGCAGACCGAACTTCTCGATCTGCGCGCCAACCCCGAACGCGCCGCGCAAGGTGCGATCGTCGAAGCCAAGCTCGAGCGCGGCCGCGGTTCGGTCGCGACCGTGCTGGTGCAGAAGGGTACGATCAAGGTCGGCGACATTTTCGTGGCCGGCGAAGAATGGGGCCGCGTGCGCGCCCTGATCGACGATCACGGCCGCCAGGTCGTCAGCGCCGGTCCCTCGACGCCCGTCGAAGTGCTGGGTCTGACCGGCACGCCGCAGGCGGGCGACGACTTCCAGGTCGTCGAGAACGAAAACCGCGCGCGCGAAGTCACCGAGTTCCGTCAGCGCCGTACGCGCGAGCAGACGGCGACCGCGCGCGCGCGCGGCACGCTGGAGCAGATGTTCAACAAGATCAAGGAAGGCGAAGCCAAGGAACTCGCCGTCGTGGTCAAGACGGACGTCCAAGGCTCGCTCGAAGCGATCGCGGGCTCGCTCGCCAAGCTGCGCACCGACGAAGTGGCGGTGCGATTGCTGCACGGTGCGGTGGGCGGCATCACCGAAGGCGACATCGCGCTGGCCAAGGCCAGCCAGGGCCTGATCGTCGGCTTCAATGTGCGCGCCAATCCGCAGGCGCGCGAGATGGCCAAGCGCGACGGCATCGAAATCCGCTACTACTCGATCATCTACAACGTGATCGACGACATCAAAGCGGCGCTGTCGGGCCTGCTGTCGCCCAGCTTGCGCGAAAAGTTCCTCGGCAACGCCGAGATCCGCCAGGTGTTCAACATCACCAAGGTCGGCAAGGTCGCGGGCTGCCGCGTCGTGGAAGGCATGGTCAAGCGCGGCGCCAAGGTGCGCTTGCTGCGCGACCAGACGGTCATCCACGAAGGCACGCTCAAGACCCTGCGCCGCTTCAAGGACGAAGTCCGCGAAGTGCAGGAAGGCTACGAATGCGGCATGGCCTTCGAGAACTACGACGACATCCGCGAAGGCGACGTCATCGAGTGCTTCGAGGTCGAGGAAGTCGCGCGCACGATCTGATGCCGCAAGCGTCGTTCGACATGGCGGGGGTGCGCGGGGAAATGCCGCGCGCCCCCTTCGTGTTTCTGCGCCATGGCCGCACCGCCTGGAACGCGCTCGGCCGCGCGATGGGCGCCGCCGACATCCCGCTCGACGCCGTGGGCCTCGCGGAAGCGCATGACGCGGCGCGGCTTCTGCCGGGATTGGGCATCGCGCGCATCGTGGCGAGCCCCTTGTCGCGCGCGCGCGTGACGGCGGAGATCGCGGGCGAAACGCTGAAACTGCCGGTCGCGATCGACGCCGATCTGCGCGAATGCGCGTGGGGCAGCCGCGAAGGCAAAGCCTATGACGGCTGGCTCGAACGCTGGCACGAAGGCGAAACGCCCGACGGTGCCGAGCCGCGCGACGCGTTTTTCGCGCGGGTGCGCGACGGCGTTACGCGCGCCATCGCGGCGCCGGGCCTATGCCTCATCGTCGCGCATGGCGGCGTCTATTGGGGCGTTTGCGCGGCACTGGGTTTGCCGCGCGCGGGCACGCTCGCCAATGCCACGCCCATGCTGTTACGCCCCGAAGGCAGCGCGTGGCGCAGCGGCCGGATCGATTGAATCAAACGATGAGAGCGCCGCGCCGATCGCGGCGGGCGATCAGCGCGCCTTGGCGTACCAGCGCAGGAACGGATTGAGCAGCCGCCCGGTGACGCCGGGCAGGCGTGCCGCACCGTCGTCCACCGCCAAGCACAGGCAGTTCTGGCCGCGATCGACGGTCGGGCTGTGCATCACGTCGCCGTCGCCGATCGACACGTCGCCGCGCGCGTAAACGGCGCGCTCGTCGTGGAAGCTGCCGTCGAGCACCAGCAGCAATTCCGTGCCGGTATGCGAATGGGTGGGCACGCGCCCGCCATTGGTCGAGCGCAGCAGGCTCATCGCGTGGGGGCCTTGGCGCGTCAGCATCGCTTCTTCGAAGCCGCGGCTCGCCTTGCGCCATTGCAGCTTTTCGATCCCGCCTTCGGGGATATAGGGTGCCAGCGCCTTGGGCAGGCCCGACGCATCGTGCGTTTGGGGCAACGCGGCGCGGATGTCCTGCGGCGTGGAATCGAGCTTGGCGAACACGGCTTCGATCGTCGACGGCGACAGGCCGGCGGGCGGAAGCTGCTCGAGCAACGCGCCGCCGACGGCCTCGAGCCGTGCCAGCGTGGCGCGCGCCGCGGGGCACAGCTCCAGATGCGAAGCGACCAGCACCGACACGGCTTCGGGAGCCGAGCCGGCGGCGTAGTCGAGCAGATATTCGTCGTGGATGGGGCGGGGCATCATTTCTCGTCACCGAACATGGTGCGCAAACGGCCGATGGCAAGCCGCAGGCGCGATTTCACCGTACCCAGCGGCAGGCGCAGCGATTGCGCGATGTCGCCGTGCGAACGGTCCTCGTAATAGGCAAGCTTCAGCATCTGCGCCTGCTCTTGCGGCAATTCGCGCAAGGCTTGCGACAGGCGCGCTTCCCAGCGCCCGGCGTCGAGCGTGCGGTCGGGCAGGGCGTCCGCCTCGGGCTGCAACGCGGGATCGTCGGAATCGAGCTGGGCGCGTTTTTCCCGGCGCAGCGCGTCGATGCGCCGGTTTCGCGCGATGGCGAAAATCCAGGTCGACGGGCCGGCGAGCTTGGGGTCGTAGGACGGCGCTTTGCGCCAGACCGTCAGCATCACTTCCTGCGTCAAATCCTCGGCCTGCGCCTGATCGGCGCCCAGGCGCAGTAAATAGGATTTCACGCGCGGGCCGAAATGCCCGAACAACCTTGCGAACGCCGCGCGATCCTGATTGCGGGCGATCGCCAGCAAATCGCGCACGTAGATATCGAGCGCTTCTTCCTGCCCGTCCATGCGGCCTTGTAGCGATGCCGGGCCCCCGGCCGCAAGCATAGCCGATGCGGCCATATCGTCGCGGAATCGAGGGGCGGGGCGGTTGACGTGAAGCATCGTGAATGCGATACGGCGCCGTCATGGCTTCGGATCATCGATTCGCGATTCGGCTGGGAATTCTGGCCGCGGTTTGCGCTTTGTTCGCGCCGATGCTCGCCCACGCCCAACAGGCGCCCAAGCAGCTCGGCAAATTCGACACTTGGTTCGCCTACGAGGCGGGCCCGAACAACGCCAAGATTTGCTACGCCATCGTGCGGCCGTCGAAATCCGACAGCCGCCCGGCGGGTGCCAATCGCGGCGATATCGTGTTGATGATCGCGCATCACCAGAATCCGCGCCGAAACGACGAATTCACCTGGACGGCCGGCTATTCCCCACGCGATGGCGGGGAAATCGAGATCGGCCGCGCCAAAATCGCACTCTCCACCTTGGGCCAGCAGAACGCCACGGGCGCTTGGGCCAAGGAAGCCGACGGCGACCGCCAGATCGTGGCGGCGTTGCGCAGCGCCCCGGCCACGGCCAACGCGGTGGTCAAAGCCACGTCCAGCCGGGGCACCGAAACGGTCGACACGTTCCCGCTGGCCGGGTTCCAAAAGGCCTTGGCCGAGATCGACAAGGCCTGCGGCGTACGCCGGTAGACTCTAAAGGGCTCTGCGCCTATTAAGGCGCCATGCTCGAAGCCCAAGTTCCGCCGCCGGCCCTCGCCCCGTTCAAGGAGGCGCTGCCCGCCCCGTCGCACGCCGACGGGCGCACGAATCTCGTCGGCCTGTCGCGCGAGGAATTGGGCGATCTGTTCAAATCGATGGGCGAGCCCGCCTTCCGCGCCAAGCAGCTTTGGGGCTGGATCTACGGCAAGGGGGCGCGCGATTTCGCCGACATGACCGACATGTCGAAGAAGCTGCGCGCGAAGCTGGAGGAAGGCTACGCCGTGCGCCGGCCGCATGTGTCGCGTTTGCAGGATTCGATCGACGGCACCAAAAAATGGCTGCTGCGCATGCCCGACGGGCAGGAGATCGAAACCGTCCATATTCCCGAGGACGATCGCGGCGCGCTATGCGTGTCGAGCCAGGTCGGCTGCACGCTGACCTGCAAATTCTGCCACACCGGCACGCAGCGCTTGGTGCGCAACCTGACGCCCGAGGAAATCGTCGGCCAGGTCATGCTGTGCAAAGACACGTTCGACGAATGGCCGGGGCCGGAAACGAACCGCAAGCTCACCAACATCGTGATGATGGGCATGGGCGAGCCGCTGTTCAATTACGAGAACGTGGCGAAAGCCTTGCGCATCATCATGGATGCGGAAGGCATCGCGATTTCCAAGCGCCGCATCACGCTGTCGACCTCCGGCGTCGCGCCGCTCATTCCGCGCGCGGGCGAGGAATTGGGCGTCATGCTCGCGATCTCGCTGCACGCGGTGCGCGACGATCTGCGCGACGTGCTCGTGCCCCTCAACAAGAAATACCCGATCGCCGAATTGCTCGCGGCGTGCCGCAAGTACCCGACGCTGTCCAACGCGCGGCGCATCACCTTCGAATACGTGATGTTGAAGGGTGTGAACGACAGCCAGGCGGACGCGCGCGAACTCGTGCGCCTGATCGCGGGCATTCCGGCCAAGATCAACCTGATCCCCTTCAATCCTTGGCCGGGCGCCCCGTTCGAACGTTCGACGCCCGAAGCGATCTGGGAATTCGCCGATATCGTGTCGCGCGCGGGGTATTCGGCGCCGATCCGTACGCCGCGCGGCGAGGATATTTTCGCCGCCTGCGGCCAGCTCAAAAGCGCTTCGGAAAAGCTCAAACGCAGCGAGCGCGACGCGCTCGGGGCGTGATCTTGGGACTTGCCCGTCCGGGCCCGATCCCATAATTTCCGCGCGAATTTCCCTTCCGCCAACGGGACTTACCCAGATGGAAAAGCCGGTCAAGAAAGTGGTGCTCGCCTATTCGGGCGGCCTCGACACCTCGATCATCCTGAAATGGCTTCAGGACACCTATCGCTGCGAGGTGGTGACGTTCACGGCCGATCTGGGCCAGGGCGAGGAATTGGAGCCCGCGCGCAAAAAAGCGCAAATGATGGGCATCAAGGAAATCTTCATCGACGATCTGCGCGAGGAATTCGTGCGCGATTTCGTCATGCCGATGTTCCGCGCCAACGCGCTTTACGAAGGCCAGTATCTGCTCGGCACGTCGATCGCGCGCCCGCTGATCGCCAAGCGCCAGATCGAAATCGCGCGCCAAGTCGGGGCCGACGCCGTGTGCCACGGTGCGACCGGCAAGGGCAACGACCAGGTGCGCTTCGAGCTTGGCTACTACGCGCTTGAGCCCAATATCCGCGTGATCGCGCCGTGGCGCGAATGGAAGCTCGACAGCCGCACCAAGCTGCTCGAATATGCCGAGCAGCATCAGATCCCCATCGCCAAGGACAAGCGCGGCGAGGCACCCTTCTCGGTCGACGCCAATCTTCTGCACATCTCCGCCGAAGGCAAAGTGCTGGAAGATCCCTGGCAGGAGCCGGAGGAATTCGTCTATTCGCGCACCGTCGCGCCCGAGAAGGCGCCCGACAAGCCCGAATATGTCGAGATCGAATTCGAGAAGGGCGACCCCGTCGCCGTCAACGGCAAGAAGTTGTCGCCGGCCGCGCTGCTGACCGAACTCAACGTCATCGGCGGGCGCAACGGCATCGGCCGCCTCGATCTGGTCGAAAACCGCTTCGTCGGCATGAAAAGCCGCGGCGTCTACGAAACGCCCGGCGGCACGATCTGGCAGGCGGCGCATCGCGGCATCGAATCGATCACGCTCGATCGCGGTGCGATGCACCTCAAGGACGAGCTGATGCCGCGCTACGCGGAACTCGTCTATTACGGCTTCTGGTTCGCGCCCGAGCGCGAAATGCTCCAGGCCGCGATCGACAAGAGCCAGGAAAACGTGTCGGGCACTGTGCGGGTCAAGTGCTACAAGGGCAGCGTGAGCGTCGTCGGCCGCAAGAGCCCGAATAGCCTCTACTCGCTCAAGCACGTGACCTTCGAAGAAGACGCCGGTGCGTATAACCAGCGCGACGCCGAAGGCTTCATCAAGCTGAACGCGCTGCGCCTGCGTTTGGCCGCGTCCAAGCGCAAGTGACCGGCGACGGCGAGATCGATCCCCTCGACGCCGCGATCCTGCGTTTGACGCAGGACGCGGGTGCGGGAAAGTCGATCTCGCCCTCCGACGTCGCGATGGCGCTGGAGCCGCAAGACGGCGAATGGCAGAAGCTGCTGCCGCGCATTCGCGCGCGGGCGGTGGAACTCGTTCACGCCGGCAAGATCGAAATCCTGCGCAAGGGCAAGCCCGTGCCCAATCCCGAAGGGGCGAAAGGCGTGATCCGCCTTCGCGCGAAGTTCGACGTTTAGAGCTTGATGCCGCGGCGCAGCTTGGCCGCGCGCAGCGTGTTTTCCAGCAAACACGCGATCGTCATCGGCCCCACGCCGCCGGGCACGGGCGTGATGGCGCCGGCTTTTTCGGCGGCCGATTGGTAATGCACGTCGCCGACGAGCTTGGTTTTGCCGTCCGCCGCCGGCACGCGATTGATGCCCACATCGATCACGATGGCGCCCGGCTTCACCCAATCGCCGGACACCATCTCGGGCCGGCCGACGGCAGCGATCAGAATATCGGCCTGACGCGCCATCGCGGGCAGATCGGCGGTTTTGGAATGCGCGATCGTCACCGTGCAATCGGCGGCCAGCAGCAATTGGGCCATGGGTTTGCCCACGATGTTCGAGCGGCCGATCACGACGGCATGTTTGCCCGCAAGCTTCGGTTCGACCGCGCGGATCAAGCGCATCGAGCCCGATGGCGTGCAGGGCACAAGCCCCGGCCGGCCGATCGCAAGACGCCCCGCATTGATCGGGTGGAACCCGTCCACATCCTTGTCGGGATGGATCGCGTCGAGCACCGCGTTGGCGTCGATATGTTTGGGCAGCGGCAATTGCACGAGAATGCCGTCGACCGAATCGTCGGCGTTCATGCGCTGGACGATCTCCAGCAATTCGGCCTGGGTCGTCGTCGCGGGCAATTTATGCTCGAAGCTTTTCATGCCCGCTTCGAGCGTCGCCTTGCCCTTGTTGCGGACATAGACCTGGCTCGCCGGATCCTCGCCCACCAGCACGACCGCCAGACCCGGCGTCACGCGGTGGGCTTCCTCCAGCTCGTCCACGCCCAGGGCGATCGCCGCCCGCAGATCGGCGGCGATTTGCTTGCCGTCGATCTGCCGGGCGGTCACAGCCAGTACTCGTAGACCAGATTGCGCGCGAAGATCAGCAGCAGGATCAACACGACGGGCGAAATGTCGATCCCGCCGATGAACGGCACGAAGCGGCGGATCGGCCGCAAGGCGGGCTCCGTGATCCGGTAAAGGAAATCGCCGATCGTGTAGACGACCTGGTTGCGGGCGTTCAGCACGTTGAACGCCAGCAGCCAGGACAGGATCGCCGAGGCGATCAAAATCCAGATATAGATGGAGATCGCGGTCGCGATCAGGATACCCAGGGACTGCATCGTTTCCCCTCAACGGCGAAATCGGAGTCGCAACCTATCGGACCGGTCAAGTCCATGCAAGGTCACGATAATCCGCCGCTTGACTTACAGGGGAGGCCCCGACATTATCCCGCGCCATTCATTCGGGCGGCCGGGGCCGTAGCTCAGCTGGGAGAGCGCCTCGTTCGCAATGAGGAGGTCGTCGGTTCGATCCCGATCGGCTCCACCAACCCGCCCCCGAATGAATGCCATCGCCAAAGATGGAACAGCAGGGGCGGCGGCCCCCGCGCAAATCCCCGAATCGCCGTATAATTTGCGCTCCATGAGCGCCGAACTTCTCGCTTCCATCGAACATGTGGGCCTGCGCGGCCTGTTCCGCTATTGGCTGCGCCATTGCCCGGCCAGCGGCGGCGTTCCGCGCGCCAAGACCTTCGGCGTCGAAGGCCTGTCCGATTGGGCGCGCAACCTGATCGTGATCGAAGTGCGCGCCGCGCAGAATTTCCGCTACGGTTTCTACGGCACGTCGTTCCGCAAGGCGTTCGGAATCGATATGACGGGGGCGAATGTCGACGATCTTCCGACCGAGCAGGCGAGCCTGCTGCGCGCCGAATATCGCCTCGTGCGGCGCACGCAGCGCCCGTATTGGCGCGTCTATGCCGCATGGTTCGGCAAGAACGACGAGCCGCAAACCTGGGAGCGTTTGTCCTTGCCGCTGACGGGCGAAAAAGGCGACGTGAAATTCATCCTCGCCGCCGCCTATCGCGTGGATCGCGCATCGAAGCCATGAGCTTGCGCGCCCGGATCGTGACCGTCATGACCGCGCTCGGCGTGGCGCTGGGCGTCGCCTACGCGATGGTGAACGGCGGCGGCAGCGCTGCGAGCTTCGCGCGCGGCGTGGTCGCGGGATTGCCGATCAGCCTGGGAATCTCGCTGTTCGAGGCCTATGTCGTCGACGGCCCCTACGGCAAATGGCTGCGGCGTATGCGCTTCATGGCGCTGTTCGCGATCCGCATCGCCGTCTGGTTGACGATCATCGTCGCAAGTTTGGCCGCGATGCGCGCCGTGCTGCCGATCGCGGACGAGCTGCCGGTGTTCGGCTTCCTTAGCGACGTCGTTTTCGGCTTGTCGCTGGTCGCCATCGCTGTCGCTTATCTCTCGATCGACCGCTTGCTCGGCCGGGGCAATCTGTGGCGCTTGATGGTCGGCCGCTATCATCGCCCGCGCGAGGAAGCGCGGCTTTTCCTGTTCCTTGATATGGAAGGCTCAACCGCGGCGGCGGAGAAACTCGGGGCACCCCGCTTTCTCGAATTGTTGGCCAGCGCCGTGCCGGATGCCACACCGCCGATCCTGGATGCGCGCGGCGAGATCCATCGCTATATCGGCGACGAGATCGTCGTGACATGGCCGATCGCGCGCGCCGACGACGCGGTGAAGGGCGCCATCGCCACGATCGCCGCCCTCGATACGCTCGCCCCCGACTATGTCGCGCGGTTTGGCGTGGCGCCGCGGTTTCGCGGCGGCTTGCATGGCGGCACGGTGGCGGTGGGCGAAATCGGCGACGTACGGCGCGAGATCGTCTATCTCGGCGATGCGGTCAACGTCGCCAAACGATTGGAGGCGGAAGCGGGCGCAAGACGCGCGCGCTTGTTGATCTCGGGCGATGTCGTCGCGGGGCTGCGCGATGCGGCGCTTCGCGCGCGGCTTTCCGATTTGGGTGAGATTCCGATCGCCGGGCGCGCGGCACCCTTGCGCACCTTCGTCGCCGCGATCTGATCACTCGGCGCGTTTGAGTTTTTCGATGCGCTCGGTCAAATCGGCGCGCGCGGGCGAATCCGCCGGGATCGTGTCGAGCAGACGCTGCCACAAAGCCGTCGCCGCCAGCTTGTTGCCCGCATTCGCGGCGTCGAGCCCGTTCAGCCACAGCGCCGACGGATTGGCGGGTTCGAGTTCCAGCAAACGTGCCATCGCGGTGCGGCCGGGTTCGGGCAGTCGCTCGGCCTCGGGCACCAGATCGAGCAGCGCGTCGGCGTAGTCTTGCAGCACGCCGGTGTTGTTCGGCACGATCGCGGCGGTGCGCGCATAGGCGGCGAGCGCCTTGTCCTTCTCGCCCAGCACGCGCCAGCTGCGCGCCAAGCGCCGCCAGCCATCCAGATCGTCAGGCTGCGCTTCCAGGCGCGTCGCGAGCGACTCGACCATCGTGCGGATGGCGGCGAGGCGATCGGCGTCGGGCAGCGCAGCGATGCCCGCCCCGCCGGGCGGCACGATCGACGGCGGCCCCAGCGTGATCTGGGCGGGCGGATTATTGGCCGAAGCGCGCAGCGAACGCAGATTGATGCGCGATTCCTTGGCCGCTTCTTCCATGCGCGCGCGCACGGTCTCGACCCAGGGCGCGTCCTTGGGCGACGCGGCGATCAGATTGAACCAGATCTGCACCGCTTCGCGCGCTTGGCCCGCTTGCAGCCGCGCCAGGCCGGTGAAGAAACGCGCGCGCGGATCGCCGGGCGCCACTTCCAGCACGCGCGCGAAGGCCGCTTCGGCCTCCGGCGTCACGTTGCCGTCGTTTGCGGCGACCGCCGCTTCGCCCAGCAGCCCGGCGATCTCCGGCGGTTTGCCGGCGATCTCGTCGGCTTTGCGCCACGCGCCCAGCGCTTCGGCCGTTTGGCCGATGGCGCTGGTCGCTTGCGCCAAGCGTATCCAGGCTTCCAGATCGTTGGGGTCCTTGGCCGTGCGCTCGCGCATCGTTAGCGCGAAGCGCACGATCTGCTGGCGGTCGGTTTCGCCTTCGTCGGGGCCTTGCATCCGCCGCTCGGCCAAAGGCTGGCCGGGCCGGTCGGGGGCGCCGCGATCGGCATAGAGCGCGACACCCGCAACCGGAAGCGTCAGCACGATGAACACGGCGAATTTGCGCAAGGCGGGCCGTGCGACGCTGCCTTCGGCCGTTTCGTTCGCGACCGCCAGCAACCGCCTGCCGATCTCGGCGCGCGCGGCCTTGGCTTCCGCATCGCCGATGGCGCCGCGCGCCAGATCGCGATCGATCTCCGCCAATTGGTCGCGATAGATTTCCTTGTCGAACTCGGCGCGCGATTGCGCGTTCGTCTTGGGCCGCAGCAGCGGCCACAACACGGCGCCGATACTTAAGCCCGCCAGAAGGATCGCCAGCGCCCAGATCATTCGCGGCGCTCCACGATCGCCTTCAGCCGCGCTTCTTCCTCGGCCGTGAGGGCGGCTTCGACGGTGAGTTTGCGCCGGCGCAGATAGACGAACGCGCCGATCCCGCCCGCAATCAGAATCGCCAGCGGTCCGAACCACAACAGTGCCGTATCCTCGCGCATCGGCGGGCGCAGCAGCACGTAATCGCCATAACGGCGCACGACGTAATCGAGCACGCCCGCGTCGCTGTCGCCCGCGACCAAGCGCTCGCGCACCAAACGGCGCAGATCGGCGGCCAAGGGCGCGTTGGAATCGTCGATCGATTGGTTCTGGCAAACCTGGCAGCGCAATTCCAGGCTCAAGGCGCGCGCACGCGCCTCCAATGCCGGATCAGCGAGACGTTCGCTGGGCAGCACGGCCAAAGCCGGGCCGGTCAGCAGCATCAACAGGAAGGCAAGCCGCTTCATGATTTGCGTTTCAATTCTTCGATCAGCGGCAGGATGTTGTTGTTCAGCACGTCGGGCGTGATCGGGCCGACATGCTTGAAACGGATCGTGCCGGCCTTGTCGACGACGAACGTCTCCGGCACGCCGTAAACACCCCAATCGATGGCGACGCGGCCTTCGAAATCCCAGCCGATCGCCTTGTAGGGGTTGCCGAGCTCGCGCAGCCATTTGGCCGAATCCTCGGCCTTGTCCTTGTAGGAAATGCCGTAGATCGGCACGGCGTTGTCGCGCGCGAGGCGCATGAAGATCGGATGTTCGATCCGGCACGGCGCGCACCACGACGCGAACACGTTGACCAGCGCCACCTCGCCCTTCAGCGTGGCGCTGGCCAAGGCGGGTTTGCCCGTGCCCGCGATTTCCGGCAGCGCGAATTCGGGGATCGGCTTGTCGATCAACGCCGACGGAATCTTGCTGGGATCGCGCGTCAGGCCGAAACCGAAATAGACCGCCACGCCCGCGAAGACGAGCAGCGGCAGAATGAACAGGAGACGTTTCATTCCGCGGCCGTCGGCAGTGCCGCCTGCGGCAAACGCTGCGGGGCGCCCACGCGATGGCGCCGGTCGGTGAGCGATACGCCCGCACCGATCATCATCACCAGCGCGCCCAGCCAAACCCAGGGCACCAGCGGATTGTGATAGATGCGCGCCGTCCACGCGACGTCTTGACCCGCTTGGGTAAGGAAGGCGGGCGGGCCGGCCGCACCGGGCTGGCCAGCACCCTCGGGATCGCCGATCGTGGCGTAAAGATCGGCCAACAGATTCGTGCGGATCGACGCTTCGGTCGTCGTCGAGCCCGCCGCCGGGAACAGGCGTTTCTCCGGCGTCATCACGGCGTAAAGGCGCTCGTTCTTGTAAACCTCGAACACCGCGCGCGTGGCGATGAAGTTCGGCCCTTCCTGGCGCTGCGTGCCTTTGAATACGAAGCTATAGCCCGCGACATCGAACGCGTCGCCCGCGCGCACCAAGCGAATCACTTCGGTCTGCCACGCGGTCGATCCGGTGATGCCCAGCACCATCAGGCCCAAACCCGCATGCGCGATGGTCATGCCCCAGGCGGCGCGCGGCAGATTGACCGCGCGCGACCACACGGTGGCGAGCGGGGCGCGGAACAGCTTCACGCGTTCCGCCCATTCGATCAGCGCGCCGAAAATCAGCCACGCGGCAAGGCCCATCGCCAGTGCCGCAAGGACATGGCGGGTTTTGTCGACGGCGAGCGTCAGCAGGATCACGCCGAGGCTCAACGCCAGCGCCACCCACAGGCGCTGGAACACGGCCCCCAGCTCGGCGCGTTTCCAGCCCATCATCGGCCCGAACGACACGGCGATCAGCAGCGGCACCATCAGCGGCACGAAGGTCGCGTTGAAGAAGGGCGGGCCGACCGAGACTTTGGCGCCGCCGATCGCCTCCAGGAACAAGGGGTACAGCGTGCCGATGAACACGGTCGCGGTCGCCGTGCCCAGCAGCAGATTGTTCAGCACCAGCCCGCCTTCGCGGCTGATCGGCTGGAACAAGCCGCCGGCTTTCAGCATGGGTGCGCGCCATGCATAGAGCGCGAGCGAGCCGCCGACGGCGATAATCAAAATCGCCAGAATGAACACGCCGCGCTTGGGGTCCACGGCAAAGGCGTGGACGGAAGTGAGAATGCCCGAGCGCACCAGGAACGTGCCGACCAGCGACAGCGCGAAAGCGAGAATGGCGAGCAGGATCGTCCAGGTTTTCAGCGCGTCGCGCTTTTCCGCGACGATCGCCGAATGCAGCAGTGCGGCCCCCACCAGCCAGGGCATGAAGCTGGCGTTTTCGACCGGGTCCCAGAACCACCAGCCGCCCCAGCCCAATTCGTAATAGGCCCACCACGAACCCAGCGCGATGCCGCCGGTCAGCGCCGACCACGCGGCCAGCGTCCAAGGCCGCACCCAGCGCGCCCAGGCGGCGTCCACGCGGCCTTCGATCAACGCCGCCATCGCGAAGGCGAAAACGATCGAGAAGCCGACATAGCCGAGATAGAGCAGCGGCGGATGGAAGGCGAGACCGGGATCCTGCAGCAGCGGATTGAGGTCTTGCCCGTCCGGCGGCGGCGGGAACACGCGATTGAACGGGTTCGAGGTGAACACGATGAAGGCGAGGAAGGCGACGCCGATCATCGCCTGGATCGATAATGTGCGCGCCTTCAAGCCCGGCGGCAGATTGCGCCCGAACGCGGCGACGGCCGCACCGAACAGCGCCAGGATCAGCGCCCACAGCACCATCGAGCCTTCGTGGTTTCCCCACGCGCCGCTGACCTTGTAGAGCATGGGCTTCGCCGAGTGCGAGTTGCGCACCACGTTCTCGACCGTGAAGTCCGAGACGACGAAGGAATAGATCAGGCAGCCGAAAGCCAGCGCCACCAGGAAGAACTGCGCGTAAGCTGCGGGCTTGGCCGTCGCCATCAAGGCGGGGTCGCGCGCTTGCGCGCCCGCCAGCGGCAGCACCGATTGGATCAGCGCCACGCACAGCGCCAGGATCAACGCGATATGGCCAAGCTCCGGCGCCATGTCAGTTCTTCGCCCCCGGCGGTTCGGTATGCTGCCAGCGCCCCGAACGCTTCAACGCTTCGGCGACTTCGGGCGGCATGTAGTTTTCGTCGTGGCGGGCCAGCACTTCGCTGGCGGTGAACACGCCGTTCGATGCGAGCTTGCCGTTGGCGACCACACCTTGGCCTTCGCGGAACAGATCGGGCAGCACGCCGCGATAGACGACGGGCACGGCGTGTTCGAGATCGGTCACGCGGAATCGCACTTCGGTGCTGCCCGCGACGCGCTCCAGCGAGCCTTCTTCGACCAAGCCGCCGATGCGCATCTGACGGTCGAGCGGCGCCTTATGCGTCGCCACATCGGTCGGCGTGCGGAAGAACACGAGATGGTCGTCGAACGCCGTCAGCGTCAACGCGGCGGCGGTGCCCAGGCCGATCATCGCCAGCAGCAGCACGGCCATGCGTTTACGTTTGGCGGCGCGCGCTTTGGGGAGTTTCATGGCGCGTCCTCGCGTTCAAACGCGGCGAGATCGGCTTCCAGCCCGCGCAAGCGCCGCCAGCTGGAAACGCCCAGGCCGATCAGCACCACGGCCGTCAGCGCGTAGCTCGTCCACACGTAAACCGCATAGCCGCCCATGGCGAAGAATTCGCTCATTGCGCGTGCCCCGCCGACAAACGCGCCTGGACAAGCGCGCCCAAGCGCCGCTCGATCAACTCGGCCTGGATGCGGACCAATGCCAAGACGACAAAGAGCAGCGTGTAGCCGACCGCCATCGCCAGCAGCGGCCACAGCATCGATGGGTGGATCGCCGGCCCGTCGAGCCGCATGACCGAGGCGGGCTGATGCAGCGTGTTCCACCAATCGACCGAGAATTTGATGATCGGCAGATTGACGGCACCGACGAGGGCGAGCACGGCGGAAGCGCGCGCACCCCTTGTGGCGTCGTCGAACGCGTTGTTGAGCGCCATATAGGCGAGATAGACGAAGAACAGGATCAGCACCGAGGTCAGGCGCGCATCCCATTCCCACCAAGTACCCCACATCGGCTTGCCCCACAGCGATCCGGTGGCAAGGCACAGGAAGGTGAACGCCGCTCCGACGGGCGCGATGGCGCGGCCCGCGACTTCCGCCAAAGGATGGCGCCAGACCAGCGTCGCCGCCCCGGCGAAGGCAAGGTTCGCGTAGACGAACATCGCCATCCAAGCGGCGGGCACGTGGATATACATGATCCGCACGCTCTGCCCCTGCTGGTAGTCGGGCGGCGAAACGAACAGCGCTTGATAAAGGCCGTAGCCCAAGCACAACGCCGCCCCGCCGGCCGCCCAAGGGAATATCCGGGCGGAGAGCCGTTTGAAATTGGAGGGGCTGGCGAAACGATGCCAATTCACGGGCAAACCTGCGGTTTTTCCTGCGTCGCGATGGGGGGACTATGGCGCGCGGGAATGTGAAAATCCAACCCAATGAAGGCGACAAGATGGCGCGGTGCCCCGGGAAATGAACACCGCATCGCGGGGGTTATTCCGCCGCCTGGCGCAACGATGCCGCCATGGCGAAGGGGGCGATGGTCAGCGCGAAGACCGACAAGCCCGCCAGCAGGAAAAGATGGGGGCGGGGGCTTAGCCCCGCGATCGCCGCATCCACCGCCGCGACCGCGAAAATCAGGATTGGCACGGTCAGCGGCAATACGATCAGCGCGAGCAGCGCCCCGCCGCGCCGCGCATTGACCGACAAGGCGGCCCCGATGCCGCCGAACAACGACAGGCCGGGCGTGCCCAGCACCAGCGTCAGCAACAACGTCGCGTAACCCTCGGCGGGCAGATGCAGCATCGTTGCGACGATGGGCGAGATCGCGATCAACGGCAGCGCTGTGGTGATCCATTGCGCCGCGACCTTGGCCAAGGCGAGCAACTCGAGCGGGGCGGGGGCGCCGACCAGCAGGTCGAGCGAGCCATCCTCGGCTTCCGCCTGGAACAGGCGGTCGAGCGACATCAGGCAGGCGAGCAACGCCGTAACCCAAACGATGCCGATGGCCACACGCGCCAGGATTTGCGGCTCGGGCCCGATGCCGAAGGGAAACAACGACGCGGCGATGACGAAGAAGGCAAGGATCGTCGCGATCTCGTTCGGGTGGCGCCAAGCCAAGCGCACATCGCGCGCGATCAGGGCGAAAGCGGCGTTCATGCGGCTTTCCGTTCGCCCAGCGTCAGCGTCGTCGCACCCGCACCGGCGAAGTCCAAATGCGTCGCGGCAACGACGATGCCGCCGGTTTCGCGATGCGCGGCGATGGCGGCTTCCAAACGCGCCGTCGAATCCGCGTCGAGCCCGTTGGTCGGCTCGTCCAGCAGCCACAAAGGGGCAGGGGCCGCGATCAAACGTCCGAGCGCCACGCGCTTGCGCTGGCCCTGGCTCAACAAGCGGGCCGGCAGCTCGGCAAGCTTGGTCAGCGCGAACGCGTCGAGTGCGGCAGCGACTTTGTCGGCCGCATGCCCGCGCAGTTTCGCGTGAAAAACAAGATGCTCGGCGACGGTGAGGGCGGGTTTCAGCGCGTCGCTATGCCCCGCATATGAAACGCGCGCGCGATGCGCGTCGGGGTCGTCGGCGATATCGTCGCCGTTCCACAGCAGCGCGCCGTGTGCTGGGCCGATCAAGCCCGCCATCATCCGCAGCAGGCTCGACTTGCCCGCCCCGTTGGGCCCGCGCAACACCAGCAAGCCGCCGGCATCGACGCGAAACGCCAGGCGCGCGAACACGATCCGTCCGCCGCGCAGGCAGGCAAGGTCATGGGCTTCGAACGACGCGCGACCGATCATGGGGGCGCAATCTATCGAAGATGCGGGGAGAAGGAAAAAGCAGGGGGAAAAAAATTGGCGGGCGGAGCGATACATCCACGCTCCAACCCGCCTTCGCGCAAGTTCCCGAGGGGACTGGAGTCCGGGGAGTCCCTCTCGGGCGAGAGGTCGGCGGAACCTTCGTGTGCGCGATCACCGTCGTTCCGTCGATGTGCATATAACGGGCTGGATCGGGCGCTATTCGGGCGCGTTTATGGCCAAATCGTGATTTTTGCCAAGTCTCTGTAACCGCTGGTAAATTCGTGACTGAAACGGATCAGACACGCGTTGTGTGCATTCAATTCGTCTCGATACATGCGCAAACCGCATGTCTCGCCTCGCGGCTTATCGCAAGTCTTTCGCCAAAAGGTGGCGCATCTTCCGCCCGCTTTCGTGCCGGGACATGACCCGGCCGATCATGGAGAGAAAGATGTTGGCGTTCGTGTCGATGGTTTCGATGGTGGCAGCTCTGGGTGCGCTGGCTTGGGCGCTCGGCCGCTCGTCGGAGTCGCTGATCGCGACCCACCCGGCCGTGATGGCCGCCGCGGCGCACCGCTAACGCGGCGCCGCGCGGGTTCTTTCCCGCGCCTCAATCGTATTTGCGTAAGTCCTCGATCACCTTGCCGTCATTCGGCAAGGTGCCGGGGCTTGCGAATTCGATCGCCCCTTTGAGTTTGGTGAGCGCCGTTAGGTCGCTCGCCAGCTTGGCGGCGAGCGAATCGTTTGCCGGTGCTTCGACGCGCAGGGTCATGACGTCGTTGTCGCCGTCGCGCGTCACGACCAGGCGGAATTTCGCGAGACCGCTGCGCTTCGCCGCCTCGGCCACTTGGCCGGGATGGACGAACATGCCCTTTACCTTGGTCGTCTGATCGGCGCGGCCCATCCAGCCGCGCAAGCGCGCATTCGTGCGCCCGCAAGGTGACGCGCCGGGCACGAACATCGATAGATCGCCGGTGGCGAAGCGGATCAACGGATATTCGGGCGTAAGCGTCGTCACGACGACTTCGCCGACCTCGCCTTGCGCCAAGGGCTCGCCGGTTCCCGGCCGGACGATTTCGACCAGAATCGATTCGTCGAGGATCAGGCCTTCGTCGGCCGCGCTCTCGTAGCCGATCAAACCCAAATCGGCGGTCGCGTAGCATTGCAACACGTCGATGCCGCGCGATTTGAATTCGGCGCGCAAGGCCTTGGGCAAGGCCTCGCCCGACACGACCGCGCGTTTGATCGACGAAATATCGCTGCCCGTTTCCGCCGCCTTCTCCAGCAGGATTTTCAAGAATGACGGCGTGCCGACATAGGCGCTGGGCTTTATGTCGGCGATGGCGCGCAGTTGAAGTTCCGTATTCCCCACGCCCGCCGGCACGACCGCGCAGCCGATCGCTTGCGCCGCCATTTCCAGCATCGAGCCGGCCGGCGTCAGGTGATAACTGAACGCGTTATGCACGATCATGCCGCGCCGGAAACCCGCCGCCCATAATGCGCGCGCCATGCGCCAGTAATCGCCGCGCTTGCCTTCGGGATCGTAGATCGGGCCCGGCGACATGAAGATGCGGCCCAAGGCACCACTCGCCACGGCGGTCAAACCGCCGAAGGGTGCTGCGCTTTTCTGCAGATCGATCAGATCGGATTTGCGTAAGACCGGCAACGCGGCGAGTGCCGCGCGATCGACGACCGAAGCGGGATCGATGCCCGCCAGCGTGCGCGCGAAATAGGGCGCGTTCGCCTTGGCATGCGCGATCTGTTTGCGCAGATCGGCGAACAGCGCCGATTCGCGCGCGCCAGCATCGCGGGTTTCGAGCGCGTCGTAGAACTTGCTCACGCCAGCCACCGCTTGCGGCGCTTGTAGTGTTTGACGTCGCGGAAGGATTTGCGGCCCGCCCCCGAAACGCCGAGATAGAATTCTTTGACGTCTTCGTTGCCGCGCAGGGCTTCGGCCGTACCGTCGAGCACGACGCGCCCGTTTTCCAGGATATAGCCGTAATGCGCGTGGCGCAGCGCGATGGACGTATTCTGCTCGGCCAGCAGGAACGACACGCCCTGTTCCTTGTTGAGTCTTGCCACGATCTCGAAAATCTCCTCGACCAGCAGCGGGGCCAAGCCCATCGACGGCTCGTCGAGCAGGATCGTTTCCGGTGCCGCCATCAACGCGCGGCCGATCGCGGTCATTTGCTGCTCGCCGCCGGAGGTGTAGCCCGCTTGCGATTTGCGCCGTTCTTTGAGGCGCGGGAAATAGGCGTAGACCTTTTCCAAATCGCGCGCGATCGCCGCGCGCCCGTCGCCGCGGGTATAGGCGCCGGTCAGGAGATTTTCCTCGACCGTCAGATGGCCGAAGCAATGGCGGCCTTCCATCACCTGGATCACGCCGCGCTTGACCAGTTCGTTGGGCGTCAGCCCGTCGATGCGCTGGCCCTTGTATTCGATCGTGCCCTTGGTCACGTCGCCGCGCTCGGCGCGCAGCAGATTGGAAATCGATTTGAGCGTCGTCGATTTGCCCGCCCCGTTGGCGCCCAGCAACGCGACGATGCCGCCCTTGGGCACGTCCAGGCTCACGCCTTTCAGCACCAGGATCACGTGGTCGTAGATGACTTCGATATTGCGGACGGCGAGCAAGATGGAACCGTGCGAAAGAAAAGGGGCGGATCGTTGCCGATCCGCCCCGTCGTGGCGTTGCGTCAGCTCTGGTTGGCGCAGTTGCGCGGGGTGATGTTCTTCTCGCGCGCGTACTGGCTGGAGCTCGCCTCGTACATCTCGCGGATCATCTTGCGGTTGGGTTCGATCCAGTCGGACGCCCAATTCCACTTCTTGCCGTCCCATTGCTGGATGCGGACGATACCGCCGCCCTCGTGATCGCCGCAGGAGAGTTTCAGCGGCGGCATGAAGCCTTCGAAACCCATCGCCGCGAGGCGCGTGGTGTCGAGGTTCAGCGCCTCGAACCCGTCGCGCACTTGCGTGCCGGTCATGGCTTTGCCCTTGCCGTGCTTTTCCTGCGCGGTGCGCACGGCTTCGACGATCATCGCCGCGTTCACGGCCCCGCGATTGTAGAGAACCGTGCCGATATGCTTGCCGTCGCCGGTCGCCTGGCCCGGCTTGTGGACCAGGTTCTCGATGTCGCGGATGACTTTGTAGTCCTTGCCCGAGCCGTGGAAATTCGCCGAGAGATAGCCCTTGGCGAGATCGCCGGGCGGCGTGACGTCCTGTTCGGAACCGGCCCACCACACGCCGATGAACTTATCGCGCGGGAAGCCGACGGCCGCCGCTTCCTGAATGGCGGTCGGGTTCATGATGCCCCAGCCCCACATGATCACGTAGTTGGGGCGGATTTGCCGGCCGACGCGCAGCCAGATCGCTTTCTGCTCGACGCCGGGATTGGGCACGGGGAATTCGGAAAGCTCGAACCCGTTCTCCTTCGCCAAGCGCTGGATCACCGGCAGCGGTTCCTTGCCGAAGGCGCTGTCGTGATAGATGTAGCTGATCTTCTTGCCGCGCAGATTGCCGCCCTCCTTGCTTTTGATGAACGACACGATGGCGTCCATCTGCGAGAAATAGGTGGCGGGCGGCGTGAAGGTCCACGGGAAGACGCGCCCGTCGGACGCATCCGACCGGCCATAGCCGGAGGTCAGCAGCGGAATCTTATCCGCCGCCGTGCGCTCGATCAGGGCATAGGTGATGCCCGTCGACAGCGGCACGATCGCGGTGGCGCCGGTGGGCCCGCGGCCCTTCAGGCGTTCGTAGCACTCGACACCGCGATCGGTGTTGTAGGCGGTCTCGCATTCCTCCCATGTCAGCCGCACGCCGTTCACGCCGCCGTCGCGCGCGTTGATCATTTTCAGATAATCGACGAAGCCGTCGGCGAAAGGCGTGCCGTTCGGGCCGAAGGGTCCGGTGCGGTAGACGAGGGCGGGGATGAATTGTTCCTGGGCTTGGGCCAGGACCGGCGTTGGGGTCGACAGCGCACCGGCGGCGGCAGCCGCGGCGGCGAGGACGAGCCCGAGTTTCGCGAACTTCATGGGCGATCTCCCTGTATCCGTATCGATGACGCGGCGTGTTTTTATGCCGTCGTGATCGAACGATAGCCCGAATTCTCCGGGCCGATAAGGGTGTTTATCGGGCGCGCCGCAGCGCGAAATACGCAATGCCCAGTCCGATCGCCTGGGCCGCAATAAAGGCGGGAACGTCCGCCGGGCGGATACCGGCGAAACTGTCGGTCAAGGCGCGGGCCAGCGTCACCGCCGGATTGGCAAAACTGGTCGACGCCGTGAACCAATAGGCGCCGGCGATGTAGCAAGCGACCGCCGCGGGCGCTTGGGCCGCCGACACGCGCAGCACGATCATCAGCAAGCCGCAGCTCGCCACGATTTCGGCCAGGAACTGGCTTGCCCCGCTACGCGGCTTGACCCCCTCCATCAACGGCGGCAGGCCGAACATCAAATGCGCCAGCACGACGCCCAGCACCGCGCCCGCGATTTGCACGGCGATGTATGGGAAAAGATCGGCCTTGGACAAATCGCCGCGCCAAACCATCGCCAGCGACACCAGCGGATTGAAATGGGCGCCCGATACGGGGCCGAACGCGGCGATGATCGCATAGAGCACGCCCGCCGTCGCGAACGCGTTGGCCAGCAGCGCCAAGCCGACGCTGCCGCCCGATAGAGTCTCCGCCATAATGCCCGAGCCGACGACGGCGGCGAGCAGGAACGCCGTGCCCGCGAACTCGGCGAACAGCCTTTCGCCGCGCGTCACGCCGGTTCCTTGCTTTTGCCCATTTCGTCGATCTTGCGCTGGATCTCCAGCTTCGACAGCGTCGCCAGCGGCAATTGCGCGAAGATTTGGATGCGCCGCTCGATCATGCGGAACACATCGGCGGTAAAAGCCGCCTTCTCCGCGTCGCTGCCCTGGACGCTCGACGGATCGGGGAAGCCCCAATGCGCGGTCATCGGCTGGCCCGGCCAAATCGGGCAGGCTTCGCCCGCCGCCTGATCGCACACGGTGAACACGAAATGCATTGCCGGCGCGCCCGGCTTGGCGAATTCGTCCCAGCTTTTGGACCGGGAGCCCGACGTATCGAAGCCCATACGCTGCAGCAGCGCTTCGACGAACGGGTTGATCCGCCCCGACGGGAAGGACCCCGCGCTATACGCCTTGAAGCGGCCCTTCCCATGCTTGTTCAGAAGCGCTTCGGCCATCACCGAACGCGCGGAGTTGTGGGTGCACAAGAACAGGACGTTTTTGACGTCGTCGGTCATCGCACGGCGCTCTTGGTTCGAGGGGCAAGGGATTTGGCGGGCGGGCAGGCTTTCGCCGGCGCGCAAAGGGCGGGATTGCCGCCGCAGCAATTGTCGGTCAGGAAACCAACCAGCGCGGACATCGCTTCGAAATCCGCCGTGTAGCGGATCGAGCGGCCTTCGCGCGCCGACGCGATCAGGCCCGCGTTTTCCAGATCGCGCAGATGGAACGACAAAGTGGGCGGCGGCACGTCCAGCGCACGGGCAAGGTCGCCGGCCGCAAGTCCATCCGGCCCGGCGGCGACGAGGGCGCGGAACGCGCCCAGCCTTGTCGCTTGCGCCAAGGCGCCGAGCGCATCGATGACATGCATATCTTTCATATTTTTAAAAATATCAAAATAACTTTCCGGCCTCAAGACGAAACTTATATTTCGAATATTCCAGAAATATGGTTGACTCCGTGACCGCGCGATGACATATTCGCGTCATGAAGACCGAAACCGCCGCCGCACATCTCGAAGCCCTGGGCAATCCCACGCGCCTGGCGATTTTCCGTCTGCTCGTGCGCGCGGGCGAGGAAGGCTTGCCCGTGGGCCGCATCCAGCAGCGTTTGGATCTGCCCGGCTCCACGCTGTCGCACCATCTGAAGGCGCTGTGCGCGGCCGGGCTCGTCCGGCAAACGCGCGAGCGCACAACGCTGCTTTGCACCGCCGACTTCAAGCTGATGCGCGGGCTGGTCGATTTCCTCGTGGCCGAGTGCTGCGTCGAATCGAGCTGCGCCGCGCGCGACGGCAAGGCCGCGTGATTTTGGCCATAATTTCCAACTTTCCAGAAATACGGAGATTGAAATGAACCCTGTGAAGCGTATCGCCATCGTCGGCGCGGGGCCCGTCGGTTTGGCCGCCGCCGCCCATGCGTTGGAATACGGAATCGAACCGATCGTGTTCGAGCGCGGGCCCGAGGCGGGCCACGCCATCGCGCAATGGGGGCATGTGCGGATGTTCTCGACCTGGTCGTTGAACATCGATGCCGCGAGTGCGCGTTTGCTGGCGAAGACCGGCTGGAAGCGGCCCGACGATACCGGCCACCCGACCGGCGTCGAACTCTGCGACCGCTATGTGGCGCCGCTCGCCGCGACCGACGCGATGCGCAAGGCCGTGCGCTATCGCCATACGGTCCGGTCCATCGGGCGCGCGGGCATCGACAAGGTGAAGAACGCGGGCCGCGCGCAAGCGCCGTACGAACTGATCGTCGATACGCCCGACGGTCCTTGGCGGTTCCGCGCCGATGCGGTGATCGATGCGTCGGGCACGTGGTTCGCGCCCAACCCGGCCGGCGCCGATGGCCGGGCGGCACCGGGCGAAGCGGCGAACGCGGCGCATATTTCCTATGGCATGCCCGACATCGCTGGGGCGGCCCGCGCGCGCTATGCGGGCAAGCGCATCGCCGTGCTGGGCGGCGGGCATTCGGCGATCGGCACGCTGATCGAACTCGCAGCCCTGGCCGAAACCGCACCGGGTACGCGGATCGTCTGGCTCTATCGCGGCATGCGGCTGGAACGTGCTTTCGGCGGCGGTTCGGCCGACGCGCTGGCCGCGCGCGGCGCGCTCGGCAGCGAGATCGCGGAACTCGTCGCGCTGGGCCGGATCGAGGTCGAGAAGGGCTTCCATCTCGACGCGATCGAGCCCGGCTTGGTTCTGCGCGCGGGCGAACGCCGCGTGACGGCGGACGAACTGATCGTCGCGACGGGCTTCCGGCCCGATCTCGATATGCTGCGCGAGGTGCGCCTGTCGCTCGATCCCGCTCTGGAATGCCCGGCCGCGTTGGGGCCGCTGATCGATCCCAATCTGCACTCCTGCGGCACGGTGCGTCCGCATGGCGCCGTCGAGTTGGCGCATCCCGACCCGGGCTTCTATCTCGCCGGCATGAAGGCCTATGGCCGCGCGCCGACCTTCCTGCTCGCCACCGGCTATGAACAGGTGCGCTCGATCGTGGCCGAATTGGCGGGCGACACGGTCGCCGCGCGGCGAGTGGAATTGGTATTGCCCGAAACGGGCGTGTGCGCGGGGCCGGTCAAAACCACCGTGCGCGTCAAGGCCGCCAGTGCGCCGGCGGCGTCGGCGGGGTGCTGCGGCGGGCCCGCGACGGTCGCCGACGCGTGCTGCGTCGACGACCAGGAAGCGAAAGCGGCGGGCGAAGCGGGATGCGGCTGCGCCGCACCGGCGCTTATTTCAGCGTCGCAAGATACGCGATGACGTTGGCGCGCTCGGTCTCGTTGCGGATACCGGCGAAGGCCATTGTCGTGCCGGGCACCACTTCGCGCGGATTGGTCAGATACTTGTCGAGCACTTCGGGCGTCCAGACGAGATCGGCCTTCTGATTGGCGGCCGAGTAGCGGAAGCCTTCGACTTTGCCCGAGTGGCGGCCGACGACGCCGAACAGCGTCGGGCCGACACCGCGGCGGCCTTCGGCCGTCACGATATGGCAGGCCGCGCACAGGCGTTTGAACGCCGCTTCGCCCGCAGCCGCGTCGGCGGCTTGGGCGGGGGCGGCGTAGGCGGCAAAAGCGAGAAAAGCGGCGGCGAGGGGGAGCTTCATCGGTCGAGCCTCGATACTGTGGGTGTGGGCAAAGAGTTATGCCAGACCCTGCCCGATTTCAACATCGGGCGCGCCGTTTTGTCGCGGGGGCCGCGTTCAATGCGGGAAGGGCCACAAACGCAGTTTTTCCTTGGCCAATTGCCAAAGGCGCGCGAGGCCGTGCGGCTCGACGATCAGGAAGAACACGATCAGCGCGCCGAAGATCATGTACTCGAAATGCGCGATCGTGGCGGTGGACAGCGGCACGCCCAAAGCCGTGGGCACGACGTTCAGAAAAATCGGCAGCAGCACGATGAACGCGGCGCCCAAGAACGAGCCGAGGATCGAACCCAAGCCGCCGATGATGATCATGAACAGGATCTGAAAGGACCGGTTGATGTCGAAGGCGAGCGCCTCGACCGAGCTTGTGTAGATGAACGCCCAGAGCGCGCCCGCCACCCCGCAATAGAAGGACGACACCGCGAAGGCGAGCAGCTTGGTGCGCAAGGGCCGGATGCCGATGATCTCCGCCGCGATATCCATGTCGCGGATCGCCATCCAGGCGCGGCCGATCCGCCCGCGCACGAGATTCTTGGCGACCAGCGCCAGGACGGCGACCAGCGTCAGGCAGAAAATATACTTCGCCTCGGCCGTCGCCTCGATGCCGGTCACGTAAAATCCGAAAACCGATCGCGGCGGCGCGGAGATGACGCCGGAGCTCGAGTAATTCGTGAACCAAGGCAGCTTGGTGAACAGCCAGATCAAAAAGAACTGTGCGGCCAATGTCGCGACCGCCAGATAGAAGCCTTTGATGCGCAGGCTCGGCACGCCGAACACGACGCCGACGGCAGCCGCGACACCGCCCGACAGCAGGAAGACGAGCACGATGTTGAGCTCGGGGAACGCCGTCGCGAATTTATAGGCGGCGAAGGCGCCGCACGCCATGAAGCCGCCCGTGCCCAGCGACAATTGCCCGCAATAGCCCGTGAGGATGTTGAGGCCGATCGCGGCGAGCGCGAAGATCAGGAACGGGATCAGGATCGTCGACAGGAAATAATGGTCGGCGATCAAGGGCACGACGACGAAGGCCGCGAACAATATCGCGGCCATGCCGATGCGATCCTGGCGGATCGGGAAGATCGCCTGATCGGCGGCGTAGTCGGATTTGAATTGGCCGGATTCGCGATACAGCATCACACCCGCTCGATGATTTTTTCGCCGAACAGGCCCTGCGGGCGGAACATCAGGAAGACGAGGGCGAGGATATAGGCGAACCAATCCTCGATCCCGCCGCCGATGCCCGGCGCCCAATAGACCTCCGCCACTTTCTCGCCCATACCGATGATGAGGCCCCCGACGATGGCGCCGGGAATCGACGTGAAGCCGCCCAGGATCAGCACCGGCAGCGCTTTCAACGCGATCAGGGCGAGCGAGAATTGCACGCCGAGTTTCGATCCCCACATGATCCCGGCGACCAGCGCGACAAGGCCCGCGACCGCCCAAACGATCACCCAGATCGTTTGCAGCGGAATGCCGACCGATTGCGCCGCCTGATGGTCGTCGGCGACGGCGCGCAAGGCCCGGCCGATGCGCGTCGATTGGAAGAAGAAGGCGAGGCCGCCGACCAAGGCGCCCGCGATCAACGCGGCGACGATGTCGAAGCTGTTGACCTGCACGCCGGCGAACTCGATCGGGTCCTTGGGGATGCCGACATCCAGGCGCTTCACGTCCGATCCCCAGATCGTTTGAAACAAGCCGTCGATGAAGAAGGTCACGCCGATCGTCGCCATGAACAGGATGATCGGCGCTTGATTGACCAGCGGGCGCAGCACGAGGCGCTCGATCGCCAGCGCCATCAGCAGCATCACGCCCAGCGTCAGGATCAGCGCCAGCCAGATCGGCGCGCCCAGTTCCTCGAAGCCGACGAAGGTCAATGCCGCGCACAGCACCATGGCCCCTTGCGCGAAGTTGAACACGCCCGACGCTTTGAAGATCAGCACGAAACCCAACGCCACCAGGCTGTACATCACACCCGACAGCAAGCCGCCGATCACGACTTCGGCGAAGAACGCCGGAAACTCCCAGATTTCCTTCAGCGGGCCGAACAGAATGTCGATCATCGGCCCCTCATTCGTGCGCGACGCCCAGATAGGCGTCGATCACGCGTTTGTCGGCTTTGACCGCGTCGGGTACGCCGTCGGCGATCTTGCGCCCGTATTCCAGCACGACCACGCGGTCGGAAATGTCCATGACCACGCCCATATCGTGTTCGATCAGCGCGATCGTCGTGCCGAATTCCTCGTTCACGTCGAGGATGAAGCGGCACATGTCTTCTTTCTCCTCGAGATTCATGCCCGCCATCGGCTCGTCCAGCAGCAGCAATTCGGGCTCGGCGGCCAATGCCCGGCCCAGCTCGACGCGCTTCTGCAAACCATAAGGCAGGCGGCCGACCGGGGTTTTACGGATCGCTTGGATTTCCAAGAAATCGATGATCCGTTCGACGAATTCGCGATGCGCGATTTCCTCGGCGCGCGCCGGGCCCCAATGCAGGCATTGCCAGAAGAAGCCGCGCTTCATCTTCAGCAGGCGCCCGGTCATGATGTTGTCGAGCGTCGACATGCCCTTGAACAGCGCGATGTTCTGGAAGGTGCGCGCGATCCCGCCCGCGGCCGCTGCGTGGGGCCGCATCGCGCTGCGCTCGACGCCCTTGTAGACGATGCGCCCGGCGCTGGGCTGGTAGAAGCCGTTGATGCAGTTCAGCATCGACGACTTGCCAGCACCGTTGGGCCCGATGATCGCGCGGATTTCGCCTTTCACGATATCGAACGACACTTCGCTCAACGCCTTCACGCCGCCGAAGCCCAGCGAAACGTTCTCGACCTTGAGCAGGATCTCGCTCATGCCGCCGCCTTCACGTCGCGGATCATCAGATCCGCGTCGAGGCGGCCTTTGCGCCCGTCTTCATAGGTGATCGACGCCGAAATATGCGCGCGGTCCGCATCGGAATAGAGCGCGTCGACCAGTGCTGCGTAGCGTTCGGCGATGAAGCCGCGCCGCACTTTGCGCGTGCGGGTCAATTCGCCGTCGTCGGCGTCGAGTTCCTTATGCAGCACCAGGAAGCGCCGTATCTGCGAGCCCGCGAGCTGCGGATCGGCCGCGAGATCGCGGTTCACCTGTTCGACGCAGCCGCCGATCAGCTCGTAAACCTCGGGCTTGGCGGCGAGTTCCTGATAGCTCGCATAGGCGATGCCGTTGCGCTCGGCCCAGTTGCCGACGGCTTCGAGATCGATGTTCACGAATACGGCGACCCGGTCGCGCCCGTCACCGAACGCCACGGCTTCCTTCACGTAGCTGAAGAATTTCAGCTTGTTCTCGACGTATTTCGGCGCGAACAGCGTGCCGTCCGACAGGCGGCCGACATCCTTCGCGCGGTCGATGATCTTCAGATGCCCGTCGCGGTCGAAGAAGCCGGCATCGCCCGTCCGATAATATCCATCCGGCGTTTTGGCGCCGCTGGTCGCGTCGGGATTCTTGTAGTAGGCGGCGAAGACGCCGGGCGATTTCACCAGCACTTCGCCGTTTTCGGCGATCTTAATCTCGACCTCGGGTGCGGCGATGCCGACCGTGTCGGATTTGATCTGCCCATCGGGCTGCATGCAGATGAAGACCGAGGTTTCTGTGGCGCCGTAAAGCTGTTTGAGATTGAGGCCGAGCGAGCGGTAGAAATCGAAAATATCCGGGCCGATCGCTTCGCCGGCGGTGTAGCCCAGGCGCATGCGCGAAAGCCCGAGCACGTTTTTGATCGGGCCGTAGACGAGGATTTCGCCCAGCGCGTAATGCAGTCGATCGAAAGCGGAGACCGGCTTGCCGTCCATCAGCGCGATGCCGGTGCGCTTGGCCACGGCCATGAAATGCCGGTAGAGCCAGCGCTTGATCGCGCCCGCATCCTCCATCCGGATCGACACTTGGGTCAGGATGTTCTCGAAAATGCGCGGGGGTGCAAAGAAGAAGCTCGGCCCGATCTCCTTCAAATCGGTCATCACCGTGGCGCCGGATTCGGGGCAGTTAACGCAGAATCCGGCGACGTAGGCTTCCGCATACGAGAATATATGATCGCCGACCCACGCCATCGGCAGATAGGCGAGGATCTCGTCGGCCTCGCTCAGCTTGTCGAACGTGATCGCGTTCTCGGCCGTGCGGATCACGTTGTCGAAGCTGAGCAACACGCCTTTGGGCTGGCCCGTGGTGCCCGACGTGTAGAGCATGACCGAGGCGTCGCCGCCTTTGCCTTTGGCGATTTCGGCGTCGAGCCATGAATCGTCGAATGCTTTTCCCGCCGCGATCAGCGCCTCGTAGCCCAGCAACGCGGGATCGGCGTAGTTACGCATGCCGCGCGCGTCGGTGAAAACGATGCGCGTCAACGCGGGCGCCTTTTGCGCGACCAGCAGCAGCTTGTCGACCTGCTCTTGATCTTCGGCGATCGCGATATGCGTCTCGGCATGGCCGATGACGAACGCCATCTCGTCCGCGACCGCGTCCTGATAGACGGGTACGGGGATGGCGCCCAAGCATTGCGCGGCGCAGATCGCCCAATAGAGTTTGGGCCGGTTGTCCCCGACCAACGCGATCGTCTGGCCGCGCTTCAGGCCGATGGCGGCCAGGCCCTTCGCCAGATTCCGGATCTCGGCTTCCATCGCCGCCCAAGTCCAGCTTTGCCAGATGCCGAACTCCTTCTCGCGCATCGCCACGCGCATCGCGCGCAAGTTCGCGTTGCGCCGGAGCAGCTTGGGAAACGTATCGTGCGCGCGATCGGCCGGTGGCGGCATCGTATCGACGTCCCGTTCTACCCTGTTCCGCCGGAACTCTGTTCGCCGTCGTTGGCCGGGCTATAGTGCGGCCGCGACGGCGCCGGTGCCGTTCGGTATTGCGGCCCGAGTTAAGCAGGTAAATTTCGGACAGGTCAAGAAAGCGCCGCGATGCACGACCGCCTGACGTTGACGCAAGGACGCGTCGCCTTTCGCCGAATTTGGCCGGAATCGGCGGCCGGCACCCCGATCGTCTTTCTGCACGAAGGCCTGGGTTCGATCGCGCAATGGCGCGATTTCCCCGACGCGTTATGTGCCGCCACCAAGCGGCCAGGCTTCGTCTACGAGCGTTTCGGCCATGGCGCCTCCGATCCGATCGTCGAGAAGCGCCGTAGCGATTATCTGCATCGCGAAGCGCGGCTATTGGGCGAGGTGCTGGACGCGGCCGGGATCGCGTCGGCGGACCTGCTGGGCCATTCCGACGGCGGTTCGATCGCGCTGCTGGCGGGGGCGTTCGATCCCACCCGCTACGGACGAATCGCGACGATGGCGGCGCATGTCTTCGTCGAGCCCGTAACGCGCACGGGCATCGAAAAAGCCGTCGAAGCCTGGCGCACGACCGATTTGAAGCAGCGTCTGGCGCGCTATCACGGGGCGGGAACGGAAGCGCTGTTCTTCGCCTGGGCGGATATTTGGCTGTCGGCCCCTTTCGCCTTCTGGAATATCGAAGCCGAAATAAGACCGGTCGGCGCTTGGTTGCTGGCATTGCAGGGGGCCGACGACGAATACGGCACCCCCGGTCAATTGGCGCGGATCGCGCGCGCGGTGTCGGGGCCATGCGAAACCTGGCTTGTTCCCGACAGCGCGCATCAGCCGCAATTCCAAGCGCGCAACGCGGTGCACGACCGCCTGACACGCTTTTTTGCGCCGGGATAGCCGGGCCGCCGGCCGGGGCCCGATCAGGCCGCGTCGCGCAGCCAGCGGTCGGCCGGCAGTCTGAATCGCACGCGCGTGCCTTTGCCCGCCTCGCTTTCGATCTCCAGCCGTCCGCCATGCATCTCGATCAAGCGCTTGGTGATGGCAAGGCCAAGCCCTGTGCCGCCGTAGTTCCGGCCCACGCCCTGGGCCTGACGGAAGGGCTCGATCACATGCGGCAGATCCTCTTGCGAGATTCCGATGCCGGTGTCGGCGACGTCGACTTCCACGCCGTCCTCGCGCGCGCGCCACGCGACGTCGACGCGCCCGCCTTTGGGCGTGAACTTGATCGCGTTGGACAAAAGATTGAGCAGCACTTGGCGCAGCGCGCGCCCGTCGGCGCGCAAGCGCAGCTTCTCGCCCGCGGCGTTCAGGCGCACGCCGGCGTGATGCGCCTGGCCGCGCGCGATCGCGATCGCCGCTTCGATTGTCTGGGTGAGGTCGACCTCGTCCTCCTCCAGCGTATAGCGTCCGGCCTCGATCTTCGACATGTCGAGCACGTCGCCGATCAGATCGACCAGATGCCTTCCCGACGCGGCGATATCGGCGGCGTATTCGATGTAGCGCTTGCTGCCGACCTTGCCGAAAATCTCCTTCTCGATCATCTCGGCGAAACCGATGATGGCGTTCAGCGGCGTGCGCAGCTCGTGGCTCATATTCGCCAGGAACTGCGATTTGGCGCGGTTGGCCGATTCCGCCGCGTCGCGCGCGTTGCGCAAGGCGGCCTCGGTCTCCACCATGCGCGACACGTCCGTGCGTATGCCGACGACGCCCACGCCCGGCACATGACGCTCGGCGACCGAGACCGTGCGCCCGTCGGCGATCCGCAGCAGCCGCGTGCCGGTCATGCCTTCGCGATGGCGGCGCATGCGCTCGGCGACCCAGGTTTCGGTCGTGAAGCCGGGCTCCGGCGGCTCGCCGCGCGCGATCGACATGCGCACCAGCTCCTCGAACGTGCGCCCCTGCAGGCGCGACGGGTCGGTTTCGCCCGCGAACATTTCGACGTAAGGCCGGTTGGCGACGACCAGGCGATCGTCCTCGTCGAAGATCGCGAAGCCTTCCGGAATCGACTCGATCGCGGCGCGCATGCGCGCTTCGGCGGCACGCGTCGTGGCCTCCATTTCGCGGATCGCGGTCACGTCGGTCGCGACCGACACGTATTGCGCGACTTTTCCGTCGTCGCCGAAAATCGGAATCTTGCTGGTCAGGAAATGCCGCATCCGTCCCGACGCGTCGGGGAAGCTTTCGGCATGATCGCGAATCGCGCGTCCCGTTTCGGCCAATTCGCGTTCCAGCGCCTCGACCTCGCCCGCCAGCGGCCCCGACAGGAACTCCGATACGCGTTTTCCGATCGCTTCGCGCGGGTGGATGCCGAATACCGCCGCCTGGTACGCGTTCATCAGCGTATAGCGGCCCTCGCGATCCTTGGCGTTGATGATCGCGGGCACGGTGTCGACGACCGTGCGCAGCTGGCGGCGCGACTGCGCCAGGCGTTCGATGCCCGCGCGCCTTTCGGCATCGAGCCGCGCGTGGCGGCCCAGCTGGAACCAGACGAGGAAGGCGAGCGCCAGCGTGATCACGGCGCCGGCGGCCACAGCAATCAGCTGGGTGCGCAACGCGGCGCGCATCGGCGCCATGTAATATTCTTCGGCGAAGGCGACCGAAACGACGAATGGCAGATCCGCGACGCGGCGCCAGGATTGCAGCCGGGCGACGCCGTCCAGCGGCGACACCACGCGATGGGTTTGTTCGCGCAGGCCCGACATCAGGCCGCGATGCAAAGGCTGGCCGGCGAAAACGCGGCCAATCATCGCGGGGTTGTGCGGCTCGCGGATCAGCAGCATGCCGTCGTCGCTCCACAGCGCGATGGAGCCGCCGACGCCGACATCGAGCGTGGCGTAGTAGGCGCGGAAATATTCGGCGTCGAGCGCCGCCGCGACCACGCCCGCGAACTCGCCTTGCGAATCCTCCAGCCGGCGCGAAATTATCAATACGGACGCGCCGCTGTCGGGGTCGGCCATCGGCGGAGATAGATACAGTCCCAACCCGGAACGGTCGCGATGCGCCGTGAAATAGTTCGCGTCCGACACGTCACGCGGCGCCACGTCGATGGCAGTGGAGTCGAGCCTAACAAGGCCGTCCGCATCGATCCAGACGATCGAGTGAATGCCCGGCACGAAGTTGCGGCGGTCGGCGATCATCGCCTGGAGATCGACGCCGGCGAACGCGCCGCGCCCTTCCAGCGCCTCGATCATCGCGGAAAGGGCTGTGTCGGCGGCGCCGAAGCTGCGCGCGGCGTGAACTTCCAGCGTTCGGGCCAAAGCGGCGGTCTGGCGGGCGGAGTTTTCGATCGTGCGCTCGTTGGCCGACTGCGCGGCCGTCACATAGACGACGCCGATCGCCACCCCCAGCAAAACGACCAGACACAACAGGACCCAACGCAGCCGGGCCACATCCGGTACGCGGCTTTCCGTCCTGGCGTCGGTTTTGGGGGCTCGATCGGGCAAACGCGCCTCCAGGATCGGTCCCGGAACGGGACAGTCGATCCCGTAACTTGCCCCGGTGCGGGTTAACAGGTTGTTGACGGGGGCATGATAAACCCCCGCAAGCGGCATGGGTTTCGACTTGTCTTGGAATTCGTGCTACGTCACCCCCGTCCCGGGAGGGCCGCAACGGCCGCCCAATACCGAGGAGATAGGCTCGATGTCCGCATTCGGCACCGATACGCTCAAAACCCGCCGCACACTCACGGTCGATGGCAAGACCTACACCTACTACAGCCTTGAAGCGGCCGCGGCCGCGGGGATCACCGGCACCGAGCGCTTGCCGAACTCGCTGAAGGTTTTGCTCGAAAACCTGTTGCGTTGGGAAGACGGGCGCACCGTCTCCGTCGACGACATCAAGGCGATGTCCGCCTGGGCGAAGGACAAGAAGTCGACGCGCGAAATCGCGTATCGCCCCGCGCGCGTGCTGATGCAGGACTTCACCGGCGTTCCCGCCGTCGTCGACCTTGCCGCCATGCGCGACGCGATGGTGTCGATGGGCGGCGATCCGCGCAAGATCAACCCGCTATCGCCGGTGGATCTGGTCATCGATCACTCCGTGATGATCGACCATTTCGGCGGTCCCGACGCGTTCAAGAAGAACGTGGACATCGAATACGAGCGCAACGGCGAGCGTTACGCCTTCCTGCGCTGGGGCCAGTCGGCCTTCTCGAATTTCCGCGTCGTGCCCCCGGGCACCGGCATCTGCCACCAGGTCAATCTCGAATACCTGGCGCAGACCGTGTGGACGCAGGACAGCGACGGCACGACCTATGCCTATCCCGACACGCTGGTCGGCACCGACAGCCACACCACGATGGTGAACGGCATGGCGGTGCTGGGCTGGGGCGTTGGCGGCATCGAGGCGGAAGCCGCGATGCTGGGCCAGCCCGTGTCGATGCTGATCCCCGAAGTGATCGGGTTCAAGCTCACCGGCAAGCTGAAGGAAGGCATGACGGCGACCGATCTGGTGCTGACCGTCACGCAGATGCTGCGCAAGAAGGGCGTGGTCAACAAGTTCGTCGAATTCTACGGCCCCGGCCTCGACGCGCTGTCGCTCGCCGATCGCGCGACGATCGCCAACATGGCGCCCGAATACGGCGCCACTTGCGGCTTCTTCCCGATCGACGCGGAAACGATCTCGTTCCTCAACTTCACGGGCCGCGATCCGTCGCGCGTGAAGCTGGTCGAAGCCTACGCCAAGGCGCAGGGCATGTGGCGCGACGCCAATTCGCCCGACCCCGTGTTCACCGACACGCTGGAACTGGACATGAGCACGGTCGAACCGTCGCTCGCCGGGCCCAAGCGTCCGCAGGACAAGGTGGCGCTGTCGGCCGCCAAGCAGGGCTTCGAGAAGGTTCTGCCCGAATTGCTCGGCCCCAAGAACGCCAAGGACGGCGTTCCGGTCGCGGCGTCGGGCGGCTACACGCTGAAGAACGGCGACGTCGTCATCGCGGCGATCACCTCGTGCACGAACACGTCGAACCCGGCGGTGCTGATCGCCGCGGGTCTCGTGGCGCGCAACGCGGTGGCCAAGGGCCTGAAAGCCAAGCCCTGGGTGAAGACGTCCTTCGCGCCGGGCTCGCAAGTCGTGACCGACTACATGGTCGCCGCCGGCTTGATGCAGCATCTCGACGCGCTGGGCTTCAACCTGACCGGCTATGGCTGCACGACCTGCATCGGCAATTCGGGTCCGCTGCCGGACCCGGTCGCCGAAGCGATCGACAAGGGCGATCTGACGGTGACTTCGGTGCTGTCGGGCAACCGCAACTTCGAAGGCCGCGTCCATCCGCAGGTCAAGGCGAACTATCTCGCCTCGCCGCCGCTGGTCGTCGCCTATGCCTTGGCCGGTTCGATGTTGAAGGACATCACGACCGAGCCGCTGGGCATGGGCAAGGACGGTCCGGTCTATCTCAAGGACATCTGGCCGTCGAACCAGGAAATCACGGACACGATCCGCAAGAACCTGACGGCCGAGATGTTCCGCAAGCGCTACGCCGACGTCTTCAAGGGCGACGCGATGTGGCAGAAGATGGGCGGCGGCACGGGCATGACCTACAAGTGGGACGACGGTTCCACCTACGTCAAGCTCGCCCCGTATTTCGAAAACCTGCCGCGCGAGGCGGGCGGGTTCTCGAACATCGTGGGCGCGCGTCCGCTCGCGTTGCTGGGCGATTCGATCACGACCGACCACATCAGCCCGGCCGGCAACATCAAGAAGGACGGCCCGGCGGGCGAATACCTGACCGAGCGTCAGGTGCGCCCCGTCGACTTCAACTCCTTCGGCGCGCGCCGCGGCAATCATGAAATCATGATGCGCGGCACCTTCGCGAATATCCGTCTGAAGAACGAGGCGGCCCCCGGCACGACCGGCGGCATGGCCAAGCTTCAGCCGGAAGGCGAAGTCATGTCGATCTACGACGCGGCGATGAAGTACAAGGCGCGCAACACGCCGCTTTGCATCTTCGCGGGCAAGGAATACGGCACCGGCTCGTCGCGCGACTGGGCGGCGAAGGGCACGATCCTGCTGGGCGTGAAGGCGGTCGTCGCCGAAAGCTTCGAGCGTATCCACCGTTCGAACCTGGTCGGCATGGGCGTGCTGCCGTTGCAGTTCCCCGAAGGCGTGACGCGCCAAACGCTGAAGCTCGATGGCACGGAAGTGTGCGACTTCACCGGTATCGGCGACGGCATCAAGCCGCGCCAGACGGTGAAGCTGACCATCAAGCGCGCGTCGGGCGCGGTCGATACGGTGGATTTGCTCTGCCGCATCGATACGCTCGACGAGGTCGAGTACTACCGCCACGGCGGAATTCTGCCCTACGTGCTGCGCGGGCTGCTCAAGGCCGCGTAAGCCGGAAGGCCGAATACGGCGAATGGAAACCCCGGCGTGCAAGCGCCGGGGTTTTTCGTTTTAGAGCGGTAGCGAATCGCTCTCCTGCGGCGGGGGCGTATCGCGCCGCGCCGTCGGGGGATTCAGACGGCGGATCACGATATTGCCCTGCGCGTCGATCTCCGGTGCCGCGTATTGCGGCAGGTTATCGACGAACAGCTTCAACGCCTGCAGCAGCTTAGCGACGCCGTCACGGGCAACCGCCTCGGGACTGTCGGCTTGCGGCGGGATGGGGGCGGGCGAGGACGTCTGCGCGAAGGCCGGGACGGCGCAAAACACGCCCAGGGCCAGCGTCAGGGGAATGGTTCGGGCTTTCATGCCCCGAAAACGGGGCAAGCGGGCGATTAATCCCGGCCGTCACGTAACCGCTTGGCGGCGGCGGAACTTTTCGTCGTCGAAGCGTCGGCTTTCGATCGTATCGACCAGATGCGCCGCCGCATCCCACGCATCGACATAGCGCACGTAAAGCGGCGCGAAGCCGAAGCGCAGAATATCGGGCGCGCGGAAATCGCCGGTCACGCCCTGCGCGATCAAGGCTTGCACGATCGCGTAGGCGTGTTCGTGGCAGAACGAAATCTGGCTGCCGCGCGCTTCGGGCGCGGCGGGCGAAACGCATTCGAGGCCGAGTTCCGCCGCGCGCGACTGCACCAGCGTGCGGAAAATCTCGGTCAGCGCTTCCGATTTCGCGCGCAGCTCCACCATCGGAAAACGCAGCAGCGTATCGACGCCGACTTCCAAGGCGGCCAGCGACAGGATCGGCGGCGTGCCGGTCGTCGCCCCCGCGATGCCCGCGGCAGGGCGATACGCCGGCTCGAACGCGAAGGGTGCCGCATGCCCCAGCCAGCCTTGCAGCGGCTGGCGGAAGCCTTCGTGATGGCGCGGCGCGACGTAGAGGAACGCCGGCGCGCCCGGCCCGCCGTTCAGATATTTGTAGCCGCAGCCGACCGCGTAATCGGCTTTGGCCCCGGCAAGATCGACGGGCAGCGCGCCGGCTGAATGCGCCAAGTCCCAAATCACCCGTGCCCCGGCCGCATGCGCCTTGGCGGTGATCGCTGCCATGTCGTGCATCGCACCCGTTCGATAATCGACATGGGTCAGCATCACGACGGCGACGTCGTCGCCGATATCATCGACGCGCTCGACCAGTTCCAGGCGATGACCTTGGCCCAGCAACGCGGCCAAACCTTCGGCCATATAAAGATCGGTCGGGAAATTGCCGCGCTCCGACAGGATCGTCTTTCGGCCGGGATTGCGCGCCAGCGCATCGGCCAGAACTTTGAACAGCGCGATCGAGGTGGAGTCGCCCACGCTCACCGTGTTTGCCTCGGCGCCGATCAGCTTGGCGATCTTGTCGCCCACGCGCCGCGCCAGATCGATCCAGCCATGTTTGTTCCACGACGCGATCAGGTCGCCGCCCCATTCGTCGCGCACGACGTCTTGCAAGCGTGCGGGCGTGGCGCGCGGCAAAGCGCCCAGTGAGTTGCCGTCCAGATAAATCGCCCCTGGCGGCAGGCTAAACAGATGGCGCGCGGACGCCAGCGGGTCGGCCGCATCCATCGCCTTGGCATCGGCGCGGGCGGGCAGCGACGCGGCGAAAGGGGAGGGCCGCGCGCGCGCCGCCATCAGATGAAGCCGTCTGCCAAAGCTTGCGACAGGCGCTTGGCGAAGGCGGCGGGATCTTCCAGCTTGTCGCCTTCGACGATCCGCGCCTGGTCGTAAAGCAGCTTCGCCGCTTCGCCCAAACGCGCCTGCATCGCCGTATCGCCATCGGCCTTGGTCAAGGCCGCGACCAGCGACTTGATCGTGGGGTGCGCGGGGTTGATCTCCAGAATGCGCTTGGCCGAGAAGCCGAGCTGCTTATGCTGGCGCAGCATCCGTTCCAAATGGATGTCGATGTCGCTGTCGTCGGCGACGAGACAAACGGCACTTTCGGCCAAGCGTTGCGACGCGCGCACGTCCTTGACCTGCTCGCCCAACGCCAAGCGGAACAGCGCGATCAGCGCCGCCGCGTCGCTCGACGTTTCCTCGGGTTTGGCCTCGTCCTTCTTGTCGGCTTCGGGCGCGATCTTGTCGAGATCGGCGCCACCGCGCGTCACCGACTTGAACTTTTTTCCGTCGAACGCGTCGGTCTGCGCGATCCAGAACTCGTCGACCGGATCGGACAGCAACAGCACTTCCACGCCGCGCTTCATGAAGCCTTCCAGATGCGGCGATTTCGCCACCAGCTTGGGGTCGTCGCCGGCGATGTAATGGATCGCCTCCTGGCCCGGCTTCATGCGCGCGACGTAATCGGCCAGCGACACCCAGCCGTCGGGGTGCAGGGTGGAGCGGAAACGCGCAAGGCCGAGCACGCGCGTGCCGTTGTCCTTATCCTCGAAAATGCCTTCCTTCAGCGCCTCGCCGAAGCTCTCCCAGAATTTGGCGTAGTCGGCCGCGTCCTTGGCTTTCTTTTCGAGCTCCGACAACACGCGCGTCGTCACACCCTGGCGGATCAAAGTCAGCACCGGGTTGTTCTGCAGCATCTCGCGCGACACGTTCAGCGGCAGGTCTTCGGAATCCACCACGCCGCGCAGGAAGCGCAGATAGCGCGGCAGCAAGCCTTCCGGCGCTTCGTTGACGAACACGCGGCGCACATAAAGCTTCACGCCGTGCTTGCGGTCGGGATGAAACAGATCGGACGTGCGCGTTTCGGGCACGTAGAGCAGCGCCGAATACTCGATCTTACCTTCGGCGCGCCAATGCATCGTCGCCCAGGGTTCGTCGAAGGCGTGCGCGATATGGCGATAGAATTCCTTGTGCTGCTCAGCCGTCACGTCGCTCTTCGCGCGCGTCCACGGCGCGGAAGCACGGTTCAGCGTGCGCTCGCCCAGCTTGATCGGGATCGCGATATGGTCGGAGTAGCGCTTGACGATATCCTCGAGCGTATCGGCGTCGAGGAACTCCTTCGCATCGTCTTTGAGGTGCAGCACGATTTCCGTGCCCCGCGCATCGCGCGCGGCCGGCACGACCGTGTAGCCGCTCTTGCCGTCGGATTCCCAATGCCAGGCCTCGGCAGCCCCCGCCTTGCGGGTGGTGACGCCGACTTTGTCGGCGACCATGAAGGCCGAATAGAAGCCCACGCCGAACTGGCCGATCGCGCCGACGTCTTTACGCTTGGATTCGTCCAGCGCCTTCATGAAGGCCGCCGTGCCCGAACGCGCGATCGTACCCAGATGCGAAATCAGGTCGTCGCGATCCATGCCAATACCATTGTCGGCGATGGTCAGCGTGCCGGCATCCTTGTCGGCCTTCAATTCGATGGCGAAATCGGTGCCGCCCTCGGCCAGCTTCTCGTCTTGCGTCGCGAGGAAACGCAGCTTGTCGCAGGCGTCGGAGGCGTTGGAGATCAGCTCGCGTAGGAAAACCTTGCGCTCGGAATAGAGCGAATGCGCGACGATCTCCAGCAGGCGGCTGACTTCGGCTTGGAATTCGTGGGTTTCGGCGGTCTGGCTCATGGTTCGTCCCCGGATTTGCGGCCGTATATAGGCGCCAATTCGGGGCCCCTCAAGACCGCTTGAACCGGGGGCCTCGCCCGCCCAAACTCACCCTATGGCGAGTCCCAAGATCACCGCGGTTCTCGGGCCCACCAATACCGGCAAGACGCATCTCGCCGTGACGCGGATGCTCGGCCATTCGTCGGGGATGATCGGCTTTCCGCTGCGCCTGCTGGCGCGCGAGAATTACGAGCGCATCGTCGCCGCCAAGGGCAAGAACGCGGTCGCCTTGGTGACGGGCGAGGAACGGATCGTCCCGCCTTACGCGCGCTGGTTCGTCTGCACCGTCGAAGCGATGCCGATGGATCGCGACGTGTCGTTCCTGGCGGTCGACGAGATCCAGATGATGGCCGACCGCGAGCGCGGCCATGTGTTCACCGACCGGCTCCTGCATGCGCGCGGGCGCGACGAAACGATGTTCATGGGGGCGTCCTCCGCCAAGCGCTTGATCCGGTCGCTGGTGCCGGAAGCCGAATTCATCGAACGGCCCCGCTTCTCGACGCTGACCTATACGGGCCCGCGCAAGATCACGCGCCTGCCGCGCCGCTCGGCCGTGGTCGCGTTCTCGGCGGCGGAAGTCTATTCGATCGCCGAACTCGTGCGTCGCCAGCGCGGCGGCTGCGCCCTGGTTTTCGGCGGCTTGAGCCCCCGCACGCGCAACGCGCAGGTGGCGCTCTATCAATCGGGCGACGTCGATTATCTGGTTGCGACCGATGCGATCGGCATGGGCCTCAACATGGATATCGACCATGTGGCCTTCGCGCAGCTGGCGAAATTCGACGGGCGGCATATGCGCCGCCTGACGGATCCGGAGCTGGGCCAGATCGCGGGCCGCGCGGGCCGGCATATGAACGACGGCACGTTCGGCACGACGGCGGATATGGGGGCCCTCGATCCCGAAACGATCCGCGCGATCGAGGATCACGCCTATCCGCGCCTGGAACACGCCTATTGGCGCAATGCCAATCTCGACTTCCGCAGCCTTGATGGATTGCTCGCGACACTCGATGCGCGCAGCCCGCGCGCCGATCTGATCCGCGTGCGCGAGCCCGACGATTACAAGGCGCTGCAAGCCTTGGCGCGCGATCCGGAAATCGCCAAGAAGGCGCAAGGCCGCGTCGCGCTGCTGTGGGACGTCGCGCGCATTCCCGATTTCCGCAAGGCGATATCGGATGCGCATACGCGCCTGCAAGCGCGCATCTTCGGGCATCTGGCGGAGAAGCCCGGCCGTTTGCCGCCCGATTGGGTCGCCAAGCGCATCGCCGATCTGGACGACGCCCAAGGCGATATCGAAAAGCTGCTGGAGCGCATCGCCGGCATCCGTATTTGGACCTATGTGTCGCATCGCGAAGATTGGCTCGCCGATGCCGCGACCTTCCAGGACCGTGCGCGCGAGGTCGAGGACCGCTTGTCCGATGCGCTGCACGAGCGGCTCACGCAGCGTTTCGTCGACCGGCGCAACGCCGTGCTGGTGCGCAAGCTGGAAGACGGCGACGAGCTTCTTGCCAGCGTTTCAGCGGCGGGCGAGGTCGCGGTCGAAGGCGTGCATGCCGGGCAATTGCGCGGCTTCGAGTTCATCCCCGATCCCAGCCTTGCGGGCGGGGCGGAAAAGGTACGCGCCGCCGCCAATCGCGCCTTGCGCCGCGACGCGACCGCGCGCGTGGCGATATTTGCGGACGACCCGGATGCGCAATTCGCCCTCGACGCGCAGGCGCGTATCCTGTGGCGCGGCCAGTTGGTGGCACGCCTTGGCCCCGGCCCGTCAGCGCTGGAGCCGGAGATCGTTTTGGCACGCGCCGATCTGTTGGAGCCTGCGCAGCGCCAGCTCGTGCAAAAGCGTCTGGCGAAGTTCCTGAGCGATCACGTGCGCGCCCATGCGGCACCCTTGTTCCGCTTGCGCGATGCGGCCTTGACCGGGGCGGCGCGCGGCCTCGCGTTCCAATTGGTCGCGGCCCTGGGCGCGATCGCGGGCGAGTTCGCCCTCGATGGTTCGACGCGGGGCAGCCTGACGCGCGAAGGCGTGAAGTTCGCGAGCTTCGGCGCGTATGTACCCGCGTTGAAGGATCAGGCGGGGACGAAGCTTCGCGCCTTACTGTGGTCGGTGTGGCGCGGCCAACCGATGCCGCTCACGCAAGGCGGTCGTGCCAGCCTGCCGCGCGCGGCGGGCTCGGACGAAGCGATGGCCGCCTGCCTCTATTTCCCCGCCGGACCGCTTTACGTGCGCGCCGACCGCTTGGACAAAATGTCGCAAGCGCTGGCCGCCCTTTCCAAGCGCGGGGCCTTCGCGCTCGATCCGGCTTTGGCGAAGCTGGTCGATTGCGATGCCGTTGCCCTGCCGGCGGTGGTCGCCGCACTCGGCTATCGCGCGGTGCGCGACGGCGACGCGGTCAAGTTCGTGGCCAAGCGCCCGCGCAAAGCGCGGCCCGAGAAAGCGATCGACACGGATTCGCCTTTCGCCGCTTTGGGGAAATTGGTCGATCCGTGACCGCGACGACGCCCCGGATTCGCCTGGATATATGGCTGTGGCACGCGCGCTTCTTCCGCACGCGGGCGCTTGCGCAGGAAGCCTGCGAAAAGGGCCGCGTGCGCGGCCACGGCCATCGCCTGGACAAAGGCCACCCGCTCAAAGTCGGCGACGTGCTGACCTTCAGCCAGGGATCGAAGCTGCGCACTGTGCGGGTCGAGGCGTTGGGCGAACGGCGCGGCGGCGCGGAAGAGGCGGCGCTGCTCTACACCGATCTATTCCCTTCAAATTGACCCGAGTTCGAGTGGGGTTGCCCGGCGCCAGGGTGCGTGCTAACCCGACGCTTCGTTCGGTTCGAAGAGAGCGTTTGCGATGACCTATGTCGTCACCGATACCTGCATCAAGTGCAAGTACACCGATTGCGTCGAAGTGTGCCCCGTCGATTGCTTCTACGAAGGCGAGAACATGCTCGTCATCAAGCCCGACGAGTGCATCGATTGCGGCGTCTGCGAGCCGGAATGCCCGCCCGAAGCCATTTTCCCGGATACCGACGGTGATTTGGAAAAATGGATCGAGGTCAATCGCGAGTACGCCGCTCAATGGCCGAATATCACGCGCAAGGCGCCCGCGCCCGACGACGCTGATGAATTTAAGGGCGTCCCCGACAAGTTCGCCAAGTACTTCTCCGCCGAACCCGGCAAGCGCTGACAAGCGACTGAAAAACCACAACATATTGTGGTTTGCGTCTGTCACATAACAGCCCCAAGTACGCAACAAACGCGGGACTCCGGGGCCCGGGTGTGGTATAAATAAAACAGTACAAGGAACGGCGCGTCCGCGCCTGCCCAAGTCTCATAAATGATCAGCTCACGGCGCCGCTTTCCAAGCGGCGGGGGACGCTTTTGCTGTCCCGTAGCGGATCGAAACGGGCGGTTCGGGCGTTTTTGCAGAAAGGGTTAGCGGATGAAGGCGACCAGCAAGGATATGAAATTCGAGCCCGGCGACTTCGTGGTTTATCCCTCGCATGGGGTCGGCCGTGTGGTCGATGTCGAGTCCCGCACCATTGGCGGCGACAAGCTCGAGCTGTTCGTGATCGCGTTCGAGAAAGACCGCATGACCCTGCGCGTGCCGCTGGCCAAGGCCAAGACGTCGGGCCTGCGCAAGCTGTCGTCGAA
>PVXE01000036.1 GCA_014444615.1 Tagaea sp. CACIAM 22H2 | reverse complement strand
CTCCCGCGCCGCCGGCCCCGCCCGCACCGCGTCCGCGCGCGCAGAATTTCGATCTCGACAACGTGCTGCGCGATTTGACGCGCCCGCGCCCGCAAGCGCAGCCCCAGCCGCAACAGCAAGCGGCGGCGCAGCCCGCCCCGCAAGCGGCGGCTTCACGCCCGTCCAACGCGCCCAGCAATCCCAATCTGCCGCTGTCGATGACCGAGATGGACGCGATCCGTCAGCGCGTCTCGCAATTCTGGAATCTCGATCCCGGCGCACGCGGTATCGAAACCTTCGCGGTGGAGTTGCGCGTGTGGGTCGATCGCGACGGCACGGTGCGCGACGTGCGCGTGGTCAACGTGCAGGGCGAGGCGGGCGGCTTCCGCGACGCCTTCGCCGATGGCGCGCGCCGCGCGGTGTTGCGGGCATCGCCCTTGCCGATGCCCGCCGACAAGTCCTCGCAAATGCTCGACGGCAACTTGATTCTCGCCTTCAATGCCCGCGAAATGCTGGGTGCGAGACGTTAGCGCCGAATCCGGTTAGGGAGATCGAACGATGATCCATAATTCATTCCCCCTGCGGCGCCGCGCGTTGCTCGCTGGTGCTGCCGCATCCCTGGCGCTGCCCTCGGTCGCGCAATCCCAGGTCCGCATCGACATCACGCGCGGGCGCGTCGATCCGCTGCCCACGGCCGTGTCGCCGTTCCACGGCGAGGGGCGCGACGCAGCGACCGGCGCCGAGATCGCGAAGGTCATTTCGAACAATCTGGAGCGTTCGGGCCTGTTCCGGCCGATCGATCCGCGCGCCTTCACGAACACGCCCGCGCAATTGCGCGCCGCGGCGCCGCAATTCACGACCTGGCGCCAGATCAACGCCGCCGTGCTGATCCACGGCAACGTCGAAACGCAGCCCGACGGCCGTTTGCGCGTCGAGTTCCGGTTGTGGGACGTGTTCGGCGAAGCGCAGATGGAAGGCCGCGTCTATACGACGGCCGCGTCCAACTGGCGGCGCATCGCGCATATCGTCTCGGACCAGGTCTATAAGCGCGTCACCGGCGAAGACGGATATTTCGATACGCGGATCGTCTACGTGTCGGAATCGGGACCGGGGCAGCGGCGCATCAAGCGCCTGGCGCTGATGGATCAGGACGGCGCCAATCACCGCTTCCTGACCGACGGGCGCGAGCTCGTGCTCACGCCGCGCTTCTCGCCGACCGCGCAGGAGATCACGTATCTCGCCTATGTGCAGACCGGGAACAATCCCAACGCGCTGCGCCCGCGCGTCTATCTCTACAACATCGATACCGGCCAGCGCGAAGTCGTCGGCGATTTTCCCGGCATGACGTTCGCGCCGCGATTCTCGCCCGACGGCAACCGCGTCATCATGTCGATGGCGCAATCGGGCACGACCGACGTTTACACGATGGACCTGCGCACGCGTCAGCAGGCGCGCATCACGAATCACAGCTCGATCAATACGTCGCCGTCCTATTCGCCCGACGGGCGCCAGATCGTGTTCAACTCCGATCGCGGCGGCTCGCAGCAGATCTATACGATGACCGCGAGCGGCGACAACGTGCAGCGCATTTCCTTCGCGCGCGGCCTTTACGGCACGCCCGTATGGAGCCCGCGCGGCGATCTGATCGCCTTCACCAAACAGACCGAAGGCGAGTTCTTCATCGGCGTTATGCGCCCGGACGGCTCGGGCGAAAGACTGCTCACCCGCGCCTTTCTCGTGGAAGCGCCGACCTGGGCGCCGAATGGCCGCGTTTTGATGTATTTCCGCCAAGGTGCGTCCGATAGTCGCGGTAACGGCGGCAACCCAAGGCTCTACAGCATTGATTTGACTGGTTATAACGAACGGGAAATTTTGACGCCGGCGGACGGGTCGGACCCGGCGTGGTCGCCGCTACTGCCTTGATTTCGCTGGATTGACTTGATTCCCCAATATTCGGTCTTTATATTCCGCGCGATTTTGACGAGGCGGGACGCGCCGCGGTGCGGCGAGCCCCGCTTTTTCCGTCGGACCACGTAGGTGGACCTACTGGGATCGGCGGCTGAGCGAGGGGGATGGGCCTTCTCGATCGGGAGAAATTCCGCGTGAGTGTGGCGCACGAGCAATAGTCAGCGGCAACACTTCGCGGTAAGGTCAAAGAAGAGAAGAAAGAGGAGTTTCCTTCTATGCGCTTCAAGCTCTTGAGCACGCTCGCCGCGGTTGCCCTGCTCGCCGCTTGCGAATCCGCCCCGACCCAGCAGGCCGCCACGGGCGGTTCCGGCGCCGCCGCGCCGGCGCCGGCCGCCGCCGCCCCGGCCGCCGCGGGCATCCGCCCCGGCTCGCAGGAAGACCTGGTCCAGAATGTCGGCGATCGCGTGTTCTACGACTTCGACAAGTCGGAACTGCGTCCCGAAGCGCGCCGCACGATCGAGCGCTGGGCCGCTTGGATGAAGCAGCACGGCAACGTGACGATCACGATCGAAGGTCACGCCGACGAGCGCGGCACGCGCGAATACAACATCGCGCTCGGCGAACGCCGCGCGACGGCCGCGCGCAACTACCTCGTCTCGCAGGGCATCGACGCCCGCCGCGTCGCGACGATCTCGTACGGCAAGGAACGCCCGGCGGTCCTCGGCTCGAACGAGGGCGCGTGGCGCCAGAACCGTCGCGGCGTCGCGGTGGTCAACTAATAAATCCTTCCGGATTTGTTGGATCGGAAGCGCCCGCCGGTTTCACCGGCGGGCGTTTTCTTTTCCGGCGGGTTCGTTTTATATGTCGAGTGCCATGCGCCGTTTGATCCTCGCTTTTGCCGTTTCGCTGCTCGCCGCTTGCGCCCAAGCGCCGTCCGGGAGCCCTGGTCGTGAACCGATCGCCGCGGTCACGGTGTTTTTCGATACGGATTCCGCCGAATTGTCGCTCGTCGCATCGTCGGCGCTGGAGCGCGCGGCCGAGCGCATGAAGGCCGAGCCCCGCCTGCTGGGGCGGATCGAAGGTTATGCCGATCCGCGCGGCGCGGCCGCCGACAACATCGCCCTGTCGGCCAAGCGCGCGGCCACAGTGCGCGACTTTCTGGTCGCATGGGGCGTCGGCGCGAACCGGCTGACGGTCGTGGCGTTGGGCGCCGAGCGCTCGGCGGTCGGCGCGGAAGCGCTCGAACGGCGCGTCGTGCTGCGCCTCGAATAACGCGCGCCGATTGCCTTAATTTTTCCATTTCTTCGCCCCGGCGCCTTCACGAATAAGGCGGAGGGTTGATTCGGCCTCGATTCGCGCGGCAGAAACTCGCGCAGGGCCTGTCATATCGGCCCATCCATAGGAGCCCCAAAAACCATGCGCGTTACGACCCGCGTCAAGTTTCTCGCCGCCGCCGCCGCTCTCGTCCTTCTCGCCGCTTGCGAATCTGGCACGTCCAGCTCGGGCGGCGTCTCCGGTTCGGGCGGCGCGCCCGTTCTCGCCAACCCGCCGGGTGCCGGCGTGGGGCAGGGCGGGGTGAATCAAGGCGCGCTGGGGGCCGGCGGCGTGCGCGCCGGCAGCCAGGAAGATCTGAACCAAAGCGTCGGCGACCGGATTTTCTATGGCTCCGACCGTTCGGATATCAGCCCGGAAGCGCGCCGCACCGTCGAAGGCTGGGCGCAGTGGCTGCGCCAGAACCCCGGCGTGCAGGCGACGATCGAAGGCCATGCCGACGAACGCGGCACGCGCGAATACAACTTGGCGCTGGGCGAGCGCCGTGCGGCCGCCGCGCGCAACGCGCTGATCTCGATGGGCATCGACCCGCGCCGCATCTCCACCGTTTCCTACGGCAAGGAGCGTCCGCAGGTGCTGGGCTCGACCGAACAGGCCTGGGCGCAGAACCGCCGCGGCGTGCTGCTCGTCAACTAAGCCTAAACGCCGGAAACGGCGTCGAAAATCGGGGCGGGGTACGCTTGCGTACCCCGCCTTTATTTTGCCCATTCGGCCTCGTATCTTGGGCCCCATGATCCGCCGATTCGCCATTGCCGCGGCGCTTGCCGTCGGCCTCGCGGGCGCGGCCCAACCGGCCCTCGCCCAAACCGACACGCGCGCCTTGATGGAGCGCATGGACCGTCTGCAACGCGACATGGATGTCATGCAGCGCAATCTCGCGCGCGGCACCGTGGGCGGAAGCTCCGCAGCACCATCGGTCACGCCGTCGGCGCCCCCGCCGCCCGCCGGGGTGGCGACGTCGGCTTTCGTCGAGCAGACCGAATCGCGCGTCGGCCGCTTGGAAGAACAGATGCGGGAATTGACCGGCAAGCTGGAGGAGGCGAATTATCGCGCCGCGCAAATCCAGCAGCGCCTCGACAAGCTGGTCGGCGACGTCGATTTCCGTTTGACGCAACTCGAACGCGGCGGTGCCGCACCCGCGCAATCGGGCGATGCGGCTCCCGCCGCCCAGCCCGCCGCCCAGCCCGCCGCGCCCACGGCTTCCAACGTACAAGCCCCGCGCGGCGGCGCCAATGTGGCGCCGGGCGAAGCGCGCGTGCTGCTCGTGCCCGGTGCCCCGCCCGCGGCCCCGCAATCGGCGGCGGCCCCCGCCGCGACCGCCGCCGCTTCGGCCGTGTCGCTGCCCGCCGGCCCGCCCGAAACCCAGTACGAATTCGCCTATGGCCTCTATCAGCAGGCCGTGCAGGATCGCGGCGATTTCGGCCGCGCGGAAAACGCGCTGCGCCAATTCATCGGCGCGCATGGCCAGCATCGTCTGGCGGGCGACGCGCAGTATTGGCTGGGCGAAACCTTCTATGCCCGGCGCGACTGGACGGCGGCGGCGCGCGAATTCGCCGCGCAGTTCCGCACCTATCCGCAAAACGCCAAGGCGCCCGACAGCCTGTTGCGCCTGGGCCAGTCGCTGGGCCAGCTCAACCGCAAGGACGACGCTTGCGGCACGCTCGCCGAACTTGATCGCCGTTATCCCAATTCCTCGCAGACGATAAAGATCGCGGCCACCCGCGAGCGCCAGCGTCTGCAGTGCCGGGCCTAAGCCCGCAGGGCTTCGCCGCGTCGATCGAAAGGCTCGGCCCTTTCGAACCCCATCCCGTGATCGCCGTCGCCTGGTCGGGCGGGGGCGATTCCACCGCCTTGCTGCTGCTGGCGCGCGATTGGACGCGCACGCGCGGCGGGCGTGTCGTCGCCTTGCATGTCGATCACGGCTTGCGCGCGGAATCGGCGGCCGAAGCCGCGATGCTCGAAGCGCGCGCGCGCGACTGGGGCGTCGAGTTCGTCGCCTTGCGTTGGGACGGGCCTAAGCCGCGCGCCGGCGTTTTGGAGGCCGCGCGCGAGGCGCGCTACGCGCTGCTTGAAGCCGCGTGCGCGCGGCGCGCGATCCTGCATTTGCTGGTCGCGCATAACGCGGACGATCAGGCCGAAACCGTGGCGCTGCGTGCGGAACGTCGGTCGGGCGCGTTGGGGCTCGCCGGCATGTCGGCGATCGTCGAGCGCGCGCAGATCCGCATCCTGCGTCCCGTGCTGGGGGTGACGCACGAGGCCCTGCTCGCGACATGCCGGGCTTACGGTGCCGCGTGGATCGAAGATCCGTCCAACGCCAATCCGGCGACCGCGCGCGGGCGTTTACGCGAAACCGATTTGCCCAAGCCCGATCCCCAAGCGGCGAAATCGCGCCGGACGCGCGAGCGCGATTTGGCGAATCGTCTGGCGCTGGCCGTGTCGGTGGCGCCCGAAGGTTTCGCGCGCTTGAACTTGGCGGCGCTGGGCGAGGGCGAATTGGCGGTCGAGGCGCTGGGCCGGATCGCGCGCGCGGTCGGTGGCGGGGATTACACGCCACGCCGCGCGCGGGCGACGGGCGTGTTCGCGGCGTTGATGCGCGGGGCGCCTGCGACCCTGGGGCGTTGCCGTTTCGCGCCCGCGCGCGATGGGCGCATCGTCGTGGCGCGCGAGGCGAGTCCTGCACCGCCGGAAATCCCGATCCCGCCTGGTGAAATCGTCGTGTGGGACGGACGCTTCGCGCTGCATCTTCGCGGCGGTCCGGCCGGTTTGCGCTTGGGCGCGTTGGGCGACGACGGCTGGGCTGCGTTGCCGCCGCCCGTGCGCGATGCCGCGCGTCCGCGCATCCCTTTGATCGCGCGCGCTGTTTTGCCCGCGTTGCGGGACCTTGACGGGGTGCTCGCCGTTCCCCACCTCTTGTATGGACGCAACGCGCAAGCACTTGATACGCTGGCTAAGTTGGACGTCCGGTTCCGTCCGCGCCTGCCTATGGCGCCGGCGGAATTCGTGTGACGCTTTTTCCGGACTCGAAAGGCTGCGCCTTGAACAATTTCGGCAAGAACCTGGTTCTCTGGGTGATCATCGGCTTGCTGCTGATCGCCCTGTTCAACATGTTCCAGGGCTCGGGCCCGCGCGGCAACGCGCAGGCGATGTCGTATTCCGAATTCCTGTCGAACGTCGATCGCCAGCAGGTGAAGGACGTCACGATCCAGGGTCCCAATCTGCGCGGCTTCCTGACCGACGGGCGCCAATTCGCGACTTATGCGCCCAACGATCCCACGCTGGTCGATCGCCTGCAGCGCAACAACGTGAATTTCTCGGCCCAGCCGATCGAAGAGCAGATCCATCCGCTCCTCTCCATCCTGCTGTCCTACGCGCCGTTCCTGATCATGATCGGTCTGTGGATCTTCTTCATGCGCCAGATGCAGGGCGGTGGCGGAAGGGCCATGGGCTTCGGCAAAAGCCGCGCGCGCCTGCTGACCGAGAAGGTCGGCCGTGTGACCTTCGACGACGTCGCGGGCATCGACGAAGCCAAGGGCGAACTCGAGGAAATCGTCGAGTTCCTGCGCGACCCGCAGAAGTTCCAGCGTTTGGGCGGCAAGATCCCCAAGGGCGTGCTGCTCGTCGGCCCGCCGGGTACGGGTAAGACGCTGCTCGCGCGCGCCATCGCGGGCGAAGCCAATGTGCCGTTCTTCACGATTTCGGGCTCCGACTTCGTCGAAATGTTCGTCGGCGTGGGCGCTTCGCGCGTGCGCGACATGTTCGAGCAGGGCAAGAAGAACGCGCCGTGCTTGATCTTCATCGACGAAATCGACGCGGTCGGCCGCCATCGCGGTGCGGGCCTGGGCGGCGGCAACGACGAGCGCGAGCAGACGCTCAACCAGTTGCTGGTTGAGATGGACGGCTTCGAAGCCAACGAAGGCGTTATTCTGATCGCGGCGACCAACCGTCCCGACGTGCTCGACCCCGCCTTGCTGCGTCCCGGCCGCTTCGACCGTCAGGTCGTCGTGCCGAACCCCGACGTCGCGGGCCGCGAGAAGATCCTGAAGGTCCATCTGCGCAAGGTGCCGCTGTCGCCCGACGTCGACGCCAAGGTGATCGCGCGCGGTACGCCCGGCTTCTCGGGTGCCGATCTCGCCAATCTCGTCAACGAAGCCGCGTTGCTGGCCGCGCGCCGCGCCAAGCGCTTCGTGACGATGTCGGAACTCGAAGACGCCAAGGACAAAGTCATGATGGGCACCGAGCGCCGCTCGATGGTCATGACCGAGAAGGAGAAGGAGCTGACCGCCTATCACGAGGCCGGTCACGCGCTCGTCTCGATCTCCGTCCCCGGCAACGATCCCCTGCATAAGGTGACGATCATCCCGCGCGGCCGCGCGCTGGGCCTCACCATGATGCTGCCCGAGCGCGACAAGCTGTCGGTCTCGAAATTCGAGATGGAGGCGAAGCTCGCGATGGCCTTCGGCGGCCGCGTGGCCGAGGAGATCATCTTCGGGCCCGAGAACGTGACGACCGGCGCCGCGGGCGACATCCAGATGGCGACCGCGATGGCGCGGCGCATGGTCACCGAGTTCGGCATGTCCGACAAGCTCGGCCGCGTGCGCTACAACGCCAACGAACAGGAAGTGTTCCTGGGCCATTCGGTGACGCAGACGCAGAACATCTCCGAGCAGACGTCGAACCTGATCGACTCGGAAGTGCGCCGCATCGTCGAAGGCGGCGAGGTGAAGGCGCGCGAAGTGCTGAACGCCCGCATCGACGATCTGCACAAGCTCGCCAAGGGCCTGCTCGAATACGAAACCCTGTCGGGCGACGAGGTGCAGACCTTGCTGCGCGGCGAAACGATCGAACGGCCGGACGCCGATGCGCCCCCGCCCGCCGCCAAGACCGGCGGCCGGCGCGGCTCGGTGCCGACCTCCGGCTCCAAGCCCGCGACCGATCCGGGTGCCGCACCGGCATAACGCCCAAGAAGACGACGTAGCGACGAACGGCCCCGCCACAAGCGGGGCCGTTTTCGTTTGGGGGCGGGCGCGGACATGCTAATTCTGCGCGCGCCATGACACGCCGCTTCGACCGTTTCGTCCTCGACCGTCCATTGGTGATGGGCATCGTCAACACGACGCCCGATTCCTTCTCCGACGGCGGCGATCATTTCGACCGCGACGCGGCGATCGCGCGCGGGCTCGAACAGCTGACGGACGGCGCCGACATCCTCGATATCGGCGGCGAGTCGACGCGCCCCGGCTCCGCACCCGTGCCGCCGGCGGAGGAACGCCGCCGCGTGGTCCCGGTGATCGAGGCTTTGGCGAAGGCGGGCGCGGTCGTGTCGATCGACACGCGCCATGCCGACACGATGAAGGCCGCCCTCGACGCGGGCGCCACGATCGTCAACGACATCACGGCGCTGACCGGTCCCGGCTCGCTCGACCTTGTCGCTTCGCGCGGCGTGTCGGCGGTGCTGATGCATATGCAGGGCGAGCCCAAGACGATGCAGGCGAACCCGCATTACGAAAACGCGCCGCGCGAGATCGCGGATTATCTCGCGGCGCGCATCGCCGCCTGCGAAAAGGCGGGAATCCCACGCGCGAAGCTCAGCGTCGATCCGGGAATCGGCTTCGGCAAATCGGTCGCGCATAACGCGCAGATCCTGGCGCGGATCGACGTGTTGCGTGCCCTCGAGGTCGCGGTGCTGATCGGCGTGTCGCGCAAAAGCTTCATCGGCGCGCTGTCGAAAGGCGAGAAGCCCAAAGACCGCTTGCCCGGTTCGCTGGCGGCGGGGCTTGCCGCCATCGCGCGCGGGGCGGATATCCTGCGCGTTCACGACGTGGCGCCGACCATCCAGGCCTTGAAGGTCTGGAAAGCCGTCGAATCCGCGCAATAAACCGCAATAACCCGTGTCTTTACGGGGTCTCTTCCGCCGCCTATAAGCGCCCACATGCGCAAGCTTTTCGGAACCGACGGGATTCGCGGCCTCGCCAATGTGGCGCCGATGACGGCCGAAACCGCCATGGCGGTGGCCATCGCGGCGGGCAAGGTGCTGCGCCAAAGCCATCACCGCCCGCGCGTGCTGATCGGCAAGGATACGCGTCTCTCGGGCTATATGTTCGAGAACGCGCTGACCGCCGGTTTCCTGTCGATCGGCATGGATGTGCTGCTGCTCGGGCCCATGCCCACGCCCGCCGTGGCGATGCTCACGCGGTCCTTGCGCGCCGATCTGGGCGTGATGATCTCCGCCTCGCACAACCCGCATCACGACAACGGCATCAAATTGTTCGGCGCCGACGGCTACAAATTGTCGGACGAGCTGGAGGCCGAGATCGAGCGCCATATCGGCAACGATTCCGGCCGCGTCGAGCCCGAGAAGCTCGGGCGCGCGCGCCGCATCGACGATGCGCCCGGCCGCTATATCGAATTCGCCAAGGCGACCTTCCCGAAGGGCTTGAGCCTCGACGGGCTTAAGGTCGTCGTCGATTGCGCCAACGGGGCCGCCTATCGCGTGGCGCCGACCGTGTTGTGGGAATTGGGCGCGGAGATCGTGCCGCTCGCCATCGATCCCGACGGCTTCAACATCAACAAGGATTGCGGCGCCACGCATGTCGAAACGCTGCAACAGGCCGTGGTCGCGCATGGCGCGCATGTGGGCCTCGCGCTCGACGGCGACGCCGACCGCTTGCAGCTGGTCGACGAAAAGGGGCGCCTGATCGACGGCGACCAAGTTCTCGCCGCCATCGCGCGCGCGTGGAAGGCCGATGGCCGTTTGCGCAAGGGCACGGTGGTCGCGACCGTCATGTCCAATCTGGGTTTGGAGCGCTGGCTGGAAGGCGAAGGCCTGACGCTGACGCGCACCAAGGTCGGCGACCGCTACGTGCTGGAAGCGATGCGCGAGCTCGACGCCAATCTCGGCGGCGAGCAATCGGGTCACGTGATCCTGTCGGATTACGCGACCACCGGCGACGGTTTGATCGCGGGTTTGCAGATGCTCGCCGCGATCGTGCAATCGGGCAAGAACGCAAGCGACGTGGCGCATGTGTTCGATGCGCTGCCGCAATTGCTGGAAAATGTGCGTTTCGCCGCCGCCCCGCCGCTGGACGATGCGAAAGTCAAAGCCGCGATCGCAGCGGCGGAAAAGAAGCTCGGCCGCAATGGCCGCGTGCTGATCCGCAAATCGGGCACCGAGCCTTTGGTGCGCGTGATGGCCGAAGGGCCGACCGACGACGCTGTGCGTGACGCGGTCGGCGGGATCGTGTCGGCGTTGATCGACGCGGGCGGCACCAAGGCCGGCGGCACGAAAGCCTCGGCCCCAGTGGCAAAGCCGGCCCCCAAACCCGACGCGACCGCGGCGGGCGGGCCGGGGCGGCGCGCCAAACCGCAACGCGGGGCGGCGGAGTAGACGCGATGCGCGGACGGGTATTGATCGTCGCGGGCTCAGATTCGGGCGGCGGTGCGGGCATCCAGGCGGATATCAAGACCGTCACCGCCAATGACGGTTACGCGATGACGGCGATCACCGCGCTGACCGCGCAAGACACGCATGGCGTGCATGGCGTTCACGTCGTGCCGGTCGATTTCATCGCCCAGCAAATGCGCCTGTGCTTGCGCGATATCGGCGCCGACGCGGTCAAGACCGGCATGCTGCACGACAGCGCGACGATCGACGCCGTCGCCGACACGCTGGAGGCGGAAGCCAAAGGCGTGAAGCTCGTCGTCGATCCGGTGATGTACGCCAAAGGCGGCCATCCGCTGCTGCTGCCCGAAGCGGTCGCGACGCTGAAACGGCGCATGATGGTGCTGGCGACGGTCCTTACGCCCAATCTGCCCGAAGCCGAAGCTTTGTCGGGCATGACGATCCGCACCCCTGCGGATATGCGCCACGCGGCGCAAGCGATGATCACGCTCGGGTGCCAAGCCGTGCTGCTCAAAGGCGGCCATCTCGACTCCGACGCGATCGTCGATATTTTGGCCACACCGGACGGCGTGAAGGTCTTCGAATCGCCGCGCATCAAAACCAAAGCGACGCATGGCACGGGCTGCACGCTCGCCTCGGCGATCGCGACCGGCCTTGCGCAAAATCTCGATCTCGAAACCGCCGTCGGCCGGGCGCGCGATTATGTGCGCCGCGCGATGGAGACGGCGCCGGGCTATGGCGGCGGCCACGGGCCGCTCAACCACGCGCACCCGTTCGACCATTAGGCGCGCTGCCTCATGTTTCGACACGGGCGTCCATTGACGGCCGCACCATGAGGCCTCACCCTGAGCTTGTCGAAGGGCGAGGCCGAGTGCAGAGTCCTAAGACTATTCTCCGTATTTGCGGGGAATATGCTCGATGCCCTTTAGCGTATGATGCAATTCGCCGAATAATCCGTGGCAGGTCCAATTTCGATTAAAAACGGATTTCTTGTGAGGGTGCTTCCCACCAAGCGAACGCAATACTTTTTGCTCGATGACTGGCAGATCAAACTCAGAGCAATTAAGCGCAGTCCCGAATATCTTTATGGTTCGTTTGGCTCTCGGAGTTTTTAAAAGCTCCATGTTTTGCGTTTGGTACGAGAAGCCAAGGAAAACAACTGCATCGGCGTCTGAAAGCGCCGAATTAATGCCATCTAACTCAGTCTGATTTCGATCTTGTTCAGTGAACAGTTTGATTCGATCTGTCGCTTTAAGAATCGCATCCAGCTCGCCAGATTTCCCAAACGCAACTGGGTCCTTCTCAGATTGCCACTCCAGCGGTCCTATTTGACCATAAGGATGAAAAATGCGTGCACTTTTGAGATGTGATTTGGTTTCATTTTCATCGAAATGGAAATAGCCGCGCAGCGAATGAAACAAGAAATGCTCCAAGCACCTGTCGTAGTTGAAAACGACGAAGGTCGTACTTTCGAAAACCTCAGGAATTCGGTCTGGCTTGATGCCTGAGAATAGAAATTCCTGAAGTTTCGGATACCAGGTATCTTTGATTTTATTGAAGTCTATCGCCGACGCGTATGGAGTTGCCATGAGGGCGAGTTCACTTTTTGACTCAGCGTCTAAAATCGCATGAGCAATCGCGAGTTTTCCGCAAACAACCATTCTTGTATCGCTTGCGTGTGTGTCCAAATACGTATCTATCGATAACGGGAATTGCCCTAGACCATCCCTGAGTCGCAGACATGAATTTATCCATGAGTCGAATGTAGCGTTCGGATCTCGGCTTAACTCGAATTTTTTCCTGATTGCTCCGGTTAGCAAAGCCGGACCCGGCTTGGAAGATTTGGTTACATTAAACCCAATGTCGACATTTCTTTGGATTGTATTGATGAGGCCCGACCCGATCGGCAATCCAACTTCAGCACTCGCTCCCGCGCCAATCACAAAGACGATCTTTGGTCTCGGCATGGCGACTCCTCAAACCCTGGGAACGCTCGAATAGAGCGAGACGAACAGGAAGCGCTTTTGCGTTTCCTCGATCGGATATTCGTCGTCCATCCAATTCATCACGTTCGGCGCGAATTCGCGGAAATCGCGCCAGACGCCGGTGCGGCGCAAGTGAAGCTGCGTCGCGCGCAACGCGACTTGATCGAGCGTCCAGGCGGCTTTGCGCGTTTCCAGGAAGTGACGGCAATAGCCCGCGATCTTATTCGCGAATTCGCGGCCGGCAGGCGTGTCGCCGACATAGATCATCGTCGCCAGCAGATGATTGGCGAAATCGTAGCGGATTTTGACGTTGCCGCCCGCGTCCGCCGCCGCGAGTTCGTCGAGCCACGGGCGCGGATCGCGTGTGGGCGCCATATCGATGTCGCACACCAAAATCGGCCGGCGATAACGCGCAAGCAACGCGGGCAACGACAGGAACCGCGCGCAAGTGTAATAGGTCTTCGCGGGCATATGCCCGTCGGGCCCGTCGAAGCGCGAAAGATCGGTCGTCTCGCGCGTCACCGCGAAATCGAGATGGCCTTGCGTCAAATCCTTCACGCGCGATAGGCGATCTTCGCTTTCGGCCGTCGGATTGACGACATGCAGATGCAGCGCGATGCCGGGTGCGCGCGCGGCGAGATTGCCCGACAGCAATTCCGCGAAACGCGCGGCATAGCCCGCATCGGCGGCGGCGAAAATCAACGGCGCATCGCCTTGCGCGTACTCGCCCGCCGGCGCCGCTTCGGGCGGCGGCGGCAGGCGCGCGAAGAAATCGTCGTCCAACGCGATCTGGCACGCGATGGCGGCGATGTTGAGATGCGCATCGGCTCCCGCCGGGCCGGGGCATTGGCCCCATTTGGCAAAGGCGTCGCGCGCCCCCGAAACGTCGTCAAGCTCGGCCAGCGCCGTGCCCAGGCCGTACCACGACCCCGCCGAGAAGGGCGACCGGGTCAGCGCCGCGCGATAGGCGTCGGCCGCATCGGCGGCGCGTTGCAGATCCATCAGCAGATTGCCGCGCCGCCGCTCAAAATCGGGTCCGGACTCGCCCAAGGCTTTCGCCGCATCGAACGCCGTCGCGGCCTGCGCCAGATCGCCCGTTGCGTGCGCCGCACGGCCGAGCAACGCATGCGCAGGCCCCATCGCCGGCACGAGCGCCACCGCACGCGCCAACGCGTCGCGCGCTTGCGCGAAGGCCCGGCGGCGCAGCAGCGCCTCGCCTTCGCGCAGCAGCGTGGAGGCGTCGGCGCTCACGCCTTGCTGGCCTCCAGGATCGCGCGCAGCAGCACGTTGCAGCCCGCTTCGAGATGCTCGGGCTTCGCGTCCTCGATCTCGTTATGGCTGATGCCGTCCTTGCACGGCACGAAGATCATCGTCGTCGGGCAGACCTTCGCCATATAGACCGCGTCGTGACCGGCGCCGGAGATGATGTTCATAGCGCTGTAGCCGAACGCGGCGGCGCCGTCGCGCACGCGTTCGATCAAGTGCGGGGCGAAGGGCGTGGGCGGGAAATACCAGAAATCCTTGATCTCCAACTCCAGCCCGGCTTGTTCGGCGATCTTTGCGCATTGCGCCTTCAACGCCGCATCCATCGACGACAAGCGTTCGTCGTCCGGGTGGCGGAAATCGACGGTGAAAAACACGCGTCCCGGAATCGTGTTGCGGCTGTTGGGGAAGCTTTGGATGAAGCCGACCGTGGCACAGGCATAGGGCTGATGTTCGTGGCCGATTTTGTTGACCGCATCGATCATGCGCGAGGCCCCCACCAGCGCATCGCGCCGGCGGCGCATCGGCGTGGGGCCGGCATGCGCTTCTTGCCCGACGACGGTGACTTCGTACCAGCGCTGACCTTGCGCCCCCGTCACGACGCCGATGGTTTTGTCCTCGGCCTCCAAAATCGGCCCTTGCTCGATATGCGCTTCGAAATAGGCGCCGATATTGCGCCCGCCGACTTTCGCGTCGCCGCGATAGCCGATCTTGGCGAGTTCGGCATCGAAGCGCTTGCCGTCGACGTCGGTCTTGGCTTCGACCTCCTCGACCGGGAACACGCCCGCATAGGCGCCCGAGCCCATCATCGCGGGCGAAAAGCGCGAGCCTTCCTCGTTCGTCCAGACGACGACTTCGATGGCGCGATCGGTTCGGATATTCGCGTCGTGCAGCGTGCGCAGCACTTCCAGCCCCGCGAGCACGCCGTAGACGCCGTCGAACTTGCCGCCGGTGGGCTGGGTATCGAGATGGCTGCCCGTCGCCACGGCGGGCAGGCCGGGATTGGCGCCTTCGCGGCGCAGGAACACGTTGCCGACGCGATCCACCGTCGCCGTGCAACCGATTGCCTTTGCCCAGCGGACGAGCAGATCGCGGCCTTGGCGGTCCAGATCGGTCAGCGCCAGCCTGGCGCAGCCGCCTTTGGGCGTGGCGCCGATCTCGCCCATTTCCATCAGCGAGGCCCACAGGCGGCTTCCGTCGATACGCAAATTATCCATCGAATCTCGCGGGAAAAGTTGATTGCCGGACCCGAAACGTCGCATTCTCCCGGCCAAGCGTGCAAGTGGCCATGGCCACGGTTGGAGGGAGCGTTATGAGTCGCAAGAAGCCGGAAGAACTGCGCAGTCATCGTTGGTACGGCGTCCAGGACATGCGGTCCTTCGGGCATCGCTCGCGGACCAAGCAAATGGGCTTCGACGCCGAGGATTACGCGGGCAAGCCGGTGATCGCGATCATCAACACCTTCAGCGACGCCAATCCCTGCCACCACCATTTCAAAAGCCGCGTCGACGACGTGAAGCGCGGCGTGCTCCAGGCGGGCGGCTTCCCGCTGGAAATGCCCGCGATGTCGCTGGGCGAGCCGTTCATGAAGCCGACGACGATGATCTACCGCAATCTGCTGTCGATCGACGTCGAGGAATTGCTGCGCGCCAATCCGGTCGACGGCGTCGTCCTGATGGGCGGCTGCGACAAGACCGTGCCCGCCATGCTGATGGGGGCGGCGTCGATGAATATTCCGGCGATCTTCCTGCCCGCGGGCCCGATGCTGCGCGGCCATTGGCACGGCAAGACGCTGGGCTCGGGTTCCGACGTTTGGAAATACTGGGCCGAGAAGCGCGCCGGGAATATCGACGACAAGGCGTGGGTCGAAATCGAAGACGGCATCGCGCGCAGCTTCGGCACCTGCATGACGATGGGCACGGCCTCGACCATGGCGTCGGCGGCCGAAGCCTTGGGCATGACGCTGCCCGGTGCGTCGTCGATTCCGGCGGCGGATTCGGGCCATGTGCGCATGGCGGCCGCGTGCGGCCGGCGCATCGTCGATATGGTTTGGGATGACCTCAAGCCCAGCGACGTGATGACGACCGAAGCCTTCGAGAATGCGGTGTTGACCGTGCTGGCGCTGGCGGGCTCGACCAACGCGGTCATCCATCTGATCGCGATGGCCGGGCGCCTCGACGCCAAGCTCGATCTCGATCGGTTCGATGCGCTGTCGCGCAAGGTGCCGATGCTCGGTAATATCCGTCCGGCGGGCAAATACCTGATGGAGGATTTCTTCTACGCGGGCGGCCTGCCGGGCTTGCTCAACCGAATCGCGGGCGACCTGCATCTGAACTGCGTCACCGTCAACGGCAAGACGCTTGGCGAGAATATCAAGGGCGCCGAGGTCTACGACGACGACGTCATCCGCAAGCGCGACAACCCGGTGAAGGGCGAGGGCGGTCTGGCCGTGCTGCGCGGCAATCTCTGCCCCGACGGTGCCGTCATCAAGCCGCCGGCGGCCGAGCCGCATCTTCTCGTCCATCGCGGGCCCGCTTGCGTGTTCAACAATTACGACGACATGGCCGCGCGCATCGACGATCCGAATTTGAAGGTCACGAAGGATTCGGTGTTGGTGCTGCGCTCGGCGGGTCCGTTGGGCGCTCCCGGCATGCCCGAATGGGGCCAGTTGCCGATCCCGAAAAAGCTGCTGCAGGAAGGCGTGCGCGATATGGTGCGTATCTCCGACGCGCGCATGTCGGGCACCAGCTATGGCGCATGCGTGCTGCATGTGGCGCCTGAATCGGCGCTGGGCGGGCCGCTCGCTTTGGTGCGCGACGGCGATATCATTTCGCTGGACGTACCCGGCCGGAAGCTGACGCTGGAAATCTCGGACGCCGAAATGGCCAAGCGCAAGGCCGAATGGAAAGCGCCGAAGCCGCATTACCCGCGCGGCTTCGGCATGATCCATTTGAAGCACGTCACCCAGGCGAACGAAGGCTGCGATTTCGATTTCCTGCGGGGTACGGCCCCGATTCCGGAGCCGGAAATCCACTAGAGGGAAAGCGGCGGATCATGCTCTAATCTCCGTCGAAGAGCCCCGATCCGAGGGCTCCGATAAAATGGGAGGTAAGCATGATCCGTCGGCTTTTGCCGGCTGTGGTGGGTTTGGCCGTTTTGGCCGCCGTCGCCCCGGCCCACGCGCAAGGCGCCAACAACTACCGCCTCATGACCGGCCCTCAGGGCGGCGTTTGGGTGCCGCTGGGCGGCGCTCTCAAGAATATCTGGGAAAAGGCGATTCCGGGCCTGTCGGTGCAGACGCTGCCGGGGGCGGGCATCGCGAATGTGCGCGGCGTCGATGAAGACCGCGCCGAAATCGGCTTCGGCAACTCGATCTCCACCGTCGACGGCGTCAACGGTGTGGATCCGTTCCCGCGCAAGGCGGCGAACGTGTGCCAGATGGCCTCGCTCTATCCGCAGTATTTCCAGATCGTGGTGAACGAGGATTCGGGCATCAATTCGGTGCGCGATCTGAAGGGCAAGGCGATCGCGGTGCAGACGCGCGGCAACACCGCCGAAGTCATCACCCAGCACATTCTGAAAACGGTCGGCATGTCCTACACCGACATGAAGGTCAATTTCCTGCCGTCCTATAACGACGCGGTGTCGCTGCTGAAGGACGGCCACGCCCAGGCCTTCACGCTCGGTACCACGATCCCCGCGTCGTCGGTGATGGACCTCGCCACATCGCGGCGCATTCGCGTGCTCGACCTGAAGGATTCGGTCGACCCGATGAAGAAGATCAATTCGGGCTATGTCGCGGTCACGCTGCCGGCCAACACCTATCCCAATCAGCCCGCCGCGGTGACCAAGATCGGCTATGCGGCGCATCTGATCGTCTCGTGCAAACTGCCCGAGGACCGCGTCTACACGATGATGCGCGCGATCCAGGACAACATGCGCGATCTGGTCGCCGTGAATAGGGCGATGGAGGGCATCACCCCCGCGGCGATGGGCGAGGATATCGGCGTGCCGTTCCATCCCGGCGCCAAGAAGTTCTATGTCGAGCGCGGCGTGAAGATGTAAGACGCGACGGGGCCGGCGGCGGAAGATCGCCGGCCCCATTTCGTTTCGGGGGACGGGGTTTCGTACAGCATGACGTATACGCGCGCGATCGCTTGGCTGATCGGCATCATCGGTGCCGTCATGTCGCTCTGGCATATGTGGGTGATCGTCGCGGCGCCGCCCGAAGCCTTGTTCTTCCGCGGCGGGCATCTGCTGTTCGCGATGGTGCTCGTCTTCTTGATCTACCCGTTCCGGGGCGACAAGCGCGGCGAACCCGGCATTGTCGATTGGCTGTGCCTCACCGGTTCGCTGGTTGTCGTCTTCTATCTGTTCGTCAATTACCGATATCTCATCAACCGCATTCCCTATATCGACGATCCCACGACGCTCGATCAGATCATGGCGGTCGCCTGCATCGTGCTGGTGTTGGAGGCGACACGCCGCGTGATCGGCTGGGCGCTGCCGATCACCGCGATCGTGTTTCTCGCCTATGCGATGTTCTTCACCAATATCTCGCTGCCGTCCACGCTCGATCAGATCTATCTGACGACCGAAGGCATTTTCGGCTCGACGCTGGGCGTCTCCGCCGCCTTCGTGTTGGTCTTCGTGCTGTTCGGCTCGTTCATGGAACGCTCGGGCACGGGGCAGCTGTTCATGGATTTCGCCCTCGCCTTGACCGGCCGCCAAGCGGGCGGGCCCGGCAAGGTCGCGGTCGTGTCGTCGTCGCTGTTCGGCACGATTTCGGGCTCGGCCGTCGCCAACGTCATGGTCGACGGGCCGATCACGATTCCGCTGATGAAGCGCACGGGCTTCACCAAGCATTTCGCGGCCGGCGTCGAATCCGTCGCCTCGACCGGCGGGCAGATCATGCCGCCGATCATGGGGGCCGCCGCTTTCGTGATGGCCGAGTATCTCGCCGTTTCGTATCTCCAGGTCACGATCTGGGCGCTGATCCCGTCGCTGCTCTACTACCTCGCCTGTTTCGGCGCGGTGCATTTCGAAGCCAAGCGCGCGGGATTGAGCGGCATGCCGGACAACGAATGCCCGAAGCTCGGCACCGTGCTGCGCGAGCGCGGGCATTTGTTCATTCCGGTGGCGATCGTGCTGGGCGGGATGTTCGCGGGGTATTCGGCGCCGCTGGCGGCACTCGCGGGCACGATCGCGTGTTTGCCGGTGGCGCTGATGCGCGCGAATACGCGCGGCGGCATCACCTGGTGGACGGTGGTGGACGCGCTGATCGACGGCGCGAAAAACGCGCTCGCCGTCGCGATGGCGTGCGCGTGTGCCGGCATCGTGATCGGCGTGATCGCGCTGACCGGGATCGGCATTTCCTTCACGCAGATCGTGCTGGCCTTGGCGCAGAACACGCTGTTCCTGGCGCTGGTCGTCACCGCGATGGCCGGGATCGTGCTGGGCATGGGCATGCCGACAACGCCCGCTTACATCATCATGGTGTCGCTGCTCGTGCCCGCGATCATGAAATTGGGCGTCGTGCAGCCCGCCGCGCATATGTTCGCGTTCTACTTCGCCATCCTGTCGGCGATTACGCCGCCGGTGGCGCTGGCCGTGTTCGCCGCCGCGAGCTTGGCGGGTGCCGATCTATGGAAGGCGGGCTGGGCCGCCGTGCGTATCGGGGCGGCGGGCTTCATCGTGCCCTTCATGTTCGTCTATCAGCCTGCGGTGCTGATGATCGGCGAATGGCCCGATATCCTGCATGCGCTGGTCACGTCGTCGATCGGCTGCGTGCTGCTCGCCGCAGGTTTGCATGGCTATCTGCTGCGCCGCAGCCGGATGTGGGAGAACGCGGCGCTGGTCGCGGCCGCGTTGGCGCTGATCTTCCCCGGCTGGCAATACGATCTGCTGGGCTTGGGGCTCGCGGCGGCCGTCGTCGTCGCGCAGAAGACGATGGCAGCACCCGCGCGCGCTTAGAACGCGGTCTTCGCCCCCGACAGCGCGGCGAGGCCGGCGAGCGCCACGTCGATATCCTGCTCGCCCGTGCCCGAGCCCACGCCGATCGCGCCGATCACCTTGCCGTCGACGACGATGGGGAAGCCGCCCTTCAAATTGGTCAGCTTGCCTTGCGTCGCGGCGACCAGGCGGCCTTCGAGGACCGTGTCGGGAATGCCGCCGGTCGGCACGCGGCTCGACGCCGCCGTCTTCGCCTTCATCGTCGCGGAATCGATCGACAGCACCTTGGCGCCGTCCATGCGCGCGAAGGCGAGCATATGGCCGCCATCGTCGGTCACGACGATGCATTGCGGCACGCCCATCGCATTCGCCTTGGCCACCGCCGCCGCCAGAACCTTGTTGGCGCCTTCATAGGTCAGTTTCAGATGCGGGACGGTATCGGCCATTTCGGATTCCATTCTTCGAGGAGTCGGGAAAAGACTTTTGCCCAAGAAAAAGGGCCGCTGCCAGAGGGCGCGGCCCAAGTTGGGGAGAAACCTGTCCGCCAACGGGAAACGGGAAGCAGGTTCCCAATCCCGGCGCGTAACATGTTTCTATTAATGCAGGTCGCGTGCCAATCAGGCGGCGGCCTTCAACGCGGCCTCTCGTGCCGCAGCGATCCGCGTTTGTAACTCGGCCGGGGACAAGCCCGCTTTCGCGGCGGCGGCGATGCCGATGCCCAGGGTTTGGACCAAACTCGCAAGCGTCGCGGCCTTTTCCGCCGGCAAAAACCGCATCAAAGCGGCCGCAAGCCGCCGCTCCGTCTCGCGGGTAAGCCGGCGCGCCATATCACGCCAGCGCGGGTCGAGGCCGGTCGCTTCGCCTAAAACGCAGGCGACAAGGCAGCCCGGCGGGCGATTTCGCATGCAGCTATTGGCTTCGATCACGCCGAAGAAGCTCCGAATGGCGGTATCCAGGTCGGAGGCGGCTTCGATCGCGGCGATTCCGGCGCGGCCGGGTCCCTCGGCGTAGCGGGAGACCGCCTTTTCGAACAGATCCGCCTTATCGCCGAACGCGCCGTAAAGGCTGGGGCGGTTGATGCCCATCGCCTCGGTCAACTGGTCCAGCGACGCGCCTTCGTAGCCATAGCGCGAGAACACGTCGATCGCGGCGTCCAAGGCGGCGTCTTCGTCGAAACTGCGGGGCCGGCCCAATTTTATACCTTTCAGTAAAAAAAGCCCTTGCACGCGGCGAGGCGCTTCCTATTTGTACCGAGCAGTAAGAAACGGTGCAATTCCGCACCGCATTCCCCAAAAGGCATTCTCCCATGTCCCGTTTGAATGGCAAAACCGCCCTCGTCACCGGCGGCACGACCGGTATCGGCCTCGAAACCGCGCGCCGCTTCCTGGCCGAGGGCGCGCGCGTCGCGATCACCGGTAACAACCCCGACAATCTCGCCGCCGCGACGAAGGATCTGGGCGGCAACGTGCTGGCGATCCGCGCCGATAGCGCGTCGGTCGCCGCACAGAAGGATCTCGCGGCGCAGATCGCGGCGAAGTTCGGCAAGCTCGACATTCTGTTCGCCAATGCGGGCATCGCGACGTTGGGCGCGTTCGATACGTTCAGCGAGGCCGAGTACGACAAGCAGATCGACGTCAACGTGAAGGGGCCGTTCTTTTTGACCCAGGCGCTGCTGCCGCATTTCGCGCCCAAGGCGTCGATCATCTACACGGCCTCGGTCGTCGCTAGTGTGGGCTTCGGGAATTCGGAAGCCTATTCGGCCAGCAAGGGCGCCATCTTGGCGATGAGCCGCGCGCTCGCGGTCGATCTGGTCGGGCGCGGCATCCGCGTCAACACGATCAGCCCCGGCCCGATCGCCACGCCGATCTTCGGCAAAGTGCAGATGACCGCCGAACAGCGCGAAGGCATGGCGGCGCAAATCGCATCGGCCGTACCGATGAAACGCTTCGGCGAGCCCGTCGAAATCGCCAACGCAGCAGTGTTCCTGGCGTCGGACGAATCCTCCTACGTCACGGGATCCGACATCATCGTCGACGGCGGCATGGTCGCGGCTTAAGCGGGTTTGAGCCAGATGGCGGTGTCGTGAAAAACGGCACCGCCCGCGGGGAATCCGGGATCGGCGGAAGTCAGCAGATTGATGCCGATCCCTTCCTCGAACGCCGCGTTGGGCCAAATGCTTTCGACCACGACGGTGCCGGGCAATACGCCGTCGAAGGCTTTGGCGTGCACGACCAGCGAGCCCTTCTCGTTGCCCAAGCGCACGCGCGCGCCGTCGGCGATGCCGAGCTTGGCGAGTGCCGCCGGATGGATCATCGCCGTCGGGCGTTGCTCGCGTTCCTGACTGCCCGGCGTCTCGGTGAATGTCGAATTCAGGAACGTGCGTGCCGGCGCTGCGACCAGCCGGAAAGGCTTGTCGTCCGTGGCAGCGTCGTAATTCGTCATCTGCGTGGGCAAAGACGGCATGGCTTCCCATGCGGGGCCGAGCTTCGCCCAATCGGCGTCGAAGTGGAATTTGCCGTCCTCGTGCCCGAAGCCTTCTAGAAAATGCGCCTTCTCGAACGAAGGGGCGCGATCGTGCCAGCGCCCGGCATGGACTTCGTCCGCCGACGGATAGCCCGATGCCTTCAGCGTCCAATCGACGATGTCCCATTCGGTCATCGCGAAGCCGCGATGTTCGGCACCTAAGCGCTTCGCGAGTTCGCAATGGACCCAGTGATTGGACTTGGCCTGGGCGTAAGGTTCGACGACTTTGCGCGCGACCTGCAGATAGGTATGGCCGCCCGCCTGATAGATGTCGTCATGCTCCAGGAACGTCGTCGCGGGCAGGACGATATCGGCCATGCGCGCCGTCTCGGTCAGGAATTGCTCGTGCACGCAGACGAACAGATCGTCGCGCAGGAAGCCTGCGCGCACTTTGGCGAGTTCTGGCGCCACGTTCATCGGATTGGTGTTCTGGATGAACAACGCCGTCACCGGCGGGCCGTCGCCCAGATCGCGCTTGTCGCCGGTCAGCACCGGGCCGATGCGGCTTTGATCGAGTTCGCGCACGCGCGTATCGAGCCTGTCGAGGCCCTGGATCAGCGTCTTGTCGAGCGCGTAAATCGCCGATTGCGCGTAGAGGGCGCCGCCGCCTTCATGGCGCCAAGCCCCCGTGATCGCGGGCAGGCACGACGCCGCATGCATCGACGACGAACCGTTGCGATGGCGCGCGAAACCGTAGCCCAGGCGCAAGTAAGCGCGCTTGGTGCCGCCGTAGAGACGCGCGAATTCGCGGATCGTCGCGGCCGGCACGCCGCAAATGCTTTCGGCCCATTCGGGCGTCTTGTCGGCGACATGGGCTTCGAGCGCTGCGGCCCCGCGCGTATACTGGGCCATGTAATCGCGGTCGGCGAAGCCTTCGGCGAACAGCACATGCATGACGCCCAGCGCCAAGGCGGCGTCGGTGCCCGGCTTCACCATCAAATGCAGATCGGCTTGTTGCGCCGTGCCCGTGCGATAGGGATCGACGACGACCAGCTTCGCGCCGCGCGTTTTCTTGGCGCGCGCGATATGCGTCATCACGTTGACCTGGGTGGAGACGGGATTGCCGCCCCACACGACGATCAGATCGGATTTCGCGATCTCGCGCGCATCCGTGCCGCGCTTGGCGCCGGCCCCCGCCAGCCAGCCGGCATCGGCTAGCGTGATGCAGATCGTCGAATACTGGCGCGAGTAACCCATGACGTTGCGCAAGCGGTCGATACCGTCGCGCTGCACGAGGCCCATCGTGCCGGCGTAGAAATAGGGCCACACGGTCTCGGGCCCGAATTTGGCCGCCGCCGCTTTCAGCTTCGCGGCGGTTTCGTCGAGCGCTTCGTCCCACGAGATCGGCGCAAAACCTTCGGGCCCGCAGCCTTTGGAGCCGATACGGCGCAGCGGTACCGACAAACGGCCGGGATGGTGCTGGCGTTCGGCGTAGCGCGCCACCTTCGCGCAGATCACGCCCGCCGTGTAGTCGTTGGCGGCGGCGCCGCGCACCTTGCCGATCCGCGACTCGGACAGTTTCTCGATCTCCAGCGCGCAAACGCTGGGGCAATCATGCGGACAAACCGAGGAATGCCAATCTTTCGCGAGGGGGCTTGAATCAGGCATCCCCGGACGGTAGGGGAGCGTGTCCGCCGCTTCAAGCCAGAAAGCCGAACATGACCGAATCCTGGATCGTCCGCCTTCCCGCCCGCGATATCGCAAACCGCGTGCGCGCGCGCGAGCTCACCGCGACCCAAGTGCTCGAGGCGCATCTGTCGCAGATCGCGGCCGAGAACCCGAAGGTGAATGCGGTCTGCACCGTGGCGGAGGATAAGGCGCGCGGTTGGGCGGCCGAGATCGACGCGAAGGTCGCCGCGGGCGAGGACCCCGGCCTGCTCGCGGGCGTGCCCGTCGGCATCAAGGACGTGCACCCGACGGCGGGTATCCGCACGACCTGGGGTTCGCCGACCAAGGCCGATTTCGTGCCCGAGGAAGACGCCGCCACCGTACTGCGCGTGAAAGCGGCGGGTGCGGTCGTCATCGGCAAGACCAACACGCCCGAATACGCCGCCGGGGCGAATACCTATAACGACGTATTCGGCGCCACGCGCAACCCGTGGGATCTTTCCAAAAGCGCGTCGGGTTCGACCGGCGGCGGGGCGGCGGCATTGGCCGCGCGCATGATCGCGCTGGCCGACGGCTCCGATCTTGGCGGTTCGTTGCGCACGCCCGCGTCGTTCTGCGGCGTCGTCGGCTTGCGCCCGACGCCGGGTCTTGTGCCGTCCTATCCCACCACGCGCTATTTCGACATGCTGCCGGTCACTGGCCCGATGGCGCGCGACGTGGGCGACACGGCGCTGATGCTGCAAGCGCTGGCGGGCGAAGATCCGCGCGATCCGCGCACTTTCCCGACGACCGGGCGCGACTTCGCCGGCGCGCCGGCGAAAAGCGTGGAAGGCCTGCGCATCGCCTATATCTCCGACTTCGCCAAGATCGGCGTGGAGCCGGAGATCGACGAGATCTGCCGCGCGGCGGCGTATCAGATCGGCACCTGGGGCGCCAAAGTCGAGGAGATCGATCTCGATCTTTCCTTCGCGCGCGAGGCGTTCCTGCAATTGCGCGGGCAGTTGATGGTGACGGCGCATCTCGACCGCATCGGTTTGGTCGATAAGTTCGGCCCCAATCTTGCGGGCAATATCCGTCGCGGTCTGGCGCAAGGCCCGAAGGACGTGGCGCAGGGTGAAGTCACGCGCTCGAAGCTCGTCGACGAATGGACGAAGGTCTTCGCCAAATACGACGCGGTGTGCTGCCCGTGCTCGCCGGTAGCGCCGTTCCCGGTCGAACAGAATTATCCGGAAGTCATCGCGGGCAAGAAGATGACGACCTATATCGATTGGGTCGCGGCGACCTTCCTGGTCACGATGGCGGGCTTGCCGGCGATTTCGGTACCCGCCGGGCTCGACGCCAATCGCTTGCCGGTGGGTTTGCAGATCGTCGGGCGCCGCCACCGCGAAGAACAGGTGCTGGCGCTGGCCGCGAAGGTCGAGAAGATGCGCCCGATCGGCTTCGCGCCTTCACACGCCTGACCGGCCGCGGCCCGTCACCCAGTAGGCGTAGACGAGCTGCAACAGGAAGGGTGCGAGCAAGGCGGGCCACGGCGCTTGGCCCAGCCACAGCGCCGCATTGCCCTGGATCGCCGCCATGGCCGCGAGGAACAACGCCACGCGGCCATGCGCGAACCCGGCTTGGTTCAAGCGCTGATAGAGATGCGTGCGATGGGCGGCGAGCACGTTCTCGCCCGCCAGCGCGCGGCGCGCGGCGGTGAAGATCGTATCGAACAGGAAATGGAGCAGCAGCAGCGGCACAAGCCAGAAGGCGAGGCCGCTGGAATCGTCGCGCGCGGCAAGCACGCCAAGCCCCGCGAAGGCAAAGCCCAGGAATTGCGAGCCCACATCGCCCATGAACACGCGCGCGGGCGGCTTGTTGACGATCAGGAAACCGAAACACGCGGCCGCCAGCACGAAAGCGAGTTTCGCCGTGCCGTCCAAGCCCATCATCAACGCGGCAAGGCCCAGGAAGATGGCGGCGACGGTGCCGGTGGCGCCGGCGAGCCCGTCCAGCCCGTCCATGAAATTATAGGCGTTGGTCAGGCCCACGAACCACAGCAGCGTGATCGCCGTGCCCGCGAGCCCGAGTTCGACCACGCCGAACACCGGCAAGGCGACGCGATCGAAAACAAGTCCCGATCCCATCGCGACGAACGCCGCCAGGAATTGCGCACCGAACTTGACGAAGGCGCCTTGCGCCTTGCGGTCGTCGGCAAGGCCCGCGATCGCCGCGATCGCCGCCCCGGTCGCAAGCCCGATCAATTCTGGCGTGGGGGCGGCGATCACCGCACCGCCCGCCAGCGTGCCGATTACCAATCCGATCCCGCCGCCGCGCGGCGTGGGCTGCTTGTGCGACGAGCGTTCGTTGGGTGTGTCGACCAGCACGCGAAAGCGGGCCATCGCCTCGGCGCCGGCATAGCCGGCGAGGCCGGCCAGAAGAATCGCGATCAAACTCGGGCTCATGGCGCCTTGCTAGCCGGTTTGGGGGCCGCCTCCAAGAGTCTTGGCAGCACCCGAGCAATCAGCCTAAAAAATAGGCATGAGCATATCCAGCTTCAATAAAATCAATAACTTGATTGTATTCAATTGCTGGAATGACGGTTGCAAGACCGGGGGCAACGATAGCAACCCCAGCAGGTCCGGACCCTCATGAATCGCGACAAAATGATCGTCTACGTCACGCCGATCGCCACCGTGGTCGGCCTGTTCCTGTTCTGGGAAATGGCGTGCGTGGCCTTCAACATTCCGCCCTTCATTCTGCCGCGCCCGTCGGTGATCTGGTCGACGCTGCTTCTGCGCTGGGGCCCGATCTGGAGCAACGCGGCCTTCACCCTCACGACCACGATGGGCGGCTTCGCCATCGCGGTCGTTGTCGGGCTGTTCCTGGGGCTTGCCATCGGCGCGTCGCGCGTCGTCTATGCGGGGCTCTACCCGGTGCTGATCGGCTTCAACTCGATCCCCAAAGTCGCGGTCGTGCCCGTCCTGGTCATCTGGTTCGGCATCGGCGCCGTGCCCGCGGTGCTGACGGCGTTCATGATCGCCTTCCTGCCGATCGCGGTGAACGTCGCGACGGGTCTCGCCACCATCGAGCCCGAAATGCGCGACGTGATGCGCTCGCTGGGCGCGCGCAAACTTCAAATTCTGTGGAAGGTCGGCATTCCGCGCTCGCTGCCCTATTTCTTCGCGTCGCTGAAGGTCGCAATCACGCTCGCTTTCGTGGGCTCGGTCGTCGCCGAAACGGTCGCGTCGAACGAAGGGATCGGCTACCTCATGATCGCCGCGTCGTCGCGCTTCGACGTGCCGCTCGTCTTCGCCGGGCTGATGGTCATCGCGGTGATGGGCGTCATCATGTACGGCGTCACCGTGGCGCTCGAGCAGCACTTCACCGGCTGGGCGACGCGCGGCCAGGAAGGTACGTAAGTCCTCCCGCCAAAAGGCTGGATTTCGGGGCCGCGACTTGCGAAGGTCGCGGCCCTAATCCGTTTGGGAGAACCAAGAATGACCATCCAGCGCATCAAGCCGGGCCCGCGTATGAGCCAGGCCGTCGTCCACGGCTCGACCGTCTATGTCGCGGGCCAGGTGGCCGCCGATCCCGTGCCCGACGTGAAGAAGCAGACCCAGCAGATCCTGGCGCAGATCGACGAGTTGCTCGCCGCCGCCGGCACCGACAAGACCAAGCTTCTGTCGGCGACGATCTGGCTGCCGGATATCCGCCACTTCGCCGACATGAACTCGGTGTGGGACGGCTGGGTCAGCCAGGGCAACACGCCCGCGCGCGCGACCGTGCAGGCGAGCCTCGCCGGGCCGCAATATTGGGTCGAAATCGCCGTGATCGCGGCGATCTAAACCGCGACCAATCGCGTCGCGGCGGCGCGCACGCGCAGCAGCTGTGCCGCCGCCGCGATCGCGATCGCGTGCGGATGCTTGTCCGCGATTCCTTCGTCGCCGATCGGGCAGACGAGGGACGAACCATCGATCCCCTTCGCCGCGAGGCGCGCTTCGAACCTTGCGCGTTTGCTGGCCGAGCCGATCAAACCCACGAAACCCAAATCGCCGCGCGTGAGCAGGCGCTCCACGATCGCGAGATCGAGATTGTGGCTATGCGTCATGACGAGGGCGGCGGCACCCGGCGGCACGTCCTTCGCGGCGTCTTCGGCGAATTCCTCGACCCGGCGCACGGCGTTCGCGGGCAGCAAGGCGGGAAATTGCTCGGGCCGCCCGTCGACCAGCGTCACCCGCCAGGGCAGTCCCGCCAAGTGATGCACCAGCGCCTTGCCGACATGGCCAGCACCAAAGATCCAGACCTGGAATTCGGGTGCGGCGAAGGGTTCGATAGACAATGTAACCGCGCCACCGCAGCATTGGCCGAGCTTGGGCCCGAGCGCGAAACGTTCGACATGCGGGGCGGTCGCGCGCTTCTCGATCAGATCGCGCGCGATCTCGATCGCCTTCATCTCCAAATGCCCGCCGCCGATCGAGCCGACTTGCCCTTGCGCATCGACCAGCATTTTGGTCCCGGCTTCGCGCGGGCTTGAGCCTTCGACGCTCAGCACGGTGACGAGCGCGCAAGCCGTGCCCGCCTGGCGGTGGCGCGTTAACGCGCCCAGCCAATCTTCGGACGGCAGCGGCAGGAATTCGCCGGTCATGCGCCCGCCTTCGCCGCGTCGATCGCGCTCAGCACGCGCTCGGGCGTGGCCGGGGCGACCAGCAGCGGATAGCGGCCGGGGACGGCGGCCGCACACGCATCCTGCAAGGCGAGGAACGGGGCGGCGGCGAGTGTGAGCGGCGGCTCGCCGACGGCCTTCGATTTATGCACCGTCTCCTCGACGTTTTCCGCCGGCGCCCACAGCCGCGCGCGGAACTGCGCGGGCATATCGCGCGCGATCGGAATTTTATAGGTCGAGGGCGCATGGGTGCGCAGACGGCCGACCTTGTCGAACCAGATTTCCTCGCTTGTCACCCAGCCCATGCCTTGGATGAAACCGCCTTCGACCTGGCCCAGATCGACTGCCGGATTCAACGACCGGCCGGTGTCGTGCAGAATTTCGGCGCGGTCGATCTTGTATTCGCCGGTCAGCGTGTCGATCGTCGCCTCGCAATAGGCGGCCCCGTAGGCGAAATAGAAGAACGGGCGGCCCCAGGCCTTGGCGCGATCCCAATGAATTTTGGGCGTGGCGTAGAAGCCGGTCGCCGACAGCGACACGCGCGCGTTATAGGCGCGCCATACGGCTTCCTCGAACTTCATCGACTTTCCGGCGGCGTGAACCATGCCGTTGGCGAAGGTCACGTCGGCCTCCGACACGCCATGCAGCCCGGCGACGAATTGCGCGAGGCGCTGCTTGATCTCGGCCGCCGCGCGCTTGGCCGCTTGGCCGTTGAGGTCGGAGCCCGCCGATGCCGCCGTCGCCGAGGTATTCGGCACTTTGCCGGTGTCGGTCGCGGTGATGCGCACGCGTTCCAGCGCTACGCCGAATTCATGGGCGACGATCTGCGCGATCTTGATGTGCAGACCCTGGCCCATTTCGGTGCCGCCATGGTTCAGCGAGATCGAGCCGTCGTTGTAGACATGCACCAAGGCGCCGGCCTGGTTGAACTGGATCGCGGTGAAGGAAATCCCGAACTGGATGGCGCACAGCGCCATGCCTTTTTTCAGGATCGGGTTCGCCGCGTTGAATGCGTCGATTTCCCGGCGGCGCTTGTCGTAATCCACGTCCTTCGCCAGATCGGCGACGATCTTGTCGGCGACGAAATCTTCGACCGTTTGGCCGAAATGCGTCTGCGCGCGTGGTGCAGGGCCATAGAAATTCCGTTGCCGCACGGCCAGCGGGTCGAGGCCACGATGGCGCGCGACGCGGTCGATAATGTGTTCGGCCGCCAGAATGCCTTGCGGACCGCCGAAGCCGCGAAACGCCGTGTTGGATTGCGTATGCGTCTTGCACGGATAGCCGGTCGCGCGGACGGCCGGGATGAAATAGGTGTTGGTCGTGTGGAACAGCGCGCGGTCGACGATCGACGTCGACAGATCCGCGACATGGCCCGCGCGCGCCGCGTATTCGATGTCGAGCGCCAACAGATTGCCGTCGTCGTCGAAGCCCACCTCGTAGCGCACGCGGAAATCGTGGCGCTTGCCCGAGATCATGAAATCGTCGTCGCGATCGACGCGGTATTTGACCGCGTGGCCCGTGCGCCGGGCGAGCAGCGACGCGATGCAGGCGAAAATCGCGGGCTGGGTTTCCTTGCCGCCGAACCCGCCGCCCATGCGGCGCATTTCGACGGTCACTTGGTTCGCGGACAGGTTCAAACAGCCCGCGACCATTTTCTGCACTTCCGACGGGTGCTGCGACGACGACAACACGCGCATCTGCCCGTCCTCGAGCGGATGGGCCAGCGCGATATGGCCTTCGAGATAGAAATGGTCCTGCGCGCCGTTGGCGAACTCGCCTTTCAGGCGATGCGGCGCCTTGGCGAGCGCGGCGGCGACGTCGCCGCGCTCCATCTTGTAGGGCGGGGCGACGTAAGCCTTTTGCGCCATCGCTTCGTCGATGGTCAGGATCGCGGGCAAATCCGCGTAGACGATCTTCGCCTTCTTCGCCGCCGCGCGCGCGAGCTTCACGTTACCGGCCGCGATGGCGACGATGGGCTGGCCGATATACTCGACCACGCCATTCGCCAGGATCGGCTCGTGCGGAAAGATCGGGCCGACATCGTTGCGGCCGGGAATGTCCTTCCTGCAGATCGCCGCATGCACGCCGGGCGAATTCAGCACGTCGCTCAGATCGATCGAGACGATCTTGGCATGCGCCTTGGGCGAGAGCAGGCAATAGGTTTCGAGCCCGCCTTTGGGCATCGGCACGTCGTCGACATAGACGGCCTCGCCCGACACATGCAGCTTGGCGCTGTCGTGTTTGGCCGATTTGCCGATCGGATCGAAGGTCGGCGCGGCGATCGCGGGGGCGTAGCGTTCAGCCATAGCGCACCACCCGCGTCGCGGCCGTGCCGGCGGTTTCGTGCCAGAAGCGCGCGATCAAATTCGCCGCGACCTTCGCGCGATATTCGGCCGAGGCGCGCATATCGCTGAGCGGGGCGAAATCCTGCGCGATCGCGGCGCCGGCCGCGTTGGCGGCATCGAGCGTCCATTTCTTCCCGATCAACGCGGCTTCGGCTTTCGCGGCGCGTTTGGGGATCGCCGCCATGCCGCCATAGGCAAGCCGCGCGGCCTTCACGACATCGCCGTCGAGATCGAGCGCGAACACGCCGCACACGGCGGAGATATCGTCGTCGAAACGCTTCGACACCTTATAGGCTGCGAGCTTCGTTTCCGCGCGGGGCAGTGGCACGCGCACGCCAGCGACGATCTCGCCCGGCGTCAGTGCCGTCTTGCGATAATCGAGGAAGAAATCGGCGAGCTTCAGAATCCGCGCGCCTTTCGTTCCGAACAATTCGAGCTCGGCGTCGAGAGCGAGGAACATCGGCGGCGAATCGCCGATGGGCGAGGCGTTGGCGATATTGCCGCCGATCGTGCCAGCATTGCGCACCGGGGGCCCCGCGAAACGGGCCAGCAATTCGTCGAGTGCCGGGAACGTCGTGACCAACGGCGCCATCGCTTGCGTCCAGGTGAGGCCCGCCCCCAATTCGAGATGCGTTGCCGTGCGCGCAATACGCTTCAACTCGGCGATTTCGTTGAGCGACACGAGCACCGGGAAATCGCGCTGCGCCTTGGTGACCTCCAAGCCCAGATCGGTGCCGCCGGACAGAAGCCGCGCCTCCGGGTTCGCGGCCAGCACGAGGGCGAGCTCGGCGAGATTGCTGGGCGCGAAGAACTTCCGTCCGCCGGCTTCGTAGACGAAGCCGTGATCGTGTTTGAATGCGGCGAGCAGATTGGCGACATTCGCGTCGCGCGGATCGGGCGAAGCCGGCGTGTCGAACATCTTCGCGCCTGCTTCCAGGATCGGGCGATAGCCCGTGCAGCGGCACAGATTGCCGCCCAAGGCACGGTCGAGCGTTTCGCGGCTCGGCGGCAGCTTCCCCGTATAGGTCCGGTGCAGGTGATAGAGCGTCATCACGAAACCGGGCGTGCAGAAGCCGCATTGCGCGCCATGGGTTTCGACCATCGCCGCCTGCACGGGATGCAGCGCGCCGTCCGCCGCCTTCAAATCCTCGACGGTCAGCAATTGCTTGCCGTCGAGCGTGGGCAGGAACTGGATGCAGGAATTGACCGAGCGCGATTGAAGCGCGCCGTCCGCGCCGCGTTCGACCAGCACCACGGTGCAGGCCCCGCAATCGCCTTCGGCGCAGCCTTCCTTGGTGCCGCAACGCCCGCCATCCCCGCGCAGCCATTCCAGCACGGTCGTGGTCGGCGCCACGCCGGACACTTCCACGGGTTTGCGGCCGAGCAGGAAACGGATCGGGTCGGTCAAACAAGGCTCCCAAGAAGGGGGTCAACGACGCCCCAGAATATGCAAGAATCGGGCGGAACGCATCCCCCGCCGCCTTATACCGATATGGAATCGCAGGATAAACCGACGGCCCAAATCCGCGCCAAAGCGCTCGAACTCGGGTTCGAGGCGGTCGGCTTCGCGCGCGCCGCGTCCAGCGAACAAGCGCGCGAGGGGTTGCGGCAATTCCTGGCGGCCGGCCATCACGGCGATATGGGCTGGATGGCGGAAACCGCCGCGCGCCGGGCCGACCCGAAGGCGATGTGGGAACCCGCGCGCTCGGCCATCGTGCTCGGCGCCAATTACGGGCCCGAACACGATCCGCTGGACGATCTGGGCCGCGCCGAAACGGGCACGATCTCCGTCTACGCCCGCAACAAGGATTATCACGACCTGATCAAGCGCCGCTTGAAGGCGCTGGGGCGCTGGCTCGTGGAAACCCAGGGCGGCGACGCGCGGGTTTTCGTCGACACGGCGCCGCTGCTCGAAAAACCCTTGGCGCAGGCGGCGGGGTTGGGCTGGCAGGGCAAGCATACGAATCTCGTGTCGCGCGGCTTCGGCTCGTGGCTGTTCCTCGGCACGGTGCTGACCACGCTCGATCTCGATACCGACGCAGCCGAAACCGATCATTGCGGCGGCTGTTCCCGCTGCCTCGATATTTGCCCGACCAACGCATTCCCCGCGCCCTATCGTTTGGATGCGCGGCGCTGCATCTCGTATCTGACGATCGAGCATAAGGGGCATATCGCCGCGGAATTCCGCGCGGCGATGGGCAATCGCATTTATGGCTGCGACGATTGCTTGGCCGTGTGCCCGTGGAACAAATTCGCCGCCGCGACGCGTCACGCCGAATTCAAGTCGCGCGCGGATTTGGAAGCCCCCGCCTTGGCCGAATTGGCAATGCTGGACGACGCGGCGTTCCGCGCGAAATTCGCCGGATCGCCGATCAAGCGCGTGGGCCGCGACCGCTTCGTGCGCAACGTGCTGATCGCCATCGGAAACTCGCGATCCGCGTCGCTGGTCCCGGCCGCGGAGCGGTTGACCGATGATGCGTCGCCGCTGGTCCGCGCCATGGCGGCCTGGGCGCTCAAGCGCCTCGATCCCGCGAAACACGCGGCCCTTGCGCAGCGCCGCGGTTCTTGCGAAACCGACGCCGCCGTCAGGACCGAATGGGATCTGGTTTGAAGCTCAGCGACTTCGATTTCGACTTGCCGCCGGACAGGATCGCGCAAACGCCCGCGATCCCGCGCGATTCCGCGCGCCTGCTGCATGTCGGCGCCACGCTTGCCGACCATACGATACGCGATCTGCCCAAATTGCTGCGCAAAGGCGATCTGCTGATCTTCAACGATACGCGCGTGTTGAAAGCGCGCTTGACGGGCACGCGCGGTGCGGCGCGCGTCGAGACGACGTTGCACAAGATGGAAGGCCCAGATCTGTGGCGCGCTTTCGCCAAAGGATCGAAGCGCCTGAAGATCGGCGACCGGATCGACTATGCGCCCGGCGTTTCCGCGATCGTCGAGGCGAAGGACGAGGATGTGCTGCTGCGCTTCTCGGTCGCGGGTCCTGCACTGATGGCCGCACTGGAGAAATACGGCGCGATGCCGCTGCCGCCTTATATCAAGCGCGCGACGCCGGACGCCGACGACGAGCGCAACTATCAAACCGTATTCGCGGCCAAGGATGGCGCCGTCGCCGCCTCGACCGCCGGTTTGCATTTCACGCCCGAATTGCTGGCGGCGCTCGACGTCGCCGGGATCGAGCGCGCCTCGGTCACGCTGCATATCGGGGCGGGGACCTTCTTGCCGGTGAAGGTCGAGAACGTCGAAGACCACAAGATGCACGCCGAATGGGGCGAGGTGAGCGATGCGACCGCCGCCCGCATCCGCGCGGCGAAGGCGGAAGGGCGCCGCGTCGTGGCGCTGGGCACGACGGCGTTGCGCGTGCTCGAAACCGTCGCATCGATCCATGGCGAAGTCCGGCCCTGGGCCGGCGAAACGCGGCTTTTCTGCCTGCCGGGCTTCCAATTCCGCGTGGCCGATGCGTTGTTCACCAATTTCCATTTGCCGAAATCGACGTTGTTCATGCTGGTTTGCGCCTTCGCCGGCACAGACCGGATGAAATCGGCCTATGCGCATGCGGTCACGGCGGGGTATCGCTTCTTCAGCTACGGCGATGCGTCGCTGATCGAGAGGAATTCGTGAAGTTCGGATACCAGCTTTTGGCCAAGGATGGCCGTGCCCGGCGCGGGCGCGTGACGACGTCGCGCGGCACGATCGAAACGCCGGCCTTCATGCCGGTGGGCACGGCCGCGACGGTCAAGGCGATGCTGCCCGACAGCGTCGCCGCGACGGGGGCGGAAATCCTGCTGTGCAACACCTATCATTTGATGCTGCGCCCCGGCGCCGAGCGCGTCGATCGTTTGGGCGGCTTGCACCCGTTCATGAACTGGTCGAAGCCGATCCTGACGGATTCCGGCGGCTATCAGGTCTTCTCGCTGAAGGGCCTGCGCAAGAAGATGGACGAGCACGGCGTCGTGTTCCAATCGCATCTCGACGGTTCGACGCACGAGCTGACCCCCGAACGCTCGATCCAGATCCAGCACAAGCTGGATTCCGACATCACCATGGCGTTCGACGAATGCACCGACTGGCCCGCGACGCATAGCGACGCGGCCAAGTCGATGCGCCTTTCCATGCGCTGGGCCCAGCGCAGCCGCGACGCCTTCGTCGAGCGGCCGGGCTACGCGATTTTCGGCATCGTGCAGGGCTCGACCTATGCCGATCTGCGCGAGGAAAGCGCGAAAGCGCTCGCCGAGATCGGTTTCCATGGCTACGCGATCGGCGGTTTGGCGGTGGGCGAGCCCAAGAAGGACCGCGAGGAAACGCTGGCGGCGGTCGAGCCCTTCATGCCGGCCGACAAGCCGCGCTACATGATGGGGGTGGGCAAGCCGCAGGATATCGTCGCGGCGGTCGGCTTGGGTGTGGACATGTTCGATTGCGTGCTGCCCACGCGGTCGGGCCGCACGGCGCAGGCTTTCACGCGCGACGGCACGCTGAACCTGCGCAACGCCAAATTCGCCGAGGATACGCGGCCCATCGACCCCGAATGTTCGTGCCCGGCTTGCCGCAGCTATAGCCGCGCCTATATCCACCATCTGATCCGAGCGGGCGAAATCCTCGGGCCGATGCTGCTCACCTGGCACAATCTGCATTACTATCAGGACCTGATGCGCGACATCCGCGGCGCCATCGTCGAAAACCGTTTCGACGCCTGGCGCAAAGGCTTCGAGGCGCGGATCGGTTTGGAGACCAAGGAAGATGCCTAAAGCGAAATCGATCTATGCGGGGCTCACGCAACTCGGCAAGGAAACGGCGATCCCCGCCGATCCGTCGCTGGCGAAGCTGGAGCGCGTGCCCAACCCGCATCCGGGCACGGATTATCTCGTGCGCTTCACGGCCCCCGAATTCACGTCGCTGTGCCCGATCACCGGCCAGCCCGATTTCGCGCATATCGTCATCGATTATGTGCCGCGCAAATTCCTGGTGGAATCGAAGGCGCTGAAGCTGTTCCTGCAAAGCTTCCGCAATCACGGCGCGTTTCACGAAGCCTGCACCGTCGATATCGGCAAGACGCTGGTGAAGCTGCTGTCGCCGAAATATCTGCGCATCGGCGGCTATTGGTATCCGCGCGGCGGCATGCCGATCGACGTGTTCTGGCAGACCGGGACGCCGCCCAAGGGGCTTTGGCTGCCCGACCCCGGCGTAGCCCCCTATCGCGGGCGCGGTTAGCGCCGGCGCGTTTTCGCGTAAGCCTCGGCGTCGGCGGCACATCCGGCATGGCGCAGCGCCTGAAGGTAAAGCACCTCCAACAGATCGCGTTGGGCGCGGCTGCCGCCGATGCGTTCATGCGCGGGCAGCAGCGGGGCGAGGGATGCGGCCGCGCTTGCGTATTCGCCCTTCGAATAGGCACGGAAGGCTTCGCCAAGCCCCGCGACCATATCGACGGCGGGTCCGCGCAAACCCGATTTGCGTTCGATGAACGCTTCGTCGTCGCCCGCCATGCTTGCGGCGAGCAGCGCGTGCACGTCGACGAAGGCGATGCCCGCGCGCGGGAATTCCGCGCGGATGTAATCGGCGATGCGTTTCCATTCCGCCGTGTCGCGGGTCGATCCCGCGAATTCCGCGCGCAGCAGGAACGATGCCGCATCGGTCGCCACGTTCAGCGACGGGCCCCAAATCGCGCCGGGCGCCACGGAGCTGCGATAGATCGCCCTAGCGTCGTCCGCCTTGCCGAGATCGAGCGCCCACAACGCGCGATGCCAATCGAGATGGCAATACATCAGCGCCTCGCGCGGATAGGGCTTCAGCCATTCGGTCAAGGCGGCGTAGCCCGCTTGGCTCACGCCCAATTCGTAATGCGCGTGGGCGCGGATATGCGCGCCATTCGCCTCGCGCGGGAACAACACCAGCGCGCGATCGACCTTCGCGGCGCCGCGCGCGACGTCGCCGGTTTCGATGCGCGCGAAACCGTGCTGGACGAGGAACCACCAATCGTCGCCGAAGCCGCTTTCCAGCGTGTCGAGATAGTCGCGCAAATCCTTGTCGCGACCCGCCCGGCCCGAGAAGCCGTAAATGCCGAACACGCCGCAGACCGGCGAGAGTGCGAGCGCGTCGCGCGGGAATTCCCGGATATGGGCCTGGATCGCGGCGAGCGCCTCCGCCCCCTTGCCGTCGAGCACCAAGCCCAAACACGCGACAAGGCCTGCTTCGCGGCCTGAAAACTTGGGTGCCTTTTCGCGCGCCGCGGCGATGGCGGCTTTGGCGCGCGCGCGATCGCCGTAGATTTGATGATGGCGCGCCAGGGCGGCATAGGCCGGCGCGTAATCGGGATCGGCCGTCATGGCGCGGCCGAAATCCCCGTCGGCGCCCGCATTGGCCGACAGAAGCTTGTCGATACCGGCGTTAAAGGCTTCGGCCGCTTCGCGATTGGTCGTCAGCGCGTAGCCGTTGCGATCCAGCGCCATGTCAGCCCGCCGCGATCCATTCTTCGATCAGGCGGCGCGCGATCGAATCAAGGCGCGGCAACCGAAATTTGTCGGGGTCGTGTTCCTGGCGCAGGAAATCACGCGTCACCCACATCGCGTCCATCAACTCCTCGTCGTCGCGCACGATATCTTCGTTCAGCGCTTCGCCCCAGAAGCCGAGCATGATCGACGACGGGAACGGCCACGGTTGCGACGAGCGATACTCAACCGCGCCCACGCGAATGCCCGCCTCCTCGAACGTCTCGCGGCGCACGCAATCTTCGAGGCTTTCGCCGGGTTCGACGAAGCCCGCGAGTGTCGAATACATCGGCAGGGGAAAGCGCCGGTTACGGCCCAGCAGGCATTTGTCGCCGCTGACGATCAGCATGATGACGGCGGGGTCGGTGCGCGGGAAATGCTCGGTGGCACAATTCGGGTTCGTGCAGCGCAGAACATGACCGCCGGCCTCGGCGCGATTGGGCGCACCGCACACGCCGCAAAACCGGTTGCGCGAGTGCCACCAGGCGAGGCCGCGCGCATAGGCGAGCAAGCCGCCTTCGTCGCGATTCATCATCGCGCCCACGCCGCGCAAATCGACGAACGCGCCTTCCGGCGCGTGGATCGTCAGCTCGGTCTCCTCGAGATGGCTGATATCGGCGGCGAAGTAGGGCACGTCGTCCCAATCGCCCAGATAGACCGGTGCCGAGACCGAAATCTGCTCGATGCGCGTGCGGGTCAGCCACACGGCCTGCGGGGCTTGGCCCTCGCGCACCAGATTGCGCGTGCGCCACACCGGCACGAAGCGCGCCTCGCGATGTTCCAGGCGCGAAACCACGAAAGCGTCATCGCGGCGCAGTTCGGATTTCCGGTCGAGGGGCAGCGCGGCGTAGAAATTCGGGCGTTCCATAGGCCGACACTAGCGCGGAGATGGAGCCGCCGCCAGCGGCCCGCTTCGCCGTCAAATCAATGCGTTAGGCCGGGAACAAGGGAGTCTGGCAACCTTCCTTCCAACCCGCTATATAACCCCTGGGAGGTTGGCGGCGGACGAGTGCCTCGCCAACCCGGTCAGGTCCGGAAGGAAGCAGCCGTAACGAGTCTCCACCCGGGTCGACGTCCAGCCTCCCACCCTTTTTCTCCAGCCGCGCGTGACGATGGCCGAATCCGAGACCGCCCAATATCAGGTGCTGGCCCGGAAATACCGGCCGACGCGCCTGTCCGACTTGGTCGGGCAGGAAGCGCTGGTCCGCACCCTCGCCAACGCGATCGAAACGGGGCGCATCCACCACGCTTTCGTGCTGACCGGCGTGCGCGGCGTGGGCAAGACCACGACCGCGCGCATCGTGGCACGCGCGCTGAACTGCATCGGCCCCGACGGCAAGGGCGGCCCGACGATCGATCCCTGCGGCGTATGCGAGCATTGCGTGGCGATCGCGGAGGACAAGCATCTCGACGTGATCGAGATCGACGCCGCGTCGAATAACGGCGTGCAGAACGTGCGCGAGTTGATCGAGGCGGTGCGCTATCGCCCCGTTTCCGCGCGCTACAAGATCTACATCGTGGACGAAGTCCACATGCTGTCGAACCAGGCGTGGAACGCGCTGCTCAAAACGCTGGAGGAGCCGCCCGCCCACGCGAAATTCATTTTCGCGACGACCGAAATCCGCAAAGTGCCGGTCACGGTGCTGTCGCGCTGTCAGCGTTTCGATTTGCGCCGCTTCGATCAGGCGACGTTGGCCAAGCATCTCACCAATGTCGCCGCGAAGGAAAACCGTGCGGTCGCGCAAGGGGCGGCGGCGCTGCTCGCGCGCGCGGCGGATGGCTCGGCGCGCGATGGCTTGTCGCTGCTCGATCGCGCTTTGGCGTCGGCCGACGGCGAGGTGACGGAAGAACAGGTCCGCAATCTGCTGGGCCTTGCCGATCGTGCGCAAGGCTTCGACCTGTTCGAGGAGATCATGAAGGGCGACGCGTCGGCCGCGTTGGTCCGCGTCGCCGATCTCTATGCGCGCGGGGCCGAGCCGCTGGTCGTCGTGCAGGATCTGCTCGAAATCTCGCACACGCTGACGCGTTTCAAAGTGGCGCCCGACCTCGCCAACGAATCGGGCTTGCCGGAAACCGAGCGCGTGCGTGGCCTCGCCATGGCGAAATCGCTGACCGTGCCGGTCCTGGCGCGCTCGTGGCAGGTGCTGCTGAAGGGCGTGGGCGAAGTGCAGACCGCGCCGCAGCCTTTTGCGGCCCTCGAAATGCTGATCGTACGGCTGTGCTACGCCGCCAATCTGCCGTCGCCCGCCGATCTGGTCGATCGCCTGACTAAAGCGGGCGACGCGCCCGCCGGCCGTCCCAATGGCGGCGGCGGCGGCGGCGGGGCGCGCGCGATGGCCGCGGCCGCCTTGGTCGCCAGCAATCCCGCACCGGTTGCGGTGGCGCGTGCGGCCCCATCGGCCGCGACCGAACTCGCGACCTTCGCCGAGTTGGCGCAGCTTTTCCAAGACAAGCGCGAAGGCCGGCTTTACGGCGTGCTCTACAACTCGGCGCGCGTCGTGACGTTCGAACCGGGCAAGCTCGTGTTGATGCCGATCCCGTCGGTCGACAAGAATTTCGCGCCGCAAGTCGCCGCGAAATTGCAGGAATGGACCGGCCGCGTTTGGCTCGTGTCGTTCGACGGCCAAGCGCAGGGCGAGCCCACGCTTGCCACGCGCGCCGCGCAAGCGCGCGACGCCAAGAAACAAGCCGCGACGGAAGACCCGCTGGTCGCCGCCGTGCTCGCGGCGTTTCCCGGCGCTTACGTCGAATCCGTGCGCGGTGCGGACGACGCGGCGCCCGGTTTCGTGGCCGCCCCGGTCGAAGCCGGCGATATCGGCGACGCGCCGGAGGGCGAGGAAGCCTATATGATCCCGGACAACTACGAACTCGACGAGGATCCGTTCGCATGAAGAATCTCGGCGCCCTGATGAAGCAGGCCCAGCAGATGCAGTCGAAGATGGCCGAGATGCAGGAAAAGCTCGGCAGCTTGGAAGTGCAGGGCCGTGCGGGCGGCGGCATGGTCGAAGTGACGACGACCGCGAAGGGCGATGTGCGCCGGGTGAAAATCGATCCGGCGTTGCTCGTTCCCGCCGACGTCGAAGTGCTGGAGGATCTGATCGTCGCCGCCATGGCCGACGCCAAGGGCAAGGCCGACGCGGCCGCCGCCGATCAGATGCGCGAAGTCACGGGCGGGCTGTCGCTGCCGCCGGGCATGAAGCTGCCCTTCTGAGCCGCGCATGAACGGGCCCGAGATCGACACGCTGGTCCGGTTGCTGTCGAAGCTGCCGGGTTTGGGCCCGCGCTCGGCGCGCCGCGCGGCGTTGCAGCTTCTGAAAAAGAAGGAAGCGACGCTGCTGCCGCTGATCGACGCGCTCAGCGCCGCCGCCGAAGCGATCAAGACCTGCCAGACCTGCGGCAATCTTGACACGCGCGACCCGTGCTCGGTCTGCGCCGACGACAAGCGCGACCGGCAATTGGTCTGCGTGGTCGAGGATGTCGCCGATCTCTGGGCGATCGAACGCACCGCCGGGTTCAAGGGCGTCTATCACGTGCTCGGCGGCACGTTGTCCGCCCTCGACGGGCGGGGCCCGCAAGACCTTAACCTCGCCACGCTGGTCGAACGCTGTGCGGGCGGGCGCGTGCGCGAAGTGGTCCTCGCGCTGAACGCCACGGTCGAAGGCCAGACGACGGCGCATTACGTCGCCGACCGTTTGAGTTCGTCGGGCGCCGAGATCACGCGCCTTGCCCACGGTGTTCCGGTGGGCGGCGAGCTCGATTATCTCGACGACGGCACGCTGGTCGCGGCCCTGCGCGCGCGCCGCGCCGTCTGACGGCGAATCGCGCTACACTGCCACTTATGGATATTCTCTATTTCGCCGCCGGGCTCGCACTCGGCGCCATTGTCGTTTTCCTCGCCCTGCGCGCGCGCGGCGGCGAAGCCATCGCGCGGGCCGAACGCGCCGAAGCCGAGTTGCGCAACCTGCGCGAACGCCTCGACGCCGCGTTGCGGTTCGAGGAATTGGCCAAGCGCGTGGCGCCCCTCGAGGCCGATCTCGCCCGCGTGCAGGGCGACGCGATCGAAGTCGCCAAAGCGAAAGCGAAGCTCGAAGCGGAGCTCGAATCCGAACGCAAGGCGTTCCAGGTCGCGCGCGAGCAGCTTTCCGAGCATTTCAAGGCGATCGCCAAGGACGCGCTCGACGCCGATCGCGAACGCGCGAAGGCCGAGCAGGAAGCGCGCGAAAAGGCGATCGTCGGGCTGGTCCAGCCCTTGCGCGAGACGCTGCAGAATTTCGACAAGCGCGTCGAGGCGATGGACAAGGCGCGCGCCGAGAAGGACGGCTTGTTCAACCAGCAGATCGGCGAACTGGGCCGCGAGACGCGCGCACTGGTGCAAGCCTTGAAAACACCGCATGTGAAGGGCCGCTGGGGCGAGCGCACGCTGCACAACACGGTCACGCTGGCCGGCATGTCCGATTATGTCGACTTCGCCGAGCAGGAAAGTGTTGGCGAGGGCGGACGCCTGCGCCCCGACATGATCGTGCGTATGCCCGCGGGCCGTGTCGTGGTGGTCGACGCCAAGGCGCCGACGGCGGCGTTCCTGGCGGCGGTCGAAGCGTCCGACGAAACCGCGCGCGCCAAGTTCATGGCCGATCACGCGCGCCAAGTGCGCGACCATTTCAAGCGCCTATCGGCCAAGTCGTACTGGGAGCAATTCCCCGATGCGCCGGAATTCGTCGTGATGTTCGTGCCCGGCGAATCCTTCTTCTCGGCGGCGGTGCAGGCCGATCCCGCTTTGCTCGACGATGCGGCCAACGACCGCGTGTTGATCGCCACGCCGACGACACTGATCTCGCTGCTCTGGACGGTCGAGCGCGGCTGGCGGCAGGAGAAACTCGCCGAGAACGCGCGCGCGATCTCCGATCAAGGGCGCGAATTGTTCAAGCGCATGAGCGATATGGCAGGCCACGTCGCCGATGTCGGATCGGGCCTCAAGCGTGCGGTCGACGCCTATAACAAGTCGGTCGGCTCGCTCGAAAGCCGCGTTTTCCCCGCCGCACGCAAGCTGAACGATCTGGGGGCGGGCCCCGAGGACGCGAAATTCGAGGAATTGAAGCCCCTCGATACCGCCGTGCGCGAGATCGCCAAGCCCGAGTTGCTTTCGCCGCCCGAACCGGCCAAGCATTAGGGATGCGCGCCCGCCTCGCTTTGCTGCTGTCGATCCTTGCCGCGCCCGTTTCGGCGCAGCAATCGCCGCAAGCCTTCGTGGCGAGTTTCGGCGTGCCGGGCCTGACCGGCATGGCGCGCGAATTCGTCGAGCAAGTGCCGCCGCTGGCCCAGGCGCCCAAGCCGAATTTCGCGTCGATCAGTTACGACCGGATCGGCTCCTCCGAGAACAGCCTGACGCTGGTCGGGCACGACAAGGGCATCACGCGGATCGAACAATCGCTGGGCTCGGTCGCGGGCAAGGCGGAGCGGCAATTCGCCGTGGCACTGGCCGGCTTGCTGTTTCTCGCGCGCACCGATACGGCGCAGATCAGAGAGCTTTCCGACCGCGTGACTTGGATCCTGCGTTTCGAAAGCGCCAAAGGCGCGCTGTTCCCGCTGGCGACCGGCAATATGTTGACGGTGAAATACATCCTTCAGGAAGGCTGGTATTTCCCCGGCAACCGGCCGAATCTCGCGCAGCGTTTCGGCCGCTGGACGGTCGAGGAGACGTTCGAAGTCGGCGAGCCGTCGGACGAGTGCCCCGGCCTGCAAATGAAGCACGGCTGCAAGGGCTACACGATCGTCACGCGCTGCAAGGCCGAAGGCCGCATGGTGCAGGACGGGCGCGAGATTTCGGCGCCGCCGTTGTGGTTCTGCCTCGATCGGGCGGAGCGCAACTACTCGACCGATCTCGGCTGGTCGTGGCACCCGGCGATCGGCAATCCGCGCCAGGTCGTCGACGTCACGCGTTAGGCGGCGGACGCGTTAGTCGAACCGGGCCGTGCGCGCACGATCATCCACGACAGCAGCGCCACCGGCAGCAGGCCGACCAGAACGATGACGATGGCGCCGGTCGAGGCTTGCTCGATGCGCTCGTCCGAGGCGAGCTGATAGATCCGCGCGGCCAGCGTTTCGAAGCCGAAAGGCCGTACGATCATCGTCGCGGGCAATTCCTTCAGCACGTCGACGAACACCAGCGTCGCGGCCGTCAGCGTCGATCCCCACATCAAGGGCGCGTGGACGCGCGCCAAGATGCGCGGCGGCTTGGCGCCCAGCGTGGCGGCGGCTTCGTCCATCGAGCGCGCGATCTTGCCCATGCCCGCGTCGACCGTGCCCATCGCGACCGCCAGGAAGCGCACGGAATAGGCGTAGATCAGCGCCAGCACCGTGCCCGACAGCAGCAGGCCGGTGGAAATGCCGAATGTCGTGCGCATGAAAGCGTCGAGCGTGTTGTCGAACGCCGCAAGCGGCACGAGAACGCCCACCGCGATGACCGAGCCGGGGATCGCGTAGCCGAGCGAGGCGATGCGCACGGCACCCGATACGAATGCGCCGCGCACGCGGCGCTGGGCATAGGCGAGGGCGAGCGCGGTGCCGACGATCGCGACGACCGCGATCGCCGCGAGGGTCAGCGAGTTCGCGACGTAA
>PVXE01000035.1 GCA_014444615.1 Tagaea sp. CACIAM 22H2 | reverse complement strand
ATCGGCGTGACGGTCAGCATCGGCATCTCGGCACTCAATCCCGTAGACGCCGACGTCGCGGCAGCGCAGCAACGGGCCGACGACGCTCTCTATCGTGCCAAACGCGAAGGCCGCGACCGCTATGTGACCGCCTGAGTTTTCCACTCATATCAATCGAAATAGGTTGACGGGTGAGCAAAGACAACCGTCCAAGCTCTCGCCCTAAAATGCGCCCAAAAACCATGCTGGTAGAGCAGCCTCAACCCGACCGCGCCGCCCCCGGTCAACCGTGTTCCAGCCACGACGCTTACAATTCTGTCGACTGAACGATAGGTAAATCGCCGGCTTTCGCGCCGCGCAGAATTGACCTTACCGGGTGTTTTTGAACCAGGCTGATGGAAATTGACCTGCCCGGGTGGCTCTTAGCCAAACTGACTTCGGGAACCAGTTTGGAGATTGGGCGCGCGTCGTGCTTCGCATTCGACGTTATCAAAAGTGCAGTTCGAATCCCCTTCATTACACACAGTAGCTTCACAATGACGCCTGAAGCTCAATTATTAGCTCTATCTTTCATAAAATAGAAAATCTCGCGAAGGACAAACTGAAGTTCAAATTTGTATTCCTGCAACGTAAGCGTCGTGTGGTGGCCCTTGTATCGGGTCGTGGGGTTGTCGGTGGAATGTCCTGGGGATGGCGCGGGGCGTAGGGGACGTCCTTAAGAGCGCTCTTAAGGACGGATCGATGACGCGTGGCGAGATATTGGACGGCCCCGAGCGGCGGCGGCGCTGGAGCGAGGACGAGAAGACGGCGATCCTGGCCGAACTGGCGAAGCCGGGTTCGAAGGGCGCGGAGATCGCGCGCCGCTACGGCGTGAGCCGGGGATTGCTTTACACGTGGCGCAAGGAAGCGGGTGCGGCCAGGCATACGGCACGGCACGCGACGGGGTCGATGGCGTTCGCGCCTGTGCTGCTGACAGGCCCGGCCGCGCAAGCGGAGACGCCGACAGCCCCGGCACCGCCGACACCGCCCGCGCCGTTCATCGAGATCGAGATGAAGGGCGCGCGGGTCCGGCTGCCGGGGAACGCGCCGGCATCGACGGTGACGGCGGCGATCAAGGCGCTGCGGGGCCGGTCTTGATCGGGCCGGGACGCGGCGTGCGCGTCCTGGTGGCGCTGAAGCCGATCGACTTCCGCAAGGGAATGGACGGGCTCGCCGCCTTGGTCCAGGAAACCATCAAAGCCGATCCGTTCTCGGGCGCGGTGTTCGTGTTCCGCGCCAAACGCGCGGATCGTGTGAAGCTGATCTACTGGGACGGGACCGGGCTGTGCCTGTTCGCCAAGCGGCTGGAGGACGGGCGCTTCCGCTGGCCGAAGATCGAAGATGGCGCTATTCGCCTGACGCCCGCACAGCTTGGCGCGTTGATCGAAGGGCTCGACTGGATGCGCGTGCATGCCGACGATACGGCGGCACCGATGGCGAGTGCTTAAAATAGATTGCACGGACTCTTGCGCACAGGCGCCGCGATTCCATATGGCGATCATGGCCCTCGACGCCGATACGCTGCCCGACGATCCCGCGACCTTGCGCGCGTTGCTGCGCGCGGCGCATGACGAGATCGAGCGGCTTCGCGGCTTCATCGCCGCCCTCAACCGCAATCGCTTCGGCACGCGATCCGAGCGGCTCGATCCCGATCAATTGAATCTGGGGCTGGAAGACGCCGAACAGGAACTGGCGGCCTCGGCCGAGGCGGTCGAGCGGAGGATCGCACCGGCGGTCCGGCGCGCATCGAAGCGCAATCTCGGCAATCTTCCCGCCCATCTGCCGCGCATCGAGCGGGTGATCGATCTCGATGATAAGGCCTGCCCGTGCTGCAAGGGGGAACTCCATCGGATCGGCGAGGACGTGGCCGAGCGGCTGGACATGGTGCCCGCGCAGTTCCGGGTGCTGGTCACCCGCCGCCCCAAATACGCGTGCCGGGCCTGCGAGGGCACGGTCGTTCAAGCACCTGCGCCGGGACACGTGGTCGAGGGCGGCTTGCCGACCGAGGCGCTGGTCGCCCAGGTGATCACGAGCAAATACGCCGATCACTGCCCGCTGTATCGTCAGGCCGGGATCTACGCGCGCCAGGGCATCGATCTCGACCGCGCCACGCTGGCCGACTGGGTCGGGCGGGCGGCGTGGTATCTCATCCCCGTCTACGACCGGCTGCGCGCCGAGCTGATGGCTTCGCCCAAGCTGTTCGCCGACGAGACGACGGCGCCCGTCCTCGATCCGGGGCGCGGGCGCACCAAGACGGGGCAGTTCTGGGCCTATGCGTGCGACGATCGGCCCTGGGGTGGTACTGCGCCGCCGGCCGTGGCGTATGTCTATGCGCCCGATCGTTCCAAGGCGCGCCCGCGCGCGCATCTCGCCGGGTTCCGGGGCGTGCTGCAGGTCGATGCCTATGCCGGCTACAAGGCGCTCGGCAAAGCCGGCGAGGTGACGCTGGCGCTGTGCTGGGTGCATGCGCGACGGCGGTTCTACGAGATCGCGGCGGCGGGCCCCGCCCCGATTGCGGAAGAGGCCTTGCGCCGGATCGCGGCCCTTTACGAGGTTGAGGCGGATATCCGCGGACACCCGCCGGAGATGCGCGCCGCCGCGCGCAACGAGCGCAGCAAGCCGATCCTCGACGCCTTCGAACCGTGGCTGCGCGTCAATCTCGAGCGTGTGTCGGGCAAATCCCCGACCGCCGAGGCGATCCGCTACGCGCTCTCGCATTGGCCGGGACTGACCCGCTTCGTTGGCGACGGGCGTATCGAGATCGACAACAACGCGGTCGAGCGCGCCATCCGGCCGCAGGCGCTGACCCGCAAGAACGCGCTGTTCGCGGGCAGCGACGGCGGCGCGCAACATTGGGCGTGCCTCGCCTCGCTGATCGAGACCGCGAAGCTCAACGGCGTCGATCCGCTCGCCTATCTCACCGTAACTCTCGAAGCCCTCGCCGCCGGTCATCCGATCAACCGCATTGCCGAGTTGCTGCCATGGGCATACAATCCAGCGCCAAAAGGAGACTAGGTACGGACGGACGAGCAATGACGAACGCATCCAGCGCGATTGTGGCGCGATGACGGCCTTGGGTTGGAAAGCGCGAGTGCGCCGATGGGTACGCCTCATCAAGCGCGACGTGATGGCGTTATGGATCGCCGCTCGCGATCCTCGAACGCCGCTTGCTGCCAAAGTTGTCGCAGGAGTGATAGCCGCGTATGCGCTCTCGCCGATTGACCTGATTCCCGACTTCGTTCCCGTGCTCGGCTATCTCGACGACATCATTATCGTGCCGCTCGGAGTCATGCTGGCCATTCGGCTCATCCCAGTGGCCTTGTTCGAGGAGTTCCGGGGCCGCGCTGCCGAGATGATGGAACGGCCTATAAGCCGTGCCGGCCTTGCGATCATCATTACGATATGGATCGCAGTCGCAGGCTCACTGCTTTGGTGGGCTTGGCCCGGCGCAACAGACTGAGAAAAGGTCTCAATACGCTTCATACTTCATTCTGTCGGCCGTGGTTCCGGGATGATGGCGCGAGTTACGCGCCTCAGCAAACGGCTCGTAGTTCAGAAGATCGTTCTCGCAAACCAGAGCCCGACGAATAGCGCCAGTACGGAACCCGCCACTGACAAACCGCCATAGATGGCGGCGCCGGCAAGATCGCCGCGCTCGAGGAGAACCGAAACGTCGAGCGAGAAGGCCGAGAACGTCGTAAAGCCGCCCAGAATGCCGGTGGTAAGAAACAGGCGCTGCATCTGCGCGGCCTCGCCCCGGAACGCGAGGTATCCGACGATCAAACCCATCGTCAGCGAACCGGCGATGTTCACAAAGATGGTCCCGAACGGCAGCGCCGTTCCGAACAATCGAAGCGCAATAACGTTGACGCCATGGCGCAGGGACCCGCCGATCCCCGCGCCCAGAAAGACGATCAGGTAGCTCAAGATCGTTCTCCTTCGATTACCGCCGGATACGGCGGCTGCCACGGGCAACGCTTGCCAGCAGCACCACGACACAACCAGCGAGGAGGAGCGCGCCAATGACGAGCGCAGCGACCTCGGTATAGGCCGCCATCGCGCCACACCCGGCTATAACGGCGAGTATGGCCACCGCGAGAAACTCGTCGTCGACGAACAAGCCGACCAGTTCGCGGAATATAAGACTAAGGATATTCATTGCGCGGCCTCCGAGCTGTTGCGCTTCGCAAAGGAAACGCCGAGTAAGCCAACCGCCAGAAAGACTGCGGCGAACACGAGAATAGCCGCATCGTGGCCAGGCCATTCGACGCCAAGACCTTCGCCGGTCCAGAAGACACCGAACGCCGATAGCATGATGCCGACCCCGAACTTGAGGGTGTTCTCGGGCACGCGAGCGAGCGGCCGGTGCACGATCAATCCGACGGCCAGAACCAGTGCGCAGGCTGCGAGCGCACCGAGGCTTGCGGGCCAAAGAAGGTCCCGGCCAGCGCCTACGGCAATGACGATGAACACGACCTCGATACCTTCAAGAACGACGGCCTTGAATGCCGTGAGACCGGCGATCCAATCGAGATGCGATTCCTTGCGCCGGACGGCATCGGTCAGATGCGCGGTCTCCTCGGCGAAGGCTGCGGCCTCGTCATGCAGTGCGATGATCCCGGCGGCACGCAGAATCGCTTTACGGAGCCAGCGCAACCCGAACAGCAGCAAAAGCGTGCCAACGACAAGCTGGAGTACTCGAATCGGAATCCGGTCGAGGACAGGACCGAGGGCGATGACGAGTAACACCAATACCGCGAGGCCGATGCCGGTGCCGATAAACGCGGGCCGCCATCCGCGGACCGTCCCGACGGCAAGGACGATCGTGAACGCCTCCACGACTTCGACCATCGATCCCAAGAAGGCGGCCGTTATCGCCGGCCCGGCGGTTGCCCAAGACTCCATACGCATGCCCTCGTTCTGGGCCGCGAAGCTGCTTCCTATCGAACTGTCCGGGCTGGGTGGAGTGCTCTCAATAGACTCCTACCAGCGTCGAAACGCTCGGTAGGAGTCATCAGCCTTGCGGCGGTTATCGGGGGACTCCATCCCCATCGCCGATCACACTACGGCTCTGTCCAATCACCGTCAAGCTGGCTTGGCTACAGCGGTGCGTGGGATCGAGACGACGCTTACCCTGCAACGGGTAAATCCGACGACTTTACCGGAATATAGTTAGAAGCTCGCCGACGAATAGATGACCTCTCACACGTATCATCGGGAAAATCGTCGAAACATAGACATCGTATGCGCGCCGAACCGCACTAAGTCGACATTGACCGAATTCTCTAGTGTGAAGCGCAGTTAAAATACGAAAGACAATTGATCTGTAAAATTCGCTCGAACCTCAATCGTCAAGTCCGATCCCGAATTAAAGATATCATCCTGCGAAACTCCTCATCGCGCTCCGCGCCCTTCCATTTATTGATGAAACGGCAGACTAGTTGAAGATTGTCGGCACTATAGTGTTTTTGACTATCAATCCTATCAAGCGAAGGCAACAAAGCGAGATCGCTGCATTGCGTATCGAGCTGCATTGTTAAGCCAGTGATGGCACAAAGCCCCTGCTGGCGCTCGAATAACATTGCCATACACTTACAAAGCTCTGCTTCTGTCAGCATCATGGCTTTGTTTTTAACTCGGCGCCGCACAAGCTGTCCGTTTGAGTTCTGGCTTGTGACAACTGCAGTGCGCGCCATTCGTACAATACTGCGGTGTCGAGCTTCGGCAGTGGAAAGCGGGATAGTTTCGTAATTTCCCGCAGTTAGGATCGAGTTGTATTCCGCATCGGTTACGACTCTTACACCTTGTTGGAAGTACCCTCGGCGCTGTCCGTTGCGTTCCAAATAGATTTTTGGGCCAAGTTTGAACGGTACGGGATTCGTGAATCGAACGAAGTTCAATATCTCACAAGTCAGTCGCGACGCATCGCCGTTCGTAGAAAGAATTTCGCCAACATTTCCCGAGCCAAAGTAGACCTGTAATTGCCGCCCGACGAGTTTCTTTCGTCCGCGATAGTAAACAAACGGAACCCCAAACTTCATTATTCGCCGATACATTTTGGGAAACTCATAAGACACCCCAGTGTGATCGGCGTAGGCTATACCGGATTCGGTTGCCTCGTTTTCGGTCAGAATTAAAGGCATCTAACTACCCTGCATCGATCATTGAAGCCCTGCTTGCGTTAAGAAACTTCTCGATCTTTCTTTTCAATCGCGCCGGCTTCTTTAGTTGGCATTCCCAAGCGACAAGAACGTGCCAGCCCCGTTCACGAAGGTGCCGCTTATTCGCGCTATCGCGCCTGACGTTCTTAAGAAACTTTTCACTCCAAAACTGGGTATTGCTTTTGGGCGTGGAAGCTTTTCGGCACTTGGCGTGTCTATGCCAAAAACATCCATGAACAAAAATTACAGCTCGAAGCGAGGGAAAAACAAGATCGGGCGTACCGGGCAGATCTCGTCGATGGAGACGGAAACGAAACCCCAGTCGATGGACAATGCTCCTTACTGTTTTTTCCGGCGTTGTATTTTTTGATGGAACGCGGCTCATAAGAGCGGACCGACGTTCCACTGAAATTCTATCGACCATGTCTATTCCGCGGCAGATCGAATGATCGGCAACTCCAACCGCGCCTGAATGCGTGACAAAAGCTCCGTCGCCAATATTGGGCTGACGCTATTTCCTATCATCCGAAAACTATGCCAGACAGTTGGATGAAATCGGAAAGCATCGGGAAAGCCTTGGATGCGGGCCGCTTCCCGTACGGTAATAACTCGGTTCTGTGATGGATGAATTGGCCTAACAGACTGATACGAACCTCGATCGGAGCCAGTTCCAGCTCGCAACGTCGGACATTTCCCTCCCCAGGAAAGTCGAACATGCTTGCCGACTTCATCTTTATCGCCCGGTTTCACAGTAGAAAATCTCTTAGAAATCTCTGGACGGTGGGGTGTCTTTTTATGTCCGGTTATTATTCGCGTCCGCCCACGCAACGCCCTAGCATATTCGGAAAGCTCGAGCTCAGGCTGGGACTTCCATAAATCGTAGCCTTCATCGTCGAAACCCGCATCGGAGAAATAATACAGATCCGCAATTGCATCTCTTACTGTATTGCTTCGCCCATTCCCTGCGAACATGGCCTCATTCATCGGCGACATTCGATTAGGATCATAGCCGAATACAAATAAGCGAGGCCGAGAGGTCGGAGCACCGAAATCCGCACAATTTACAACCATCGGGCCTAGGATTTTATACTTTGAAGGAAGCAAGCTGATGCCGTGGTCGAGCACATGCCTATTACGCTCGTAACCAAGCCCTCTAACATTTTCCATCAAGAAAAACTTAGGCTCAATGTCTCGAACGAGTCTAAAAAAATCTACCAATAGGTTGCGGCGTGGATCATTGGCATCCTGCCGCCCAATAGAGCTAAATCCTTGACACGGCGGACCGCCGATAATTCCGTCGATCGGCTTGGCAACGTCCCTCTTGATTGAGGTTGCGGTGATGCTCGCAATATCCGTCAAACGCAAAGAAGCCGAAGGAAAATTCTTTTGAAACGAGAATGTTAAATTCGGATCGATATCAACAGACAAAGCTGTCTCAAACCCTGCGCTATGGGCTCCTAGGGTGAAACCGCCGCAACCGCAAAAAAGGTCAAGCAGCGTCGGAAGTTGTGCGCGGTGTTTCTGCATTGGATCCGTATTTAAGGCACTAGAATTATAGGGTTAGCACAGTATGGCCCTGGTGTCCTTGGCCGCCAAGCCCGAAACGACAGCCTGATAAAAATACTGGTGAGTTCTTCGAAGCACAACTAACCTTAGTTTAGAAATAGGAGGCAGCATGGCGAAAAAGAAAAAAGCATCGAGTGCACCCATAGAGTCGCTCAAAATGCGTATCAACAAACGTTTCTTTGTAGAAATGCTGACTCGCGACATTGATCTTGAGGACGCGATCCTTGATCTACTTGATAATTGCCTCGACGGAATAATTCGAAGCTCAAAAAAATCGACCGCTACCGCCAAGGCATTTCGAGGCTACCGTAGCTCGATTACGCTATCGGGTGACCGTTTTACGATCACAGATAACTGCGGTGGTATTCCAAAAACCTTAATCGAACGCGCCTTTGGTATCGGTCGCAACGTCGACCCCAACGAGCATTATAAGACTATCGGAATATACGGAATTGGCATGAAGAGGGCCATTTTTAAGATGGCTTTGGAGGCTAGCGTTGAATCTCATGCAGACTTTGGCTTCGAAGTTAGAATTAATGAAAGATGGTTACGTAGTGAGGACGAATGGCGACTGGACTATCGTCGAAAGAATGTCGACTTGAAAGACGGCACCCGCATTACTGTTACGAAGCTACGCCCTGAAATTTCTAAAATACTTGCGACAGAAGCATTCGTAACTCGGCTTCACTCTTTCATTTCGCAGCACTATGCGATTATTTTGAATAAAGGCTTCAAAGTTGATCTGAACGGCATTGAGATAGAACCAGCACCAGTTTCAGTTTTATCCGCGTCGTTAGATGAAATCGAGACGGGCGAACCCGTTATGGCGCCTTACATGCTTAGGTTCGAGACGCCTGATGTAAAGGCAGCGCTTTGGGTCGGCATGTACCGGACACCACCTGATTCCGAAGGAGATGAAGAAGGTGAGGCGGAGCAGCGCCAAACACGAGACAATTCTGGTTGGACTATTATCTGCAACGACCGCGCAATAGTTTCCAACGACACCACTATCTTGACAGGATGGGGAGAAGCTGGTGTCCCTCGTTTTCACCCTCAATTCATCGGAATCCGCGGAATATTGACGTTAGATTCCGATAAGCCGCTAGAGTTACCCTTAACAACTACAAAGCGTGGTCTCGACGCGTCTTCGACACTGTATTTGAACTTGAAGCAGTATATGCGCGAAGGAATAAAGGTTTTTACGAACTTTACGAACCATTGGAAATCCGATCGCATCGAAGCGAAGAAGTTATTTGATAGTGCTGAGCTAATGGAGCTTTCTGAACTTAAGGCAATGATGGGCAAAATCCGGCTAGATCCCGTGCGTAAACTCCACGGTGCAGAACGATTTAATCCGTATCTGCCAGTGCCAGAACCAACTCAGATGAGGCGAGTAAGTTTTTTGAAACATCAAGATGATATTACCAGAGTTGCAATTGAACTTCTAGACAACCCCAGGGCGCGGGCTGCCGACGTGGGCATTGCGTGCTTTGACGATGTTATGAAGCGGATTTCCAAAAAATGACTGAGATGGAGGCTATACCTGTCGCAGGTGTTGCGGGTGCCTTTGGCGTCAATTATGCGCTCCGACCCCACAAGTTTGTCGATCGCAGAATTTTCATCGAAGTGCTAAGCCGTTATGCGATATGCACGCCAATTCGTGAGTTCGCATACGTTGGGCTCGGCAGCTTCGCCATGGAAGATCATAAGTTGATGAATGCTTCGTTCGATATGATGAAGCTGATTTCCTTGGAGATTGATTCGGACGTCTGGGCTCGCCAAAAATTCAACCTGCCTCTTTCGTGTATCACCGCTACGTCCTACTCGACTCAAGATTTTGTTTCAAAGAAGGGCGTTGTTTTCAAGAAAGCTGGCGTTCCGGCGGATGCGAACGCGATTGTCTGGTTCGATATGACAGATGCGCTTACCTTGCGAGCGAGCATCGACACTTTCGAAGGCCTACTGAGGGTCAGTGAACCAGGAGACGTTATTCGGCTCACTATCGATGTTGATGAAAAGACCCTTGCGAGATCTTCCGCGGAGGCGTCATTAGACGATATCCGGGAGCGTCGCTTTAATAAGTTGCGTGAGATGTTGGGCGATCAACTAAGGCCAGGCGCAAAATCGTCTGATCTTCTGCAAAAGCTTGGCATAACCAAGCTGGCAGTTCATGCGTTTAACGTCGCCGCAGAGGCTGCGTTTAGCAATGCCGGCAAGTATACTTTCGAGCCGCTGTCGATTACGACTTATGCCGATGGCCACAGGATGCTGAGTGTAACAGGTGCTGTAGTCAAAAGAAGTGAAGTCGATCTGTATCGAAAGAAGATGGATCTGAAAACAGTCCCCGGTGGCGTTGGAGACTGGCAGACTATAGTTGATGTCGAAATCCCCCAGCTTACAGTTTGGGAAAAATTGACTTTAGATCGGGATATTCACAGCAAAAGCGCTGCTGAGCTTGCGGCTCAACTAAATTTCAAACTTCATGAAAGCATACCTACTGAAAATCTGATCGAAAGATTTAAACTTTTTCAAAGATTCTATCCAACATTCCGCCATGTTTTATTGTGATCACTTAAATTTTGAATGCGATTAGATTTGTAAAAATCACGTAAATCTTCGTCCAGGATTGACATCGTTCGGGCTATAGTAATTCAAAATCGTGAAACCAATATCGGCTTAGTTTCATTTTGAAAAAAGAGCTTTGCTGTAGTCAGCCAGATCTGAGCATTGCGAAATACATTAGTGCTTTTACCACACAGTCTATCAATATAACGGATGTCGCCAGAGAAACGGTATGGCTAGTGCGACGGTGATCGTGCGGTGCCCCCGACATGCATCATCTGTACAGTAATAGACTCCATCTGGGCTATGAGTCGCTTGGCACTAAATCAGCGCCGCAAGTGCTGGCGAACTCTTCCTAAATTATCTGTTCCGATCAACACGCTCGAAACTAGCGCAATCGCAACAACATTGAGCCGATAGAGTAAGCGCCGGCAAGGAAGATCGACTGGACTACCGCGCTTGATATGGCATGCAATTGAGTCTGACAATCATGCCCAATTATCGCCCTAGAGATCTGATCACGAAAGATCTTCTGCCCACCTACAGTTATTTGTTTGACTTCACCGCAGCCAACTCCAAGAAATCAAGAATCACATCAGTAACTTCCTCTTCTCTAACGGTGTCAATATGGGCATCTCGTGAAAGCCCGCTGTAAGGGATAAGCGGCATGAACACCATTTTCCCGAATGCATTAACGTTAAGCATCAGACTTTTCTTCGTATCGATTCCATCTGAAAATAGATTAAAGGAAATTCGCGCTATAGCTGGTGCCACTGACTTTTCTGCATCACCGATCTTCAATTCCATGGCTGCCGCAGCCATTCCTTGATTAATCTTCTGCACGACAGCCTGTAGCAATGGGAACGTTTCCTTGGCCCATCTTTGTTTCGCCAAGGCTCGCTTTTGAACGTCCACCTCAGCACGGTTCTTAGCTTCGGTCCGTGCTGCTGCAAGTGCAGCATCGTTCGCGGTTTTTTGTACGACGATGGCATTCAATCGATCATCAAAGTTCTTTGACATTCAGCATTTTCTCCACGTCGCCAGGATGCCTCACACTTGAGTGATGGCTTTGCAGCGCCATCAAGACACTCAAAGGGCATACTGGCGTTACTGAGTGCGAAACGCCATATCAGTTGCTGAATTTCATCGGTCCGGCTTTAGTTTTTGGAGCCACTTTGGGGATAGCATTTGCTTTACAGATGAATGGCTTAAGCGCGACAGGATTGATTTTTCGTCAACTATTAGATGAATAATCTTGACTATCAGATTTCGCGAAGGCAGCATTGCTGGAGATCGGGTGGCGAGTCGCGAGATTTGCTCATCCGTTCAGCAGCGCTCTCGGGCCATTCCATCCTTTTGAGATGATTGGCCACGAGGGAGAGGCATTACCGGTTGGCTGGCCCAGGCAATCACATTGCATGGCGCGGGCGGCTGGGTAGCTTTCTCCCGCGCTGAAGCTGCCCTTCCGTCTCCACCACCGACTGTCGCTTTGGTCTCGGCAACGCACTTGCGTTGGCCAATGTGTGGAGATGTCGATGGTTCAACCTCGTACTAGGGTCCGTCCTACTACCGCAGCTATTTCCCTCTCAGCTTCGCCTCCTCTCGGAGCACCCGATCTAAACTGGGTTGACCGAGCAAGTATTAAGGTTGAGTACCGAGCGTTGACTTCGCTGACACCGGCGCCTCGAAACGCTCGCACACATTCCAAAAAGCAAATCCAACAGATCGCCGCGAGCATTCGGCAGTTTGGATTCGTGAATCCGATACTCATTGATGGCGAAGGTGTCATCGTCGCCGGACACGGCCGCGTCGAAGCAGCAAAACTGCTTGAGATGGAGAGTGTTCCGACCGTGCGTTTGGAACACCTGAGTACAGCCGAGCGGCGTGCCTATCTGATCGCAGACAATCGACTCGCAGAGCTAGCCAACTGGGATCACGAGATCCTGGCGATCGAGTTTGGTGAACTAGCTGCCTTCGATATGGCGTTCGATATTGAAGTCACGGGCTTTGATGGCGCCGATATCGATAGAATCCTTGAGGCAGGAGAATCGGCTCCTTCGTCAACCGAGCCGCCGGAAGATCTTGAGCCACGCGCCCCTGTGGTGAGCCAAAAGGGCGACCTTTGGCAACTAGATCATCATCGTATCCTTTGCGCCGACGCTCGAGACCCAGCTGCCTTTGAGGCTTTGCTCGACGGCAAAAAGGCCCAGATGGTGTTTACCGACCCACCCTACAACGTGCCCATTGACGGCCACGTCACAGGACTTGGCCGTGTCCGCCATCGGGAATTCGCGATGGCGTCCGGGGAAATGTCCCAGGCGGATTTCAGTAAATTTCTGACTACGGTCCTGAGCAACCTCGCCGCTGTCTCGACGGACGGCTCGATCCACTATGTCTGCATGGATTGGCGGCATTTGCAGGAGATACTCACCGCCGGGACCGCCGCCTATACCGAACTCAAAAACCTCTGCGTCTGGAACAAGGACAACGGGGGAATGGGGACCTTTTACCGCTCCAAACACGAACTCGTACTCGTGTTTAAGAACGGCACGGCTGCCCACATCAATAATTTCGGGCTCGGGGAAAAGGGCCGGTACCGAACGAATGTTTGGGACTACGCCGGCGCGAATACCCTACGCCCTAGCCGCATGGCTGATCTAGCTATGCACCCAACCGTTAAGCCGGTAGCCCTCGTTGCCGACGCCATCAAGGACTGTTCGAAGCGCGGCGGGATCGTGCTGGACGCCTTCGGCGGCAGCGGAACCACGCTGATCGCGGCGGAACAGACAGGGCGTCACGGATACCTGCTTGAGCTCGACCCCGCCTATGTCGACGTCACCATCCGCCGCTGGGAAAGGAAAACCGGCAAAAAAGCTAGTCACGCTGAACTTGGAATGACCTTCGACGAGGTCGTCCTGCAACGCGTTACCTCCAACGGGAAGGAGGTCTGATATGGCACGAAAATCCCGCGGTGAAGGGCGTGAGCTACCTTCGCCATCTTACCAAGTTGGCCGCGGTCAACCTCCACAGCACACGCAGTTTCAGAAAGGGCAATCCGGAAATCCCGCCGGCCGGCCAAAGGGCTCCCGTAACTTTAAGACGGAGCTGCGCAATGCGCTCGCCGCTGAAGTCGTGGTCCAAATCGACGGCAAGCAGCAGCGAATATCGAAATTCCGCGCGATCGTTGAGCGCCTGATGTCTAGCGCATCCAAGGGCGACTTTAAGGCCGCCGCGTTGATCGTAGAACTTGGGCAGAAGATCGACTTCGAACCTCTCTCGGCCACGAATGACCAGATCGCGATTTCGTCGGATGATCAAATAATACTTGATCGGTATGTCGCGCAGGCGGCCCTAAAGATGACGAAAAAGGGGAAACCGAATGAATGATCGGTTGGCCTTTGACGCGCTTCTACGAACAAGCCTTTCAGCTTTCGTCGAGAAGTGCTTTGCCGAAATCGAGCAAGGCAAGCCGTATTCCCATAACTGGCATATCGATGCGATTGCCTACCAGCTTTCGCGAATTCACGGGGGAGACATACGGCGGCTGATCGTCAATATTCCGCCCCGGCATCTAAAGTCCCTCACCGTGACCATTGCCTATACAGCTTGGGCACTGGGGCATCATCCGACAAAGAAAATCATATGCGTCAGTCACAGCAAAGATCTCGCGCGCGAGCACGCGAATGCCTTTCTGCGAATCGTCGAAAGCCCTTGGTACAAGCGGCTATTCCCTGCCCTGCAGATTGCCAAACGCGGGCATCGGATCACCGAGCTAAAAACCACTTCAGGCGGATTTCGCCTCGCGACTTCTATTGAGGGCTCGATTCTTGGTCGTGGCGCGGACCTGATCGTGATTGATGACCCAATACAGCCACTCGCAGCACTCTCAGAAGCTGAGCGCATCAAGGTGAAGACCTTCTACGACCAGACTCTTTACACACGGCTCAACGACAAACGTACTGGTGCGATCGTCCTAGTCATGCAACGCCTGCACGAAGACGATCTCGTCGCGCATGTCGAGGGAATTGACGATTGGGAGAAGCTTGAGATTCCCGCTATCGCGGAACGGCCGGAGACCTACGCACTCGGTCCTTCTTCTGATGATCGCTATCGTCGACGCCTCGGCGAACTTCTCCATTCCGATCGGGAGGACCAAGCAACCCTCGATCAAATTCGGCGCACCATGGGCAGCCGCGGGTTTCAAGCACAATACCAGCAGACGCCAGTGCCCCATGACGGGAATATCATCAAGCGTAGCTGGATCCGCTACTACGACGAAGAGCCCGAAGAGTTTGATCTCAAAGTCGCAAGCTGGGACACCGCTTCGACGACCGGCGAAAACAGCGATTATTCCGTGGGCACTCTCTGGGGGCTCGCCGGCAACAGCTATTACCTGCTGGATCTTGTCCGAGGGCAATTCGAGTTCACCGCCCTTCGCCGAGAAGTACTTGCCATGCGCGCGCACGACCCGGACGCCGTCACCTTGATCGAGGAGACGGATACTGGGCGCGCCCTCGCCCAGGACCTACGCAGCACCCGAGACCTGCTGCCGATCCTCGATCCACCTCGCTTCGATAAAGTCGCTCGTATTGAGGCACAGTCGGCAAGGTTCGAAGCTGGCGATGTCTTACTGCCTCGCAATGCACCTTGGCTCGAAGCCTATCTCGCCGAACTCCTCGCGTTTCCGAACGGCCGCCACGACGATCAGGTAGACAGCACCTCTCAGGCCCTCCGGTTTTTGACGAGACGACGGAGCCAGCTTGCCCTCGCTCGTCCACCGGCGCGCCAACGGCCGTCTGGCACGCGCAGGCCTCTGGGCTTTGCACGCCCGTAGAGCCGGCGTTGAAGCGACTAACTGCGCTACCGTATCTCCGCCGAAGGATCTATGTTGTGCGAGAAATGACCCGTGAATTGGGAGGCGGCGTCGTGTGGTATCGAATCGCGATCTGTGTATTGGCATTCGGATCCACGCCGGCGGTCGCGCAGATTTTCCCTTCGGATCCAAATATGCGCTGCTCGACCTGGCAGGATGGCCTGACGACCTGCCGCAACGAGCGCACCGGCGAACGGTTTGAGTGTCGTCAATGGCCCGATGGGCGCACGACCTGCCGAAAAGTATAAGGCGGGCTCGATCTCATTTTTCAGCGAAATATTCCGTGACGACAGGCACGTAGCCGGTCACGAGTTTCTCGAGTTGCTCTTTAACGACCGCGAGCGCCTTCAGGTCTCCAATCTCAGGGAGCTTGAGGTTCACGTAGTGACTTCCCCAAGTTCCCTCATCGTCGATCTCGGCCTTGAAAGTCTTTGATAGGATCTTTTTACGTCGCATCAGGTAAGACCCTAGGTCTGGCAATACCGACTGACGATAATTGAAGTTCACGCCGAACCACTCTTCGTCTTTGTAATGCCAGATGCAGTAGATACCGAATGCTCGGTCATAAAGTCGCCTTTTGCATTTCGGCCAAGCCTTCGGAGCGAAGCTATAGACATAGTCGCTGATGCTTTCATCCAACTCCCAAGCTTGCCGAGCGGCGATCTCCCGCACGAGAGGCCTGATCTGTTCGAAGACCCACTGACAGCGTCGAATGCGGGGGTCGACGATCGCATCCGCATCGACTCTCGGAATTTCTCCAAACACGGGTTCGACGTGAAGGGTTCGTTGCTCGCCGAGCATGTAGAGCTTGAACTCAAGACAAGCGATATTGAATCCCTTGCCAGTCAAAAGCCGGCATTGATCGATCGCATGTGCGTCAAATCTTTCGGCGACAAGCACGAAGCGATGCGAAGTCGGGAAACTCTTCGGCACCCCGATGCCGAAGACCTCTCGAAAGCGACTCTCGAGAGTTCGCCCGGTATGACGGACACACAGTTCTTCGATCTGCTGGGACGTCACGTTCTCCGCGAACGCGGCATAGTTCAGTAGCTGGGCATTGATGTCAGATGGCGCCGTACCGCGCTTGAGCTCGGCGACCACGAGGCCGCCTGCAGCATCCAAAAACAGATTGTCGATGAAATGCCTATGCTTGGTCGGAATCTCGCGGCCAAGCGATAAAAGCGGCCGGCCATCGTTCAACAGCTCGGGAAAGCGGTCACACCAATCCTGAAGATTGTCTTCGAGATGATCGTCGGCAAAGCGTTCCGGCTTCAGTTGGACAACGCCCTTGGGGTCAACTGCGAAAAACGCCCCCATCAGCCTGTCCTCACACTCGAGTTCGAAGACATTGGGCCGTTCATTTTGTATGCCATAGCACCATCGTCAGCACCATGAATCGGCAATCTAAACAGGCATTTAATAGTAGGACTATAGTCCGTGGTTTAACGGTACTCAAGATGTTCGTTTGTGCTCATGCGGGCACAGGCGCTTGTGGCACGGAATCTTCGCCGACTTCGGGTCCGAGCCGGGCTATCTCAGGAGAACTTGGCCTATGACGCGGGCATCGACCGCAGCTATGTGGGACGCCTGGAGCGTGGCCTAGAGAACCCTAGCGTCGCAATCCTCGAAAAACTCTCCAAGGTTCTGGGCGTCAAGCTGGCTGAGTTCTTCGTGATACCCGCAGCCGGCGAGCCGCCGCCGAAGCCGCTTCCGGGTGGCCGGCGCCCGAAGCGCTGAAACTCGGCCTGTCACAGCGGAACTCCGATCTTTCTAGCGAACAATCGACTGGCATTCCCGCGCAAAGGAAGCGTGATTGGGGCACCGCATCTCGCGGTCAATAGGAGCCCCAAATGCAGAATCGGAAGCCAAAGGCCAAGAGTGTTGCGCAGCAACACAAGCAAGTTCAGCCACGCAATACCAAGATGGCGAAGCTGATCACCCTGCTACGACGTAAGGAAGGCGCCACCATTGAGCAAATTGCGCGTGCGTTGGGGTGGCAGCGGCACACGGTTCACGGCGTCATCTCCGCCACGGTCCGAAAGCGACTGGGCATCAAGGTCACTGGCACGATCGGCGAAGGCCAGACGAAAACCTATCGCATCGTAAAGGCGGGCTGATCGATGGCCCAGCGCCGAACCATAAACGGGGTGCAAGATCCCACCATAGTCACGACAGGCTTGGTCGCGCAGCTTGATCGCTTGACCGCACCTGAAATGGTCAAGCTCTGGGATAAGCATGTTGGGGGCGAGGTGCGGTGTCGCTCCCAACCTCAGTTGCTACGCCTACTCCTCGCCGTCCGCTTGCAAGACGCCGCTGGGGGCGCCGGCGCCGGGCGCGTCCATAAGCGCCTCCTGACCCTAGCGACCAAGTTCGCTGCAGACCCAAGCCACGAACCCTCCGCCAATCTTGGACTGAGGCCGGGCATCGAACTCGTTCGCGCCTGGAAGGGTGTCGCCCATCGGGTCCAAGTTCTGCCCGACGGTTTCCTGTGGAGCGGCCGGAAGTGGGCAAGCCTCAGCGTCATCGCCCGAGAGATCACCGGCACGCCCTGGTCCGGGCCTGCCTTCTTCAAGCTCAAGCGTAGGGCCGCAGCATGAGCGTTAAGGCCGCCCGCTGCGCGATCTACACACGCAAATCCTCCGAGGAGGGCCTCGAGCAGAACTTCAACTCCCTCCACGCTCAGCGAGAGGCCTGCGAGGCCTATATCCGCAGCCAGGCCCATGAAGGCTGGATACTGATCCCGACGGAGTACGACGACGGTGGATATTCCGGCGGGTCCATGGAGCGCCCTGCTCTCCAACGCTTGATGGCGGATATCGAGGCGAAAAAGATCGACACGATCGTCGTCTACAAGGTCGACCGCCTCACCCGCTCCCTCGCCGACTTCGCCAAGATCGTCGAGGCCCTCGATCGGCAGGGGGTTTCGTTCGTTTCCGTGACCCAGCAGTTCAACACGACGACCTCGATGGGACGACTGACCCTCAACGTGCTCCTGTCCTTCGCCCAGTTTGAGCGCGAGGTCACAGGTGAGCGCATCCGGGACAAATTCGCCGCCTCCAAGAAGAAGGGGATGTGGATGGGCGGTCCGGTCCCGCTTGGGTACGACGTCAAGGATCGGAAGCTCATCGTCAACGAACCCGAGGCAGAGACCGTCCGGCAAATCTATCGGCTCTACCTGGAACTCGGCACGGTCCCGAAGCTGGTAGAGGCCTTAAAGGATGCTGGAATCACCAGCAAGAAGACTGTTTCAGGCACCGATCGAATGCGTGGTGGCGGGTTCATGGCCAGAGGCGCGCTTTACTGCTTGCTCCGGAATCGGATCTATCTCGGCGAGATCACGCACAAGGGGAAGATCTACGACGGCCAGCATGACGCCATCGTCCCAAAGCCTCTTTGGGACAAGGCGCAGGCGCTTCTCGGGGACACTGCCGCGCAGCCCAAGGGCCGACACCATTCGAAGAATTCCGCCCCGCTCCGCGGCAAGCTGTTCGATAGCGCCGGAAACGAGATGGTCGTCCGTGCGTCATTCAAGAAGGATGCGCGGCGCTATCGCTACTACATGAGCAAGGCCGTGGTGACCGGCAACCGGGCCGCAGCCGGCGAGATCAAGTTTATCCCGGCGCATGTCATTGAGCCGCTATTGCTCGCGCATCTTCCAAAAGTTCCGCTCGCCGAACTTGATGACACCGCACGCGCCGCGGCGTTCGATCGGATCGGGCGGGCGACGCTCTATGCCGACCGGATCGTGGTCGAACCGGCTGATCCTTTGAGGGCTAAGCCGTTCGAAATTGCCATCCAGCTTCATCGCAGCCGGGCGGAGGTGATCGTGACGGCTAAGGGGTCTGGTAGCCCACCGATCATGCCACGGATCGACAAGCTGCTCGTTCGTGCCCTCGCCCGCGCCTATGCGATGCGCCTAAAGCTAGAAAGCGGTGAGGCAAAGTCCGTCCCCGATCTCGTCGCTCAGTTCGCCATCGGCGAATCCTACGTCCGCAAGATTCTGCCTATCGGCTTCCTAGCGCCCGATCTCATGGAGCAGATTCTTGAAGGTCGCCAGCCGGCCCGGCTCCAAATCGGCCATATCAGTGACGGCAAGCTGCCTCTAGACTGGGCAGCACAACGAGCCCTCTTCGCCAGTCTGTAACGGCGGCCGCCGAAGTGCGGATGGTCGGAACGGCCTCGTGATCCCCGGCGAAACTCCACGCGACAATGGCCTGCTGAGAAATCGGCGCTTCCCGCCGAGAAATCCGGCCGAAACGGCCCCTCAGAGACGCTCAGGATCGGCGCGCAATGCGCGCGAAGCGCCGCGTTTCCGGCCATTGCCGCGCGGGCAAAACTCCACACGCGGTCTCAGTGGGAATAAATGGCGGAGGGGATGAGATTCGAACTCACGATGGGGTTTCCCCCATACACGCTTTCCAAGCGAGCGCCTTAAACCACTCGGCCACCCCTCCGCCGGGGTCGGGTCGCTTTCGGGGCCGGGAACATAGCAGGGCACCCCGCCCCCGCCAAGCGTCGCTTGGCCGCCCGAAAACGGTTATCTTTCAACCATGATCGCGCTGCGGGCCCTCGGCTGGCTGCTGCTCGTGCTGGCCGCCGTGGCGGCCGGCCGCGACGGTCTTTTGTGGTACGAGACCGGCGCGCTCGACCCGCTGCCGCTGGGCCAAGTCTGGGCCTGGGTGCATCGCGATTCGCTGCTGCTGGTCGAGCCCGCCTTGGTGCGCCACGTCCATCCCGCCTTGTGGGACTGGATCGCGTTCCCGCTGCTGCAAAGCCCGGCCGCGGGTGTGGCGGCGCTGGCGGGCATCGCCATCGCGGTGCTCACGCCGCCGCCCAAACGCCGCCGGCGCTCGGCCGCGTGGCGCTGACGCGAACGTAAGGCTCAGTCGTCGCGCGCCTTGAGGGCGGCGAGGAACGCGCTTTGCGGAATTTCGACCTGGCCGAATTGCCGCATGCGCTTCTTGCCCTCTTTCTGCTTCTCGAGGAGCTTCTTCTTGCGCGACACGTCGCCGCCATAGCATTTGGCGAGCACGTCCTTGCGCATGGCCGAGATCGTTTCGCGCGCCACGATCTTGCCGCCGATCGCGGCTTGGATCGGAATCTGGAACAGCTGGCGCGGAATGAGATCCTTGAGCTTCACGCACAAGGCGCGGCCGCGGCTTTCGGCTTGCGTGCGATGCACGATGACCGAGAGCGCGTCCACCGGCTCCGCGTTCACCAGGATCGACAGGCGCACGAGGTCGTCCTCGCGATAGGCGGTCATCACGTAGTCGAACGAGGCGTAGCCGCGCGACACGCTTTTCAAACGGTCGTAGAAATCGAACACGACTTCGTTGAGCGGCAGATCGTAGACGATCATCGCGCGGTTCCCGACATAGGTCAGGTTCTGCTGGATGCCGCGCCGGTCCTGGCACAGCTTCAACACCGAGCCGAGATGCTCGTCGGGCACCAGGATCGTCGCCTTGATGCGCGGCTCCTCGATATGGTCGATATAGACCGCGTCCGGCATGTCGGCGGGGTTGTGCATTTCCTGCACCGACCCGTCCTTCATATGGATGCGGTAGACGACCGACGGCGCCGTCGCGATCAGATCGAGATCGAATTCGCGCGACAGGCGCTCCTGAATGATCTCGAGATGCAGAAGGCCCAGGAAGCCGCAACGGAAGCCGAAGCCCAGCGCCGCCGAGCTTTCCGGCTCGTAATGGAACGAGGCGTCGTTGAGCCGCAGCTTGCCCAGGCTTTCGCGCAAATGTTCGAACTCGGCCGGATCGACCGGGAACAGCCCGCACCACACCACCGGCAGCGACGGCTTGAAGCCCGGCAGCGGTTCCGCCGCCTGGCGCTTTTCCTCGGTAATCGTGTCGCCCACGCCCACGTCGGCCACCGCCTTGATGCCCGCGGTGATGTAGCCGACTTCGCCCGGCCCCAGCTCGGCCACTTCCTTGAGCTTGGGCGTGAACACGCCCACGCGCTCGACGTCGTACGTCGCGGCCGCGTTCATCATGCGGATCTTCATGCCCTTGGCGATGCGCCCGTCCTTGATGCGCACCAGCAACACGACGCCGAGGTAAAGGTCGTACCACGCGTCGACCAGCAGCGCCTTCAACGGCGACGCGACCTCGCCCTTGGGGGCGGGCAAACGCTGCACGAGCGCTTCGAGCACGAGATCGATATTGAGCCCGGTCTTGGCCGAGATCGGCACGGCGTCCGACGCGTCGAGCCCGATCACGTCTTCGATCTGCTTCTTGATGCGCTCGGGATCGGCGGCGGGCAGATCGATCTTGTTGAGCACGGGCACGATCTCGTGCCCCGCATCCAGCGCCTGATAGACGTTGGCGAGCGTTTGGGCTTCGACACCTTGGCTGGCGTCGACCACCAGGATCGAGCCTTCGCACGCGGCGAGGCTGCGGCTCACCTCGTAGGCGAAGTCCACATGGCCCGGCGTGTCCATCAAATTGAGGACGTAGTCCTTGCCGTCCTTCGCCTTGTAGTCGAGGCGCACGGTCTGCGCCTTGATGGTGATGCCGCGCTCGCGCTCGATATCCATCGAGTCGAGCATCTGCTCCTGCATGTCGCGCAGTTCGACGGCGCCGCAGAATTGGATCAAGCGGTCGGCGAGCGTCGATTTGCCGTGATCGATATGCGCGACGATCGAGAAATTACGGATGCGGGAAAGGTCGGTCGCCATGTGCCGGATATGCAATGCCTGAAAAGGACGGCGCGGGGCGCCATTCGCGCGTGCAACATAGGGGGCGAATCGCCCTATGGCAACGCCCCCTAAAGCACGGTCGAATCGGGGAAATTCGCCGCCCGGCGGGGCGGTTCAGCCGCCCTGGCCGTCCCGCCCCTTGATCGCGTCGATCAAGGCTTGGTTGCGCTTGTCGGCCTTGACGCCGTTGACCACGAAGGCCGCGTGCAGCGCCGCGATCAGCCACAGCACGAAGCCGATGGTGAAGCCCAGGATCGTCAGCGCGAACACGATCGACGCGAGCCAGAGGATCAGATTGAAGATCCCCTGGAACGGCTTGCCGACCAGGAACAGCGCCAAGGGCGGCACGATCAACGCGACGAGATAGAGCATGGCTTAACTCCGCAGGCTGGCGCCCGTCGCCTTGGCGACGGCGGCGACGATTTTCTGCGCGACGGCGTCGAGATCCTGTTCGGTCAGCGTGCGGTCCTGCGGCTGCAAGCGCACGGCGATGGCGACGGATTTCTTGCCCTCGGGCACGCCCTTGCCTTGATAGACATCGAACACGCTGGCCGCTTGGATCAGCGTCTTGTCCGCCGATTTGGCGCTGCGCAAGATCGCATCGGCCGCCACGTTCGCGTCCACCACGAAAGCGAAGTCGCGCTCCAACGGCTGGAAGGCCGAGAGCTTCAGCGGCGGACGCTGGCGCCCGCCCTTCGCCTTCGGCGCGGGAATCGCGTCGAGGAAGATCTCGGCCGCGACGACCGGCGCTTCAAGGTCGAGCGCCTTGATCACGTTCGGATGCAACTCGCCGAACCAGCCGAGCACGGTCTTGGGCCCAAGCTTGAGGGCACCCGAACGGCCGGGATGGAACCAGGCGGGCGCTTCGCGCGCCACCGCCACGTTCTCGATCGACAGGCCCAGGCCCTTCAACAGGTCGAGCGCATCGGCCTTCGCGTCGAAAGCATCGACCTTGCGCGCCCCGCCCGCCCAGTGGCGCGGGCTGGCATCGCCCGTGCGCACGATGCTGGCGACGATGCGCTGATCCTTTTCGCCAATACCGTCGAAAATCGGGCCGACTTCGAACAGCGCGTTGTCCGCGTAGCCGCGTGCGGCGTTGCGCGCCGACGCGCTGGCGAGATTCGGCACGATCGACGGACGCATGTAATCCAGATCGGCCGAGATCGGATTGGCAACTTCCAGTTCCGCCTTGCGCGGGGCGAAATGGATCGCCTGATCCTTGCGCATGAACGAGAACGTCACCGCTTCGTTGAGGCCGAGCCCCGCGAGGATACGCTTGGCGTCGCGCACGCGGCGCTGCGCCGGCGTCCAGGCCAGCGGCGGCATGGCGCCGTCGCGCGGCAGCGTCACCGCCGGGATTTCGTCGTAACCGACGATGCGGCACACTTCCTCGACCAGATCGGCTTCGCCGACCACATCGGCACGCCACGGCGGCGGAATCACGTCGAAATCGCTGCCCTTGGCCGCAACCTTGAAGCCGAGATTTTCTAGGATTTGCTTCTGGCGTGCGGGCGCCACTTCCAAACCGCCGAGCGTGGCGACGCGCGTCGACCGCAATGTGTAGGAACGCGTCGTGTCGGGGATGGCACCCGCGATCACCGGCGCCGAGGCTTCGCCGCCGCAAAGATCGAGGATCATTTTCGACGCCGCTTCCATGCCGTCGAGCACGAAAGCGGGATCGAGACCGCGTTCGAAGCGATAACGCGCATCCGACAGGATCTGATGATGGCGCCCGGTCATCGCGGTGCGGATCGGATCGAACAACGCGGTTTCGAGATAGACCTCGGTCGTGTCGAATTCGCAGCCCGTGCCCGCGCCGCCCATCACGCCGGCGAGCGAGATCACGCCGCTATCGTCGCAGATCAGCGTTTCGCCGCCCGCCATCGTGTAGGTCTTGTTGTCCAGCGCCGCGAATTGCTCGCCGCCCTTGGCGGGCTTCAGCGCGATCTGGCCCTTCACCTTCTTCGCGTCGAACACGTGCAGCGGCCGGTTCAGATCGAAAGTGAAGAAATTGGTGATGTCGACCAGGATCGAAATCGGGCGCAGGCCGATCGACGTCAGGCGATCCTGCAGCCATTTCGGCGACGGGCCGTTTTTAACGCCCTTGAAATGGCGGCCGACGAAAGCCGGGCATGCGCCCGCTTCCAGCGCCGACAAATCGACCTTGATCGGCGATTCGTATTTGCCGTTGACCTTGGGGGCGGTCCACGGCTTCAACGTGCCAGCCCCGGCGGCGGCGAGATCGCGCGCGATCCCGCGAATGCCCAGGCAATCGGCGCGGTTGGGCGTGATCGCCACGTCGAATAGCGGATCGTCGAGGCCGAGCAGCGTGGCGAAAGGCACGCCCACGGGCGCGTCTTCCGGCATATCGATAATGCCGGTGTGATCGTCGCCCAGGCCCATTTCGCGCATCGAGACGAGCATGCCGTTCGACGCTTGGCCGCGAATCTGACCGGCCTTCAGCAGCAAGCCCGTGCCGGGCACGGTGACGCCGGCGGGCGCGAACACGCCCTTCATGCCGGTGCGCGCGTTGGGCGCCCCGCACACGACCTGCACCTTTTCCTTGCCCGTATCGACCAAGCACACGCGCAAGCGATCGGCGTCGGGGTGCGGCTTCGCCTCGACGACATGCACGACCTTGAACGGCGCCAATGTCTCGGCGGGATTGGTCAGGCTTTCGAGTTCGAGCCCGATCGCGGTCACCTTCTCGGCGAGCTGGGCCGCCGTCAGGTTCGTGTCGAGATGCGTCTTCAGCCAGGACAGCGTGAATTTCATCGGGCCAACCCTCCGGCCAGCGTGGGCACATCGGCGGGTGCGAAACCGTAATGGCGCAGCCAGCGCATATCGGCTTCGTAGAAGGTGCGCAGATCCGGGATGCCGTATTTCAGCATCGCCACGCGCTCGATCCCCATACCGAAGGCGAAGCCTTGGTATTCCTCGGGATCGATGCCGCACATGGAAAGCACCTTCGGGTTCACCATGCCGCAGCCCAGGATTTCGAGCCAATCGTCGCCCACGCCCAGCTTCAATTCGCCGTTGCCGCGCGTGCAGGCGATATCCATTTCCGCCGAGGGTTCGGTGAACGGGAAATAGCTCGGGCGGAAGCGATAGCGCAGATCGGGGATTTCGAAGAACGCGCGCACGAAATCGACGAGGCAGCCTTTGAGGTGGCCCATATGCGTCGACTTGTCGACGATCAGACCTTCGATCTGATGGAAATTCGGCGAATGCGTCGCGTCGGAATCCGACCGATAGGTGCGGCCAGGTGCAATAACGCGGATCGGCGGCTTCTGGCCCAGCATCGAGCGGACCTGCACGGGGCTAGTGTGGGTGCGCAGCACGACATGCGATTCGCCCGGCTTGCCGGCGAGATAGAACGTATCGTGCGCCTGGCGCGCCGGGTGCTCGGGCGGAATATTGAGGCGCGTGAAGTTGTAATCGTCGCTTTCGATGTCCGGCCCTTCGGCAACGGCGAAGCCCATCTCGCCGAAGATCGCGACGAGTTCGTCGATCGTCTGGCTGATCGGATGGATGCGGCCTTCCTCGCGCGCGCGCGGCGGCAGCGTCACGTCGACCGTTTCCTGCGCCAGCCGCGCATCCAGCGCCGAACCTTCCAGCGCCGCCTTGCGCGCGTCGAGCTTCGCCGCGATCGCGTCCTTCAACACGTTGAAGGCGGCCCCGCGCGCTTTACGCTCTTCCGGCGCAATCGTACCCAGCGTCTTCATCAGCTCGGTCACGCGGCCCTTCTTGCCCAGCGTTTCCACGCGCAAGGCTTCCAGGGCTTCGAGGTTCTGGGCCGCGTCGATGCGCGCGGCCAATTCGGTTTCGAGAGCGGCGAGATCGGTCATGTCGGTTCCATCAAGCAAAAAGGGGGTCCGGCCGGTTAGGCCAGACCCCCTCTTCGGGTCGCTGAAGACGCTGAATGCGGCTTAGAGGGCGGCCTTGGCCTTTTCGACCAAGGCGCCAAAACCCGCGGGATCCGTCATCGCGATATTCGCCAGCACCTTGCGATCGACCTCGATCGCCGCCTTCTTCAGGCCGGCGACGAGCTTCGAATAGGTGAGGCCGTGTTCGCGCGCACCGGCGTTGATGCGCTGGATCCACAACGCGCGGAATTCGCGCTTCTTGTTGCGGCGATCGCGATAGGCGTATTGCAGGCCCTTCTCGACGCGCTCGAGCGCAGGACGGAAGGACGTGGAGCTGCGGCCGACATAACCCTTGGCGGCCTTCAGGACTTTCTGGTGACGCGCACGCTGGGTGACGCCACGTTTGACGCGAGCCATGGTTGCTCTCCTCTATCCGTCGATCAAGCGTAAGGCAGGAAGAAGCGCTTCACGCGCACTTCTTCGCCATGGGTCAACACGAACGTGCCGCGCGCGGTCCGCTTCATCTTCTGCGGGCGCTTGCGCAAGTTGTGGCGCTTGAACGAAACGGCGGCGAGCACTTTGCCGCTACCAGTGACTTTGAACCGCTTCTTAGCGGCCGACTTGGTCTTCATCTTGGGCATTTCTGTCTCCTGATCGGAAGCGGTTGGGCATGCCCGGGCGCACTCCAACGGGAGGCGCCACAGCCGTGGCCGCTGTTAAGGCCGGGGGTTATACAAGGCCGCATCCGCCCTGGCAAGCGCGCCGCAAGCCCCTGTAAAGCAAGGGGTAATTAGAATTCGCTTGCGGCCCGAGGGGGGCGCGTGGTTTGCTTTATACACGAACCCGAGATTTTGGCCTGCTTCGCAAGCGGCTGGCGCGGCCCCGAAAAGGGTCCCGTCCCTACCCTTACTAGCTTCCCCAAGAAATCCGGTCGTCGACGCGCTTGCTATGGGCAAGGTGCCCGTGTGCCGCGCGTCAAACCCAATGGAGGCCGGAATGGCTACGGGTAAAGTGAAGTGGTTCAATGCGACGAAGGGCTACGGTTTCATCGCGCCGGATGGCGGCGGGAAGGACGTGTTCGTTCACATCACCGCCGTCGAGAAGGCCGGTCTGCGCGGCCTGAACGAAGGCCAGTCGGTGTCCTTCGAAATGTTGACCGAGCGCGGCAAGACCGCGGCGGGCAACCTGAAGGTCGTCTGATCCGACTTCGTTTCCGGCGAACGCCGTAAACGCGAACGGGGTCCCTTGCGGGACCCCGTTTTCGTTTGGGCCAGCGGCGGCGCGCTTACTTCGGTGCCACGACCATCGTCATCTGGCGGCCTTCCATGCGCGGATGGGCTTCGACCTTGGCGAGTTCGCCCAGATCGGCCTTCAGGCGCTCCAGCAGCTTGTAGCCGAGTTCCTGGTGCACCATCTCGCGGCCGCGGAAGCGCAGCGTGACCTTGACCTTGTCGCCTTCCTCGAGGAAACGCGTCATCGCGCGCTTCTTGACGTCGTAGTCGTGGTCGTCGATGCCCGGGCGCATCTTGATCTCTTTGATCTCGATGACCTTCTGCTTCTTGCGGGCCTCGTTGGCCTTCTTCTGCTGCTCGTATTTGAACTTGCCGAAATCGAGCAGCTTGCACACCGGCGGTTCGGCGTTGGGACTCACCTCGACCACGTCGAGACCCGCGTCCCACCCGGCTTGCAGCGCGTCGAATATGTTGAGGACTCCGAGCATCTCGCCCTCCCCGTCGATCAGACGGATTTCGGGGGACATGATCTCGTCGTTGACGCGCGGGCCCTCTTTGGCAGGCGGGGCATCCTGGGCGGGACGTGCGATGGGTATCCTCGTTCGTTAGGGCGGCGCGAAAACGTCGGTTTCGGGTTCGCGTCCGCCGGGCCTGTGAAATCGGGGCGAATGTAAGGTTTGAGGCGGTCCTGTCAAGCCGCGCGCTTGAACAACAGGCGCATGACTTCGTCCACGCCCAGCCCTTCCAGGCTGTCCCGGCGCAGAATCGCGACCTCCCGCCCCTTGGGCGCGCACAGCGCGGGGTCCGAATCCGACCCGAACAGCACGATCGACGGGCAGCCGGCCCCGGCGATCAGATGCATGGGCCCGGTATCGTTGCCGATCGCAGCACCGGCCTGGCGCGCGATGGCGACGATTTCGGCGAAACTGGTCTGTCCCGTCAGGTCGCGCACGCGGGAGCTGGCGGTGCGGATCGCCTTGCCCAGCTCCGCCTCGCCCTTGCCGCCGATCACCACCGGATTGGCGTTATGCGCGGCCAATTCCTGGGCGAGGGCGGCGTATTTGGCGACCGGCCAACGCTTTTTGGGCCGCGTGGGAGCACCCCCGGGAACGAGCAGCACGAAGGGTTCGGGCAGTTTGAACTTGGCGATATCGGCGTCGAGCCAGGAAAGATCGGGCGGCGGCACATCCGCGATTCCCGCCATCGCCAATTGATCGCACTGGCGGTCGATCGTGTGCATCGTGTCGCGCAACGGATTGGCGTGGGGATGCGAAGCACCCGCCGCGATGCCCGACCATTCCGGGCGCCGGCCCGGCCCGATCAGCCTGTGATAAAGGCTGGAGCGCGACGAGGTTTGCAAATCGTAGACGCGCTGGAACCGGCCCGAACGCAGCATCGAGCGCAACGTCAACATGCCGATGAGGTTGAGTTTGTGCGGCCGCGTGTCGCGCCACACTTGGTCGACGAAGGGGCAATTCTCGAACAGTGCCGCATAGGCGGGGGCCGTCAACAGCGTGATCTTGGCGGCGGGATGGGCTTTGCGGATCGCCTTCATGGGACCCAGCGCCTGTACCGCGTCGCCCAGCGCGCCGAGCTTGATGACCAGAATACGTTCGTACTCGGCCAGGTTCATCGGCCCCAGACCTCCGGCCGCGATTCGCGCAATACCTCCTCGTAGACGTCGAGGGTCGCCGCGCACATCCGCTCCTTGGTGAAGCGGTCGTTGATATTGGCGATGGCGTGCCCCGCCAGATCGTCGCGCGCGGCCGGATCGAGGGCGAGCGCCTTTTTCAGCGCCTCGGCCAGCTCGCCCGAATCGCCGGGCCTGAACAGCCAGCCGGTCTCGTTCGGTTTCAAGATTTCGGGCGCGCCCCCGTGATCGGGCGCGACGACCGGGCGGCCCATCGCCTGGGCTTCGGCCACCACGCGGCCGAACGCTTCGGGATCGGTCGAGGCCGAAACGACGACGTCGGAAAGCATATAGGCCGCCGCCATGTCGTTGCAGTGATCGACGATGCGCACGATGCCTTCGAGGCCCCGTTTGCGCACCAGCGCTTCGAGTTCGCGGCGATAGGCGCTGCGCCCCTGGTCGGAGCCGACGAACAGCACGACGATATCGCGTCTTCCCAGCTTCGCCGCCGCTTCGATCAGCAGCGTCTGGCCTTTCCAGCGCGTCAGGCGGCCGGGCAGCATCACCACAGGCAGACCGTCGGGCAGGCGCCAATCGCGCGACAATTTGATCACGCGCTCGGCCGAGACGCGCGCGGGATCGAAGCGCGAGACGTCCACGCCGCGATGGATCGTGCGCAAAATGGCGCCGGGTGTCGCGTAATTCTGGGTCACGTGACGGGCGATGAAATCGGAGATCGCGATAACGCGAGCCCCCTTCGCCATGATCGAGTTGTACCAGCGCTTCAGCGGATTGCCGAAATTATAGGTGCCGTGAAACGTGGTCATGAAGGGTATGCCGAGCTCGCGCGCGGCACTGCGCGCGGACCACGCGGGCGCACGGCTGCGCGCATGGATCAAATCGGCGCCATGCGTGCGCGCGGCCTCGACCAGCCGCGCCACGTTCCGGCGCATCGTGATCGGGTTTTTCGAGCCCATGGGCAGCGTCACATGCACGCCGCCCGCGCGCTCGATCTCGCGCACCATCGGCCCGCCTTCGGAAACGACAACCGATTTCCACCCCGCCGCGACGATGGCGGCGGAAACGTCGGCGGCACCCCGCTCCACCCCGCCGGTGACGAGCGCGGGCAGAACCTGCATGATGGTGGGCACGCGCATCGGCGGCGGGGGCGGCAAATCCGCCCCATCACCTTGCGCGACCGTTTCTTCCTGGTTCTGGTCCAATGTCCGACAATTCTTCGACGGCCGAGGCGCCGGCCCCCGATTTCCTAGACCCCGGCGCCGGCAGACCCCGTATCGCCTATCGCCGGACTCCCGGCAAGTCTCCCGGCATCGTCTTCTGCACCGGCTTCATGTCCGACATGACCGGATCGAAGGCGATGGCGGTCGAGGCGTTCGCCCGGTCGCGCGGCCAAGCCTGCCTGCGTTTCGACTATTCCGGCCATGGCGAATCCGAAGGCAAATTCGCCGATGGCTGTATCGGCGCCTGGTTCGCCGATGCGCTGGCGGCGTTCGATGCGCTGACGGCGGGGCCGCAGATCGTCGTCGGCTCGTCGATGGGCGGCTGGATCGCGCTGCTGCTGGCCAAGGCACGCCCCGACCGGATCACGGCGTTGGTCGGCCTCGCCGCCGCCCCCGACTTCACCGAGGATTTGATGTGGGAAGCGATGCCCCCGCCGGTCCGCGCCGAGTTGATGGACAAGGGCGTGATCTACGAGCCCTCGCAATATGGCGACGAGCCCTACACGATCACCCGCAAGCTGATCGAGGACGGGCGCGAACATCTGGTGCTGCGCGCGCCCATCGAATTTGCCGGACCCGTGCGCCTGCTGCACGGCATGAACGATCCCGACGTGCCGTGGGAGCTGTCGCCCAAAATCGCGCGAATGGTGACCTCGCAGGATGTGCGCGTGACGCTGATCAAGGATGGCGACCATCGCTTGTCGCGCGACCAAGACCTCGACCTGCTGCGCGCGACGTTGGCGGAGTTAAGTGCTTGAGCTGGGACATCAGGCGCTCCTCAAGCGCCACTATTCCCTAGAGACAACTTTTGATCATCTTCCATAACTACAAACGCAATAATCGCCTCGTGACTGTAACGTCGGAAAAATTTTATGAACCCGAGAAAAAGCATCAGCGCGCACACAAGGCTCAGCACAATAAAAAGCCCCTTGTGTACTGATGGGCCAACCCACATCCAGCTGATGATCAGGAGAATTGTGCCCGCGTAGAAACTCATCGCTGCGTTTCGGCAAAACCCATACAAGTTTAAATAATTATACATTCTTTGAGCACCACGCTCGCTTCGATAGAATACATAGTACTCGATAAGGACGAACCAGCGGCGGCTCAATCCTTCAGCCTTTCGGTCTTTCTTGAAGCGGGCGTAGAAACGCTCATCTAAGAGTTCAATTGTCGTCTTTTCTTCTGATTTGATGAGATACCCCCATAGACGAAAAACCGTAATCGCCAATAACAAAATTGAGAAGGGAAGGCAAAGCAGACCAATCAACCAAAAGAAAACATCAAATCTCTTTTTCTTCAGATTCCGGCAAACATAATCACATACAGACTTTCCCCACTTTCCGGGCGCATATTGGAACGCAGCCTCATCGTCAGCCAAATATTTCGACGGGTAGTCGGTAAAGCCAAGTGACAACCTCTCGAGCGTAAATGCCGCCAACAGCGCGATAGCATGCCCAATGACATAAGACGCCACCACGAAAAGGAACACTAAGGTTAGAAAAACCATGGTGTTCAACTCTTCAATCGTCGCCAACTGAGACAATGGCTTTGCGTGAAATCCGTAGCCGCAATAAAGAATTAAAAGCGCTCCTGGCGCGAAATACGAGACAATGTCGTAAGCAGTAACGGGTAGCTTTTCGACTTTCATCGATTTTGAATCCGATTGTTATTGTGAATTAATCTGATTATATAAAATCGTATCAATCAACAAAAATGTTGATTTGCTTCGGACATAATGAAGTGGCTAGTTGCGTTGATAAAGCTAATGCCTTGAGCGGCCTCGCCCTTTGACAAGCTCAGGGCGAGGCCGAAGCTCAAATGCCCGCGTCGAGTAGCGCCCGCAACCCCGCGCGATAATCGGGATAAGCGAGCTTCACGCCCAAAGCTTCCTTGATCTTCAAATTCGAGACGCGTTTGTTGTCGGTATAGAAGCTGCGCGCCATCTCGCTCATCGACGGCGCGGCTTGCGCGTAAGGGATTTCGGGCGGCGCTTCCACGCCCAGCAGCGCGCAGGCATAGGCGATCACGTCTTGCGGCGGGGCGGGATCGTCGTCGCACACATTATAGATCGCAGCCGGATCGGGCTTGGCGATCGAAGCTTCGAGGACAGTGGCGATATCCTCGACATGGATGCGGCTGAACACTTGGCCCGGCTTGACGATGCGCTTGGCCTTGCCTTCGCGCACCGTGTCGAGCGCCGAGCGCCCGGCGCCGTAGATTCCGGCGAGGCGAAAGATATGAACCTTGTGGCCCACACGGCCCAAGGCGAGCCACGCATCTTCGGCCGCGACGCGCGCGGACCCGCGCGGGCCCGTGGGATGCAGCGCCGCGCGCTCGTCGACCCAATCGCCGTCGCGGTTGCCGTAGACACCGGTGGTCGAGAGATAGCCGATCCATTTGACGCCTTCGAGACGCAGAAGATCGGTCCCATGAATGTCGATGACCGGATCGCCGGTGCCGTCGGGCGGCACGCTGCCCAGAATATGCGTGGCCCCGTCCAGCGCCCCCGGCGGCAGGGGATGCGTGCGGTCGAACACGAAGGTTTCGATCCCTTCGGCGGCGAGGGCGGCGGCTTTTTCGGCAGAGCGGCAGGTGCCCGCGACGCGCCAATGCTTGGCCATCAAGCGGCGCGCGAAGGTCAGCGCCGTAAAGCCCAGGCCGAAGCAAAATAGCCGGTTGGCGCGCGCGGGATGGGGCGGCAAGCCGCCGGCGAAACGTAACTCCATGCGTTCTATATGGCGCGGAAGGGCGCTTGGCGCTACATCCTCGGCGTCATGAAACGCATTCTGCCGCTCCTCGCCCTTGCCGCTTTGGCGCTGCCGCCGGCCGAGCTTGCCGCGCAAAACCGCACCCCGGTCGCGCGCGAGCTGGCCCCCGCCCCGCCGCGCCCCGTACCCCCGCGCCCGCTCCCGCGCATGCGGCTGGAAACGCCCGCCCAGATCCAAGGCGAATACGATCGCTGCTTGGCGCGCGCCGAACGCGATCCCGAAGGCGCCTACGAAGACGCGATGAATTGGGCGCGCGCGCGCGGCGGCGGCGACCCCGCCTTGCATTGCGCGGCGATCGCGCTGTTCGCACAGGGCAGTTATCGGATGTCGGCGGCGGCGTTCACCGAATTGGCGGAAACCACGCGCGACCGGCGCGCCGCGATCCGCGCCGACATGACGTCGCAAGCCGGCCATGCCTGGATGATCGCGGGCGATCCCGCCAACGCTCTGGCCGCATTCGACGCGGCGGTCGAAATCGCGCCGAACGCGGCGGTGTACCATACCGACCGCGCCGAAGCGTTGGCAGCACTGGGCCAGGATTGGGATGCGATCGACGCGCTGAACCGAGCGAGCGATCTCGACCCCAATCGCGGCGAAATCTACGCGCTGCGTGCTTCGCTCTACCGCAAGCTCAACACGCTCGACCTCGCCGCCGAGGACGCGAACCAGGCGGTGCGCCTGGCGCCCAAACTGCCCGAGGCGTGGCTGGAGCGCGGCATCGTCAATCGTCTGAAGAACGACAAGAACGCCGCGCGGCGCGATTTCCGCGAGGTCGTGCTGCTGGACGGCGACGGCCCGGTCGGCGACGCGGCGCGCGAGAATATCGAGCGCATGGAGCTCGATTCCGGCCCGCCGGTCAATCGCCGGCGCTAACGCTTCGCCGTTTCGAGCTTGGCGCCCTTGGTGTCGGCGCGCTGCGTATTGGCGTGGCGCAGATCCGCGTTGGTGAAATCCGCGTCGCGCAAAATCGCGCGGCGCAGATTCGCCGCCACCAGCTTGGCGCCGGTGAAATTGGCGCCCGACGCTTGAACGTCGTTGAGGCGTGCCGCCCAGAAAGGCCGCGGCCCCTTGGGATCGAGCGGCACTGGCGACAGATCGGCGTTGCGCATGTCGGCGCCCATCAGATTCGATTTGATCAGCGTGGCGCCGCGCATTCGCGCGTTCACGAATTTGGCGTTCTTCAGCAGGCAGCTTTGCAGCGTCGCGAAAGTGAGGTCGCAGCCCGAGAAATCGGCACCCGTGAACGTGCAGCGCACGAATTTCGCGGCCGACAAATTGCAGCCCGCGAATTCCGCGTGGCCCAGATCGTAACCTTCGAGGAAGAGCTGCGTGCCTTCCTTGCCTTGCGTATCGACCCACAGCGCGTGCTGCGTGACCGCTTCGACCGCGTTGAAGCCGATGCGCGACGGATCGACCGGATATTTGGCGTGGGCGAGTTTCACGTCCTGCTGGAAGGCGCCTTCGAACAACGCGGCGGCGAGGTCCGCCCCTTCGAGATTCGTGCGGTGCATCTTGGCGTCGGCGAAGCTTGCCCCCGCCAGGACGCAATTGGACAAATTGCAGTCGGACAGGTCGGTGCCCTTGAACACCGCCCCAGTCAAATCGGCGCCCGACAGATCGGCGCCGATCAGACTGGCGCCCGACAGATTGCAGTTGGTCAGATCGGTCTTGTGGCCGGCGGCGCGGCCGATGCGCGCGTCGGAAAGATTGGCGCCGATGAACGAAGCGCCCTCGGCATTCGTGTTGGCGCGCGCCGAGCCCGAATAGTCGAGTTCGCCGTCCTGCCCCGCCGTGATCATCACGCCGTCGCGCAAATCGGCCTTATGCAGCGTGGCGCCTTCGAAATCGGCACCGATCAGCGACGCGGCGCGGAAATCGCTGCGCGTGCAATCGGCGTCGATGAAGGTCGTGCGGCGGATATCGGCGCCGAAGAAACTGGCCCGCGTCAATTTCGCGCGGCTGAAATCGCTTTCGACGAACGACCCGCCGACGAATTCGGCGTCGGTCAGATCGTGATCGTTGAAGTCCAGGCGGCTGGCTTCGACGCCCTTCAGGATCAGGCGCTTGCCGCCCGCCTTGCCTTTCAGCCACGCCTCGTGCGCGGCGATCATCCGATCGAGGATGGGCTGCACCATACGCACGGGCGCTTTGCGTTCGTCTTGTGGGGGTAGTGGGGAATTCATGCCGTCTCGGATTCGTGCCCGTTCGTCGTCGAGCGCGCGAGATTAGCAAGGCAGACGTTAATGGTCCGTAGATAAGGACATTTAGATTGTATCGTAACTTATTGCCGCCGCATATTTTTTTGGACGCCGTCAGAAATCGGACAACTTCAAAAATCCAAGTCAGCGTAATGCGTTGGCGGCGGCGAGCCGGGAATATGGTCGGCCAAAAGCGGGCGGAAGGACGGCCGGCTTTTGATCCGCGCATACCACTCCTTCGCGCGGGGATGGGCGTCCCACGGCACGTCGCCCATATAGTCGAGCGTCGAGAGATGCGCCGCGGCGGCGATATCGGCGAGGCTGAAACTTTCCCCCGCCAGGAAGCGCCGGCGTTCGGCGAGCCAGCCCAGATACTCCATGTGATAGCGGATGTTCTGGTAGCCGGCGCGGATCGCCTGGCTCGACGGCTCGCCCGTGCCCAAAAAGCGCTTGAGCAATTTTTCGCGATAGAGGCAATCGACGACTTCGCGCGCGAATTTCTCGTCGAACCACGCGACAAGGCGGCGGATCTCCGCGCGCTGCTCGGGCGAATCGCCCAGCAATTTGCGCTCCGGATAGACTTCGTCGAGATGTTCGCAAATCGCCTGGCTGTGGCAGATCGCGTAACCCGCTTCCTCGATCAGCACCGGCACGGTGCCGGCCGGATTCAGCGCAAGGAAATCGGGCCGCCGTTCCCAGGTCTTCTCGACCTTGAGTTCGACGTCGAGCCGTTTTTCCGCCATCGCCACGCGGACTTTCCGGCAAAACGGCGAGAGCGGTTGATGAAGCAAAGTACGCATGCGAATCGATGCGGCGATTCTACGCCAGTCCGAGCGCGCTTGCCCCCCAAATCAGCGCCGTCGCGAAGGCGACCGCCGCGGCGGCGCACGCAGCCAGTCCGATCGCCACCGCCACGCCGTCGCGCGCCATCAAACCCAACGCCACGATCGTCGTCGCGAAAGACGGGATCAGCGGCAAAAACGGCAGCGGGATCAGCAACAGAATCGCTTCGACGATCGCGACCGCGCCGATGAATCGGCGCATCGGCGCCGCCACGAGTGCTGGCAGACGCGGCCGCAAAAGCGTTTCCACGCGGTTCAATGCGGGCGTCAGATACGCGACGATGGCGCGCGCGCGCGGCCGTGCCACGCCCAGCCGCGAAAGGAAACCCGGCAGTTTCGGGCTGTCGATGCCGAGCGCCATCTGGGCCGCGATCACCACCAAAGGAAGCGCAAAGATCGTCGAGAAACCCGGCAGCGACGGGCCGGGCGTCAGGTTGGGGGCCGCGAACAGGAACAGCAACACGCCATAGCCGCGCGATTCGAGCTTGGCGACCATCTCGCCCAGCGTGGCCTTCGCATCGTCCGGCCCGTCGACGGCACGGGCGAAGGCGGCGGCCAGACCCAGATCGCTCATCGCGTTTCCTTCCGTCGCACGACGAAGCTCAAACCCAAAACGACGAGGCCGACGGCGCCTGCGATCAACAACGGATCGCGTGCGGCATCGAGACCGTCTTCCATCGCCAGGCGCCCGGCCGCCCCCGCTTGCACGAAAATCGCCGCGTAAGGCAAGGAGCCGATCAGCGTGCCGAGCGCGAATTGACCCCACGACAACGCGCTCAGCCCCAGCCCGTAATTGACGGCCGCGCCGGGGATGGGTGTGAGGCGCAGCAACGCGATCGTGCGCCAGCCGCCCGCTTCGGCCCGCGCGATCCAGGGCCCGATCTTGGGCAAATCATGGGGCACGATCGCACCCGCATTGACGAACCGCGCGAGATGGAAGGCGATCGACGCGCCCGCCAGCGTTCCCGCCAGCGCCCAGAACAACCCGCCGACGGCGCCGAACAGGGCGCCCGACGCCAGCGCCAGCACCCAGCGCGGCACCGACACCATTATGCCGCCGACGTGAAGAACGACGAAGGCAAGCCCCGCCAGCGCGCCCCAGGATTGGATCCCGGCGACGATGCCGCGCGCGTCGATCGAATCGCGATTCCAGAAAACGGCCGCGATCCCCGCGATCACGAGGATGACGGGGACGAGGCGCAGGGCGAACGGCGGGCGACGTGAAGTCATGTCGCCCGCTTTATCGCATGGTTCAATCGTCGCCGGCACCCGCACCACGGCGCTTGTCCGCACGGCGCACGGGATGAGCCAGACGCGCCACCATTTCCTTCGGCACGATCTGCTTGAACTTGACGATCTCGCGGTCCCAATCGGACAGAATGCGCAGCGCATGCGCGCTTTGGGTTTCGCGCGCGTGCTCCTCGACCAATTCCTTGAGCACGCCTTCCCAATGCGCGGTCTCCACGCCTTGGACGATCACCGTCTCGGCGTTGAGATGGCGTTCGAACGAACCGTCCGCGTCGTAGACGAAGGCCATGCCCCCGGTCATGCCGGCGGCGAAATTGTCGCCGACCGCGCCGAGGATCACGATCGTGCCGCCGGTCATGTATTCGCAGCCGTTGGAGCCGCAGCCTTCGACGACGGCCGTGGCGCCGGAGTTGCGCACGGCGAAGCGTTCGGCCGCTTGACCGGCCGCGAACATGCGGCCCGCCGTGGCGCCGTACAGCACCGTGTTGCCGACGATCGTGTTGGCGTTCGACACGAGCGGCGAGGACGTGAACGGCCGCACGACGATCGTGCCGCCCGACAGGCCCTTGCCCACGTAATCGTTGGCGTCGCCGAACACCTCAAGCTTCAGCCCCTGCACCGCGAAAGCGCCGAGCGACTGACCCGCCGAGCCGCGCAAACGCACGGTGATCTGGCCGGGCTTCAGCCCGGTCATCCCGTATTTGCGCGTGATCTTGGACGACAGCTTCGTGCCAATCGCGCGGTAGACGTTGCGGATGTTGTAGGCGAGCTGCATCTTCTCGCCGCCTTCGAGCGCGGGTGCCGCGTCGCGGATCATCTGCTCGTCCAGCGTCTCGGGCACTTCGTTGCGCCCTTCGAGCGTGCAGTAGCGCGGATACTCGCCCGGATCGGCCTGCACCAGCAGCGGGTTCAAATCCAAATCGTCGAGCGTTTCGTCGCCGCGCAGAACCTGCGTCAGCAGGTCCGAACGGCCGATCACGTCGGTCAGGCGCTTGAAGCCGAGCGACGCCAAGATTTCGCGCACTTCTTCGGCCACGAAGGTGAAGAGGTTGACGATCTTCTCCGGCGAGCCTTCGAACTTCGCGCGCAGCTTCGGGTCTTGCGTGCACACGCCCACCGGGCAAGTGTTCGAGTGGCACTGGCGGACCATGATGCAGCCCATCGCGACGAGCGACGCGGTGCCAATGCCGAATTCGTCGGCGCCGAGCATCGCGGCGATGACGACGTCGCGGCCCGTGCGAATACCGCCGTCGACGCGCAGCTTCACGCGGTGGCGCAAACGGTTGAGCGTCAGAACCTGGTTCGTCTCGCTCAAACCCATTTCCCAGGGCAGGCCGGCATACTTGATCGAGGATTGCGGCGAAGCGCCGGTCCCGCCGACATGGCCGGAAATCAGGATCGCGTCGGCCTTGGCCTTGGCGACACCCGCCGCGATCGTGCCGATGCCCGAACGCGCGACCAGCTTCACGCAGACCGACGCGGTCGTGTTGATCTGCTTCAGGTCGTAGATCAACTGCGCGAGGTCTTCGATCGAATAGATGTCGTGATGCGGCGGCGGCGAGATCAGCGTCACACCCGGCGTCGAGTGGCGCAGCCGCGCGATCAGGTCGGTGACCTTCGGCCCCGGTAGCTGCCCGCCTTCGCCCGGCTTCGCACCCTGCGCGACCTTGATTTCCAGCTCGCGGCAATTCGTCAGGTATTCGGCCGTGACGCCGAAGCGGCCCGACGCGACCTGCTTGATCGCCGAGGACGCGTTATCGCCGTTGGGACGCGGGCGATAGCGCGCCGGGTCCTCGCCGCCTTCGCCGGAATCCGACTTGGCGCCGATGCGGTTCATCGCGATGGCGAGCGTTTCGTGCGCCTCGGGCCCGAGGGCACCCAGCGAAATGCCGGGCGCCACGAGATGCTTGCGGATCTCGGTGATGCTTTCGACCTCGTCGACCGAAATCGCCTTCTGGCCCGGCTTGAAGTCGAGCAGATCGCGGATATTGATCGGCGGCAGCTTGCGGCAGGCTTCCGAGAATTTCCGGTAAAGCCCGTAGGAGTCGCTGTCCACGGCCGCTTGCAGCGTGTGGATCAATTCGCCTTCCCAGAAATGCGCTTCGCCCGATTTGCGGAAGCGGTAGAAGCCGCCGACGGGCAGCGCCACCACGTCTTCGCGCCAGGCGCGCTCGTGCAGATCGCGAACCTTCTTCTGGATGCCGACCAGACCAATGCCGGAAATGCGGCTGGTCATGCCGGGGAAGAATTCCGAGATCAGCGTGCGCGACAGGCCCACCGTCTCGAAATTATAGCCGCCGCGATAGGACGAGATGATGGAGATGCCCATCTTGGACATCACCTTCAGCAAACCGTCGTCGATCGCCTTGCGGAAACGCTCGACGCAATCCTTCAGCGCCATGTTGCCGAACAACCCGCGCGCATGGCGATCGGCGATCGCTTCCTCGGCGAGATAGGCGTTGACGGTGGTGGCACCCACGCCGATCAGCACGGCGAAGAAATGCACGTCCATGCATTCGCCCGTGCGCACGTTCAGCGAGGTGAAGGTGCGCAGTTGCTGACGCACGAGATGCGTGTGCACGCCGCCCGCCGCCAGGATCATCGGGATGGGCGCGCGGCCGCCGCCTTGCGCACGGTCCGACAGGATCACGTGCACCGCCCCGCCGCGCACGCCGTCCTCGGCCTCGCGCTGGACGCGCTTCAACGCGTCGCGCAACGCGAATTCGCCCGAGGCGGGATCGAAGGTGCAATCGATCTCGACCACCGTGTCGCCCATATAGGCGCGCATCGCTTCGAATTCAGCGGTGGTCAGCACCGGGCTTTCGAGCTGCAGCATGCGGCACTGGGCTTCGTCCTCGTCGAGGATGTTGCCGAGATTGCCCAGGCGCGTGCGCAAGGTCATCACGCGCCGCTCACGCAGAGAGTCGATCGGCGGGTTGGTGACCTGGCTGAAATTCTGGCGGAAGAAATGGTGCAGGCCGCGATACTTGTCCGACAGAACCGCGATGGGCGTGTCGTCGCCCATCGATCCGACGGCTTCCTTCGCGTCCTCGACCATCGGGTGCAGGATCAGCTCGAGGTCTTCGAGCGTCCAGCCGACGGTCAGCATGCGCCGGCGCAGTTCGTCGCGCGACAGCTCCGGCTTCGGCACCGCGTCGGCCTTCACCAGCTGGTCGATCACGGTGATGTTGCGCGTCCAATCGCCGAAGGGCCGCGAATTGGCGAGCCATTCCTTGATCTCGGGATCGCGATAGAAGCGGCCTTGGCGCATATCGACCGCGATCATCTGGCCGGGGCCCACGCGGCCCTTTTCGACGACCGAGACTTCGTCGACCTTGACCATGCCGGTTTCGGAGCCGACGACCAGCAAGCCGTCGCCGGTGATCGTGTAGCGGCAGGGGCGCAGACCGTTGCGGTCCATGCCGGCCAGCACCCAATTGCCGTCGGTGCAGGCGATGGCGGCGGGGCCGTCCCACGCTTCCATCACCGCGTTGGCGTAGGCGTACATGTTGCGCACATGCTTGGGCGTCTGGTCGTCGTAAGACCACGATTGCGGCATCATCATCGTCTTGACCATCGGCAGCTCGCGCCCGCCGCGGATCAAAAGCTCGAAGACGTTGTCCATCTGCGCGGAGTCCGAGCCTGGCTGCACGACCGGCTTGATGTCCTCGACCGTCTGGCCGAAGCGCTCATGCGCCATGCGCGTTTCGTGGCTCTTCATCCAATTGACGTTGCCGCGCACGGTGTTGATCTCGCCGTTATGAGCGAGGGTGCGGAACGGCTGCGCCAGCTTCCACATCGGGAAGGTGTTGGTCGAATAGCGCTGGTGATAGATCGCGAAGGTCGAAACGAAGCGCTCGTCCGTCAGGTCGGGATAGAAGACCGACAGCACTTCGGCGAGGAACATGCCCTTGTAGATGATCGACCGGCACGACAGCGTGCAGATGTAGAAATCGACGAGGTTTTCGGCCAGCGCCTGCTTCTCGATGCGCCGGCGGATGACGTAGAGGTCGAGCTCGAACTTGTCGTCGTCGACATTGCGCGTGTTCTGGACGATGACCTGTTCGATTTCGGGGCGCGAGGCGTTGGCCTTCTCGCCGCACACGGAGCTATCGATCGGCACCTGGCGCCAGCCATAGACGCCGTAGCCCATTTTCAGAATTTCGGTTTCGACGATCGTGCGGCAGCGTTCCTGCCCTTCCAGATCGTTGCGCGGCAGGAAGATCATGCCCACGCCCAAACGCGCGTCGGACGTCTTCACGCCCTGGCGTTCGATATGCGCGCGGAAAAAGTCCTGCGGGATTTCGATATGGATGCCGGCCCCGTCGCCGGTCTTGCCGTCGGCGTCGACGGCGCCGCGGTGCCACACGGCCTTCAGCGCTTCGACGCCGAGTTCGACGACCGAACGGCGCGCCTTGCCGTCGATGGCGACGATCATGCCCACACCGCAATTGTCGTGCTCTTCGGCCGGATCGTAGGCGTGGCCTTCGATCAGCTTGGCGCGGTTGGCTTCGTATTCGTTCTTGAAACGCAGGCCGGGATCGATGTCTTGGGTCATTGGCTTGGTTCCTAGAGATTGATTCCGCGGCGGCGGAGTTCTTCGGCGTTGCGTTCGAGTGTGCGGCGGACGGCGTTTTGGGCCCAAGCACTGCCGGCGGCCATCGAATCCGCCTGAAGCTGGGGCAACACACGCAGCGATTTCCGCCCGGTCGGCGTTTGGTAGAACGCCGTCAAGTCGCGCATTTCGGCGGCGCTGTAATATCGGATGTAAAGGTCTTCGAACGCCACGATCATCAATGCCCGCTCGTCGCGAAGCGACGGCAGTATGATCTCATCGTACGCGCGCTCGACCGCGCCGCGTTGCGCTGGATTCATGCGGGTCAACATGTCCACCATCTGCGGCTTTATTGCGACCAAAATCTGGTCGATCAGCTCGCCGACATTCATCGCGGCCATCATCTCCCGCGCGGCGGCGCGGGCGTCGGCATCGATGCTTTGGGCGCGCGAAACGGGCGCGGCAACCGACAAAAGCGCGACACCTAAAGCGATCGCGATGGCGATCAGTCGCATGGCGCGCTCCCTTATTCCGCGGCCGCGGCGGCGGGCTTCACCTTCGCCGCCAGGAATTTGTGGATCTGGTCGGCGGCGTCGCGCCCGTCGCGGATGGCCCACACGACGAGCGAGGCGCCGCGCACGATGTCGCCGGCGGCGAATACGCCGTCGAGCGAGGTCATCATCGTGCGGTGGTTCACCTTCAACGTGCCCCAGCGCGTGACCGAGAGTTCGGGGGCGCCGAACATCGCGGGCACGTCCTCGGGATCGAAGCCGAGCGCTTCGATGGCGAGATCGCAGGGCAGTTCGAATGACGAGCCTTCGATCTTCTCCGGCACTTGGCGGCCGGTCGCGTCGGCGATGCCGAGGCGCATGCGATAGGCGCGCACCGCGCCCACCGGTTCCGCACCCGCCTTCTTCGTTTTCGCTTTCGCCGCCTTCGCGACGAAGGCTTCGGGTGCCGCGAGCCACACGAATTCAACGCCTTCTTCCTCGGCGTTGGCGACCTCGCGCTGCGAGCCCGGCATGTTCTTCTTGTCGCGGCGATAAAGGCACTTCACCGACTTCGCGCCCTGACGAATGGCGGTGCGCACGCAATCCATCGCCGTGTCGCCGCCGCCGATGACCACGACATGCTTGCCCGCGGCGTCGAGCGCGCCGCTGTCGAATTCCGGCACGTCGTCGCCCAAGCCCTTGCGGTTGGAGGCGGTGAGATACGTCATCGCCTTGACGACGTTCTCGAGCCCCGCCCCCGGCGCTTCCAACACGCGCGCCTTGTAGACGCCCGTGGCGATCAGCACCGCGTCGTGCTTGGCGCGCAGTTCCGCAAGCGTGGCGTCGCGGCCGACTTCGAAATTCAGATGGAAGACGATGCCCGACTTCTCGAACTGTTCGGCGCGGCGAAGGACGACGTCCTTCTCCAGCTTGAAGTTGGGAATGCCGTAGATCATCAGACCGCCGACGCGGTCGTAACGATCATAGACATGCACCTTATATCCCTTGCGGCGCAGATTCTCGGCGGCGGCAAGCCCGCCGGGGCCCGCCCCGATGATCGCGATCGATTGCGCGCGCTCGACCGGCGGGACGATCGGCTTGACCCAGCCTTTTTCCCACGCCGTATCGGTCACGTATTTTTCGACCGAACCGATCGTGACGGAATCGAAGCCCTTCTCGATCACGCAATTGCCTTCGCACAGTCGATCTTGCGGGCAGATGCGGCCGCAAATCTCCGGGAAGGTGTTGGTCGCCTGGCTCACCTCATAGGCTTCTTCCAAACGCCCTTCGGCGGTCAGCTTCAGCCAATCGGGGATGTTGTTCGAGACCGGGCAGTTCACCTGGCAGAACGGCACGCCGCATTGCGAGCAGCGCCCGGCCTGGGTGGCGGCCGCATCGGGCGAGAACGCCTCGTAGATCTCGTCGAAATCGCGCTTGCGCTCGGTCGCCGCGCGTTTCTCGGGCGTTTGCTGCTCGATCTCGACGAAGCGGAGCAACTTGGAGGTGGTCGCCATGGTTCGAGCCCGGACTTGCTGGAAGGGGGAGCGAGGTATAGGCGGAAATACGACACCAAGTAAGTGAAATCGACCGTATAGGTCAGCAGGATTTCCCTAATTGATTCCGATGCTGACCGAAAAGTCGGCTTAAGGTAATTAGAAACCGCATTTAGATTCTATTTAGTACCGAAACGGTACAAAATAGAATTTGACGCCCAAGACTTGCGAGACGAACCGGTTTGGTCTTACGCGGAAAGTATCGCGCAATCCTGTGACAAGGCGAGTCCATGCAAATTAACGACCCGAACGTGGTGGCCGAAATCGAGGCCGCTTTGGCGCGTTACGAGAAGGCGCTGGTCGATCGCGACGTCGAAACCTTAGGCGATTGCTTCTGGAACGACCCGCGCGTGGTGCGCTTCGGCACCCACGAAAACCTCTACGGCCACGCCGAAATCCAGGCTTTCCGAAAGTCGGTGAAGCCCGGCGGTCACGCCAAGGAAAGCGTTCTGCGCACCGTCATCACGACCTTTGGCAAGGATTTCGCTTGCGTGAGCATCGCCTTCGCGGCGCGGCGCGGCGGCACGGGCCGCCAGCAGCAAAGCTGGGCCCGGCTCCCCCAAGGTTGGAAGGTCGTGGCCGCGCACGTGTCCTATATGCCCGAGACGCCCCCCGCGACATAATCCGCGTCGGCTTAATCGCTCCATCTCTCCGGGAGATAAAAATGCGCTTCGAGACTTTGCGGCGCTTCGCGACCGCATCCCTCATCGCCCTCGCCTTTGCCGCCCCAGCTTTCGTCGTATCGGGGGCCTTTGCGCAGCCCGCGCAGAACACGCTGCGCATCGGCCTGACCGCCGATCCCGATGCGCTCGATCCGATGCTGGGCCGCACGCTGGTCGGCCGCATGGTGTTCTCGTCGATGTGCGACACGCTGGTCGATTACAACGAGAAGCTCGAATTCGTGCCGCGTTTGGCGCAATCCTGGGAATGGGCCGCCGACGGCAAGGCGCTGACCTTGCGCATCCGCCCCAACGCCTTTTTCCACGACGGCAGCCCGGTCGACGCGGCGGCGGTGAAGGCCTCGCTCGATCGCGCGCGGTCGAACCCGCAATCGCTGCGCCGCTCCGAACTTGGCCCCATCGCGGAGACTGTGGTGGTCGACGCGCAGACGCTGCGTCTGGATCTGCGCTCGGCCTTCATTCCGCTGCTCGCCCAGTTCGCCGATCGCGGCGGCATGATCGTCAACGCCAAGCCGGCCGAAGCCGCCGGCCAGGAATTCGCGCGCAATCCGATTTGCGCCGGCCCCTATCGCTTCGCCGAGCGCGTAGCGCAGGACCGTATCGTGCTGCAACGCTTCGACCGGCACTGGGAAAAGGACCAGTACCATTTCGACCGCGTCGTCTATCTGCCGATTCCGGACGCCACGGTGCGCCTGGCCAACGTGCAGGCCGGTTCGGTCGATATGATCGAGCGCATCCTGCCGACCGATCTTCCCAATGCGCGCCGCGACCGCCGCTTGAAGCTCGCCGACGCGGTCGAACTCGGCTGGAACTCGATCATCATAAACACGCATAACGGCGCCAAGGCGGACAACGTGCTGGGCAAGGACAAGCGCGTGCGCGAAGCCTTGGAATTGTCGCTCGACCGCGAAATCCTGAACCGCGCCGCGCATGCGGGCGAATTCGTGGTCGGCAACCAGCCCTTCGCGCCAGGAACGCCCTACTACGCGAAGGAATTGGCGCCCAAGCCCCGCAACGTCGCGCGCGCGCGCGAATTGCTGCGCGAGGCGGGCGTGCCCAATGCCAGCTTCACGCTGATGGTGCCCAACGACACCGAGCGCAACGCGGTCGCGCAGATCATCCAGCAAATGGCGCGCGAAGCCGGCTTCGACATCAAGCTGCAGGTCGTCGATTTCGCGACCTCGATCGCGATGAGCCAGAAGGGCGATTTCGAAGCCTATCTGCTGTCGTGGTCGGGCCGCGTCGATCCGGACGGGAACGTGCACACGTTCTTCCATTCGACCGGCGCGCAGAACGACTCGAAATTCGTGTCGCCGGTCATCGACAGCGCGCTCGACAAGGCGCGCGAATTGACCGATCCGGCCGAGCGCCTGAAGCTTTATTCGCAAGCGACCGCCGTGCTGCTCGACGAACGGCCGCGCATCTTCACCTATCATCGCAAGTGGTTCTTCGCCTATTCCAGCCGCTTGAGCGACTTCACCGCGAACCCCGACGGCATGATCCGCGTGCGCGGGTTGCGCTGGAACGCGCAGTAACGCCGCGAACGACGGAACGCCTTGGTGGGCCGCTATCTACTCCATCGCCTTGCTTTGGCGATT
>PVXE01000034.1 GCA_014444615.1 Tagaea sp. CACIAM 22H2 | reverse complement strand
GCCATCGAGCGCTTCGACCGCGACCTTGTCGCGCACCGTCGCCCACGAAGCTTCGCGCGACAGATCGACCGACAGGCCTTGGTGCTCGAAAAAACCCTTTTCGCGCGCCACGACCAGCGGCGCGCAATCAGAAAGGGGCACGAACCCCAATGTCAGCTGCGTTTTCTCGAGGCCTTGCACGCGGTTCTCTTCCTTCAACACGATCGCGAACCCGGAAATTCGGGCCCAAAAACAAAAACGGCGTCCGCATCGATCCCGCACCGTGGCTAGGCGCGTCTGATCTCTGCGGGACGCCGTTGTCCCTGGGCTTTCGCCCGTCGCTTGCGTGTGGCCTGTCCTCGACGCCATTGCCGAGGCCGCGACCGCACGCGTGCAGTTCGCTTGGTAATCAGCAACGCGCGTGCCAAGTCGCGCGAAGCGGCAATTTTCGCCGGATCAGCTTGAAGTTCTTACGATTCCCATTCGGCGCGCAGCGCGGATCGGACCGGGTGCGACGCAGCAAAAAACGGGCAATCGTACCGCGCACGCGCCCAAATTTCGTGCGTTCAACGCTTCAGAAGCTGCGCGAAGGAGACGAGTTCGCGCGCGACATCGGCCAGTCTTTGATGCCGATCCATGGCGAGTTTACGCAAAGTGCGGAAGGCTTCTTCCTCGCCGATGCCCTTGCTGTCCATCAAGATGCCCTTGGCGCGCTCGATCGTTTTGCGTTCCTCCAGACCGGCACGCGCCGCGTCCAGTTCCGCCTTCAAACGCTGATGTTCGCGGAAACGCGCGACGGCAACGTCGAGAATGGGCTTAACGCGCTTGGGCGCAAGCCCGTCGACGATATAGGCGCTGACGCCGGCACGGATCGCTTCGCGCGTCGCGTGCTCGTCCGACTCGTCGACGAACATCACCACAGGCTGCGCGCCCTCGCCCGCCACCGCTTTCATGGAATCGAGCGTGTCGCGATCGGGCGATTCAATATCTACGATCACGAGGCCCGGGTTGTGACGTCGAATGCCTTCGATAACGTCGTCGCCGGGGCCCAGCGTCGCCACGATGCGATAGCCCGAGCCGTCGAGCGCCTCGCGCACCAATTCGGCGCGCGACGCGTCGGCATCGACCAGAACGATATCAATGACTTCGGGCTCGAGCGCGGACATCCGCACCCGTACTTGCAGGGCGCATGCCGGGACGGATACGCCAACCGGATCGCGGCCGGGCTCGGAAGCTTAACTATAACTTCGCCCGCGGCGAGATCCCCGGCCAGGATGCCGCGCGGTTCCGCGCCGTCATGGCGCCGCACGCGCCGCTGCTTGAACCCGGACGCCATGCACTGGCACAAGCGCATCGCGATCGCGCCGAACGGCGCGTCGCGCAGGGCGAGATCGGGCCCGAGCACCAATGCGCGCGCCGGCACCAAACGCGCACCGCCGAAGCTGGTCGCGCGCCTTGGCACCGGAACAGGTCAAGACCCAGAAGATCCGGTTGATCGGCACTTCACCCGTCACGGAAGCGTCGGCGCCCGCACGACGTGATTGCATATAAAACATTATTTGCGTGTGAATTAGTTCGACGTCCGCGATGACCGGCGTCTCTGGCATCGCGAGCCGAACAATCAAAGTAGTCTCCATTTGTTTTGCGAATATTTGCGCTCGCGGTGAAAACGTTTGCGCGGCAAGCCGCGACATATCTGAACCTTCGATTGAAACTTGGCGTGAATAACACGTTCATATTCGGTTCACGCCGCATACATTCCGAAATTCCGATCTTCAGTTCGCAGGGGCTTGCCGTTGCTCCGCCGCTGTCGCTTCGCTATCAAGCTGCCAGTCGCAGTATCCGAAAGCGAGACCATAAATCCAGATGCGCATTCTTGTCGTCGAAGATGATTCCGTTCTGTCCGCCCAAATCGGCGAAGCACTCGGGAACGCCGGTTACGCCGTCGAGCGCAGCGTCGACGGCGAGAAGGCGCTGCGCCTGGGCGAAACTGAATCGTTCGATGCGATTATCCTCGACCTGGGGCTTCCAACAATTGACGGCCTGACGATTCTGAAGCGATGGCGGGAAACCGGCGTGTCCGCGCCGGTCATCATTCTAACCGTCCGCAATCGATGGAACGAAAGGGTCGAGGGCATCGACGCCGGCGCCGACGATTACCTCGTCAAACCCTTCCATATGGCGGAGCTCACCGCCCGGGTCCGCGCGCTGATCCGGCGCAGCGCGGGCGTCCTCGGCCCGCAAATCGAAATCGGCGACATCCGCATCGATCTGCGCAACCAAGCCGTCTTCCGTTCCGGACAACTCGTTTCGCTGACCGCGCACGAGTATAAGGTCATCAGTTACTTGGCGCACCACGCGGATCAGGTCGTGTCGAAGGAAGAGCTCAGCCAGCACATATACGCCCAGCCGCGCGCGCTCGACAGCAATACGATCGAAGTCTTCATCGGCCGCCTGCGGCGCAAGTTCGCTCCGAACATGATCGAGACGATTAGAGGGCTCGGCTACCGCATCCGAAAAGCATCGAGAGAATGAAACGTCTGAAAGCGATCCCGAACTCTCTGTATTGGCGCCTGGCACTCGCTTCGCTGATATGGCTGCCAATCGCACTGATCGTTTCCGGCTTCGCATTGGCCGAGATTTTCGCCCACTTCGCCAGCGACTTTTATCGCCAAAGCCTGAAACACGATGCCGAGCACATCATTGAAGCGCTCGAGGCGAGCACGCCCGATTCGCTGGCGCTCAGCCGCCTTCTTCCCGACAGCCGTTACGAGCTTCGCAATTCGGGGCGCTACTGGCAGATCAATGTCGCCGGTTTGGCGCCGCTTCGGTCGCCGTCGCTGTCGGGATTCGAACTGATCGAGAAAGCCGGCGACAAGATCGGGGCCGAGGGTCACTTCGCGAAAATTGACGGCCCCGACGGTCAAACGCTGCTGGCATTCGTCCAACGCGTCGAAATCCCGGCGTCAAATCGCCGAGGCGCGGTGATGATCGCATCGGATCAGCGCCAGTTGGAAGGCGCCGTCCGCTCGTTTCGGCAGGCCTTGGTCGCTTCTTTGTGCGTCTTGGGACTGGGATTGCTGATCGCCGTCTTCATGCAAATCGATATCGGCCTGTCGCCGCTCCGCAAGCTGCGCGAAGCCGTCGAGGCGTTGAAGCGCGGCAACCCGACGAGCCTGAACTACGTTTGGCCGTCCGAATTGGCGCCGCTGGCGGAGGATCTGAAATCCGTCGCGTCCCGCAACCGCCAACTCGTCGATCGCGCGCGATCGGAGGCCCAGAATCTGGCGCATGGTTTGAAGACACCGCTCGCGGTTCTTATGAATCATGCGCGCGAAAACGCGCCGTTCAGTAGCGTGGACGCGCAAATTCAACTCCAAGCGATGCAACGATATATCGAACGGCACTTGGCACGGGTGAATGCCGGTGCGAGTTCGCTCGAATTTCGCGATGCCGTCGACGCGCGCCGAGCGATTCTCCGCATTGTGGAAACGCAGTCGCAACTCTTTCCAAACAAGTCCGTTCGCAGCAAGTTCTTCGCCGAGACGCTCCGCTTCCCCGGCTCCGACGACGATCTCTCCGATATCGTCGGCAACATCCTTGAAAACGCTTTCAAATGGGCGCGAAAGAACATCGAAATTGATGTGTTCAACGCCCCCGGAAGCCTTGTCATTCACGTCGCCGACGACGGCCCCGGCATACCGGAGCATCGCGTCGACGAGGTTCTCCGCCGCGGCGTTCGCTTCGACGACACAATTCCGGGGTCCGGGCTCGGGCTTTCGATCGCCGATAACATGATCAAGCTGTATGGCGGCCAGCTTGCGCTGGACAAATCAAGGCTCGGTGGACTTCTAGTAAAAATTTGCCTTCCGCATAAATGAAGTATGAACGGCACGTTCATTCACTGTTTTAATTCATGGTTGTCGCTGATTTATATATCGTCGAGCACCATCGTATGTGCATCCTGACACGTGACCACTGCGTAATTCAGGTTGTTGGTACACGTGCGATACCAAACAAAAACGCTCAAATATTCGTTCCTCGGAATCGCACTTAGCGCAGCACTATCGACTATTGCCGTTGGACTGGCGCTGCGCGAATGGCGCGCGGAAGACACCAAAGATGCGGCGGCCTTCCGGAGCGTCGCGGAGACGGTGTCACGAGCGATCTCCGGGAATGTCACCGCGCGGCTGGGCGGCTTGTCGGCGCTGCAAAGCGGACTGATCGACGGATCCATAGTACCGGGACCGGCGTTCGCGGCTGCGGCGGCACTCGTGGACAAAAGTACTCGCGGCTACCTCGCCATCAACCTGATCGATGCCCAGCGCCGTATTGTCCAGGTTTGGCCCGAAGAGACGAACCGTAGCGCGCTCGGCCGTGTCGTTGGGCAAACATCCGCGGTCGTCGCGTTGCTGGACGATGCGATAGCGGCGGTCGCACCGCGCGCGACCAATGTCGTCGATCTGTTCCAGGGCGGACAAGGCATCGCGGTCTATTTTCCGATTCGGCGCGACGGCCGCTTCGAGGGATTTCTGAACGCGGTCTTTCGCCTCGGCGATCTGGATGCCGACTTGCTTGCGATCGTCCCGGCGGGCTTCCGTCTGCAGATCGCCGATCCCGCGCGCGGCACCCGCCATTCCCATAGCGTCGACCGGACTGTCGATCGATTCTTCGTCTCTTTCGATCAGCGTGTTCTCAATCAGACCTTACATATCGACGTCGATTTGCCGCGCGACCCGCGACGCGCGAACGAACGCGTCCAAGTGCTGAGCTGGCAGATCGCACTGAGCGCCGCCGTCGGTTTGACGCTCAGCGGCTATCTGATTTGGACGCGCAAATCGCGCGCCGAGGAAGCGCTGCTGGCGAGCGTCCTGAAATCGAGCCCGATCGCGTTCGTGAGCGTTGACCGGCGCGGAAAGATAATCAAATTCAATCCCGCCGCGGAAGCGATGTTCGGATACGCGTCCGCCCGCATGCTGGATCAGTCGATCGAAGTTCTCGTCCCCAAGGACAGTCGGACGAAGCACGCGGATCTCGTCACGAAGTTCTTTCGCTCGCCCGTCGAACATCAATACATGGGCGATTGGCGCTGGATCGAAGCCATCCGCGCGGATGGCAGCCGATTCCATATCTCCGTGCTTTTGACCAAAGCCGTGATCGACGGCGACCAGATCACGACCGCGATGCTGACGGACATGACCGGCGAGCAAGCGCGGCAACGCGAGTTGCTGCGCCTCGTCGAGGAGCGCGCCATCGCCGCCGAGCGCGCGGAATCCGCCAGCAAAGCGAAGACCATGTTCCTCGCGTCGATGAGCCACGAACTCCGGACACCGCTGAACGCGATCATCGGCTTCTCGGATGTGATGAACCAGGAAATATTCGGACCGATCCAGCCGCCGAAGTACCGCGAATATTTGCACGATATCCACGACAGCGCCCAAGGCTTGCTCGCGCTCATCAACGATATTCTCGACTACTCGAAAATGGAGGCCGGCGCCCTCAGCCTCTCCATCACATCATTCGACATCGACGACATCATCGATCACTCGATCAGAACGGCGACCGGAATCGCCGTCGACAAAGGGCTCACGTTGAACTTCGACGGCGATGCCCGGCTGCCGCTCGCCACGGGCGATCCGCGCGCGACGCGGCAAGTCTTGCTCAATCTGATGTCGAACGCCGTCAAGTTTTCGCCGAAAGGCGGCTCCATTTCGATCCGGCGATCCTTGGATGGCGCGCGCAAAGAGATCGTCGTGGAGATCGCGGATCACGGGCCGGGCATTCCCAAGAAGGACTTGGCCGATCTCGGGAAGCCCTTCTTTCAGACGCGACAGAACAGCTTTGTCGCGAGCGAAGGCACAGGGCTCGGCTTGGCGATCTGCTTCGGATTGATGCGGGCGATGGGGGGCCGCGTCGAAATTCTTTCCGAAGTCGGGCGCGGCACGAAGGCGCGCGCGATCTTCAAAGCGGCGGAGGATGTCCCGACCGCGAACGGATGATCGCGCGCGGCGACCCGAGATCGCCCAAAAACGGAGTCTCTCTAACCTAGGGGGGAGTGTGATGGCGAAATACGACTTCAAACCGACCGGCACCGAGCGGACATTCGGCGAAGACGAGGTCATCGTCAGCAAGACGGATCTGAAGGGCCGGATCACCTACGGCAATGAGGTGTTCCTGCGAATTTCGGGATATCCGGAGAAAGAGATCGTCGGCGCGCCCCATAGCATCCTGCGTCATCCCTCGATGCCGCGCAGCGTATTCAAGCTGCTGTGGAGCCAAATCGAATCCGGCCAGGAAATTTTCGCCTATGTCATCAACATGGCCATGGGCGGCGATCACTACTGGGTTCTCGCCCATGTGACGCCGACTTTCGACGAGTCCGGCAAAATCGCCGGCTACCACTCGAACCGGCGCAAGCCCGAGAAGTCCCAGATCGAAAAGGTCACGGCGCTCTACCGCTCGCTGCGCGACATCGAAGATCGCGCTGCCGACAAGAAGATCGGTATGGAGCAGTCGCTCGCGCATCTCAATTCTCAGCTCAAAGCCAGGGGGATCGGCTATGACGAATTTGTCTTCTCTCTCTAAGGCCGCGCTACTCTCGCTCTTGACCGGCATATTCTGCGTCGGCACCGGAGCGCTCGCGTTTCTCGGATCGGCGGAAACCGCCGCCGCCGCAGCGGGCGCAGCGGTCATCATGGCACTTCTCAGCACTTGGCAAATCAGCCAGGCCCGCGCGAGCGTTCTTCGCTTAAGCCGCGTCGCGCGTGCCGCCGCCAAAGGCGATCTGGAGCCGCGCCTGGTGGGCATCACGGAGCGCGGCGAACTCGGCGAAGTCGCCAACGCGATGAACGCGCTCATCGATGCCGCCGACGCGTTCGTGCGGGAGGCCGGTGCGGCGATGGACCACGCGCGCCAAGGGAAGTTTTATCGGAAGGTGCTCGAGCGCGGTATGCATCGTTCGTTCCGGCGCGGCGCGACGATCATCAACTCCGCCAACGCCGCCATGCAGGACCGGCTCGTCGAGAACAAAAGGCTCGCGGCCGATTTCCAGACCGGGGTCGGCTCTGTCGTGAAGAGCGTCGCGGAATCCGCACTGACCTTGCGCAGCAACGCGGAAGGCATGGTCAAACTGGCGGAGAACACCCAAGAACGCTCGATCGCCGTGTCCGCCGCATCCGAGGAGGCGACGACGAACGTCCAAACCGTCGCTTCGGCTGCCGAAGAGCTTTCCGCTTCGATCCGCGAGATATCGTCGCGCGTCGGCGAAGCGGCCGCCGTCGCGACAAAGGCGGCGCACGAGGCCGAATCCGTCGACGCGACCGTCACTTCCCTTGCCCAAGCGACCGGACGCATCGGCGAGTTCGCGACCTTGATCCGCACGATCGCGGAGCAGACGAATCTGCTGGCGCTCAACGCCACGATCGAAGCAGCGCGGGCCGGCGAGGCCGGAAAAGGTTTCGCCGTCGTGGCATCGGAGGTCAAAGGCCTCGCGAATCAGACCGCCAAAGCCACCGAAAACATTTCGCGGCAAATCGACGAAATATCGAAATCGACCGATGATGCCGTTGCGGCGATCCGCGGAATCGCAGCGACAGTCGCGCAGGTCAATCAGGCGACGACCGCCATCGCCAGCGCGGTGGAAGAACAGAACGCCGCGACGCAGGAGATCGCCCGTTCGGTGGCCGAAGCGTCGTCCGGAACGAGCATGGTTACCGAGAATATCGCCGCAGTCTCGCATTCGACCGAGAACGTCAGAAGTTCGGCGCAGGCGGTTCTGGAGGCGGCCGCCGGGCTCGATCGCCAATCCGTGGAAATGCGCGAGGCCGTCAACTCGTTCCTCGCGAAAACCGGCGCCAAAGTCGATTGATCCGCGAGACCGATCGATTCGGTCCCTCGGCGAATCGTTCGGCGCTCCGGGTCCGCTAAAGAGGAGTGCAAATCATGCCCTTCTTCAAATCGCCGCCGCCCGAACCGAAGGAGGGTTGGGTCGCCCATCTATGGCACGAACAGAAGAGCGCCGATCCGCAGCTTCACGATCACGCCTGCCATATGAGTTTGGTTTCCGGCGCCGTTGCGGCCGAACTCGGACTTGCCGATCCCGATGTTTTGAAACTGCAACTCGCCGGCCATTTCCATGACATCGGCAAGCTCGATCTGCCCCACGACGTGCTTTACGCGCCGCGACGGCTGACCGAGGCGGAAATGGAGATCATTCGACGGCACTCGGTCCTGGGGAGTCACCGTCTCAAAAAAGTCGGCGAGACCCCCATTCTCTCGTTTGTCGAAGATGTGGCGCGGCACCATCACGAGCGCTACGACGGCTCCGGATACCCCGACGGGCTTGTCGGCGAACAAACGAGTCTGGCCGCACGGATCGCGGCCGCTTGCGATGTCTACTCCGCAATGTGGGAGCGGCGCAGTTACAAAGCGCCGCTGTCGCACGACGCGGTTATGGGGCGCTTGCTTGACGGCGACGAGCGCATGCGGCCGTCGATGTTCGATCCGAACGTGCTCGCTGCGCTGAAAGACGCCCAACCGCGTATCCGAAAGCTGCTGCCGGAATAGGCGCAGACGGTGCCTGACATACCCTACAGCGTGCACCCGACGGCGGCATTGCTGTGTCGCATCGTGGCGTAACGGTTAGGCCGCTTCGAAGATCCGGCAATCGGCAAGATCGAATCCGATTTCCAGCGTGCTGCCGCGCTCGGGCGGCGTCGCTTTCGCCGCGTTCGGAAGCTTAACCATAACCTCGCCGCCGCCCTTGCGGCGCAGAACCAAGCGCAACGCGTCGCCATGGAATACGACGCGCTCGACGGTCAGACTGAGACGATTGGCGTGTCCTTCGCCGCCGAGCGCGAGGCGCTCGGGGCGCACACTGGCAACGATCTTCACGCCGGCGGCGATATTCCCGGCCGGCATACCGCGCAGTTCCACGCCGTCGTCGAGCTTGACGCGCGCGATGCCGGCATCCATGCCGAGCAGCGTGCCTTCCAGTCGATTATTCTCACCGACAAACTCGGCGACGAACAGCGAACTCGGCTTCTCGTAAAGCTCGGTCGGCGGCGCCAATTGCTGGATCTTGCCGTCGTCGAAAACGGCGATGCGGTCGGACATGGTCAGCGCTTCCGATTGGTCGTGCGTGACATAGACCATCGTTTTGCCCAGTCGCTCGTGCAACTGCTTGAGCTCGTACTGCATGCGCTCGCGCAATTGCTTGTCGAGCGCCCCCAGCGGCTCGTCGAGCAGGACCAGATCGGGCTCGAACACCAGCGCGCGCGCCAGCGCTACGCGCTGCTGTTGCCCGCCGGACAGTTGCGCGGGCCGCCGCCCGCCGAACCCGCCAAGCTTGACCATGTCGAGCGCCGCATCCACGCGACGCTTGGCCTCGGCCTTGTCCACACCCCGCACCGTCAACGGATAGGCGACGTTCTCGGCCACGCTCATATGCGGAAACAACGCGTAGTTCTGGAACACCACGCCGATGCCGCGTTTATGGGGCGGCAGATGCGTGATGTCGCGCCCGTCAAGCAGGATCGCGCCGGCCGTCGGCACCTCGAAACCGGCGAGCATCATCAGCGTCGTCGTTTTGCCCGAGCCCGAGGGCCCGAGCAGCGTCAAGAACTCACCGCGCGCGATATCGAGATCGAGCGACTTCACGACGCAAGACACGCCGTCATAGCTTTTGTCGACTTTGGAAAAGCGGACCAGCGGGTGCGGCTGCATCGTCAGCCCTCCCAATTCTGCAAGGCGGGCGGATAGGCGGTCGCCACGTCGCGCCCCGCCCAATCGCTGGCGGGCAGCGAATCCCAAATCGCGCGGCTGGACGCGGCCACGTCGGCGACGATTTCCGCCTCGTCCGCGACGCGCAGCTTCTTGCCTTCGATGATCGTCCGGCCGGCGACAACGACCGTATCCACCATATCCGGCGTGGCGAGATGCACCAGCGCCCGGATCGGATCGGGATTGGCGCCGAAGGTCAGATTTTGGGTGTCGATCATCACGAAATCGGCGGCGGCGCCCACGGCGATGCGGCCAAGATCGGGCCGGTCGAGCACATCGGCGCCCACGAGATTGGACGCCGCGAAGACGGCGCCGGCGGGAGCGGCTTCGAAATTCTTCTCGACCGTCTTGCACATGATCGCGGCCATCCGCATCTCACCCAGCATGTCGAGCGGATAGGCGTCGGTCGCCAGCGCCACACGCGCCCCGGCTTTGCGGAAACGATCGAAGCTTTCGAATGCGACGCCCCGGCGCGAAAACGCGACCGGCGAGTGTGCGACGGCGGCCCCGCTGCGGCCGATCAACCCGACATCGTCCTCCATCGGGTATCCGACCAAGCTATGCCCCGCGTGATAGACGCAATGCGCCAGCAGCGTGCGCTTGTCGAGCACGCCTTCGTCGGCGAGCAATTGCGCGGGCGTGCGGCCGGTCGCCTGCATCGTTTCGTAGAACTCGCGATGCTGCTCGATGAAGTGGAGCGTGAACGGCACGCCAAGTTTCGCCGCAGCCGCATGGCAGGCCTTGCGCAACGCCGGCGTCGACACGAGATATTCGTCGAGCGCGATCACGCCCGACCACATCCCGCCCGCCTTGCCCTTGCGCGCTTCGATGAAGGCGACGCTGCGCTCCAGCGCCGCCATCCCGGCCTTTTCGTCGTTCTCGCGGTCGAGCTTGCCGGTATTGTCGATCCAATAGCGGCCGCCTGCGATAACCGGCGCCCAGACCAGGCGGATGCCCATTTCCTTCGCGGCGGCGAGCATCGTCTCGCCGTTATCGGCCCCGGCGGGTGCGAAGGCGAGCACGGTCGTCACACCTTGTTTGGCGAGAGCGGCGAAGCCGAAGCGGATCGACGCGCGCGCGTTCTGCCTGGCGAGAAATGCCGGCCCGCCATCGCGCCGCGCGGGCAGGAAATGCAGAAAGCCCGAGCGCACGAAGTCGCGCCGCCCGGCATCCAGCAACAGCCGCGCGCCCTCATGCGCGCCGACATGCGCGTGGGTCGAGATCATGCCGGGAATGACGAGTTTTCCGTTGGCGTCGATCGTGCGAGTCGCCACGCCGTCGAAGTTCTTGCCGACATGGACGATCTTGTCGCCGGCGACGGCCAGAACGCCGTCGCGCAAATAGCGGTGGTTCGTGCCATCGAACGCGACGATCGTCGCGTTGCGCACGACGAGATCGGCTTTAAGCGTCATGTCGCGTTCTCCGTCGCGCGGCGCATCCGTTCGGAACGGCGGCGCAGCGCCTCCATCGCCGCCATCAACAGGACCGAAACGAACAGCAGCACCACGGCGGCGGCGGTGATCGCGGGGCTGATGTTTTCGCTCACGCCGCTGAAGATCTGGCGCGGCAGCGTGCGTAGTTGCGGGCTCGACAGGAAGATCGCGACGACGAGCTCGTCGAAGCTGGTCACGAACGCAAACAGCGCGCCCGAGATCACGCCGGGTGCGATGATCGGCAACGTGACGGTACGGAAGGCATGCCAGGGGGCGGCCCCCAGGCTCGCCGCCGCGCGCGTCAGATTCGGATCGTAACCTTGCAGCGTCGCCGAGACCGTCACGACCACGAAAGGCAAGGCCAGTACGGTATGCGCGAGCACCAGGCCCAAGAACGTGCCGACGAGTTGCAGCGATGCGAATAGATAGAACGTCGCAACCGCGACGATCACGACCGGCACGGCCAAGGGCGTCACCAGCAGGGCGATCACCGCCCCGCTCCAGCGCGACTTCGCACCATGCAAGCCCACGGCGGCGGCGGTGCCCAGGGCGGTCGCCAGCAGCGTCGTCAACACGCCGATGACGACCGAGTTGCGCAGCGCGTCGGTCCACAGCGGATTGGTGAAGAATTCCGCGTACCATTGGGTCGACCAACCGGGCAGCGGAAAGACCAGCATCTGCCCCGCTGTGAAGGACAGCGGCAGCACGACCAAGACGGGCGCGATCAGGAACACGAACATCGCGATCGTGTAGATCCGGGATGCAGTCCCGGCGACGTGTTGCAGCAGCGTTTTGGGGGCGCCCTGCATCAGCGCACCTTCAAGCGATCGAAGCCGACCAGCTTGCCCAAGATCAAGTAGGTGATCGCGACCAGCAGAAGCAGGAACGCGCCGAGCGCCGAGGCAAGCCCCCAGTTCACCGCCGAATTCGTGAAGTACGAAATGAAATAGCCGATCATCTGGTCGCGCGGACCGCCGACCAGGGCGGGCGTCACGTAGAACCCGACGGCGGAAACAAACACGAGTGTCGCCCCGGCCACAACGCCGGGCATGCTGAGCGGCAGATAGATGGTGAAGAACACCCGCAGCGGCGAGGCGCCCAAAGACGACGCCGCCCGCAAATGGCTCTGCTGGATACCCTTCATGACGCTGTAAAGCGGCAAAATCATGTAAGGCAGCAGCACATGGACCATGGCGATATAGACGCCGGTCCGGTTGAACACGAGCTGCAACGGCGTATCCAAGACGCCGAGCCATATCAGCGCGCGGTTCACCAAACCTTCGTTCTGCAGCAGGATGACCCAGGCGGTCGTGCGCACCAGAAGCGATGTCCAAAACGGCACAAGCACGCCGAGCAACATCCAATTCGCCGTGGCCGGGGTGGCGCGCGCCATCGCCGCGGCGATCGGAAAGCCGAGGATCACGCAAAACAGCGTGACGCCGAGACTGACCCACAGCGTCCGGCCGTAGAGATCGATGAAGATCGCCTGATCGCCCGCGACCGGCACGATATCGCCCGCCACATCCCGTTTGCGGTCGAGCGCCGTCAGCAGGAAGAAATCGGTGACCGGCCCGGATTGCTGGCGCAAGACCGCCCAGATTTCCGGATCGGCCCATTTGGCGTCGACGGCGATCAGCGCGTCTTTGGCCGACGGCACGTCGGATGCCGGCAGCATGCGTCCCGTGCGCGTCAACGTGCCGCGAAAGCCGGGAAGCGCATAATTCAAGCGCCGCGCGAGGATCGCGAGTTCCGGCGAGCCGCGCAACACCGTCAGATCCGCGACCAGCGCGCGATAGACCGGTTCGGGCGGTAGTTCGCCGTCGTTCCACGTGCCGATCACCAACGCAAGCTTCGGCAAAGCCCGCGGCACGTCGGAATTGTCGACCGCGCGGAACAGAAACAACGCGATCGGCAGCACGAAGACGAGGCACACGAACACCACGCTGGGCGCCATCAGCGCCAGCATAGTGAAACGGTGCCGCCGTTCCGCACGCGCGACGTCGCGGCGAAGGTCGACACCTCCACCGCGACGCGCCGTTTCGGTGCTTGCGATCGCGTTCACGCGTTATTGCGCCACGAACGTCGCGAAACGTTGGCGGATCGCATCGCCGTTATCGAGCCAGAAATTGATATAGGTCGAACCGCCTTGCATCATGCCGCGATCGAGATACTGGCCCGGCAGATCGGCGCGCTTGGCTTCCGACAGCAGCGGATAGGTGTCCGCGTTCGCCGGCGGCAAGCCCATGATGTCGGCATAGCGCGCCATCGCGGGGGTCGACAGATTGTATTGGATCAGCTTGATCGCATCGTCTTTACGCGGCGTGCCCTTCATGACGCCCAGATAGATGATGGCGTTCACGTAGCCGGCCGGCCAGACGATTTTGAGGTTGCGCTTGTTGGTCGCGTTGGCCGCCAGCACGCGGCCCTGCCAACCATAGCCCATCGTCACTTCGCCGGTCAGGATCAGCTGCATGGATTCGTCGCCGCTGCGCCACCATTTCACGTGCGGCTTGATTTCGCCGAGCTTGCGGAAGGCGCGATCCACGCCGCCGGGCGCCGTCAGCACCTTGGGCACGTCGGGCGGCGCCACGCCGTCGGCGATCAGCGCCACTTCCAGCATCTGATCGGGCTGATACAGCATCCCGCGCTTGCCGGGGAATTTCTCGACGTTCCAGAAATCCTGCCAGCTGGTCGGCGCCTGATCGCCCTTCAGCTTGTCGGAATCGTAGGCGAGCACGCCCGGCGAGATGAGATACGGCGCGCCGCAAGCGCCGAACCCGCCGACCGCTTCGAACGGCTTCGCGGGGATGTATTGCTTCCAGTCGATCTTCTCGAGCAGACCTTCTTCGCACCCCGCCGCTTCGTTGATGGGGTTGAGGCTGACGATGTCCCAGATCAGATTCTTGGTTTCGATCTGGGAGCGCAGCCGCGCAAGCTCCTGATTGTAGGTATCCACGACGACGCGAATGCCCGTCTCGCGCGTGAACGGCTCGAACACGGCGACGCGCTGCGCTTCGGCGGGCGCGCCGCCCTGGTTGACGAGGGTGACTTGGCGTTGCTGGGCGACCGCCGGACCGGCGGCCACGAGGGCGGCCAGCACGCCGAGTGCCGCGAGGGGAAATGGCATCGTCGGGATCCTTTCGGGGTTGGAGCGACTTATTGGGCGGCGAACTGGATGAAGCGCTGCAACAGCGCGTCGCCGTTGTTGAGCCAGAAATCGAGATACAGCGATCCCGATTGCAGCGAGGCGAGATGCAGATGGCCGCTGGGCAGCGTCGAACGTTCGAGTTCGGTCATTAGCGGATAGGCCTTGGCGTTCGCCGGCGCATAGTCGATCGCGCGCGCGAAATTGGCCTGTTGCGGCGGGGCCGAGGTGAATTTGATGAACTCGATCGCGATATCCTTCTTGGGCGTGCCCTTCATGATCGCGATCATCTGGCTGCCCGAGACGTGGCCGGCACCGAACTCGATCTTCAGATTGCGCTTGTTCGTCCGGTTGGCGGTGGACACGCGGCCATTCCACGCGAAAGTCATCACGACGTCGCCGTTCAGGATGTTCTGCATCGACTCGTCGCCGCTCTTCCACCAGCGGATATGCGGCTTCAACTCGGCAAGCTTGCGGAAGGCGCGCTCGACCCCGCCGGGTGCCGCCAGCACCTTCATCGCGTCGGCGGGCGCCACGCCATCGGCCATCAGCGCCACTTCCATCGTCTGCTCGGCGCGATAGAGAAGACCGCGCTTGCCCGGGAATTTCTGCACGTCCCAGAAGTCCTGCCAGGTCTTCGGCCCCGTGCCGTTCGGGAACTTGTCGCCGTCATAGACAAGGCCGCCCGACACGAAATTGTTCGGGATGCCGCATTTGCCGAAACCGCCCACGCCCTCGAAATCCTTCGGGTCGAGGATCTTCGACCAATCGATTTGCTCGAGCAGGCCTTCCTCGCATGCCGTCGCTTCGTTGATCGCGGTGACGCTGACGACGTCCCAGGTGAGGTTCTTCGTTTCGACCTGCGAACGCAGCCGCGCCAATTCCTGGTTGAAGCTGTCGTCGATCACCTGACGGCCGGTCGCGGCCGTCCACGGCTTGTAATAGGCCTCGCGGAAACCCACGCCGGCCGCCCCGCCGTTATTGGCGACGGTCAGCGTGGTCGATTGCTGGGCCTGCGCCTGCGGCAGGGCGAGCAGAAATCCGGCAAGCAAACCGGCGCCGAGAACGGAACGAAGCGACATGGTCGAACCCCCTTGAACGAGATTGGTCGGAATTTGTTGCAGCAAAGATCGGGCCGCACCGGAACCAACCCCGACCGGTTGCGGCCCGGCACGTGCAAGTTCACTCGCCGATGTCGATAAAATCGATAACATTCCCTGAAGCTGACGAAAGTATGCCTGGAATTTACGCCAATGGCAGGGCAAAGTGCATCCGACCATTGCAGAATTGGTTGCTAAAATGGGCGTGACAATTGAAACCGGCACGGCACTGACGGATTCCATCGAAAAGGCGATCGACAAGATCGTCGAGGCCGCCAAGGCCAATCCCGATCAACCGCTGCCGACCGAACGCAATCTGAGCGAAAGCCTGGGCGTCACGCGCCATGCGGTGCGCAAGGCGCTCGACCGGTTGGAAAGCGAGGGCCGCATCTGGCGCCATGTCGGGCGGGGCACGTTCGCCGGCCCCCGCCCCGCCGCCGATCCGCTAGATCCGCGCTCGATCGCGCGCCACACCACGCCCAAAGAGATCGCCGAAGCGCGGCGCATTCTGGAGCCGCAACTCGCCGCCGCCGCCGCGCTGCGCGCCACACCCGCCCAGATCGACGCGATCGAGGATGCGTTGCGCCGCTGCGCCACCGCGCGCAGCGTCGACGTCTACGAGGTCGCCGACGAAGCCTTCCACCGCGCGATCGCCGTCGCCTCGGGCAGCACGCTGCTGCTCAGCCTGTTCGAAACGATCAACGTCGCGCGGCGCGAAATCGCCTGGGGCGCCATGCGCAACTCGGCGTTGAAGCCCGAACGGCGCGACAAATTCACCGGCGAGCACGAGCCGATCGTGCGTGCCATACGCGCACGCGACGGCGAAGCGGCGTGGAACGCGATGCTCGCGCATATGGAAACGATCAAGGATATCTACGACGAGATCGACCGCGCGAAGCTCGCGGGCCGCAATCTCATCGCGCTTTAACGGGGGCCGAAGTGCAGCAGGAACACGCCGATTTGGTCGTGACGGGACGTATCGTCACGATGGACATGCAACGCCGCGTGCTCGACGACGGCGCCATCGCCGTGAAGAACGGCGCGATCGTCGCGATGGGGACGGCCGCCGACATGGCCAAGCGCTATACCGCCGCCCGCTCGCTGGGCGGCCCCGCCGCCATCGTTCTGCCGGGTTTCATCGAAGGTCATACGCATTGCACGCAATGCTTCGTGCGCTCGCTGACCAGCAACGAGTTGCCGATGATCCCGCGCATCTATTCGCCCGCCCAGCGTTCGCTGGATGCCGAACAAGCGGGCGTCACCGTCAAGCTGATCGCGGCGCAATTGCTGCGCGCCGGCGTGACGACGATGTGCGAAGGGACGCTGAACCCCGCGCACGAACCCGCGATCGTGCAAGCGATCGAGGAAACCGGGATTCGTTGCGCCCTGGCGCGCGGCGCCCCCGATCAGGATTTCCATCACGCCGCCCTTTACGAGCAGCTGCGCAACAAATCCTGGCTCAAAAAGCGCCCCGGCGAGGCGGAAGCCGATCTCGCCCATACCGAGGATTTCCTGCGCCGCTATCCCGCGCGCGGCAAGGGTTTGATCCGGGGCGCCGTCAACGCCTCCGCCCTGCTTGGTTTCTCCGAAACCTATTTCCGCGAAGGTGCCGCGATCGCGCGCAAGAACGACGCGACCTTGCAGGTCCATGTCGGCCGCGACCGCGAGGAAGTCGAGTTCTGCCTGTCGATCTGGGGCCGCCGGCCGATCGAACGCCTCGCCGATCTGGGCGTGATCGACGAACACCTTGTCGCGGTCCATGCGGTGCTGGCGAGCGAACGCGAGATCGAGTTGCTCGCCGAGGGCAAGGCCGCGCTCGCGCATTCGCCGGTTGAATGTGTCGCCAATATGAATGCGATCCCCAATCTGCCGCGCTTCCGGTCGCGCGGCATCCGCGTAACGCTGGGATGCGACAACCAAGGCAACGATATGTTCGTCGCCATGCGCGCGGCTTGGCTGATCCACGGCGCCAAGTTCGGCGTAGGTGCCTACGATCCCGAATTCCTCACCGCCGGCGAATTGCTGGCCATGGCGACGATCGAAGGTGCGCAGGCGCTGCGCCTCGACGATCTGACGGGTTCGCTCGAAACCGGCAAAGCGGCGGATATCGTCGTGCTCGACGGCAATGCGCCGCATTTGCTGGCGATGCAGAATCTGCCGTCGGAGATCGTGCGCTTCGCCACGCGCGGCGAGGTGCAGCAAACCATCGTCGCGGGTCGCGTTCTATACGATCGCGGCGAGCTCACTACGATCGATCTGCCGGCGATCGCGGCGCAAGCGCGCAAGGGGGCGGATTACGTGCGCGGTGTCGTCGGCGAACGGCGTTACAAGCCGCTGCCCAGCTTTTGACGCGACGCGCGGTTCGAGGCGGAGTTTTCTGAAGTTAATCCGCGCGTCGACCTGACGCATATGGATGCCGCTAAGATTTTCGCGGCGATGCCGTCCGATCTCGCCCTTGCATGACCGCGACTTCCGCGAACCGCGTGGACGGCTAGGTTCGATCGCGCACGCGCCATTCGACGTCTATGGGAAACGTTGCGTCCGACGATTCAGACGGTAGACTGCCAAAGCGATTTTTCGAAGGTATCGTCGGGCGCATGTTCATTTGCGAAAAACGGCCCGCGCGGGGTTCGCGCGGCATGGCCGTCACCAACCATCCGCTGGCCTCGGCCGCAGCGGCGGAAGTTCTTCTCGAAGGCGGCAACGCCATCGACGCGGCGGTGACGGCGTTCTTCGCGCTATCGGTCGTCGAGCCGATGATGGTCGGCCCGCTGGGCGGCGGGGTTGCGCATATCCGCTTGGCGGACGGCCGTCACACGATCATCGACGCGCTGGGCACGGCGCCGCGCAAGGCGCGCGCCGATATGTACAAGCCGGTTTCGACGGAACTCGCGCGGCGGCGCGAAGTCGAAGGCCGCGTCAACGAATTCGGACCGCTGGCTTGCGCCGTTCCGGGGGCGCTGGCCGGCTGGTGCCTAGCGTTGGAGCGCTACGGCACGATTACGCTCACGCGCGCGGTCGAACCGGCGATCCGCTACGCGGCACGCGGCTTCGCCGCGACCGATTATCTGGTCGACTGCGTTACCGACACGGCCAAGGATTTGGCGCGCGACGGCGAACTCGCCGCGATGTTTCTGCCGGGCGGGAAACCCTTGGCCAAGGGAACACGCGTCATGCGCTCCGAAACGGCCGAGAGCCTGCGCCTGATCGCCGAGATGGGGCCGCGCGCCCTTTACGGCGGCCCGATCGGCGAAAAGCTCGTCGCCTATATGGCCAAGAACGGCGGCTTGATCGACGAAGGCGATCTTGCCGCCTACAAGCCCGTCGAGCGAGAACCGGTGCGCGGCAATTATCGCGGCGTCGAGATCGTGGGGGCGCCGCCGCCCTCGTCGGCCGGTGTGCATATCGCGCAGATGCTCAATCTGCTCGAAGGCTACGACATGAAGGCACTCGGCTTCGCCTCGCCCGACGCCACGCATCTTCTGGCCGAGGTCATGCGCATCGCCTTCGCCGACCGGGCCGTGGCGACCGCCGATCCCGCCTTCGTCGACGTGCCCGTCGCGCGCATCATATCGAAGGAGTACGCGGCCGAGCGGCGCGCGAAGATCCGTATGGATCTTACGCAAGACTGGGGGCCGGGCCTTGCGTCGGGCGAGAAAGCCTGCACGACGCATGTCAGCGTCGCCGACGCGTTCGGCAACGTCGTCGCCTCGACGCAAACGCTGAACGGCGTGTTCGGCGCTTGCGTGGCAATTCCGGGCACGGGCCTGATCGCCAACGACTACATGCATAATTTCGACCCGCATCCGGGTAACGCGCTGTCGATCGCGCCGGGCAAGCGCGTCTATACGTCGATGGCGCCGACCATCGCGATCCGCGACGGCAAACCGATCTTCGCGCTGGGCTTGCCGGGGGCGCTGCGTATCTTCCCGTCGGCGATGCAGGCGATCGTCAACATGGTCGATCACAGCATGTCGCCGCAGGAAGCGGCCGAAGCACCGCGCGTGTGGACCGAAGGCGGCGTGCTGGAACTCGAACCCGGCATCCCGGAAGCGACGGCGCAAGCGCTGGCCGCGCGCGGCCACAAAATCCAGCGCGTGAAGCGCGTGGCCGGCGGTATGGGCATCGTCGCGTTCGAGCCCGACGGCACGATGACCGGGGCCGCCTGCTGGCGCGCCGACGGTACGCCCGTCGGAATTTCCGGCGGCCTCGCGCGGCCGGGTGTGCGCTTTACAGTCTGAGGGAACATGGAAAAGATTTTGATCGTCGACGTGATGGCCGAGAAACGCCTGAATGCGTTGCGTGCGTTGCTGCCGCCCGGGTTCGAAATCGACGCCGCGAAAGCGCGCGACGACGAGGCCGTGAAGGCCGCGATCGTCGACGCGGATTACGCGATCGCCGGTCAGCGCGGCGTCTCGGGCGATATTCTGCGCGCGGCGAAGAAGCTCAAGGTTCTGCACAAATGGGGCGTGGGCGTCGACAATCTGGACATCGACACCGCGCGCGAATTGGGCATTCGCGTCGCGCGCACGCCGGGCAGCAACGCGGGCGCCGTCGCCGAACTGGCGATCGGCCTGATGCTCTCGACCGGACGCCAGATCGCCTATGGCCATGCGGAAATGCAAAAAGGCGAATGGTGCGGCGGCCGCTTGCCGCGCGAGAATTTCATGCTGTCGAAGAAGACCGTCGGTATCGTCGGGTTCGGGGCGATCGGGCAGATGCTGGCGCGCCGCCTGGCGGGCTTCGAATGCGAGATCCTGTATTTCCAGCGCAATCGCGCCGACGCGAAGGTCGAGGCAGAATTGCGCGCGCGTCATGTGCCGCTTGCCGAGCTTCTCGCCTGCGCCGACTATGTCAGCCTGCATTGCCCGCTGACGCCCGAAACGGCGAACATGATCAACGCCAAAACGCTCGCGTCGATGAAGCGCACGGCGATCTTGATCAACCTCGCGCGCGGTGGCGTCGTCGCCGAAGACGATCTGATCGCGGCGTTGCGCGGCGGCGTCATCCACGCCGCGGCGATGGATGTTTTCGAAATCGAGCCGCTGCCCGCCGACAGCAAGCTGATCGGTCTCGACAATCTGGTGCTGACGCCACATCTGGGCGCCATCGCAGCGGAGCTGTTCGAACCGACGGTCCGCCGGATGTTCGCCAATTTCGTCGCGGTGTCGAAGGGCGGCGCGCCCGCCCCCGGCGACACCGTCGTTTAGGCTTTCGCGGCCGCTTCCAGCGCCGCCAGAACTTTCGCCGACGCGCCCGAAAGCTCGCCGAGCTTGGCGCCCGCGGCGACTTTTTTCTGGTTGCCTTCGCCGCGCTCCTGTCGCGCGAGTGCGGCCCGCGCCACGGCTTCGGCCTCGCCCGGCGGCAGCACCAGCACGCCCGAATCGTCGGCGAGGATAGCGTCGCCCGGCATGACGACGGCACCGCCGCAAGCGATCGGCTTGTTCAGCATGCCGCCCAGATCGTAGAGCCGCGTCGTGATCGGTGCCAAGCCCCGGCACCACATCGGAAAATCAGAGGCTTCGATTTCCTCGCGATCGGTGCAAGGCCCATCGACCACGCCGGCCGCAGCCCCCGCCGCCTTCGCCGCAACGGTGACGCCCCCGCCCCAGCACGCATGTCGGTCGTCGCCGAGCCGGTCGACGACCAAAATATCGCCCGGGCGCAGCAAGCCCAACGCGTGATGCAGCAGCGTCGAATCAGGGCCCGGAATGGCAAGCGTGACCGCCGTGCCCGCGACGCGCCGCCCCGCCAGCACGGGCTGCACCGCCCGGTCGACGAAACCCCAATGCCGCCAATGGCCGACGGTGGCCGTCTCCACCCCGCGCAGCAGCGCCAGCACCTCGCCCGAGACTTGGGGCGGCATTTTCTCGACGACGTATTCGGGCATGTTCTTCTCCTATCGGCCGACGGCGCGCGTCAGCCCGGCCAAGCGTTCGACGACGATCGCGATGACGATGGTGCCGACGACGAGAATCGCGGACAGCGCCGCGATCATCGGGTCGGTCCGGCCTTCGACATAGCGCACCATTTCGACCGGCAGCGTCGAGGCGCGCGGGCCTGAAACGAACAGCGAGATGACGGTCTCGTCGAAGGACAAAAGGAAAGACAGCGCTGCCGACGCCAGCGCGCCCGGGGCGGCGAGCGGCAACGTCACGCGCAAGAACACCCGCCAGGGCGGCGCGCCGAGCGTCGCGGCGGCGGCTTCGACGTCGTCGGGCAAGGTCAAGAATGTTGTTGCCATCATCCGCACGACGAAAGGCAGCGCAACGACGAGATGTGCGAGCACGAGCCCCGGCAATGTCGCGACCAAACCCCAAGGCTGTAACGCGAGCAACAACGCGAGGCCGAGCACGAGCGTGGGCAACAGCAGCGGCGCCAAGAAGAACGTCTTGATCGCCTCGCGGCCCGGAAAACTTCCCTTGGCGAGCGCGAGCGCTGCGGGAATGCCGAGGATCAGCGACAGCGCCGAGACGCAAGCCGCGACGATCAAGCTCAGTTTCAAGCCCGACATCAGCGCCGGGTGCGAGAACAAACGCTCGTACCAGCGCAGCGACCAGCCGCTGGGCGGGAATACGACGAAGGAATCGGCCGAGAACGAAATCACCATCACGATGATTGCCGGGGCGAACAGCAGAACGATCACCGCACCGGCCGTGACGCTCAAAAGCCGTCCCGCCCCCACGCCGGTCGTCATGCTTGCCTCCGCGACATCGCGCTATAAGCGGCGAGGAACAGCAAAAGCAGGACGAGCGTATAGAGTGCGAGCGCCGAGGCGAGCGGCCAATTCACGCTGGTGATCGACAGCTCGTAGATTTCCGTCGCCAGCACGAAAACGCGCCCGCCGCCCAATAGCTTGGGCGTGATATAGGCCGACATCGCCAGCACGAAGCACAGCAGCCAGCCCAGCGCCACGGCCGGCAGGCTCAACGGCAGCGTCACCCGCAAGAAGCGCCGCCACGGCGGCGCGCCGAGACTGGCGGCCGCTTCCTCCAACGAACGATCGAGCCGACCGAACCCGGCGACGAGCGCCAGGATCATGTAGGGCATCAGACTTTCGGTCAGGCCGATCGTCACGCCGGTCCAGTTATAAACGAGGCGCACGGGTTGCGACGTAAGGCCGATACCCTGCAAGGCCGCGTTCACCAAGCCGCGATCGCCCAGAATGGCGAGCCAGCCGAAGATGCGCACGACCCCATTGACGAGCATGGGCGCGATCGCGAGGGCCGCGATCACGCCGCGCCAGCGCGATTGCGTGCGGAACAGGAACAGCGCCAGCGGATAGGCGAAAATCAACGCCGCCGTCGACGACACGACGGAAAGCTGGATCGAATTCCAGGTCAGTTCGAAGATGAACGGATCGGCGAACAGCTCGCGCCAGGTCTTCGACGACAAGGCAGGAATCATTGCGCCGGTCGGCCCGGTTTCGTTGAAGGACATCCGGCCCAGCCCGTACATCGGCCAGACATAGATCGCCGCGAGCAGGATGACGCCCGGAACGGTCAGCAGGACAAGGCGGGTTCCGCTTTTCATACGCTTTCGCGGACGAAAACATGGCCCGCATCGGGCGTCCAAGACAGCACGATGTCGGCACCATCGGGCGGCGCCGTATCGCCGGGCGGCAATTCGGCGACGATGCGTCCGGCCTTGGTATCGATCAGCACTTCCGACCGATCGCCGACGAAAACCGAATGCGCGACCTTGCCGGCAAGCCGGTTGAACGCATCGGACGCCGGCGCGCCCGCCGGCCCCAAGCGCAAATGCTGCGGCCGAATATGCAGATCGATCGCCCCGCCCGGATCGCGCGCCAGACGCAACGGCGCGCCGTCGAGCACGGGGCGCCCGCCGGAATCGCGCGACAGTGCCAATTCGTTGCTGCGCCCGACGAAACCGGCGACGAAACGCGTGGCCGGTGAGTCGTAAATCTCGCGCGCCGTGCCGATCTGTTCGATGCGGCCGCAATTCATCACCGCGATCCGGTCGCACATCGTCAGCGCTTCCGTCTGATCGTGGGTCACGAACAGCGTCGTGATGTCCAGGCGCCGCTGGATATCGCGGATTTCGTGCCGCATCGACTCGCGCAGCCGCGCGTCGAGATTGGACAGCGATTCGTCGAGCAGCAGCACTTGCGGACGCAGAATCAGCGCGCGGGCAAGCGCCACACGCTGCTGCTGGCCGCCCGACAATTCGCGCGGCCGGCGCGCTTCGAGACCTTCCAGCCGCACGAGCGACAAGGCCTCGCGCACGCGCGCGGCTTTCTCGCTCCGCGCTACGCCGCGCTCGTCCAAGCCGAACGCCACATTCGCCGCGACATCGAGATGCGGGAACAGTGCGTAGGATTGGAAGACGTAGCCCATATCGCGCTTATGTGCGGGCGCTTGCGTCAGATCGGCGCCGCCGACCGACACCGATCCCGCATCCGGCGCGATCAGCCCCGCGACCATGCGCAACGTCGTCGTCTTGCCGCAACCCGAAGGCCCGAGCAATGCCACGGACTCGCCCTTCGCGAGCGAGAGATCGAGACCGTCGACGGCGACGCTGCGGCCGTAGCGCTTCGCGAGGCCGGTCAGAACGAGATGCGACATTCCCCGCGGCCGGGATCAGCGGCCGGCGGCGGCGACGATCTCGCGGCGCCAGCGGTTGTTCCACATATCGCGCACTTTGACGATCTCGACCCAATCGACCGGGATCATGCGCGCGCGGTTCTCGGGGCTTACCGCCGTGCGTGCGATCGCCTTGGGATCGATCTTGGGCGCCGCCGCCGCGTTAGTCGGCGCGTAGAACATGCGTTCGGTGAACGCCTTCTGCGCTTCTTGCGACAGCGCATAATTGGCGAAGGCCACCGCCGCCGCGCGGTTCTTCGACCCCTTCACGACGTTGATCGTGTTGATCTGGAAGACCGAGCCTTCCGGCGGCAGCAATACGCCCAAGCGGCCGTTGGTCTCGTCCGAATAAAGCTGTGCGCGCGCGTTCCAGCCGGTCGCGACGCGCACGACGCCGTTGAGGATGAGCGAGTAACCGTCGGGGTTGGGCTCGAAGGTCTGGACGGACGGCGCCAGCGTCTTCAGCTTGGCGATCGCTTTGTCGATCGATTGCGTGTGGCTGCCGCCTTCCATCTTCTCGACCATCGCGGTGAGCGCCAAGCCCTGGATATTGGGCGGTGCCGACAGCGCGATCAGACCCTTCAGGTCCGGGCGCCACAAATCGGCCAGCTTCGAGATCTCGGGCTTGAGATTCTGCTTGTCGTAGACGATGACCAGATTGTCGAACGTAACGGCCGGACCGAACTTGTTCATGCCGACGGCGCGCGCTTCGGGATACAGTTCCGCCAGCGAGGGCGCTTCGGCCGGCGAGATTTCAGCGAACAAGCCTTCGAGATTGGCGATATGTGAGGTCGTGACGTCCATCAGAACGACGTCGACCTGCGGATCGGCGGCCTGCGCACGGACGGTCCCGAGCATCTGCGCCGACGTACCGCCCGGCACGTAGTTCACGCGCACGCCGGGGAAGCGCTGCAGGAAGGGCTCGACGACGGTCTTGGTGTAGTTGTCCTGGAAAATACCCGCATAGGCGACCAGCGTGATGGCGCCTTCGACCCGCGATTGTGCGTTGGCGCCGCGCAAGGCGGGTGCAGCCAGCAGACCCGCCAGCAAAGGACGACGTGCGATCTTCATCATGTGAGCCCCCTATTCGTTCCAGGAAGCTTCGCGCCGCAAGAAGGGACGAGTCAAGCGAGAGTCCGGTGTTCGGAGAAATGTATGAGCCTTGGTGAGCAAAATTTTACCGAGTTTCAAATCGCCCGGCGGGCCGACGGAATTCCGACGCTCGAAACTTGCGCCGTCGCGGCCGCCGCGCCGGTATTCGTCACGATGATGGATTGCATCGTCATGGGAAAGCGCCTTAGGCTGAGGACAAATCACGCACGGGGTCACAGGGGGTCACAATGAAGCCGTTGGATTTAACGCGCCGTACCTTCATCGCTTCCGCCCTTGTCGCCGGGGCGGCCCCCGGTTTGGCGCGCGCGCAGGCGCGTCCCGGATTTTTGCGCTACGGCCTTTCTGCTTGGCCGCCCAATCTTCAGCCTTGGGTTTCGGTCGGCGCGTCGGCCGGAACGGTCAAGCTGCTGATCCATCGCAGTCTCGTTTCGTTCGGCCCGAATGCCCAGTTGCAGGGCGAGCTTGCGGAATCATGGTCGCTCGACCCGTCGGGCGCTTGGGTCTTCAAGCTGCGCCCGAATTGCTTTTTTCATAACGGCGAGCCGGTCACCGCCGAGGATATTAAGTGGACGATCGAACAGATCGCCGCCGAAAACTCGACGGCGTTCATGCGCGCGCAGTTCCAGTCGATCGTCAAAATCGAGATTCCCGATCCACGCACGATTCGCCTGGTCACCCGCGAGCCGTTGGCGACGCTGCCGAGTTGGTTCGCCAACTACAATGTTCACGTCGTGTGGCGCAAATCGGAAGCCAACAATCCGATCGGCGCAGGGCCGTTCCGCCTCGACGCGCAAGAGCGCGGCACCGCGCTTGAGCTGAAGGCGTTCGAGAGATTCTACAAACCCGGTCATCCGAAACTGCGCGGCATCCGTTTCGTCGTCTATGCGGATGAAAATTTGCGAATGGCGGCGCTGCAAGCGGGCGACGTCGATATGATCGAGTATGTGCCCTGGCAATCGATGGCCGCGGTGGAAAGCGATCCGCGCCTGAAGCTCGATACGCAGTACGGGCCTTTCATGGACGTGCTGTTCAACGGCACGAAGCCGCCCTTCAACGATCCGCGCGTGCGCCGCGCGGTCGCGCATGCGGTGAAGCGCGAGGATATCGTGCAAGCCGCGTTCTTCGGTCGCGGCAAACCGCTGGAAGGCGTGCCGATCGTCGAGGACACGCCGTGGTTCGACCCCGCGCTGGCGCGCGGCTGGGCCTACGACCCCGACCGCGCGCGGCAATTGCTGGCCGCGGCCGGCTATTCGAACGGGTTCCAGACCACGCTGCTGTCGACCGCGCAATTCGGCATGCACAAGGATACCGCCGAGATCGTGCAGCAATATCTGGCGCGCATCGGCATCCAGGCCGAATTGAAACTTCCCGATTGGTCGACCCGGGTCAATCTCGGTATCCGCGGCCAGTACGACATCGCCATCCACGGCGTGTCGGCCGACAACAACGATCCCGACGGGTTGACGGTCGTGATGGATACGTCGCTGTCGGCGGCACATGGGCGGTCGTTCGGCGTCCAAGCGCCGCGCACCGTCGAACTGCTCGCGCGCGGCCGCGCCGAATTCAACCAAGCCGCTCGCGTGGCGATCTATAAGGACATGCAGCGCGCGGCGCTGGAGGAAGTGCCGCTGGTCGGCCTCGCATGGCGCGCCCAAGGCTACGGGATGGATCGCCGGACGACGGGCTTCGTCAATCTTCCCGGCGCGCTGTCAACGTCATCGGGTGGCATGCTCGAGTACACGAGCTTCGGCTAAGGGCGATGATCTGGTATTTGCGGCGCGTCGCGATATCGCTGCTGCTGTTGCTGTCGATCGCGGCGATCGTTTTCTTCGCGTTGCACGCTATTCCTGGCGACCCGGCGGAGGTTCTGTTGTCGACCGGCGGCGTGTCGCCCGACGCGGCGACCGTCGCCGCTTTGCGCACCAAGCTCGGGCTCGACAAGCCGATCCTCGAACAATTCGCGACCTTCCTTTTCGCCGCCGCGCGCGGGGATTTCGGCACGTCACTGGTCGACGACTATCCGGTGATCGACGAAATCGCGTTGCGGCTGCCGCGCACCCTTGAACTCGTCTTCGCAGGCGCGTTGCTTGCCGTGGCGATCGGCTTGCCGGCCGGCGTGGCCGCCGCCATGGGACGTGACGGCATTTTCGACCGCGTCGCGTCGGGCGCCGCGGCACTGCTGTTGGCCGTCCCCGTTTTCGTGGTCGGCACATTGCTGGTGTTGCTGTTCGCGCAAGTCTTGCGCTGGATGCCGGCGGGCGGCTACGTCGCCTTCGACCGCGATCCGGCGCGTCATATGCTCCTGTTGACCCTGCCGGCGATCGCCGTCGCCAAGGGGCTCGCGGCGACCGTCTTCCGGATGGCGCGCGCGGCCACGCTCGACGCTTTGTCACGCGACCATGTCCGCACGGCCCGCGCCAAGGGTCTTTCGCCGATGCGCGTTCTCCTGCGCCATGTCGTGCGCAACGCGCTGAGCCCCGTGGTGACCGTGCTGGGCCTCCAGATGGGCACGCTGCTGGGCGGCACCGTGCTCGTGGAATACGTGTTCAATTGGCCGGGCCTGTCGACGCCGTTGCTGCGCGCGGTCGAAGGGCGCGACTACCCGATGGTGGTCGGCATCGTGCTGACCGTCTCGGCGCTTTTCTTGCTTATCAATCTCATCATGGACGCGATCTACGCCTTGCTCGATCCGCGCGCGCGTTCGGCATGAAACGGATCGCCTTTCCCGCCGCGTTCGTCGCGGCGCTTGTGCTGACGGCGCTCGCGGCCCCCCTGCTCGACCTCCCCGATCCGATCCGCCAAGACATCGCGAACCGGCTTGCCGGCGCCATGGCGGGATCGCCGTTAGGCCGCGACGAATTTGGCCGCGACGTGCTCGCGCGCTTGATTTGGGGCGCGCGCGCGTCGCTCGGCGTCGCCTTCGCATCGGCCGCGTTGGCGTGCCTGGTCGGCGTTACGCTCGGGCTGATCGGCGGCTGGATGCGCGGCCTGGGCGAAATCCTGACGTTACGGCTTGTCGATATCGTGCTGTGCTTCCCGCCAATCCTGCTCGCCCTGCTCGTCGTCACCTTGCTGGGGCCCGGTGCGGGCACGTTGATCCTCGTCCTCGCGGTTCTTTACGCGCCGGGTTTCGCGCGCCTGACCTATGGCGAAGTTCTGTCGGTTCGCGCGACGGACTATGTCGAAGCGGTGCGCGCGCTTGGCGCGTCGACGCCGCGCATTCTAACCCGCACGGTGCTGCCCAATATCGCCGGCCCGATCCTGGTGCAGTTCTCGCTGGCCGTCGCCGCGGCGGTCGTCGTCGAGAGCGGCTTGTCGTTCCTAGGGCTCGGCGTCGTGCCGCCGACGCCGTCCTGGGGATTGATGATCCGCGGCGGACGCACGACGATGGCGCAAGCGCCGCTGCTGCTGCTTTGGCCGTGTCTCGCGTTGACGCTGACCATTCTGGCGATGAACCTGCTATGCGACGCGCTGCGCGACGCTGTCGATCCGCGCGCGCGCGCCGGCGGCGGCCGGCGGCGGATCGTCGACCGGGTCCTGCCGGGATTGTTTCCGGCGCCGCGGCCAGCGGCGCCCGGACTTTCGATTTCGCATTTGAGCGTCGAGATCGACACACCCAAAGGAACGATCCGTCCCGTCGACGACGTTTCGTTGTCGGTGGCGTCGGGCGAGACGCTTGCGGTCGTCGGCGAAAGCGGCTCGGGCAAAACCCTGACCGCGCTGGCGACGATGGGCCTGCTCGATCCTTCCGTGCGCGTCGTCGCGGGCCAAGTGCTGTTCGAAGGCCGCGATCTGCTGACCTTAGACGAACGCGATTTGCGCGCGTTGCGCGGCAAGCGAATCGCGATGATTTTTCAAGATCCGATGACGGCGCTCAATCCGGTTATGCGCGTCGGCGATCAGATCGTCGAAGCGATCCGCGCGCATAGTGCGGCCGGCGCGCGCGCGGCGACGGACCGGGCGCTCGAATTGTTCCGCCGCGTCGGGATCGCCGACCCGGAGAAGCGCTTGCGCGTCTATCCGCATGAAATGTCCGGCGGCATGCGTCAGCGGGCGATGATCGCGATGGCGCTCGCCAACAATCCGGTCCTGCTCGTCGCCGACGAGCCGACGACCGCGCTGGATGCGACCGTTCAGGCGCAAATCCTCGATCTTCTCGCCGACCTTCGGCGCGACACCGGGGCGGCATTGATCTTCATCACCCACAGCCTGGCGGTCGTGGCGGAAATCGCCGACCAGGTCGTCGTGATGTATGCGGGGCAGATCGTCGAAAGCGGGCCCGTCGCCGCCGTTTTCGCCACACCCCGCCATCCATATACGGCCGCGTTGCTCGCCGCTTCGCCCGATTCGAACGATCCCTCGGCCGGAATCCCGGGAACCGTACCGGCCTTGCATGCATTGCCGCCCGGTTGCCGCTTCGCCCCGCGCTGCGCGCACGCGACCGATGCTTGCGCGACGCCGCCCGTTCTCGAAGTGCTGGAAGACGGACGCGAAAGCCGGTGCGTGCGCCGACGGGAGATTTTCGGATGAGCGCGCTCGTCGAACTCGAAGGCGTGTCGAAGTCTTTCGGCGGCGAAGGCTGGTTCGATCGCACCAAGCCCGTGCAGGCGTTGCGCGGCGTGGATATGCGGATCGCGCGGGGCGAGGCGCTTGGCGTCGTCGGCGAGTCCGGTTCGGGCAAAAGCACGCTCGGCCGCGTGGCGCTCGGCCTGCTCGAACCCAATGCGGGCCAGGTGCGGTTCGACGGCGCAAGCGTCGGCGGTGCGTCGCCCGCGCATTGGCGGGCATTGCGCCGCCGGATGCAGATCGTCTTCCAAGATCCGTTCGGCAGTTTGGACCCGCGCCGGCGCGTTGGCGTGCAGATCGCCGATGGATTGGCGATTCACGACATCGTCCCCGCCGCCGCGCGCGCGGCGAAAGTCGCCGAATTGCTGGGGCTGGTCGGTTTGCCGCCCGAACATGGCGACCGTTTTCCGCACGAGTTTTCCGGCGGACAGCGCCAACGCATCGGGATCGCGCGGGCACTGGCCACCGGCCCGGATTTCTTGGTGGCGGACGAGCCGGTCAGCGCGCTCGACGTGTCGATTCAAGCGCAAATCGTCGGGCTGCTCGCCAAGCTGCGCGCGGAGCTGGGACTCGCGATGATGTTCGTGAGCCACGATCTGCGAGTCGTGCGCCGCCTTTGCGACCGTGTGCAGGTCCTCTATCTCGGCCGCACAATGGAAGAAGGCCCGGCGGCGCGCGTGTTCGAATCGCCTGCCCATCCCTACACCCGCGCGTTGCTTGCGGCGGCACCTCGTCTGGACGGCCCGCGCCGCGCGAAGCTGCTGCTGCGCGGCGATCCGCCGAGCCCGTCGAGCCCGCCATCGGGCTGCGTTTTCCGCACCCGCTGCGCCCACGCGACGGCGGAATGCGCCGCCGCCGTTCCGGCGCTACGCGAAATCTCCGCCGGCCACAAAGCGGCCTGCGTTCACCTCGAAAGGATTCCGCCGTTATGATCTCGAAGACGACCCCGACCGTCCATATGGGCCAAATCGTCGGCGCCGAAGCGCGCAAGCTCTACGCGACGAACCCCGTGATCTTGCTGCCGATGGGCAGCCAGGAAGATCAAGGACCGCATGCGCCGATGGGCGATTATCTTCTCGCCGAGAAGATCGCCGAGCTGGCCGCGTTGCGCGCCCACGCCAACGGCGTGCCCACAGTCGTCGCGCCCGTGGTCGCTTTCGGCGGCGCGGATTGGTTCGGCGCGATGCCCGGCGGAATCGCGCTAAGCCAATCGACGCTGACGCAGGTCATCCGCGAGATGATCGACAATCTGCATCGCCACGGGCTTACTCGCATCGTCTTCATCAACGGCCATGGCGGCAATGTCGGGCCGATCGCGGAGATCGCGCGCGAGGTCTATCTCGCCAAGAAGCTCGTCCATCCCAGCCTTTATCTCTGGCGCATCGCCTATGGCATGCTGACCAAGATGCTGGGGCCGGAGAAGGCGGCGGCAGTCTCGGGCCATGGCGCCGATCCGCTGACCAGCGTTCTCTATCATCTATTTCCGGGTGCGGTCGCCGAGGAACATATTCCTGGCGCCAATCCGCTGAAGCGCGACAAGCTGATGGGCTTGCAGTTCACGACTCTCGGCGCCGTCAGTTTCGAAGGTCACGAGATCGGGATGCCGCAGGAATACGACGAGGTCTACAACGCGGGCGTCAGCAAGGGCGATCCGCGTCTGTCGTCGGTCGAAACCGGCAAAGCGTTGACCGAAAGCCTCGTGGATGTCTGCGCGCGCTTCGTTGCCCTCTACGCGTCAAAGACGAAGCCCGCGTGACCGCTTCGCGGCATCGTCGCCACCACGGGCCCGAATGATGGGCGCTACAGGGATTGAGGCGGTGCCCCGACTATGTCAGCGCACGCGGACAATGCGGCAAATCAATCGGTTAGAGACTGGGTTTCCCGCAGATCGGTCTGCGACTTGCGGGAAACATCTCAGCGCGGATAGGGCCGGTGCAGCTCGCACGCGGGGTTGAGGCGCACGCCGAAGCCCGGTTTGTCGAGTTTGGACATCTTCAAGCGGCCGTTCTCGGGCACGGGCTCGTCCAACAGCAGCGGATGGAACATCGGTACGACCTTGTCGGCGTCGTGCGCCATCATCAGGAATTCGGCGAACGGGCTGTTATGGCGCGTCGCGACGAAATGATAGCTGTAGACGCTCGATCCGTGCGGCACGACCAGCGCGCCATGCGCGTCGGCCAGCGCCGAGATCTTGATGATCTCGGTCATGCCGCCGCACCAATTCACGTCCGGCTGGATGATGTCGCAGCAGCCCATCTCCAGCAGCATGCGGAAGCCCCAGCGCGTCGCCTCGTGCTCGCCGGTCGTCACCAGCATACCGGTCGGCACGGCTTTCTTCAGCGCGGCGTAGCCCCAGTAATCGTCGGGCGAGAGCGCTTCCTCGATCCATTTGAGCCCGTATTCGCCGCATGCCTTGGCAAGCCGCGTGGCGTAGTCGAGATCGAGGCTCATCCAGCAATCGAACATCAGCCAGAAATCCGGGCCGACGCGTTCGCGCATCTGCGCCAGCGCCGCGATGTTCTTATGCAAGCCTTCCTCGCGCTCGGCGGGCCCGTGGCGCAGCGGCAGCTTGCCGCCGATGAAGCCCATCTGCTTGGCGAGATCGGGGCGCGGGCCCGTCGCGTAGAACGTCAATTCGTCGCGCACCGGCCCGCCGAGCAGCGCATGCACGGGCTCGCCGCGCAGCTTGCCGAGCAGATCCCATAAGGCGAGATCCACGCCAGAGATCGTATTCAGCACCACGCCCTTGCGGCCGTAATACTGGGTCGAGAAATACATCTGGTCCCAGATCTTCTCGATCTCGGTGACGGGACGCCCTTCCAGGAAGCGCGCGAGATGCTTCTCCACGATGAAGGCGCCGACCTCGCCCGCCGTCGTCACCGCGAAGCCGGTCGTGCCGTCGCTCGCCTCCACCTCGACCACCAGCGTGCCGAGCACGTTGAGGCCGAAGGAGCTGCGCGTCATCCGGTATTCGGGATATTTCGACATGGGCGTCGAAATCTGCCCATCGATCCAGTGGCCGCCCTTTTGGTCGTGATAATCGGCCCCTCCGCCGCGCACCGTGAAGGCGCGCACGTGTTTGATCGTCGCGGTCATCATGCCCCTCAGTTCAATTCGATCGTTTTGGCGTTCGCCGCACCCGAGGCGAAGGCCGCTTCGATGATGCGCACCGACAGCATCGCGTCGGCGAAACTGCACGCGACACCCGATCCGGTGCGCACTGCCGCCAGAAACTGCGTCGTGATCCCGCCTTCATTGGGACCGGCCGTCAGTTCCTCGCGCGCGTCGCCGCGCTTGCTCTGCCACACCATGTGCCAGCCGGTCGGCATGTTCAGCGGGCGGCGCAACTCGATCATGCCGTCTTCGCCGAAGATGCGTACCTCGTCCCACATATGCCAGCCGTCATCGATGCAGGTCATCTGGCATTCGAGGCCGGGAAAATCGAGATCGATGATCCCGCCGCGATCGATGCCGCCCGCCGGACCCGGCCGCATGCGGCTGCGTACGCGCGTCGGTTTCGAATCGATCAACCAAGGAACGATATCGGCCATATGCGTGCCGCGGCCGGTATAGGCCCCGCCCCCGCCTAGCGACGGATCGAGGAACCAGCCCGCGCGCTCGTAGCCGAGCTGTACGGTCTGCACTAAGCGTACCTGGCCGATGCCGCCCGCGCGGATGATCTCGCGCGCGCGCAAACAGCCGCGATCGAGACGCCGGTTGAACGCGACGGCGTTGACGAGCTTGCGCTTGGCGACGTCGGCGACCAACGGATCGCCTTCCGCCGCCTTCATCACGAAGGGCTTGTCGACCAGCGTCGCCCAGCCGCGCGCGACCGCCTGCGCGATATGGCCGCCATGCAGCGTGTGCGGCGTGGTGACGAGGGCGGCGTCCGCGTCGGGCAGATCCTCGATCTTCTTGACGATCTTGGCGCCCGTTGCCTGAGCGATCTCCTCGACCGGCTTCGTGGGGAACGGATCGAAAATGCCGGCGATCTTGAGATCCTTGTCGGCGAGCAGCGTGGGCAGATGATAGCGGCGGGAGAATCCGCCGCAGCCGATCAACGCGAAGCGAAGCATACTTACTTCTCCTGATGTGCGGGGCGTTCGAGAGCGCGCTTGAACAGCGCGAACAACCGCGCCCAGACAAGCTCGGCGGCGCGTTTGTGATAGCAATAGCGTTCGGGAAAGGTGAAACCGTGCAGCGCCCCGTCATGCAGTTCGATGCGGTGGGGCAGACCGCGCGCTTTCAACGCGTCGGCGATCGCGGTCATATGTGCGGGCGGCGCCACGGGATCCTTATCGGCCCAGCCGAAATAGGCTTCCGCATCGATCTTGGCGATTTGGCGATGGGGCGAATCGGATGCGTCGGTCACCAGTCTGCCGCCATGCATCGACGCGATGGCGCGCACCAGCTTCGGATAGGAAGCCGCCGCCGCGATCGCGTGGCGCCCGCCCATGCAATAGCCGATCGCCGCGGCGATCTTCTTCGCCGCTTTGTCCTTCGCGGCGAAATCGATCAAAGCGGCCGTGTCGCGGGTCGACATCGCCGTGGTCGTCGCGTCGTTCAGCTTGACCATCAGCGGGTCGAGCTGATCCTGCGCCAAGGGGGCCGCGTCGAAGGACGGGCCGCCGTCGCGATAGAACAGATTCGGCAGCATCACGTAATAGCCGGCCGACGCGAAGCGCCGTGCCATATCGCGCAGCTCCTCGCGGATGCCGAGCGCATCCATATAGAAAAGCACGACCGGGAACGGCCCGCCTTCGTCCGGGTGGACGACGAAGCACGGCATCGAACCGTCCTGCGTCGTCAGAACGATGTCGCGTTCGATCATGCCATGCCCACCGGCTTGATCGGCGGCTCGCGCGCATCGTCGGGGCGGCTGCGGATCATGTCGGTCAGCTCGCGCTGAATCGCGGCCGCACCCGGATCGTCGAAGCGATTGTCCATTTCCGTGGGATCGGCCGACAGGTCGTAAAGCTCGCCCGCCCCGCTCACCAACTCCAATGTCAGCTTATGGGTGCGCGTGCGCACGGTGCGCAGCTTCAACTCCACGCCGCAGCGCGACGCGTTGAGATCCCATTCGTTGAACGCGAAATCGCGCGTCGCATCGCCCTCGACCAGCGGACGCAGGCTGCGCGAATGGATCGCGCGCGGCGCCGAAATTCCCGCGTAATCGTAAAACGTCGCGGGGAAATCGAGCGTCGACACGGGATGCGGCACGATTTTGCCCTTGGGCACGCCGGGACCGCTGACGATGCACCCCAAACGCAGCAGGCCTTCGTAATGCATCGGGCCCTTCAGCAGCAGCCCGTGATCGCCCAGCCAATCGCCGTGATCGGTCGAGTAGACGACGATCGTGTCCTTGTCGAGGCCCAGGCGTTCGAGTTCCAGCATGACGCGGCCGACATTGTGGTCGATCAGCGAGATCATGCCGTAGTAATTGGCGATCAGATGGCGCAGTTGCAGATCGCTTTGCGCCGGCGTGCGCGATTGCTTGGCGCGGAAGGCTTGCAGCTCCGGATCGTCGAGCTTGGGCACGCCTTCCAGACTGGCGCGATGCCACCACGGCCGCCGGTCGAGGTCGAGCGTGCGGTGTTCGGGCAGATCGACGTCATCGGGATGGTGCAAATAGCACCACGGGGCAGGCGCATCGAAAGGATGGTGCGGATCGGGGAACGACGCCCAGGCGATCCACGGACCATCCTTGTTGTCGCGAATGAAATCGATCGTCCGGTCACCGATCCAAGTCGAATTGTGGAAGGCGGGCGGCAGCGCCGAGTTCCACGTCTGTGCCGCGCCCACATCGGCACCAAGCTTGGTCAAGAACAGCTTGTCGAGAAGATCCCCGCGCCCGTCCTTGTGATACCAGGCTTCGTAATTCAACCCCTGCGGCGGTTTCTGCGGCAGAAACATGTTGTGACCGGCGATCATCATGTCGACATGCTGGAAACCCATATAGGGCCCGTGCCAATCGCCACCGTATTCCTGCGAACTCGTGCGGCATTCCGGCCGCCCGGTCGGCTTGAAGGTGTGGAAGGTCGAAAAATGCGCCTTGCCGATGAAGCCGGTGCGCCAGCCCGCCTTCGCGAAAGTGCCCGCGAACCCGTCGAGACCCACAGATTCTTCGAGATCGATGCCGTTATCGGCCACGCCATGCGTGCGCGGCAGCAAGCCGGTCAGCATCGACGCGCGCGACGGCTGGCACACCACGTTGGGCGTGATGCAGGCCGAGAAACGCGTGCCCCCGGCGGCAAGCATGTCGAGATGCGGGGTGCGCACCTTGCGGCCTTCGAAGCCGTAGCAATCGCCGCGCTGCTGGTCCGAGGTGATGAACAGAATATTCGGCTTCTTCTTGGTCATGTTCACGCCTCGATACGCGTCGCGAAAACCGGCTTCTCGCCCGGGGCCGGCGAATAGCCGAAATCGCCGCGCGCGATCAGCGCATCGCGGCCGCCGAATTTCTCGATCTTCGCTTCCTGATCCGCAAAGGCGCGCGCGTTGACCGCGTCCGGATCGACGATCTTGCGCAGTTCCGCTTCCATCTCGCGCAGCGTCTGCGCATGCGCGGCACTCTCGCCCAGATCCTTCGTCTCGCCCGGATCGGTCTCGAGATCGTAGAGCTCCGGTCGGAAGCCGACATGATGGATGTATTTCCAGCGGCCTTTGCGGATCATGAACATGCCGGTGATCGAACCGGCGGCGTGATACTCGCCCAAGGCGACGCGCTCGGGATCCGACTTCGCGTTGGCGAGATCGACCAGCGACTTGCCGGGCAGCGCCTTCTCGGTCGCATCGAACGGCAAACCGGCCGCCTGGACGATCGTCGGATAGACGTCGACCAGCGTGACGGGCGTCGTACAGGTCTTGCCTTCGGGCACGCCCGGCCCCGCGACGATCATCGGGATCGCGGCGGCTTCCTCGTAATGGATCGACTTGCCCCACATATGGCGCGTGCCGAGATTGTCGCCGTGGTCGGTCGAATAGATCACGCGCGTATTGCCCGCGAACCCGGCTTCCTCCAGCGCCTTCAAGACGCGGCCGATATTGTCGTCAAGGAAACTGACCATGCCGTAATAGGCCGCGAGCGCGATTTTCACTTTCTCCGGCGTGAAGAAATCGTCGTAGCTCATGCACTCGCGCAACGCCTTCACCGACGGATGCGTCGGGTAGTCGTTGGGTCCGTAAAGCCGCGGCATCGGCAGGCTTTCCGGCGGATACATCGCGAAGAACTCAGGCGGTGCGATCAACGGGAAATGCGGCTTCACGAACGAGACGAACAGGCACCACGGCTTTTTCAGCGCGGGCGCGCGCGTCTTCAGCCATTCGATAGCGCCCTCGCAGATGTTGCGGTCGTATTTGGCGTAGGTCGACTCGCCCGGCCCCGCCGCCTTGGCGAGATCGGGCATGCCGCCGCGCGCGGCGGCTTTCGGCCGGCGGATAAGGCCGAGAAGATCGCCCTGCCCGTCCACCACATGCAGCGGGATCACTTCTTCGGTGAAGCCGTTATCGTCCTTGGCCGAGCGAAAATGCAGCTTGCCGATCGACATGGCCTCGTGGCCCGCGTCGCGCAAGCGATGCGCCCAGCTGCGCCGCGTGCCGTCATAGGGATGCGCGTTGTCCCAGCAGCCATTCTCGGCGACGTAAGTGCCGGTGTGCAGGCTCGCGCGCGCGGGCACGCAGATCGGGCAGTTGGTATAGGCGGCGGTGAATTTCGTGCCGCGCGCCGCCAACTTGTCGATATTCGGGGTGCGCACGATCTTGTGGCCGTAGCAGCCCGACACGTCGCGGGTGTGCTCGTCCGACAGGATGAAAAGGACGTTCGCTGGCTCGCTCATCGTTTCCTCGGCAAGGTGGTGACGTAGGGTCCGGCCGCCGGCTGGGCGGTGCGGACCGGAAATTCGTCGGTCATTTGGGGATGCAGGGCGGCGATGCGCGCCTCGAACGCGGCGATCGCGTCCTTGCCATCGATCGCGGCGAGCACGGTGTCGTAGACGCGTTCCTCGCCGTGCTCCAACCACACGATCTCGTTGTCCTTCGCGGATTGGGTACGGTCACCCCAATGCGAAGTCGCCGGCTCGATCGCGAAACCGTAAACGCCGTCGCCCAGACACTGCCATTGCTGCAAGCAAACGAAGCGCTTGGCGTCGTATTCGACCATGAAGCCGATCCCGCGCGCATCGTTGATCAGCGCGGTCGGCACGCGGCCTTTGCCGTCGGGCACCACGTCGTGATCGAAAACCTGCTGCACGAAGTGCGGCATGGGTCCGGCCTGGGTGCGATAGCCGGATTGCTGGGATTCGCGCGGCATGTTCGCCGCGCGCGTGGCGCGGATCGGGGCAGCGAAACGCGCGCCTTCGTCCAGTAGCGGCCAACCCATATTGATGTGATAGAGCATCATATGCGGCGTGCGCGCGAAGCCGCGATTGGCGACCGTGTCGATGACACGCATCTCGTTGCCGCCGATCTTCGCCTCGATGCGGCGGGTCAGCGTCAGATATTCGCCCATCGCCTGGGCCTGCACGACCACGCCTTCGCACCACAAGGTGCATTCGTCGCCGTCCCAGGCCTCGCCATAGCCGGTCAGCCTCGCCGGCTGAAGCGCCGCGCGGCCGTGCATCGGATAAGCGATTTCCTTGCGCAGCGGCAGATCGAAATGATCGGCGGAACCGCGATCGGGCTGGCGGATGTGATCGACGCCGCAGGTACACAGCAGCCCTGAGAAGCCGCGCAGGAAGCCCGTGCCGTTGTCGCCTTCCGGATCCAGGAAAGCGGGGCTGCGGAACCCCGTGCCCGACTGCCAAGCGAAGGGCGTGCCGCGCCAATCGAAGCGGCCGATATCCATCGATCGATCGATCAGCACCGAGAATTCGAGCCCGCCACCGGTGCGGAATTCGAGCACGCGCACGCCGCGCTCGGGGCCGTCATCGAACGCTACCGCCTCCACGCCCGCTACTTGGCGGGCCGCCCCCACGCGGCGCTCGAATTCGCGCCGCGTCAGCCTCTCTCCGAACAATACCGGCATTACTTCACGGCCCCCGTCGTCAAACCCTTCACGATGTAGCGCTGGCCGAACAACAGGAAGGCCAGCGCCGGTACCAGCGAAAGTGCCGCCGTCGCGGCCATCTCGCCGTACTTGATCTCGTAGCCTTGCGCGAATTTGGCGATCGCGACGGGCACGGTCGCGGTTTGCTTGGCCGTCAAGTTCAACGCCACGGCGAATTCGTTCCAGCTGAAGATGAAGGTCAGGATCGCCGTCGCCGCGAGACCGGGTGCGACCAGCGGCACGATCACCTTCCAAATCAGATAAGGCGTGGAGCAGCCGTCGATACGTGCGGCTTCCTCCAACTCCACCGGCACTTCGCGCACGAAATTCGCCATCAGCCACAGCGCCATCGGTAAATGCACAGCGACATGCGCCAGCGCTAGGCCGAAATAGGTGTTGTCGAGGCCGAGTTCGCGATAGAGCGGAAACCACGCTGCGACCAGCGTGATCGGCGGCACCATATGAAAGACGATCGCCCAGCCGAGCAGCGCGTGCACCAATAGGCGCGACGTGCCCAGCCGTTCGATCGCGTAGCCGCCCAGCGTCGCCACGAAACAGATCCCGATCGTGCTGGCCGTGGCGACGACCAAGCTGTTGAACGTGTTGTCCATGAACTCGGTTGTGCGCGAGAACAGCACTTCGCGGAAACTCGCCAGCGTCGGCGTGAAGAAGATCTCGCCCTGCAGCAGCGAGATCTGCGTTTTGAAACCCGCCGCGATGATCCACAAGAACGGCACCAGCACGAAGATCGATATCACGATCAGAAAAAGGTGGAAGAACGGCACCACCCGTTTTTCGAACGGCATCATGCGGCGTTCCTCCCGCGCTTTCCGGCCATGAGCACGCCGATCATCGCCAGGGAAATGAAGAACAGCACCGCGACCGACATGGCCGAGCCGTAACCCATGCGATCCTGCGTGAAGAATGTGCGGTAGATGGTGTAGCTGATAACTTCCGTCGCCGAACCCGGCCCGCCGCCGGTCAGAAGGTAGATTTCGTCAAACACCTTCAGCGAGGTGACGAGGCGGAACAGGAAGGTCACCGCGATCACCGGCATCATCATCGGGATCAGCACGTAGCGCATCTCGGCCCAGGTGCCCGCACCGTCGACGCGCGCGGCTTCCTGCACGTCCTGCGGCAGGGATTCGAAACCCGCCAGCAGCAGCAGGAAGCAGAACGGCGTCCAGTGCCAGATATCGACCATGATGACGGAGGGCAGCGCCCAGGCCCGCGTGCCGAGCCAATCGACCGGGTGGAAGCCGAACACGCCGATGAAGCCGTTTACGAGGCCGAAATCGTAGTTGAGCATCAACTTCCAGACGGCGCCGATCAAAATGCCGGGCACGAGGATCGGCAGGATGAAGATCGTGCGGTAGAGAACGCGCCCACGCGCGATACGGCTGACCGCCCAAGCCAATAGGAAGCCAAGCAGGACTTGGATCGCCACGCCGACGATAGCGAAAATCGCCGTGTTCTTCAGACCCGCGATCAGCAGCGAATCTTCGGCGAGGCGCGCGTAATGCGTGAATCCGACATAGGACCAGACGGCTTTGCCGTCGACCCAGGTGATTTCGTTGACGCTCATCGCCATCAGATTGAGCGTCGGCAGAATCGACATCGCCAGAAAGACCACGATGGTCGGCGTCAGGGCAATGCGCCGCCAAAGCGTGTCGTGTGTCGCGCGGTAGGAAGCCATGTTTCCTCGAAACCGTGGGACGCCGCCGATCCCCTTGCGGGGATCGGCGGACGCACCTTCTTCTCAGAGTGCGGCGAGCTTGCCGGTCTTGTAGCCGGCGCGCTGCATGATCGCGTGGCACTCGTCGGCGATGGTGTTGAGCGCCTGCGCCGTCGACATTTCGCCGATCACCGCCTGGTTCAAACGCAACTCCAGCACGTCGCCGATCTGCGAGCCTTCCGGCACGCTCCACATCAGCTTCACGTAGTCGGAACTGTCGGCCATCGCCTGCATCCAGCGGTTCTTCGGATCCTTGGCGAGGTTCTGATCCGACAGCACGTCCTGTCGGACGGGCGGCGCGCCCGCGGCCAGATACTTCATCTGCGCATCGCGCGTTTGGAACCAGTTGAGGAAGGCCAAGGCCGCGCGCTGGCGGTCGGCGGGCACGTTCTTGGGAATGCCGCCGAGCCAGTGACCGAGCACCGGGGCGGGCTTGCCCTTCGCCGAGCCGGGCACACGCGCCGCGTTCAGCTTGCCGACCACCGCCGATTTGGTGGGATCGTCGAGCTGCGCCCACGCCGCGATCACCAGCAACGCGTGCGCGGCGCGGCCGGTGGCGAGATTCTGGATGATCTGCGCCTGGGCGAGACCGCCGGTTTGCGGGTGCCCCGCTTCCTTCGCCATACGGATGTAGAAATCGAGCGCTTCCTTGCCCGCCGGGCTGTTGATGGTGATCGTGTAATCGCCCTTGGGCTCGTCGGCGAACAAGCTGCCGCCGAAGCTGTAGAGATACGGCCACCAATCGTAGGAGATGTCGTTCGGGTTGCCGCGCGCCCCGCGTTGCACGATGCCGTACATGCGCGGCGGATTGTGCAGTTTTTTGGCGTTGGCGAGCAGCTCTTCCCACGTCGTCGGCACGGTCAGCTTATGCTCGGCGTAGAGATCCGCCCGGTACAACAGCAGCGGAATGTTGCCGTTGACCGGCACGCTCATCAGCTTGCCGTTGGGGTCGTGGGTCTTGTTCCCTTCGTTCCAGAACACCGTGTTGTCGTAGCGGATCATCTGCGGATCGAGCTTGAAGTTCGCATCGATCTCGTTAATCGGTTTCAGGAAGCCGCCATGGTACATTTCCTGATAGTAGAGCCCGTTCATGATCAACAGATCGAACATGCCGTCGCGCGCGCGCACCGAGGCGCGCTGCTTTTCCAAGCTGCCGCCGAACGGGTTGACGTCGAGATTGACCTTGTTGCCGGTCTCCTTCTCGTAGGCTTCGACCGCGCCGCGGAAGCCGTCGAACCAAGGCGAATTGTTGATCACGATGGTGAACGGCGCTTGGCGCGCGGCTTGCGCGCGGGCGCCGGGAACCCAAGAAAGCGCCGTAACGGCGCCCGCCCCCATCAGAACTTCGCGGCGATTGGTGGTGAACATGCGTCTTCTCCCTTTATGGATGGCGCCGCCGGTTAGCCGGCGGTCACGTTGTTGCGGGCCGCCAGAGCCTTCATTTCCTCATATTGGCGGTTGATCTCGGCTTCCAACTCGGCGCCCTTCAGGAAGGCGGGGCTCATGTTGAACTCGTTGAACTTCTGAACCACCTCGGGATCCCTCATCGCCTCGCGCAACGCTTCGGCGAAGCGATCGACACGTGCGGCGGGCGTGGCCTTGGGCATCCACCACCAGTAATTCAGATTGAGCAGAAGGTCCGTGCCCTGCTCGCGCGCCGTGGCGAGGTTCGGCCAGCTGGGCAAACGCTGCGGCGCGAAAATCGCGACGATGGTCAGATCCCCGGAATCGACCAGGGGCTTGGCTTCGTTGACCGTCAGGAACGCGCAATCGACATGGCCGCCGGCCAAAGCCGTGCGCGTCGGGCCGCCGCCGCCGGTGTTGACGAAGCGGAACTTCACGCCCGTCTTGTCCGCCAGCGACAGGAATAGGAAATGGTTGATGGCGCCGATCTGCACGCCCGCGCGCAGATCGCCCGCCTTCGCCGCGGCCAGGAAGCTCTTCAGGTCCTGATACGGCGCCTTGCGATTGACGACGACGGTCACGTACTCGGCCGCGACCTGCGCGACTTTCGCGAACGCTTCGGGCCCGAAATCCATGACCTTCAACGCGGCCGCCGTCAGCAGCGCCTGATGTACGGCGAGGACCGTATGGCCGTCGGGCGCGGCGTCGCGCACTTGGCGATTGCCGATCGACGTGCCGCCGCCGACCACGTTGGCGACCGCCACCGGCTGCCCCAGAATGCGTTGCAAAGGCGTCTGGAAAAAGCGGCCGATATAGTCGGCACTGCCGCCCGGCGGATTGGGCACCACGATGCGGATGGGCTTGTCGGGATAGGCTTGCGCGAATGTCGGGGCGATGCCCGGCGCCGCGAAAGCGGCGGCGGCGGTTCCGGCGATGAAACTTCTGCGGCGCATGGGGGTCTCCTCGGTTTATCCGTTTTGGGTTGCGGGCGTGCGTTGGCGGCGCAGATCGCGCCACAAAGGCCAGACGAACATCGCGATCGCGACGGCGAAGAAGCCGACCGCGATGGGGCGCTGGAACAACGGCCAGATCGAGCCGTCGGTCGCCATAAGACCGGCGCGCAACTGCCCTTCGGCAAGCGGCGCCAGAATCAATCCGATGACGAACGGCCCCAGCGGCACGGATGCGAGTTCCAAAAGGAACCCGACGATCCCGAAGGCGAGCATCGTCCATACGTCGAACAGGCGGCCGTTCTCGGCGAGTGCCCCGATCACGCACAGCACCATGATGGCCGGCAGGATGTAGGCGCGCGGCACGTACATCAACCGCGCGATCCAAATGCAGCCCAGGATCATCATGCCGTACATCGCGATATGCGACAGCAGATGCGAGGCCATCAGCGCGCCCACGACGTCCGGCGAGTTGGTAAACAGCGTCGGCCCCGGCTGGATATTGTGCATCAACAGGGCCGCCAGCAGAATCGACGCGGCCGGGCTGCCGGGAATGCCCAGCGTGATCATCGGGATCAGCGCGCCGCCGGTATTCGCGTTATTGGCGGATTCCGCCGCCACGATGCCGTCGTCGAAGCCCGTGCCGAACTTCTCCGGCGTCTTCGACAGATTCTTCGCGGTCGAATAGGCGACGATGGAACTGACGCTGGCGCCGACGCCCGGCAGCATGCCGATCCAGATGCCGATGATCGACGAACGCAGGATATTCCAGCCCTGCTTGATATAGTCGCCTGGCGACAGAAATATGCCCCGCAGACTGGGATCGAGCCGGTCGAAGCGCTGACGCGCATGCATGGCGTCGCCGAGCACCTGGCTGACGGCGAATGCGCCGAGAATGACCGAAAGCTGGCTGAAGCCGCCCGCCATCTCGTCGAAGCCGTAGGTCAAGCGCAGCTGGCCCGAGGTCTCGTCGACGCCGGGATAGGAAACCAGCATGCCAAATAACCCGGCGAGCAGTCCCTTCGTGACCGAGCCCTGGCTCAGCGTCGCGATCAGGACCAGCGCCATGAATACCAGCGCGAAATTCTCGAACGGGCCGAAGACCAGCGCCAAGCGCGCCATCCAGGGCGACAGCAATACCAGCGCGAGCCATGACAAAGTGCCGCCGATCAGCGATGCCGAAATGCCAAGGCCCAACGCGCGCCCCGGCCGTCCGCCGCGCGCCATCGGGAACCCATCGAGCGTGGTGACGACGGCGGACGGCTCGCCTGGTATGCGCATCAACGTCGCGGTGATCAAGCCGCCCGAAATGCCGCCGACATAGATCGACGTCATCAAAATCACGCCGTCCGCGCTGGCCATGCGGTACGTGAAGGGCAGCGACAGGGCGAGCAGCGCGCCGCCCGTCAAGCCCGGCAACGCACCCACGACGATGCCCATGAACGTGCCCAGCAGCAACAGCAGCAGGGGGCTGGGCGAAAGAACGTGCAAAAAGGCCTGAACCAGATCCATCGTCGCGGCCCTACGGAAGATCGATCAGCATCGCGCGGAACCCGAGATCGATCCCCGCACCGAGCGTCACCGCGACGATCGCGAGAACCAGCAATGCGCGCGGGGTGCGCACGCTCAACACCCAGCCCAGCGCCAACATGTAGACGATCGACGCAATCATGAAGCCCACGACGGGCATCGCCGCGACATAGACGATCGACAAGCCCACCGCCCAGACGGAGAAGGACGGCACGACCGAGTACGTATCGTCGACCGCTTCGTTGGCGGTGAACAAAGCTTGCGCCGCGCCGCGCGTCGAATGGCGCAAGAAAACGCGCACGAGCAGGAACACCGCCAAAGCCAGAACGCACGCGGCCGTCCAGAACGGCACGGCGGCCGCCCCGACCGGGTCGTAAGGCGCCTTGGGCTGGTTGCGCAGCCCCCACATCGTGAATAGCGCGACCGCGATCATGGCGAGCGCGAATGTCGCGTCACCCTTCGCCAGGCCGGACTTGCGGTCCTGCTCGTTCACCGGCGTGCTCCCTCCGGCCGCCAGCGTTCGTCTCGGTGCCGCAGCCACTTCGTGTTGTCTGCGACCTTGACACCTGCCGTCGGGTCCGACAACTACCATGTGGGCCCAGATCAATAACCATTGGCTATAGGGCGTTTCGCGGAGGAATGTTTCGTGCAGCTGCAGCAATTGCGTCACGTCGTGGCGTTGATCGATCACCGCAGTCTGGCGAGCGCCGCCAAGGTGCTGGGAATTTCCCAGCCCGCGTTGAGCAAAAGCCTGCGCCGGCTCGAAAGCTATCTTGGCGTCAAACTGTTCGAACGTACGCCGCACGGCGTTCTGGCGACGGAGTTCGGCCGCGAATTCGCGCGTCACGCGCGCGCGATCGCGTCGGAAGTTTCCGAAGCCGAGCGCACGGTCGGCGCGATCCGCGACGGCCGCGAAGGACGCATCGCCATCGGTTCGGCGCCCAGCGTCATCGCCAGCGTGTTGCCGATCGCGACCGCGCGTTTGCTGCGCGGGCGCAACGATCTGAAGGTCACCGTCGTCGGCGGTTTGCACGACCGGCTGTTCGAATGGCTGCGCGCGGGCGAGCTCGACGTCGTGATCTCCAACCTCGTCGATCAACCCGACGATTCCGATCTCGAGCAGGAGACGCTGTTCGTCGATCGCGTCGTTCTCGCCTGCCGCCCCGGCCACCCGCTGACGGCCAAGCGCAACCCATCGAAAAAAGAGCTTGAGCGCTATCGCTGGGTACTGCCCTCGCCCGCGATCGTCACGCGTCAGCGATTGGAACTGGCGCTGAAAGCGCATGGCATTGCGCCGCCGCGATTGGCGGTGGAAACCAACTCCCTCGCCTTCATGCGCGCGATGATCTTGGAGACCGACTGCCTTGGTTATTTGCCGGCGGTCACGATGTTGCCGGGACGCGAATGCGCCGGCGTCGTGCCGGCAGGCGCGGGCTGGCTCGACTGGCATCGGCCAGTCGGACTTACCTTGCGCAAGCGAACGGAACTCTCGCCCGCCTGCCGCCGCTTGATCGCGGAGTTGCGCAAGGTGTGCGCCGAACGTTTCCCCACGACCAGACGCGGCGTCGCGCATAAAGGCGGACCCATGCGTGGCGCGGATCGCGACGGATTGGTGTGAACGTATCGCATGGCCGCCGCGCCTTGACCGTCCGTGCGATCGCCCATATGTCTGATCGCGTGGCGCGCGACGATGCTTAACGAGCAAGCGCCCGGCTTCGTCGCCGGAATGGCGCGAATGAAACCGAGGGGGAAACGATGAGCGGTCTGCCGATCGCCCAAGCGCGCGACGGCGCGCATGGAACAGTCAAGCTATCCGGCCCCGCCCCGGTCGTCGCGGGCATGTCCGGCGAATGGACCGTCACCTACGCGGCCGGTCCCAACGGTCTGGCGCCGGGCGGTGCGGTGGCGCTGATTCGCCGCTGGCCCAGCGATTGGGATACCCCGCAAACCGACAAGCCGGACAAGCCCGGATTCACTACTATTCGTGTCGAGCCTTCGCGGCCGCATCGCTGGCGCACGCGCCGCTCGATCGACTGGCATCCCTTCGATCATGTTTTCGAGATCGAGTTTCCCGACGGCCTATCGGCCGGCGCCTTGCTGTCGGTCGCGACCAAAGGCCGCGCGCAGACCTTCATCGAAGAAGAGTCGCCGTTGTCGGTGCGCGTGCGTCCGGCGAAAGGCGATTGGGTCGAGATCGACGTATTGAACGTCGAAGTGATCGCCGCGCGCCCAGCAGTTGGCGCG
>PVXE01000033.1 GCA_014444615.1 Tagaea sp. CACIAM 22H2 | reverse complement strand
AAGAACGACCGAAACGCCGTACCGAGGTCAATAATCGCCTCCTGGGCGGCACATTTGGTAACGTCGAACATCCATGGAAACGTGGCGCGTTTCACTTCGTTGAGCCGCCGGCGCAGCAGTGCGTCCGTCGGCTGCGGCGAACCCGGGTCGGATTTGCGCGCCTCATACATGCGCCGCCATTCGCCAAGCGACCAGTTATAGGCGAAGCGAGCCGTGCCAGCTCCTTTGGCAAAATAGGTCCGTTGCTTGTTCGTCGGATCGAGTGCGATACGATGAGCGATAAGCATCAAGCCTCCTCGACGACTTTCTTGATGCCATCGATGATCAACTTGTTCTTGCGCGAACGGCTGCCGTAGAGCCTCGCGCTGAAGACGGTAATGATCTCCAAGACGTCTTTCGCGAGATCTTCCTCGAAAGTTGCGACTTCGCCTCGATTCAAGATAACGACTTCAATGTTCCGCGCTTCGCACAGCGCGAAGATAAGCTCAGCACCAAAACGCAGCAGACGATCTTTGTGCGTCAAGACGAGACGCCCGACGCTCTCGTCGAGAATGCCGTCGATGAGTCGCTTCAGCCCCCTTTTTCGATAGTTCATGCCCGAGCCGAGATCGGCGACAATTTCGTAAGTCCAACCTGCTGCCGCGCAATACATCTCGAGGACTTTCTTTTGCCTTTCAAGATCCTCTTTCTGGTCGTGTGATGAGACGCGCGCGTAAGCGACAGTCTTGCGATCGGCGACGGCCTCCGCCCGAAAAAGATCAGGACGCAGCTTCGCTAAATCGTAACGACGACGACCGCCGGCCGTCTTCTCCGTCGGTACGGCCTTGCCTTCGCGTTCCCAGCGACGAAGCGTCTGCGGCGAGACGCCAAGGGCTTTGGCGGCCTCTGCGATGGAGACTAACCTGCTCATAACGACAATATATGCGCAAATATGCGCAATTCAAGTATCAATTTTTGAAACCCTGTTTGAATTAGGGCTTTACGGATCGGAAGAGGGGTAGCGCGCGCCTCGCGTCCCGGCCTATTTTCCGCGCCCCGATGACCGAACCTCGCCCCATACCGCCCGCCCCCCGCACCTATGGCGCCGTCAATTGGCTGGGCCTGAAAACCCTCGCCTGGCGCGAGATCCGCCGCTTCATCAAGGTGCATACCCAGACGATCTGGGCGCCCGTGATCACCACGCTGCTGTTCCTGGCGGTGTTCGCGCTCGCCTTGGGCGGGGCGGTTCAGGAAAAGGGCGGCGTGCCCTTCGTCGAATTTCTGGTGCCGGGCCTGATCATCATGGCGATGGCGCAGAACGCCTTCGCGAACACCAGCTCGTCGATCATCATTTCGAAGGTTCAAGGCAATATCGTCGACACGCTGATGCCGCCCTTGTCGCCGATCGAATTGGTCGTCGGCTTCGCGGCCGGCGGCATCGTGCGCGGCATGGTCGTGGGCGGCGTGGTCGCGATCTGCCTGATCCCGCTGGTGACGATCCATGTGTCGTCGCCGTTCTGGATCGTGTTTCACGGGCTGATGGCGTCGACGATGCTGGCCCTGCTGGGTATCGCGGGCGGCGTGTGGTCGGAGAAATTCGACCATATCGCGGCGGTGACGAATTTCATCGTCACACCGCTGTCGTTCCTGTCGGGCACGTTCTACACGATCGACCGCCTGCCCGAGGCGTGGCGCATAGCCGCGCATTTCAACCCGTTTTTCTACATGATCGACGGGTTCCGCTACGGCTTCATCGGCCATACCGACACGAACCCGCTGCTGGGGGCCGCCTTCATGCTCGGCGTGAACGCGGCGCTGGCATTGTTGTGCTGGCGGATGTTCGCGCGCGGGTACAAGCTGCGCGCGTGATGCGCGCGGCCACACTCGACGAATTGCCGCAATGGCTGCGCGACCTGCATGCGCTGTGGGTCGCGAAAAAGGGCGCTGCGGCGTTCCCGTCGCGCGCGGCCTTCGTCGTCGAAGATTTCATGCCCTGGATCGGCCGGCTGCATCTGGTCGAGGTGCTGCCCGGCGGCGATTTCCGCTTCGTCATCTACGGGGCCAGCACCAACGTGCAGATGCGCCGCGAGTATTCGGGCCTGAAATTGTCCGAAATCGCCGAGCCGGTCGCCCGGCTATGGGAAGCCGGCTATCGCGACGCGGTCGCCCGGCGCCGGCCGCTTTTCCTGCACCATCCGCTGGCCCAATACGCCGAGCGCGACGGCAAAACTCAAATGTGGCGTACCATCCTGCCGATGGCCGAGAACGGCGAAATCACCCATTTGCTGGTCGGGTTTCAGGTCATCGCCGAGGACGGACGGTATCTATAAACCGCGTTGAAGCGGTTGCTCCGGCTGATTTTCGCGCGCGGATACAAACTACGCGCCGGACACAGTCAGGGTATTCATCGACTGCATCGATTATCCAAAATTAGCCTTAACGCTTTGTCCTGGAACATATATCCGGCGAATCGCCGGGTCCGCCGTATTTGACAAGCCCAGCACCCCCCTGGATACTGGGCGTTTCCGGTGCTTTCAGCCAATCCCGCACCGATAATCCGTTATGGAGGAAGGAGTTCCGTTGTGACCGCCGCTTTTCCCGCCGTGATGCCGACCTATGCGCGCGCCGAAGTGGGCTTCGAGCGCGGCGAAGGCCCGTATCTGTGGGGAACCGACGGCCGACGTTACTTGGACTTCACCTGCGGCATCGCGGTCACGGCCTTGGGTCATGCGCATCCGCACCTCATCAAAGAGGTGACGGCGCAAATGAACAAGGTCTGGCACACGTCGAACGTGTTCCCGATCGCGCAGCAGGAAAAACTGGCCGAGCGCTTGGTCGCCGCGACCTTCGCCGACACGGTGTTCTTCGGGAACTCCGGCGCCGAGGCGAACGAATGCGGCATCAAGGTCGTGCGCAAATATCACGCGCATCACGGCCATCCGGAACGCCATCGCATCATCACCTTCGAAGGCGCCTTCCACGGCCGCACCCTCGCCACGCTGGCGGCGGGCGGGCAGAAGAAATACCTGGAAGGCTTCGGCCCCGTCGTGCCGGGCTTCGATCAAGTCGCGTTCGGCGATCTCAAGCTCGTCGAAGCCGCGATCGGTCCCGAAACCGCCGGCATCCTGATCGAGCCGGTGCAGGGCGAAGGCGGCGTGCGCGTCGTGCCGAACGAATTCCTGCAAGGCTTGCGCGAGCTTTGCGACAAGCACGGCTTGCTGCTGTTCTTCGACGAAATCCAGACCGGCATGGGCCGTTCGGGCAAGCTGTTCGCCTATGAATGGACCGGTGTGGCGCCCGACGTGATGACGGTCGCGAAAGCGCTGGGCAACGGCTTCCCCGTCGGCGCTTGCCTTGCCACCGCCAAGGCGGCGGTCGGCATGGTCGCGGGCACGCATGGCTCGACCTATGGCGGCAACCCGTTGGCCACAGCCGCGGGCAACGCCGTGCTCGACGTGATGCTCGCCCCCGGTTTCTTCGACGGTGTGGAAAAACTCGCCTCGCATATGAAGCAACAATTGCACGGGCTCGTGCAGCGCCATCCCGACATCTTCGAGGATGCGCGCGGGCTTGGCCTGTTGCTCGGCCTTAAATGCAAAGTGCCGAACACCGATGTGGTGAAGGCGCTGCGCAAGGAAGGTCTGCTGACCGTCGCGGCGGGCGACAACGTCGTGCGCGTGCTGGCCCCGCTGATCGCGGAAGCCAAGCATGTCAGCGAAGCGATCGACGCGATCGATAAAGGTTGTGCGGCGTTGCGCGCCGAATTGCCCGCGCGCAAAGCCGGTTGAGGATTTCCACGATGGCCAAGACTCCCAAGCATTTCCTGGATCTCGACGCGTTGGAATCGGGCACGTTGCGCTCGATCCTCGATCTTGGCGCCAAGTACAAGGCGCAGCGAATCGCCGGCAATCCGGAACGCCCGCTCGCCGGCAAGACGCTGGCGATGGTGTTCGAGAAGCCGTCGACGCGCACGCGCGTGTCGTTCGAAGTGGGTATCCGCCAGCTCGGCGGCGAAGCGGTGATCTTGACGCATCACGACACGCAGCTCGGCCGCGGCGAAACGATCGCCGACACGGCGCGCGTGCTGTCGCGCTATTGCGACGCGATCATGCTGCGCACCAACAAGACGGCGCATCTCGACGAAATGGTCCGCCACGCCTCGGTGCCCGTGATCAACGGCCTGACCGAGCGTTCGCATCCCTGCCAGGTGATGGCCGACGTGATGACCTTCGAAGAAGCGAAGGGCAACATCGCCGGCAAGGTCGTGGCGTGGACGGGCGACGGCAACAACGTCGCGGCGTCCTGGATTCACGCGGCCCAGCGTTTCGCGTTCGAACTGCGCCTCGCCTGCCCCGAACCCTTGCGCCCGTCGACCGATGTTCTGGCGTGGGCGAAACGGGAAGGCGCGCGCATTCAATTGCTGACCGATCCCGAAGCCGCCGTGCGCGGGGCCGACGCCGTCGTCACCGACACGTGGGTGTCGATGGATCAGGAAGGCAACGCGCGCGAGCGCGAGAACCGCGAGAAGCGCCACAACATGCTGGTGCCCTATCGCGTGGACGAACGCCTGATGGGCCTCGCCAAGCCGGACGCGATGTTCCTGCATTGCCTGCCCGCCCATCGCGGCGAGGAAGTGACCGAAGGCGTGATCGACGGGCCGCAATCGGCCGTGTGGGACGAGGCGGAGAACCGCCTCCACGCGCAGAAGGGCATCCTCGCCTGGTGCATGGCGTGATTTGGGGCTTGGCGTGAACCGGGCCGGTATTCCCGAAGACGACGTCGTCCTGCCGTTTCAGATCGAATCCTCGGCCTTGCGCGGCCGGGCGGTACGTTTGGGCGCCGCGTTGGACACGATTCTGCACCGGCACGCCTATCCGCGCGCGGTCGGCGAAGCGCTCGCCGAAGCCTTGGCGATTTCGGCGTTGCTCGCCGCGACGCTGAAATTCGACGGCGTGTTCACGCTGCAAACCAAGGGTGACGGCCCGGTGCGCATGCTGGTCGCGGACGTCACCTCGGCGGGGCATCTGCGCGGCTATGCGCAATTCGACAAGGATGCGGTCGCGGCTTTGGGGCCGGGCCCGCATTCGGTGCCCAAGCTGTTCGGCGCGGGGTATCTCGCCTTCACGGTCGATCAGGGCGACGCGGCCGAGCGCTATCAGGGCATCGTCGAGCTCGACGGCACGACGTTGGCCGAATGCGCGCATCATTATTTCCGTCAGTCGGAGCAATTCGAAGCCGGGATCAAGGTCGCGGTCGCGGCGACGCCCAAGCCCGGCGATGGTGCCGTCCTGAATTGGCGCGCGGGCGCGTTGATGATCCAGCGCCTGCCGCCCGAAGACGCGCAAGGCTCCTTCGAAGGCCAGGATAAGGCGGTCGATGCCGCCAAGCGCGAGGCGGAAGAGGAAGGCTGGCGCCGCGCGATGATCCTGATGGGATCGTCCACGCCGGCCGAACTCGTCGATCCCGAATTGCCGCCGTGGAAGCTGATCGATCGGCTTTACCTCGCCGAAGGGGTCGCGATCTATCGCCCGCTGGTGCTGACCCATCAATGCCGGTGCAGCCCCGAACGCATGCGCGGCGCGCTGCGCGCCATCTCGCGCGAAGAGGTGGAAACTTTGCGGGATCCGGACGGGGCCGTGCGCCTCACCTGCGAATTCTGCAACACGACGCACGCGTTTTCCGATCTCGACGCCGTCTACGCGGAGTCCTGATTTCGCCATGATTCCGGGCGAGGTTTAAGCCCACAAACACAAGTTCGGAGATTTCCCCATGAAACCGGACCGCCGCATATTCCTGAAAAAAGCCGCCGCGTTGCCGCTGCTGGCGTCGCCCTTGCTCGCCGCCGCTTGCGCCGACGCGCCGCCCTTGCCGAGTTTCCCGCCGATCAGCTTCGCCCCGCGCGGCACGTTCCGCTTCGAAGCGGCCCGCCTGGAAGTGGCGATGGAATATCAGCCGCCTTTTGCGCCCCCGAACGTCGAACATCTGTTCGCGCAAACGCCGGAATCGGCCTTGCGGCGCTGGGCGTCGGAGCGCATCGCCGTGTCGGGCACGGGCGAGCGTTTCGTGCGCTTCGTCATCATGGATGCGCGCGTGACCGAAACCAATCTGCCCAAGCCCACCGGCATTCGCGCGACCTTCACCAACGAAGTGGCCCAGCAATATGACGGGCGCATCGAGGTGGCCGTCGAAGTGCGTCAGCAGCGCGCCAATTATCGCGACGGCATCGCCACGGCGATCGCCGTGCGTCAGCGTTCGGTCTTGGAGAATATCTCGCTGAACGATCGCGAGCGCGTCTGGTACGACCTGACATTCGAGATGATGCGCGATATCGACAACGAGCTGGACCGCCAGATCAACGCCAACCTGACGCGCTTCCTGGCGTAGCGCTCAGCGCGAATTCGCGGCGGGAACGTGCGTTTCGCCCGCGACGGCGCGCGCGCGCGGTTCGTTGGCGATCGCGCGCGCCAGCAAGCGGGCGAGGCAATAATAGGCCGCGTCGGTCATATGCAGCCCGTCTTCGCGGATCAGCTCGTCCTGCTTGAAGGCGCCCGACGCCATCCAATGCGTCATCACGCGGAAACGCGGAAAGATCGGCGCGTTGTATTGACGCGCGATATCGGTCAGCGCTTCGGTGTATTCGCGCCGATGCGGCGCGTTCACATAGCGCGGCGCGTTCTGCGGGCCCATCAGCATCACATCGATGCCGCGCGCGCGCGCAAGCTCGATGCCGCGGCTGAGTTTTGCGGACACGTCGGCCAAAGGCAGGCCCTTGATCGCCGCGTTGACGCCCGCTTGCCAGATCACGAGATCGGGCTCGGGGGCGAGCACGTCGCGCTCGAAGCGCGCCATCATCTGATCGACGTCTTCGCCGCTGATGCCCTTGTTGAGCACCGTGATTTCCATATGCGGCAACAGCGCATGCAGCTCGGTTTCGAGGCGGGCCGGATAGGCGTGCGCCGGCGTGGTCGCGCCGACGCCTTCGGTCGAGGACGAGCCGAGCGCCACGATGGTGAGTTGCTTGCCTTCCGCCAGGCGTTGCGCGACCTGGGGCATCGGCGCCCGTAGCGCCAGCAGATCGGCCGGGGCTTCGCAGCGCGCGGCGACCGCCTCGACTTTGCCGCGCATCGACGGCACGGCCGCCTGCTTTTCGGCCGCCCCGGCGGGGGCGGCAATCAGCATCAAGACCGTGGAAATTCGAACGCCGAAACGCCGCATAACGTCCCGATTGTATGCATGATGGGCGTTTTCCGTCGAGTCTAGGCCGCGCGGGCCAGGACCCGTTCCACCAGCCTGGCCCAGTAGGAGGCGCCGACCGGCAAAGCTTCGTCGTTGAAGTCGTAGCGCGGGTTATGGAGCGAGGCGGATTGTCCATTGCCCATAAAGACATAGGCGCCGGGCCGGGCTTCCAGCATATAGGCGAAATCCTCCGCCCCCATGGTCGCCACCCCGTCGGTCGCGACGTTTTCCGCCCCCACGACCTCGGCCATCGCCCCCGCCGCGACGTCGACATGCGCCGCGTCGTTGACCAGCGGCGGGTATTTGCGCCGGTAGTCGAGCGTCGCTTCGCAGCCCATGGCGGCGGCGATGCCGCTCGCCACGCGGCGCATCGCGGGCTCCAGCGAATCGCGGACCTTGGGCTCGAACGCCCTTGTCGTGCCGCGCAACACGCATTCGTTGGGGATGACGTTATAGGCGTCGCCCGCGTGGATCTGCGTGACCGAGATCACGGCCGCGTCGAGCGGATTGGTCTCGCGGCTGACGATGGTTTGCAGCGCCGACACGATTTGGCAGGCGCAGGTGACGGGATCGACGCCGCGATGGGGCATGGCGCCGTGCGTGCCCATGCCGCGCACCATGATTTCGAAATTATCGGCCGAGGCCATCATCGGCCCGGGGCGCACCGAGAACTTGCCGAGATCGAGCTGCGGCCAGTTGTGCAGGCCGTAGACCGCCTCGACCGGGAATTTCTCGAACAGGCCTTCTTCGACCATCACGCGCCCGCCCGCCTCGTTTTCCTCCGCCGGCTGGAAAATGAAATGGATCGTGCCGTCGAAATTCTTCGTCTCGGCAAGATACTTCGCCGCCCCCAGCAGCATCGTCGTATGGCCGTCATGGCCGCAAGCATGCATCCGGCCCGCGTTCAGCGAGCGATGGGCGAACTCGTTCGCTTCGGGCATCGGCAACGCATCCATATCGGCGCGCAAGCCGATGGCGCGCGGCGAATTGCCCGCCTTCAAAGTGCCGACGACTCCGGTCTTGGCGAGGCCGCGATGCACCGCGATGCCGAAACTCGCCAGCTTGTCCGCGACGACCTGCGACGTACGGTTTTCCTGGAATGCGATTTCGGGATTGGCGTGCAGATCCCGGCGCCAGGCGCGCATTTCGTCGTGGAAGGCGGCGATACGGTTGACGATCGGCATTGCATGCTCCCCGGCTGGACGCGCTAGATTAGCGGCTGAAAAATGGAACCGCATCCGAATTGCGCGCAAACCGGGGCTACGTCATGACCGCCGAAGATTTTGGGACCTACGATTATATCGTCGTGGGGGCGGGCTCGGCCGGCTGCGTGCTCGCCAATCGTCTGTCGGCCGATCCCAAAAATCGCGTTCTGCTGCTCGAAGCGGGCGGCAAAGACGATTATTTCTGGATCCATATCCCGATCGGCTATCTCTACACCCACGGCAATCCGCGCGTGGATTGGTGCTTCAAAACCGAAGCGGAGGCGGGGCTGGGCAACCGCGCGCTCAACTATCCGCGCGGCAAGGTGCTGGGCGGCTGCACCGCCATCAACGGCATGCTGTATGTGCGCGGCCAGGCCGCCGATTACGACCATTGGCGCCAGCTCGGCAATCCCGGCTGGGGCTGGGACGACGTGCTGCCGCATTTCATCCGCGCGGAAGACAATGCGCGCGGGGCCGACGCGCATCATGGGCGCGGCGGCGAATTCCGCGTCGAGGAGATGCGCCTGTCCTGGGACATCTTGGACGCGTTTCGCGATGCGGCCGAACAAGCGGGCATTCCCAAGACCGACGATTTCAATCGCGGCGACAACGAAGGCTGCGGCTATTTCCAGGTGAATCAGAATCGCGGCGTGCGCTGGACGGCGGCGAAGGGCTTCCTGCGCCCCGCGATGGGCCGCGCGAATTTGCGTATCGTCACGCGAGCGCAAGCCACCGCGATCGAGTTCGACGGGCGGCGCGCGACGGGGCTTTCGTTCCGTCACGGCGACAAACAAGCGCGCGCGTCGGCGCGCGAAATCGTGCTGGCGGCGGGCGCCATCGGCTCGCCGCATCTGTTGCAGCTGTCCGGCATCGGCGCGCCGGAACATCTGCGCGGCATTGGCGTCGATGTGCGCCACGCGCTGACAGGTGTGGGAAGCAATTTGCAGGACCATCTGCAAATCCGCTGCGCCTACAAGGTTCACGGCGTGAAGACGCTGAACGAGCGCGCCAACTCCCTATTCGGCAAGATCGGCATGGGGCTGGAATACGCGTTGTTCCGGCGCGGGCCGTTGACGATGGCGCCATCGCAGCTGGGCGCCTTCGCGAAATCCGATCCCGCGCGCGCCACCGCCGATCTCGAATATCACGTGCAGCCTTTGACGCTCGACAAGTTCGGCGAACCGCTGCACCCCTTCCCCGCCTTCACCGCATCGGTCTGCCATTTGCGCCCGGCAAGCCGGGGCAGCGTGATGGCGAAGTCCGCCGATCCTTTCGCCGCACCCGCGATCAAGCCGAATTACCTGTCGACCGAGGAAGACAGACTGGTCGCGGCCGAAGCGATCCGCCTCACGCGGCGCATCGTGGCGCAGCCCGCGTTGCAGCGCTTTAGCCCCGAGGAGTTCCGCCCGGGGCCCGAGATCGTCGAGACGGCCGCGTTGGCCGAAGCGGCGGGGCGCATCGGCACGACGATCTTCCATCCCGTGGGGACGTGCAAAATGGGCGGCGATAACGATCCGGGCGCGGTGGTCGATGCGCGATTGCGCGTGCGCGGGATCGAGGGCTTGCGCGTCGCCGACGCATCGATCATGCCGACGATCACGTCGGGCAACACCAACGCGCCCGCGCTGATGATCGGCGAAAAAGCCGCCGCGATGATGCTGGAAGACGCCCGCTGATTACTGGCCGGACGCGATACGCTCGACCAGTTCCTTGACCGTCGGCACGAAGCCGTTCGAGTAGAACGGGTCGCTGGCGAAGCGATAGGCGTTGTGGCCCGCGAACATCAGCTGGCTTTCGACGTCGGCGCCGTGGCTGATGTCCTGCAATGTCTTCTGGATGCAGAAGCTGCGCGGATCGGCCTTGCGGCCGGTCGTGCCTTCCTCGTTCTGCGCCCAGTTGGAGAACGCGCAGGCCGACAAGCAGCCCATGCAATCGACCTGATCCTTGAGGATTTCGGCGGCCTTTGCGGGCGTGACGAAAATCAGCGTCGAGTCGGGCGTGCGCATCGCTTCGGTGTAGCCTTGGCGCACCCAATCTTCGGCGTGCAGCTTGTCGCGCGCGGCGAGATAGACCGTGCGCCCGCGTGCGCCGATCGGGAACGGAATATCGTGCTCGCCCACCGCGTGAGTCTGATACGCGATCTGGCGCTGCGAACGCGCCTCGAGCTCCAGCAGGAACGGATTCTTGACCGCCGAGGAATAAAAGCCGGTCGGCGAGAAGCGATGCAGCAGCACGTCGCCGGGCTTCAGCGTGAGAAGGCGCTGCTTCCACGCGTCGGAGATCGGGCTTTCCTTGGTGAGCAACGGCCGCGTGCCGAATTGGAAAGCGCAAGGTCCGACATCGGGATTGCCGATGAATTCTTTCCATTCGTCCAGGCGCCACACGCCGCCCGCCATGACGATCGGCACGTTGTTGAGGCCGAATTCGTTCATCTGGCGGCGCAGCTCGACCACGCGCGGCAGCGGCGGCTCGGGCTTCTTCGGGTCTTCGGCGTTCGACAAGCCGTTATGCCCGCCGGCCAGCCACGGATCTTCGTAGACCACGCCGCCGAGCAGCGCGCTGAATTTGTGATAGGCGCGCTTCCACAACGCGCGGAAAGCGCGCGCGGAGGAGATGATCGGATAGTAGTAGACGTTGTGCTTGGCGCAGATCTCGGCGATGCGATAGGGCATGCCGGCCCCGCAGGTCACGCCGTCGATCAAGCCCTTGGCCTGTTCGAGCACGGCTTCGAGGATCGGCTCGGCCGCCCCCATTTCCCACAGGATATTGATATGGATGCGCGCGTTCGGCCCGCCGATTTCGCGCGCCACGCGCGCCTGATGCACGGCGCCCTTGATCGCGTAGGCGATCAATTCGTCGTGACGCTCGCGCCGCGTTTTGCCGTGATAGATCTGGCGGACGATATTGCCGTTTTCGTCCGTGTGGTCCGCGTTGACGCCCGAAAACGTGCCCACGCCGCCGGCCTTCGCCCAAGACCCCGAGCTCTCGCCATTCGAAACGGCGACACCTTTACCGCCTTCGATCAGCGGCAGAACCTCACGGCCCGAAATCATCAACGGCTGCAACGAAAACACCGGCGAATCCCTGTAGTTGGCGCGGTTTGGGGGCTGATATATAGCCCGCCCCCGCCGGGGTCACCACGGATTATTGCGGCTTGTTTCGGCCGGTATTTTACCGCGCCGCAGCGTCGATTTCCGGCCAATCGGCCAAGGCGATTTCGGCATGGACGACGTCCACGGCGTCCGGATCGGCCTTCACCGCGAAGCCCAGATTCTTGCAGACTTCCAGCATCGGCCGGTTCTCGCGCAGGATTTCGCCATAGACCACGCCGATGCCGCGCGCCTTGGCGTAGTCGAGAATCTTTCGCATCAAGAACAGACCGATCCCCATGCCCTTCAGATCGCTGCGTAGCGCGATGGCGTATTCCGCGCGGCCGCGATCTGGGTCGGCGGTCAGGCGCACCGTGCCCCAGATTCCATCCGGGCCTTCGCAGACCAAGCCCATCTCGCGGTCGTAGTCGATCTGGGTCAGGCGTGCGAGCTGCTCGCGCGTGAGCTTCTCGATCGTCGCGAAGAAGCGCATGCGCCGATCCTCCGACGTCATGCGCGCGATCATCGCCTCGATGCCCGGCGCATCCTCCGGGCGGATCGGGCGCAGATGCGCGGTCTTGCCCGTGGGCAGCACGATGTCGCGCGCGAGGTCGGCGGGATAAGGCTCGATCGCCAGCCTTGCACCCTGACGCGCCCCTTGGCGCGCACCCTCCGGCTTGGCGATGCGAATACGCGCATCGAGCACGATGGCGCCGTCCTCGTCGGCCAGCAGCGGATTGATGTCGAATTCGACCACGGCGTCGAGCTCGCAGATCAAACGCGACAAGCGCACGAGGGCACGTTCGATCGCGGGAAGATCGGCTTGCTTGCGGTCGCGATAGCCCTTCAGCAAGCGCGACACGCGCGTCGCCGCGATCATGTCGCGCGCTAGTTTGACGTTCAGCGGCGGCAGCGCCATCGCCGTGTCGCGCAACACTTCCACCGCCACGCCGCCTTGGCCGAACAGCAGCACCGGCCCGAATTGCCGGTCGACCGAAGCGCCCAAAATCAATTCATGCGCATGCGGGCGGCGGATCATCTCCTGCACCAGGAAGCCGGCGATCGTCGCGCCGGGCTTGTTCGCACGCACGCGCGCGATCATCGCGGCGGCGGCCACGCGCACCGCATCCGGCCCGTCGAGATTGAGCGCCACGCCGCCGACATCCGATTTATGCAGGATCTGCGGCGAGACGATCTTCAACGCGACGCGCCCGCCGATCCGTGCTGCGGCTTGCGCCGCCGCTTCGATATCGGCGACGGTTTCGGCCTTGGGCATGCCGAATCCATAGCCGCCCAGCACGGCGCGGACTTCCGGATCGGTCAGCCATTCGCGGCCCGATTCGAGTGCGGCCGCCACGGTGCGTTTGGCCGTTTCGATATCGGGGCATAGATCGCCGGGCGAAGCTTCGGGCACTTCCATCAGGCTTTCCTGCGCGCGGCGATAGCGCACGAGATGCATGAAGCCGCGCACCGCCTTGTCCGGCGTCTCGTAGGACGGAATCCGCGCGTCGGCGAATTTGCCGCGCGCGTCGATAGCGCTTTGCGTGTCGCCCAGCCACGCCGACAACACGGGTACACGCGCGCCTTTCGCGGCTTTGATCGTCGCGTCGGCCGCGTCGGTCGAGGACGCGATCGCGGTCGGGCAATTCAGCACCAGCAGCGCATCGAGATTGCGGTCTTGCAGCAAGGCTTCGACCGAAGCGGCGTAACGCGCCGGCGGCGCATCGCCGATGATGTCCACGGGATTGCCGTGCGACCAGGTTTTCGGCAACACGGCATTGAGCTTGGCGATCGTATCGGGCGCGAGATCGGCGAGATGCCCGTCCTGATCCATCAACGTGTCGGTCGCGAGCACGCCCAACCCGCCGCCATTGGTCAGGATACCCAGCCGATCGCCCGCGTGTTTGGGCGGGTTGGCGAGGGTGGCGACCGCGTCGAAGAGTTCATCGACGTCATAAACGCGTAGCATGCCGGCACGGCGGAACGCCGCATCGTAGACCGCGTCCGATCCCGCGAGTGCGCCGGTATGCGACGCGGCCGCCTTCGCCGCTTCCATATGCCGCCCGGCCTTGATGACGATGACGGGCTTCAATCGCGCGGCGGCGCGCGCCGCCGACATGAATTTGCGCGCATGCGTGATCGCTTCGACATAAAGCAGGATCGCGCGCGTGCGCCCATCGAGGGCGAGCCAGTCCAGCATGTCGCCGAAATCGACATCGGCCATCGCGCCGAGCGAGACCATATGCGAGAAGCCGATTTTGCGCGGGTGCGCCCAATCGAGCACGGCCGTCGCCATCGCGCCCGATTGGGTGACGAAAGCGAGGTCGCCCTTGGGCGGTGCGAGATGCGCGAAAGTGGCGTTGAGCCCCGCACCGGGCACGAGCACACCCAAGCAATTCGGCCCGACGATGCGCATCAGATTGGGCTTGGCGGCGTCGAGCATCGCCTGTTCCAGCGCCTTGCCCTCGCCGCCGGGTAGTTCACCGAATCCTGCCGTTAGCACCACCGCCGCCTTGCAGCCGCGCGCGGCCAATTCGCCGATCACGCCCGGCACGATTTTGGGCGGCGTACAGACGACCGCGAAATCGGGCGCTGTCGGCAGCGACGCCACGTCGGGATAGGTGTAGACGCCCTCGATCGACCGGTATTTCGGGTTCACCGGCAGGATCGGGCCCTGGAAACCGCCGGCGAACAGATTGCGCGCGAGCACATTGCCGACCGAGCCGGGCTTCGGCGAGGCGCCGATCAGCGCCACGGCTTTCGGGGCGAACATATGATCGAGATTGCGGATCGACATACGGGTTCCTCGCGCTATGCTGCGTCGCAACATAATCCATTCGCGTCGGCGTCGGGAGTATGACAGAGCCGCGCGCGAAAATGCCGCAGCTCGTGCTAAAGACCAGGAAATGCCGGGTTATTCCTCGATTCTGATCTATGTCGGCCTCGATCTGGTCGGCGATGGGCTGTTGAAGCTGCCTTTCGCGCGGCGCCTGCGCGCCAATTGGCCGGGCGCGCGAATCGTGTGGTGTGCGGGCAAAGGTCCGAGCGTTTACGCGACCACGTTGAAGCCGTTGGTCGACGGCTTGATCGACGAGACGATCGAGAACGCCGGCTTCGGCTCGTCCTGGGGCGATTTGCTGACACGGCCGTTGGGCGGCCGCGACTTCGATTTGGTGATCGATACGCAGCGGCGTTTTTCGACCAGCCTCGCCGTGCGCCGCGTGCGGCATAAACGCTTCGTGTCGGGAGCGGCCAGCTGGTTTCTATCCGACGGCAAACCCGCGCGCCGTGCCAAGCCGCGTTCGATGGATGCGCAGCTCTCGCAATTGATCGAAGCGGCGGGCGGCGATCCGAGTATCGCGACCGCACCCTTGCGCTTGCCGGCTCAAGCGGTCGCCGATGCGCGCACGCTGCTGCCCGATGGCCAGATTTACGTCGTGCTGGCCCCCGGTGCGGGCAATCGCGAGAAATGCTGGCCGCTCGATCGCTTCGTGGAACTTGGGCATCGGCTTGCCGCGCGCGGCATCGTGCCGGTGTTCCAGCTCGGTCCCAACGAGACCGACTGGGAAGCGCCGTGCCGCGCGGTGCCGGGCGCGATCCTGCCGATCCAAGATGCGATCGCGCGCCGGATCGATACTTCGCCCGCGCTGACGATCGCGCTCGCCCAACGCTGCAAGGCGGGCGTCGCGAACGACGCGGGCGGCGGGCATATGCTGGCGGCGGGCGATGTGGGGCTTGTATCGCTGTTCGGCCCGACCGATCCCGCGAAATTCGCCCCGGCCGCGCAACGCTTGACGGTGATCCGCGCGCAAGCTTTCGGCGCCGAAGCGATGGACGCAATTCCGTTGGAAGCGGTCGAGAGCGCTTTAACCGCTTATCTGTGATCGCTTCCCGGCATCGGGAAAGCGCTTCATCAAAACGATCACCAGCACGATGCCGGGAATCGCCGCCAGCGTCGTCGCGGCGAAGAACAAAACCCAATCGAGTTGCGCCGCAAGCCAGCCGCCCCAGGCCGAAAGCGTCGTGCGCCCGACCGACGCGAGGGCCGAGAGCAGCGCATATTGCGTGGCCGTGTAGGCGACGTTGCACAGGCCCGACAGATACGCGACGAACGCCGCCGAGCCCATGCCGCCGGTGAAATTCTCCACACCGATCGTCACGACCAGCAACGCCACGTCGTGCCCGACGATCGCTTGCAGGCAGTAGATCAGATTCGACAAGGCCTGCAGCACGCCGCAAACGAGCAACGCTTGATAGACGCCGCGCCGATGGACGATCGCGCCGCCGGCCGCGAGGCCCGCCAGCGTGGCCGCGACGCCGAAGATCTTGGAGATATTCGCGACCTCGAGCCGCGTGAAGCCGGTCGAGACGTAGAAGGCGTTGGCCATCACGCCGGCCAGCGCGTCGCCGAATTTATACGCGACGACGAAGACCAGGATCAGCATCCAGGACGGGCGCGTGGCGAAATCGGCGAAGGGCCCGACCACGGCGCTTTGGAACCACGCGGCCATCGATTTCGGCGCCGTCTCGGCGCCGGTTTTCGCCGACTGCGCGGGCTCGCGCGTGAACAACACGGTCAGCGCGCCCACACCCATCAACGCCGCCATGATCGCGAAGCTGGTCGACCAGCCGCCGAATTCGGCCGCATAGAGCGCGCCCGCCGACGACGCCATCATGCCGAAGCGATAGCCGAATTGCGTGGCTGCGGCCCCCGCCCCTTGCTCCTCGGGCTTGAGAAGCTCGATACGATACGCGTCGATGACGATGTCTTGGCTCGCCGACAGCACCGCGACGATCACGGCGGCCAGCGCCGTCATCGCCGGATCGATACGCGGATCGGTCGAGCCCAAAAACAAAATCGCGGCGGCGAGCGCCATTTGGATCGCCAGCGCCCAACCGCGCCGGCGGCCGAAAATGCGCGTCCACGGCCCGAGGCCCAAGCGATCGATCGCCGGTGCCCACAGGAATTTGATCGTGTAAGCCATGCCGACAAGCGAGAACGCGCCGATCGCTTCGCGGCTGACGCCCGATTCCGCCAGCCAGAAGCTGAGCGTGCCGAAGGTCAGCGGCAGCGGCAGGCCCGACGAGAACCCCATGAACAGCACCGCGAGCAAACGCGGACGCGTGTACACGGCGAGCGAGGCATACCACGGCGTCTTTTCGGAAACGGAATCGGTCATCGGGTCAAATACTGCCGGTCGAATCGAAGTGCCGAAGCATACAAGTCTTCGCCGCGTTCGCGAAATCGACCGCTCGGCGGACGGATTTGTCCGCAAGGGCGGACGAATCCGGGCAGAACATCCGAAGGCTGATAAGTCGTCCTACTAGAGTAGGAAAATAATTCTTCGCGAGAGTGGATATATCGCCGGACACGATGTTAAGAACGAAGACCCCTCGCGTTAGACGACGGAACACGGGTTTTCGATGCCCGCAGAACTGGTACTTCTGAGTCCGCTGCTGCGCCGCTTGTTCGATCATTGGCGCGGTCTTTCGCGCGAGATCGATGGCGCCTGGACGCTACCGCAGCCGCGCATGCTCGATCCCGTGGCGATCAAATGGGCGCTGGGCTGGATTTCGCTGATCGACGTCAAAGGCGTGCCGCCGGATTGCGAATTCCGCTACGCGATCGACGGCACCTGGCAGGCCGAGCGCTACGGCTTCGACATGACCGGCAAATCGCTCGACGCGTTTCCCGAGCCGCAAACGCGCGCGATGATCCGCGAATCCTACCTGGAGGTCGCGGCCGCCGCCCAGCCGCGCGCGCATTTGCGCGATCTGACGCTCGACGGACGCCGCCGGCGTTACGAATCGCTGCTGCTGCCGTTCGGCGAGGAAGGCCGCGTCACGCGATTGGCCGTGGCGCTTGATTTCGAAAGCCATAAGAAGAGTTAGCCGGCGACATATTTTGTTCTGTGGACGCGACGCGGCCGGCGGGCGCAACATCGCCGGGTATGGCATTCGACCCCTCGATCATTCGCGACCCGCGACAGAAACGTTTTCACGCGTATTGGTGCCAAAAAGCGGCCGGTCGTGAAATGCCCCGCCGCGCGGATGTCGATCCGGTCGATTTCGCCTGGATGCTGGGCTGGATCACGCTGGTCGAACCGCTGTCCGACGGCGATTGGCGCTTCGTCGTCGACGGATCGAACATCGCCGCCGTGTTCGGCGTCGACATGACGGGCAAACGCGTGTCGGAGTATCCGGTGCCGGCCGTCCGCGACGTGATGAGCACGACATTCGCGGCTGCCGCGGCGGCGCGCGGGCCGTATTTCCTGACCTACGATATCGAGCACGATCTGCGCCGCTGGCGCTACGATGGGCTGTTGCTGCCGTTGTGCGGCGACAACGGCGGCATCGACCGGTTGATCTCGACCGTGGTGCTGGAGGACGGCGGGCGGCGTTAGCCCGCTTCCGCCGTCTTCTCGGCCCGCTTGCGCAGGTTGGGATCGAGCAGCTTCTTGCGCAGACGGATCGATTTCGGCGTCACCTCGACCAGCTCGTCGTCGGCGATATAGGCGATCGCCTGTTCGAGGCTGAGGATCTTGGGCGTTTGCAGCACGACGTTCTCGTCCTTGCCCGAGGCGCGGACGTTGGTCAGCTTCTTCGCCTTCAGCGGATTGACCTCGAGATCGTTGTCGCGCGTGTGCTCGCCGATGATCATGCCTTCGTAGACCGGCACGCCCGACGTGATCATCATCGGCCCGCGATCTTCGAGGTTCCACAGCGCATAGGCGACCGCCACGCCGTCGGCGTTGGAGATCAGCACGCCCGTGTGGCGCCCGTCGATCGGCCCCTTCCAGGGCTGATACGAGTGGAAGATCTTGTTCATGATCCCGGTGCCGCGCGTGTCGGACAGGAACTGGCCGTGATAGCCGATCAAGCCGCGCGACGGGACCAGGAACGTCAAACGCACCTTGCCGCCGCCCGAGGGGCGCATGTCGGTCATTTCGCCGCGGCGCTTGCCCAGCGTTTCGACGACGATGCCCGAATGCTGCTCGTCGACGTCGACCTGCACTTCCTCGATCGGCTCAAGCTTCTCGCCGTTCTCGCCGGTCTTCAGCAGCACGCGCGGACGGCCGACCGAAAGCTCGAAGCCTTCGCGGCGCATCGTTTCGATCAGCACGCCCAGCTGCAATTCGCCGCGGCCCGCGACTTCGTAAGCTTCGCCGGTTTCGGTTTCGCGCACGCGGATGGCGACGTTGCCTTCGGCTTCGTTCATCAGACGGTCGCGGATCATGCGGCTCGTCACCTTCGTGCCTTCGCGGCCCGCCAGCGGCGAATCGTTGACCGAGAAGGTCATGACCAGCGTCGGCGGATCGATCGGCTGCGCGGCGATCGGCTCGCTCACCGACGGCTCGCAAATCGTGTCGGCGACGGTGGGGCCCGTCAGACCCGCGATGGCGATGATGTCGCCCGCTTCCGCGCTTTCGACAGGCACGCGGTCCAAGCCGCGGAACGCGAACAGCTTGGTCAAACGGCCGTCCTCGATCAGCTTGCCGTCGCGCGTCATCGCTTTGACGGCCATGTTGACCTTGGCGATGCCGGTGTGGATACGGCCCGTCAGGATGCGGCCGACATAGGGATCGTATTCCAGCGTCGTCGCCAGCATCTTGAAGGCGCCGGTCTTGTCGGCGACCGGCGGCGGCACGTGGCGCAGGATCAGGTCGAACAGCGGATTCAGATTCTCGCGCGGCGCTTCCATCGATTCCGCCGCCCAGCCCGAACGGCCCGAGGCGAACAGCGTGGGGAAGTCGAGCTGGTCGTCGTTGGCGTCAAGCGCCGCGAACAGGTCGAACACTTCGTCGTGCACTTCGTGGGCGCGCGCGTCCGAACGGTCGACCTTGTTGATGACGACGATGGGGCGCAAGCCCCGCGCCAGCGCCTTCATGGTCACGAACTTGGTTTGCGGCATGGCGCCTTCGGCGGCGTCCACCAGCACGACCACGCCGTCGACCATCGACATGATGCGCTCGACCTCGCCGCCGAAATCGGCGTGGCCGGGCGTGTCGACGATGTTGATGCGCACGTCCTTCCACACGACCGAGGTGCACTTGGCGAGAATGGTGATCCCGCGTTCGCGTTCCAGGTCGTTGGAGTCCATCGCGCGTTCGGCCACCTGCTGGTTGGCGCGGAACGTGCCGGATTGCTTCAGAAGCTGATCGACCAGGGTGGTTTTGCCGTGGTCGACATGCGCGATGATCGCGACGTTACGAATTTCCATATGTGTCTTAGAGCGCGCCTTTCGACGCGGCCAATTCCTTCAACGAAGTTTCGGGACGCGCACCGTAGTGCGAGATGATTTCGGCGGCGCAGATGGAGCCCAGACGCGCCGCTTGCGCGAGATCGCGGCCTTGCGCGAGGCCGAGCAGGAAGCCGGACGCGTAGAGATCGCCGGCCCCGGTCGTGTCGACGACGTTGACGCCCGGCTCCGCCGGAACGGCGACGACCCGGTCGCCCTGGATCGCGACCGAGCCCTTTTCGGAGCGCGTGACCGCGAAGACGCGATCCTTCTTGGCGCGCGCGAACGGCAAGGCTTCCTCGAACGTCTTCACCTGATAGAGCGACAGCAATTCCGCCTCGTTGGCGAAAACGATGTCGCAATGATTGTCGGCGAGATCGCGGAAATCGGCGCAGTGACGATCCACGCAGAACGAGTCGGACAGCGTCAGCGAAACCTTGCGGCCGTGCTTGTGGGCCAGTTCGGCCGCCTTGCGGAACGCGTCCTTGGCGGCCGGCTTATCCCACAAATAGCCTTCCATGTAGGTGATGCCCGACGCCGCGACGACCGCTTCGTCGATCTGGTCGGGGCCGAGATCGACGCAAGCGCCGAGATAGGTCTGCATCGTGCGTTGCGCGTCGGGGGTCACGAAAATCAAGCAGCGCGCGGTCGACGGGCCGGAATTCGCCGGGGCCGAGTCGAAGGCCACGCCCTGCGCGCGGATGTCGTGACGGAAGATCGTGCCGAGCTGGTCGTCGCGCACGCGGCCGATATAGGCACCCTTGCCGCCGAGATTGGCGAGGCCCGCGATCGTGTTGCCCGCCGAGCCGCCCGAGCACTCGCGTCCCGGGCCCATCGCGGCGTAAAGCTCGCCGGCGCGCGCTTCGTCGATCAACGTCATCGCGCCCTTGGCCAGATTATTGGCGGCCAGGAACGGGTCTTCGCAGCGCGCGATCACATCGACGATGGCATTGCCGATACCCAGCACGTCGTACTTGGTGCTCGTCATAACGACTCCGGAGAGGGCGGAAAATTGCGCCGGACCATATAGGCCGTTGCGGCGGCGCACAAGAACCCGATTTTACCAGCCCGGCGGCCGAAAAATAGGCGTTCCCCCAGGGCGTTGGATCGAATCGGGGAATTGTGACGCGGCGAAATCCGCCGTCTCGATATGTCGTACAAACGACGCGACGTTCCGTAAATGCTTGTTGGGCTGCCCGCCATCGGCCCAAACAAGCCCGACGGGCTTGTGCAACTCGTCGCGGACCATGCGCATCGGTTCGACCAAATCCGTATCCTGCGAGATCACCAAGGCGACGTCGAAAGCGCCACGCCATGCGTCGTTCAACAAGTGGACCGCGAGATTGACGTCTGAGCCCTTCTCCTCGCTATTGCGGATTTTGACGTATTGCGAAGGATCGGACGCCAACGGCCGCATCTTCGTGTTGCTGAGAAACCGGCCGAAATGGATCGATAGATTCGGCAAGGTCGCCAGCGCGCTCAAATAGACTTGCTGATCGCGCGGCGCGTCGGGCTTGCCGGGCAGCGGTTTCACGCGCGCCGTGAAATAGCGGATCATTTCGATCGTATCGCCCGGCTGTAAAAGCCGACGCGCGAGCGTTTCAAGATTCAGCCATTTATAGGGAGTATTCTTGAGACCTCTATAATAGAGGTTGAATCCATCGACATAGACGTTGACCTTCGGGGCAATCGACATGCGCTTGGATCCGGAAACGACGAGAGCCGGGAAAGCTTTCGCCTTCGCCGGCCCTCGAGCCGACAGCACGCTGCCGGCGGGTATGGACGGCATTATAGCGCGACTCGAGATTCCGTCAAGAATTTCAATGAGATGAAAATTATAAGCGAGATCAGATTCTTGCTCTGGTGCAACCTGTTTGGATCGTCCATATCCCCGGTCATGGCTTCGTCATCCGCCTGCGGCATGCCGCTCTTGCGCGCCCTGTTCCTCGCCTTCGCCCAATTGGGCGATCCGCGTTTGCGCGCCCCCCTGGTCAAAAGCCTGGTGCTGACGATCGTAAGCTTCGTCGCGATCTGGGTCGCGATGGGCTGGGTCGTGACCCATACGAAGCTGTTCGAGACGCTGTGGCTCGATTGGACGATCGACGCGCTGGGCGGGCTCGCCTTGGCGGTGTTGAGCTTCGTGCTGTTTCCGGCGGTCGTCGTCGCGTTCGTCGGCCTGTTCCTGGACGAGGTCGCCGACGCGGTTCAGGCGCGCCACTATCCCAACGCACCAAGCCCACGCCGCCGGCCGCTGATGGTCGAAATATTTTCCTCGCTCCAGCTTGTGGCGCTGGCGATCGTGCTCAATCTGCTCGTGCTGCCGCTCTACTTCGTGCCCGGCCTCAATCTCGCCATCTTCCTGGCGACGAACGGCTTTCTTCTCGCGCGCGAATACGTCACCATGCTTGCCGCACGGCGCCTCGATTCGCACGAAGCGCGCCTTCTTTGGAAATCCCGGCGCGGCCAAGCGTGGCTTGCGGGAATTTCCTTCGCGGCTTTGTCGGCGATCCCGGTCGTCAATCTGGCGGTTCCGGTACTGGCGGTGGCGGCGACGGCGCATCTGGTCGAATCCTGGCTTCCTGCATCCGGCGAATGAGCCCCGGAAGCGGGGGGAAGGAACGGAACCATGTTTCGACGCAAAAAGGACGAGAGTGACGAAATGAAGACGCCCGCCGCCCCGCCGCAGGCACCCGCCCCCGCTTCGCCGGCCGAGCCCGAAGCCGAAGCCATTCCTTCGCGCCCCTTCCCGCGCCCGGCCGCCCCGGCCGCCGGCTCGCTGGCGCGCACGCCCGTCAGCCCCGTCGCCACGCGCCCCGCGATCCCCGCGTCGCGCGCCACCGAACAGGCCGAAGGCCGCAAGCTGATCGTCGGCAAGGAGATCGTTCTCTCCGGCCAGATCACGTCCTGCGAACGCCTGGTCGTCGAAGGCCGGGTCGAAGCCTCGCTCAGCGACAGCCGCTCGATGGAAATCGCCGATAGCGGCGTGTTCAAGGGCATGGCGGAAATCGAGAACGCCGATATCGCCGGCACGTTCGAAGGGACGCTGACCGTGCGCGAAAAGCTGGTCATCCGCGCGGGCGGCCGCGTCACCGGCACGATCCGCTACGCGCGCATCGAGATCGAGGAAACCGGCCAGATCGCCGGCGAAGTCTCGGTCGATACCAGCCGCGTCACCAAGCCGGATACCGGCAACGACGGCGGTTGATCGCTTGAAGCGGTTGGCGGTCGCGGGAATGGCCCTGACCCTGGCGGCGTGCGCCGGGGCAGGCGAACCCGTTCCCGCCGCCGCCCCCGTTTCGCCGTCGCCCGCACCGGTCGCGGCGCAAAGCCCCGCGCCGGCATCCACCCAACAGCAAGCAACGCCGCAAGTGGCCGTTGCCGCCCCCATCGCGGGCGTGCGCGGCCTGATGGGATTAACGCGCGAGGCGATCGGCGCGCGTTTGGGCCAAGCGGGTTTCGTGCGCCGCGACGGCCCGGCCGAAGTGCTGCGCTTTCGCGGCCGCATGTGCTTGCTCGACGTGTTCGTCTATCGCGAAGCGGACAACACCCAGCGCGTCACGCATGTCGATGCGCGCACGCTGCAGGGCCGGCCCACGCCGCCGGACCCGTGCCTCGATTCGCTCGAAAAAGAGAAAAAAGGTTAGGCGGCGGGCGGCTGCGTCTTGGGTTTGAAGGCGCAAATATCCGCGACGACGCAACGCCAGCATTCGGGCTTGCGCGCCTTGCACACGTAACGCCCGTGCAAGATCAGCCAATGATGCGCGTGCTGCTTGAAGTCGGCGGGCGTGACTTTCTCCAGCTTGTCTTCGACCTGGCGCGGGTTCTTGCCCTTGGCCAAACCCGTGCGATTGCCGACGCGGAAGATGTGTGTGTCGACCGCGATGGTCGGCTCGCCATAGGCGACGTTGAGCACGACATTGGCGGTCTTGCGCCCGACGCCGGGCAGTTCTTCGAGCTTCTCGCGATCGCGCGGAATGCCGCCCGCGTAATCGCGCAGTAGAATCTCCGACAGCGCGATCACGTTCTTGGCCTTGGTGTTGTAAAGCCCGATCGTCTTGACGTGTTCCTTCAGCCGGTCGAGGCCGAGCGCGACCATCTCCGCCGGCGTCTTGACGATCTCGAAGAGTTTGCGCGTCGCCTTGTTGACGCCCACGTCCGTCGCCTGCGCCGACAGCACGACGGCGACGAGCAATTGATAGGGATTGCCCCACAGCAATTCCGAAGTCGGTTCCGGATTGCGCTGGGCGAGGCGCGAATAGAATTCGCGAATGGCGTCGGGCTTCATGGCGCGCTCACGTCGAACGAGGCGGGTTTGAGACCGGCGCGCGCGCGTTCGATCATCGCCGCGAACGCCGCTTCGACATGCAGCGCCATGCGCGCAGCATCGAAGGGCAGTTCAGTGGCGACCGAAGCGTCGAGCCGGGCGCGCAAAGCCGCGCGCGCCGCTTTGTCTTGCGCGAGTTCCGCGGCGCGCGCAACGAAATCCTCGACCGACTCCGCGATCAATTCCGGCAAACCCAGGGCCGACAGGAACGACGCGGCGACATTCGCATGCGCTTGCCGGCCGCTTTTGGTCAGCACCGGCAAACCCGCCCCCAGCGCATCCAACGCGGTCGAGGCCGCCGACACGGCGAAGGAATCGAGGAACAGATCGGCTGCGCGATGGCGGGCGAGATGCGCGGCTTTGTCGGCCGCATGGGGGGCGAATATCAGCCGCGCGGGATCGACACCTGCGGCTTGCGCGCGCGCGCGCAACTGGCTCTGCGCGGGCGTATAGGCTTTGCGCCCCGCAAGCCACAGCACGCTGCCCGGTACACGCGTCAGCACCTCGAGCCACGCGGCGAAGCAGACGGGCTCGATCTTCAACGGATTGCAGAAGGCGGCGAAAACGATCGCGGATTCGGGCAAGCCCAATTCGGCACGCGCGGGCGTGGGTCCCGCCGGAAAACGATCCGCCGGGTGATAGCAAACCGGCAGGCGCGCGATGGCTTCGACATGGCCCGTGGGATCGGGGGCGACGATGCGGTCGGCGATCGTGTAATCGATATAGGGCGCTTCCAAGAAGCCGCCATGCCCGATCCAATAGACCTGCACGGGGGCGGGGCGTGCGGCGAGAATCTCCGGCCTTCCGCCCGCCATGTAACCGGATAGATCGACCAGCACATCGATCTTGCGCGCGCGGATCGCTTCGGCGGCTTTGGGCGAATCGAACGACGACAGATCGATAAAATCGTCCGCCGCGCGTTTGAGATCGGCGAGCCACGGCCCCGGCTCGGACGAGCGATCTTTGAGCGACAGCAACACGATCTCGAATCCCGCCTTGACGTGGGCGGCGATCATCGAACGCAGCACATGGCTCATCGCGTGATTGCCGAAATCGGGCGAGAGATAGCCGACGACGATCTTGCCCGCGCCCGGCGCGATCGGCGGCAGCTTCGTCGCGGTGCTTGCCAGCGCCGCGCCCAGCGCGGTCTGGACCTTTTTCACCCGCGCCGGATCGTCGGCCATGAAGGGTAGCGTGTAGGCCAGTGAATAAAGCGCGTTCGTCGCCATATCACGTGCGAGGCGCGTATCGAGTTCGCCGAGCAGTTCCAATGCGCGGTCCCAACGACACGCATGCCACAGCGTCGAGATCGCTTCGGCATAGGCGTCGTCGCGCGCGGGATGCTTGGCCAGCACGCGCAAGAACAGATCGGCGGCTTTGTCGGGGTCGTCGACGCGCATCGCTTGGGCGAGATTGACCAGCGTCGACGCATGATCGGGATCGATCGTCAGCGCCTTGCGCCACGCATCCTGCGCATCGCGCGCGAGGCCGAGCTGTCCGCAGGCGACACCCAGATTGTTCCATGCCGTAACGTTCGACGGCTCGAGTTCAACGGCTTTGGCGGCGGCGTCGCGCGCGGAACCGGGCTTATGCGCGTCGAGCAACGCGGCGGCGAGATTGGCGTGGATCAGCGCGATCTGCGGCGCCAACACTGCGGCCTTCGCGTAATCGGCGGCGGCTTCGGCGGCACGGCCGAGCATGTGGAACGTCACACCGCGATTGACCAGCGCCATCAGATCGTCGGGATTCGCGGCCAGCGCGCTCCCATACGCGGCAAGCGCGCCGACGAGATCGCCCTTGCCGCGCAAGATATCGCCGTCGGCCACACTCATGCCGCGTCCCCTTTCGCGGCCAAGATCGCGCGAAACGCTTCCGCCATCGCGCGGGCCGCGCGCGGCGTATCCGCCCGCGACTTCGCGCGCAGAAGATCGCGCCAGTCGCGCCGTGCCGCGATCAGGCGTGCGGGATCGGCCGCGAGTTCGGCCGCGCGCGCGGCGAATTCGCCCGCATCGGCGCACGCGGTCCAGGGCGCATCGATCGCGGCGGCCAGCCAATCGCCGATACGCGTCAACGCATGACCGCCCCGGCAGGCGAGCGTGGGCACGCCTTGCCACGCGGCTTCGAACATCGTCGTGCCGCCGGGAATCGGGAAGGTCGCGAAGGCGAGATCGATCTTCGCGTAACCGCGCAAATAACCGGGCCAGTTCTTTTCGACGCCCGTGGTGATGCGCGCGGGATCGATGCCGCGCGTTTCCATCGCCGCGACGAAGCGCATCGCCGCCGCCGGTTCTTCCATCGCGGCGTTGGCGAGATGGAAGCGCGCCGCCGGCGCCGCGCGCAACGCCGCCGCCCACAGATCGAGGCACGGCGCGCCGATCTTGTACATCTGTGCCAGCGACCCGAACGTGACATGGCCGTTGCATTCGCAAGGGGCGGGCGATGGCGGCGGCGGGCGCAGCGACGCGAATTCGGGATCGTAGACGAAAGCGTCTTTCGGCAAACAGATACGCGCCTCGGCGTAAAGCGGCGCTGTCGCGTCTGGATAGAGCGCCGCATTGCCGATCGACGCATCGTAGGCGGGATCGGCGGCCGGGCCTGTCATGTTGAACCACGACGCCTGCGCGCGCGCCGGACGCCGGCGCAACGCGGGACGACCGGTGGCCGCGAGAATATCGTCCATCTCGATCAGCAGATCGAGGTCGCGCGCCGCGATCGTATCGGCCGCGCGCGCCGGATCCGGCACGGGCACGACATTCAGATTTCGCGCGCGGTAGAATTCCGCCATCGCGCCTTGCACGGGTGTGAGCGCGATCAACTCGATCTCGAACGCCGCGCGATCGAACGCGTCCAGCAAGGGCGCGAACAGCGCCATGTAGTTGAGCGTACCGAGATTGGACCCGAGAAACCCGATGCGCGGGATGCGGTTGCGCAGGCCGGCACGCGCGACGGGCGTGGCGGGGTCGCGCGCGTCGTAGCGACGTTTCAAATCCATCACGTCGGCATCGGTCATGTCGCGCGCGTAGAGCGCGTAGAGCAGCCGCGAATACTCGATATCGCGATCGGCGGTCGGACCCAGCGTGTCGAGAACCGCCAGCGCGCCGGCGGCGTCACCCGCGCGGTTCGTCAGCGCCGCCAGCGCCGCGAGCACGGCGCGCCGCGCGTCGTCGGGCAGATCGCGCCGCGCGAATCTCTGGAAGGTTTCGATACCGTCGACGTCGCGCGGCAGATCGGCGTGGATTTTCGCGAGCAGGGCGTAAGCGCCGGGATTCGCAGGCTCGCGATCGGCAAGACGGCGCGCAAGGGCGAGCGCTTCGGCGGCGTCGATCCCCGCCAGCAACATCGCCGCCGCCCCCAGCACCGGCGGCGCATCCGGCGCCGCGGCCACCGCAAGGCGCGCGCGTTCGGCCGCACCACGCGCATCGCCGGCGGCGTGGCGCGCGAAGGCGTCCGCGAGAAGATGGCGAGGGTCGTCGCTGGACATCGGACCGTCGAAAGACACTGGATTCGCGCGGGCATCAGACTAACATCGTCGCCGTGAGCGACCCCAGCCCCCTTCTCGACCTGACCTTGCGCCGGCATCGCAGCCTCAGCCCGCGCGGCTTCTGGTGGCTAATGGCGCTGCTCTGCGCCGTCAGCTTCACCGCCGGGATCGTGTTCTATGCCGTCGGCGCGTGGCCGGTGATCGGCTTTTTGGGCGTGGATGTGCTGCTGATCTGGGTCGCATTCAAGGCGAGCTACGCGACCGGCCGGCGCTACGAGCGCATCGTGCTGCGCGAAGACAGCCTGGAGATCGAGCGCGTCGATCCTTGGGGCAAGGTCACGCGCGAGACGTGGCAACCTTATTGGTTGAAAGTCGATCTGGCCGCCCGCCCCGGCCATCCGGCGGCCGTGCGCCTTCGCAGCCACGGCAAGGTCACGTGGCTGGGCGGCTTTCTGCCGATCGACGAGCGCGAGCCGGTCGCGCAAATCATCGCCGACGCGCTGAAGCGCGTGCGTTACAGCCCCAGCACGTCGCGCATCGAATAGAGGCCGGGCGCGCGGCCCTTGGCCCACAGCGCCGCGCGGACCGCACCGCGCGCGTAAATCTGGCGGTTGGAGGCTTTGTGCACGATCTCCAGCCGCTCGCCTTCCGCCATGAACATGACGTTGTGCTCGCCGGTTTCCGAACCGCCGCGCGCGACCGAAAAGCCGATCGGGCCCGTGGGCCTGGCACCCGTATGCCCGTCGCGGCCGCGAATCGTTTCCTTGTCGAAATCGATCCCGCGGCCCTTCGCCGCCGCGCGGCCGAGGCTGAGCGCCGTGCCCGACGGCGCATCGACCTTGTGACGGTGATGGAGCTCGAAAATCTCGATGTCGTAATCGGGGCCCAAGCGGCGTGCGGCTTCTTCGACCAGCGCGAAGCTGAGCACCACGGCGGGCGAGAAATTCGTCGATTGCACGATGACCGCCGACTTGGCCGCCGCGTCGATCTTCGCTTGGTCGGCGGCCGTGATGCCGGTCGTACCCAGGATCAACGCCTTGCCCTTCGCGGCGGCAAGACCGGCATGGACGACGCTGGCGGCGGGCGCGGTGAAATCGATCACCGCGTCGCAGGCGTCGAACAAGGCGGCCGGATCGGCGCCGACCTTCACCTGAAGGGGGCCGAGCCCCGCGATCTCGCCCGCGTCGCGGCCGATCGCGTCGGACCCCGCACGCTCGGCAGCACCGCCCAGTTTCGCGGTCGCGTTGCCGTGCACTTCGCGGATCAGCATCTGGCCCATCCGGCCGGCGGCACCCACGATTCCGATACGCATTGGTCTTCCCCGATCAGATGTTCAGTTTTTTGAAGATACGTTCCGGGATGTGCTTGATGATCGACATGATGCCCCACCAGAAGAAGGGCGCGTAGACGATATCGCGTTTCTTGGCCGCCGCCGTCAATGCGGCCTTGGCGATCGCGGCCGGCGACGCGACCAGGAACAGGCCGGGCAGGCCCCAGGTCATCGCGGTATCGACGAAGCCGGGTTTCAGCGTGACGACATGGGCACCTGACCGCACCAGCCGCGCGCGCAAGCCTTGCAGATAGGCGTGCAATCCCGCCTTGGCCGAACCGTAGACATAGTTTTTGAGCCGCCCGCGATCGCCCGCGACCGAACCCAGCGCGATCACCGTGCCGGATTTTTGCGCCTCGAACACGGGCGCAAAACGCTGCAACAGCAGCACGGCGCCGGTGTAGTTCGTGACGATCGTCCCGGCCGCAAGTCCCGGATCGGCGTCGATCTCGGCTTGGGCGGGCATCGTTCCGGCGGCGAGGAAGAGATTGATCTCGGCGCCGTTTGCAAAGCTGTGGGCAGATTCGAGCAACGCGCTGTGTTCGCTGGCGTCGGCGAGGTCGAAATGTTCGACACGCACCGGCACATTGGCGCGCGTCGCGATATCGGCGGCATTGGCGGCTAAATCGTCGCGGTCGCGGCCCGCCAGCAGAATGCCCGCCCCTTGCATCGCCGCTTGGCGCGCGAATTCCCGCGCGATAGTCGAGGAAGCGCCGATCACGACCCAGATCATGCCGGCCCCCCGCGAATGCCCAGGCGCCGCGACAAATCCGACTCGAGGCGCTTCTCGGGATCGAATTCCGCCAGCACGGCTTCGAATTCGGCCAAGCGCGGATAGGTCGCGCGGAACGTCGCGGCCGATTGGCGCGAATCCTTGGCGAGATAGATGCGCCCGCCCGCGTCGCGCGCGATCGCTTCGAGCGACGCAAGCAATTCGTCGGCGCCGGCCGCGTTGGGAATGTCGAGTGCGAGCGTCACGCCGCGCATCGGGAAGGAGAGCAAGCCATGCCCTTCCCCGCCCAAGGTTTTGAGCACCGCGAGGAAGGAGGCATTGCCGGTCGCCGCGACTTTTTCCAGCATGTCGCGCACCGCGTCGCGCGCCGGGCCGTCGGGCACGACCGCCTGGAATTGATGGAAGCCGCGTTTGCCGTAAAGCCGGTTCCAATCCGCCAGCGAGTCGAGCGGATAAAGGAAACGGTCGAGGGCGCGTTCGCCCGTACGGCCCGCTTCGGGCACACGGCGCCAATAGAGTTCGTTGAAGCCGCGCACGATGGGGGCGGACAAGGCGAAGCCGGGCAGGTCGAACGGAATCGGCTTGGGTGCGCGCAAACCCGGCGGACGCTGGGCGGCGTCGGGCGCGTATTCCGCCGTTTCGAAAATGCCGCGCCCGAGCTGCGCGCCTTTGGCGAGCGCATCGACCCAGCCGACGGTGAAATTCGCGCCGTCGCGCGACGCGGCGAATTCTTCGAAGAATTCGTCCAGATCGTCGACCCGCGATTCCTTCACCCGCACGAAGGGCGACGCGGGGGCAAGGCGCAGCGCCAAGCGGCGCACGAAACCGGTCAAGCCCATGCCGCCGATCGTCGCGCGGAACAGATCGGCGTTCTGCTCGCGCGAGCACCGCAATGTCTCGCCATTCGCGATCAGAAGGTCGAACCATTCGACATGCGCGCCGAACGATCCCGCGCGATCGTGATTTTTACCATGCGCATCGGCGGCGAGCGCCCCGCCAAGCGTGGCGTACATCGTGCCGGGCGACACGGGGGCCGCCAGCCCGCGCGGCAGGAAGGCGGCCAGAAGATCGGCGAAGGTCGCACCCGGCTCGGCGACCAATAGATTCGTCGCTGGGTCGAACGACACGAACCGGTCGAGCCGCGTGCCGAGGACCAAGGCGCCATCGGTCACCTGCGCAGCGTCGCCATAGGAACGGCCATTGCCGCGCGGCAATGTCGCGCCGAATTCCCGCGCGCCCGCGAACGCGGCGTCGAGCTCGGCCTGGCGTTCGGGCCGGGCGGCACGCGCCAAAGCAGGGGCCGTCCGGCCCCAGCCTGCGAAGCGATCGGTCTTCCAGCGAATCATGCGTAGATCAGATAGCCGAAGACGGCGAGCCAGCCCAGCACGCAAACGATCAGGAACCGGTCCGACAGCGCGATTTCGGTCGGCGAGCCCGAGCGCTTTTCGACAAGCGCGATCTGGAGATAGCGCAGGATTCCGGCGACCACGAAGGGGGCGGTCATATAAAGTCGCTCGGTCCCGAATTTGCGCAAGACCGCTTCGTCGGTCGTGTACATCAAATAGCCGACCAGCAGCGCGCCCAGCACCACGGCGATCGCCGTATCGATGAAGGGCAGATTGTAGCCGGCGAGCGATTTGCGGTGTGCGGAATCCAGATCGCTGGTCAGATCGTCGCGCCGTTTGGCGAGTGCCAGGAACAGCGCCAGCAAGCCGGTGCAGACCAGAATCCACACCGTCGGCACGATTCCCAAGACCAGGGCGCCGGCTTCGACGCGCAGCACGAAGCCCATGGCGATGATCAGCACGTCGAGCAGCGAGACGTTCTTGAGCCCGAAGGAGTAGCCGAGATTCATGCCCGCATAGACGGCGAGGATGATCCCGAATTCCGCCGGCAAGCGGATCGCGAGGACGGCGGCGGCGACCGCCAGGGCGCCAGCGAAGACGAGTGCTGCCGCTGGCGCCACGGCGCCGGAGGCGACCGGACGATGGCGCTTTTCAGGGTGCAGGCGGTCGGCGTCGCGATCCGCCCAGTCGTTGAGGGCGTAGATCGCCGAGGCGGTCAGGCAGAAGGCGAGAATCGCCAGCGCCACCGTGCCCGCCGACGCCCAGGACAAGGCGCTGGGCGTGAAAAACAGCGGGGCCGCCACGAAGGCGTTTTTGACCCAATGTTTGGGCCGGGCAAGGCGAAGAAACGAGGCGATCATCCCCCGCCAGATAGCATGCCCGCCGCCTTGGGGCGAGATGGGGTCAGTACGCGAGGTCGCGCATGAACAGCGAGATTTCCGGCACGTAGGTGATGATCACCAGGCAGGCCAGGATGACCAGGACGAAATGCGCCAGCGAACCAACGATTCGGTCGAGGGAGATCTTCGCCACCGCGCAGGCGGCGAACAGATTCACGCCGAAAGGCGGCGTGATCATGCCCAGCGCGAGGTTGACCACCATGATCAAGCCGAAATGCACGGGATCGATCCCCAGATGCGCGGCGACCGGCGCCAGGATGGGGGCGAGCACGATGATCGAGGCCGACGTCTCGATGAACATGCCGATGATGAACAGGAACACGTTCACCGCCAGCAGGAAGGCCCAGCCTTCGTGGAAGTTCTCGACGATCCAAGCGCCGATCTGCGCGGGGATGCCCGCGCGCGTCAGCAGGAAGCTGAATAGGCCCGCCATCGCGATGATGAACATGATGACGGCGGAGGAAATCACCGAGCGGTGCAAGATCGCGTAGATCTGGCCGAGGCCGATCTCGCGATAGACGAAGCAGCTGACGACCAGCGCGTAGAACACCGCGACGATCGACGCTTCGGTCGGCGTGAACACGCCGCCATAGATGCCACCCAGAATGATCACCGGCATCATCAGCGCCAGCCCCGCGCGCCGCGTGGCGACCAGCAAGGGCATGCGGCCCTCGGCGTCGCGCTTTCCGTAGCCGCGAATGCGGCACCAGATATAGACGAACGCCATCAATGCGACGCTGATGAGGATGCCCGGCCCAAAACCGGCGATGAACAATTCGCCGATCGAAACTTCGGCGGCCACGCCGTAAAGGATCATCGGGATCGATGGCGGGATGATCACGCCAAGCTCGGCGGCTGTGGCCTGCAACGACGCGGCGAAGGGCACGGGGTAGCCGTGGCGCACCATCGCCGGAATGAGGATCGCGCCGATCGCGAAGGTCGTGGCCACACTGGAGCCCGACACCGCCGCGAAGATCATGCAGGTCAGGATGCAGGTGCAGGCGAGCCCGCCTTGCACGCCGCCGACCAGGCATTTGGCGAAATCGACCAGGCGCGCGGAAATCCCGCCTTCGCCCATCAGATTGCCGGCAAGGATGAAGAACGGCACGGCGGCGAGCGGGAATTTGTCGAGCGAGGCGAAAGCCTGCTGCGCCACCAGAACCAGCGGCAAAGGCGTGAACAGGCCCATGCCCGCGATGGCGGCCAGCCCGATGGACACCGCGACCGGAATCGACAGCACCAGCAGCACGCACATCGTGATCAACATCGTCGCGGCCATCGTCGCGTCTCCTAAACCGCGTTTTCGAGTTCTTCGCGCTTGGGATCGAAGAAATGCGCGAGCACCGCGAGGATCGACACTGCGGCCCCCACGGGGATCGCGGCATAGGCCCAGCTGACCGAGATTTCCAAACCGGCCAGAACCTGGAACTGCACGCGCTGCGTGAGGATCGTGCCGTACCAAACAAGAATGACCAGCAGCGAAATCGTCGAGGCGGCGATCGCCGCCTGCAGCACACGCCGCGCCGTGCCCTTGCACATGCGGTAAAGCACATCGACCGAGACCAGCGCCCCGGTGCGCATGGCGCCGCACAGGCCCATATAGGCCATCCAAATCAGCGCGACGCGCACGAAGGATTCCGACCACGTCACCGGTTCGGCCAGCAGGAAACGCGCGAGAACTTGATAGAAGCCCACGCACGCGGCGGCGGCCAAAAAGCCGCACGCCGCGAACACGGAGGCCCGCGTGACCGCCCGCTCCGTCGATAGGAGCAGGCGGATCGCGACGTTGGGTCCGTTCACTTGAAGTCCTTGATGCGGTTGATCGTCGACTCGCCGAAACGCTTGGCGAGATCGGCGAAGGTCGGCGCCAAGGCGGCTTGGAACTTGGCGGTGTCGACCTTCTCGACGACCTGAAGCCCCATGCCGCGCAACTGATCCACACCGGTCTGCTCGACCTTGGCGACTTCCGCCTTGGTCACGGCCATCGCGGCGGTCGCTTCTTCCTGCAACACTTGGCGATCGGCGGGCGACAGCGCGTTGAACGCGGCCGGCGAGATCACCAGCGCCACCGGCGTGAAGGCGTGGTTCGTGATCGTCAGATGCTTCTGCACCTGACCGAAGCGGTTGTTGATGATGGCGCCGATCGGATTTTCCTGACCGTCCATCACGCCTTGCTGAAGGGCGGTAAAGACCTCAGGAATCGCCATCGGCGTGGGCTGCGCACCCAACGCACGCCAGACTTGGATATGGATCGGGTTTTCCTGGGTACGGATCTTCAGGCCCTTCACGTCGTCGAGATCGGCGACCGGGCGGCGGCTATTGGTCAATTGCCGGAAGCCGATGCCGCCCAGCGCCAGGCCCTTGAAGCCGCGCGCGTCGAACTTGGCGAGAAGCTCCTTGCCAACCGCGCCATCGAGAACGCCTTGCGCGTGATTGAAATCGCGGAACAGGAAGGGGATGTCGAGCACCTGCACGTCGGGCACGAAATTGGCGAAGATGGAGGTCGACGAAATCGTCATTTCGACCGTGCCGATCTGCACGCCTTCGATCACTTCGCGGTCGCCGCCGAGTGCGCCGCCCGGATGCAGCTTGATTTCGACGCGCCCGTTGGTGCGCGCCTTCACCTTCTCGGCCATCGTCGTCATGCCGATACCTTCGGGCGCGGTCTGGCGGCCGACGAATCCGAGATTGAGCACTTTCGTCTGCGCGGCGGCGTCGTGCGCAAGCATCGCGCCGGCGGCGACCATCAAAGCGGCGAGCGTGTTGAACTTCGTCATGGGGTTCCTCCGTTTATTGGTTTTCGGTTTTCACTGCACGGTCCAGTGCTGGACCAAAAGCGAATCGAACTTCGCGGGATCGATCTCGACGCCGATGCCCGGCGCATCGGAGACGGCGACGGTGCCGTTGGCATCGACCGGGTTGGCGCTGAATTTCGTACGCAGCGGATTGTAGGAATAGTCGTACTCGAACATCGGGCAGGGCATCGCGTGGCCGCCGCGCGACGGCAGCGTCGCCGCGAATTGAAGCGTCGCGTTGAAATTCACCGCCGTGCCCCAGACATGCGGCACAAGCGCCATGCCGAAGGCCTCGGCGAGACCGGCGATTTTGATCATCTCGGTCACGCCGCCGCACAGCGCCATGTCGGGCTGCAAATAGGTGAGTGCGCCCGACGCCACCGCGTCGCGGAAGGCTTCGACGCCGAACAGCGATTCGCCCGCTGCGAGCGGGATCGTGCCGCCATCGGCCAGGCGCTTGTAGCCCGCGAGATTGTCATGCGCGATCGGCTCTTCCAGCCAGCGCACGTCATACTCGGCCAAGCGCTTCGCAAGATCGCTCGCGGGTCCGATGGTGAAACCTTGGTTGAGATCGACCATCAACGGCATATCGGCGCCGATGCGCTGGCGCACTTGGCGCGCGATCTCGGCATCGCGCTTGGGCATCGTTCCCAAGCGCAGCTTGATCGCGCGGAACCCGGCATCGAGATAGGTGTCGAGATCGGCCATGTAGGTTTGAAACGGGTCGGCGCCCGGTTTCAAAAACGGCCCGCTGACATAGGCGGCCATGCGATCGCGCATCGCCCCGCCCAACATCGCCGAAAGCGGCTTGTTCGCCGCGCGCGCGGCGGCGTCCCACACGCCGATATCGAGCGCGCTGACCGCCATCAACGGCACGCCGTGCCGTTCGGGCAGGGATCGCAACATCAGATCGTGCAGACGGCGCGGGGCGGAAGCATCTTGGCCGATCAGCTTGGGTGCGAGATCGCGGCGCACGATGGCAGCGGCGGCCCCCGGATAGGCCCAGGTTTCGCCCCAGCCGGTCACGCCCGCATCCGTGGTGATCGACACGAGCAATGCGGCACGGCTTTCGAAAAAGCCGCGCGAATTCCCGATGCGCTCGGGCAAGGGACAGAACAGCTCGTAACCATCAATGCGGACGATTTTCGCGGTCGGCGTGATTTTCATTCTTCGGCGCTGTTCGGGTGTTTCTCCGCCGCGAGTGGTAACGCCGCACAGGCATACAAATCCAATTGGATTATCTGAGCCTGTCGTATTAGAAATTCCTATGCGTTTGACCCTGGCGCAGCTGGAAGCCTTTCTTTGGGCGGTGGATCTGGGATCGGTCCAGGCCGCAGCACGTCAATTGAATCTGGCCCAGCCGACGGTTTCGTTGCGCTTGCGCGATCTGGAAACCGCGCTGGGTGTGGAGTTGTTCGAGCGCGCCGGGCGCGGCATTCGCCCCACCCCCGCCGGCCTTAGTCTTCTTGCCCGCGCGCGCACCGTGCGACGCGAAATCGATCGTATCCGCGAGACCCCCGACCCGTCGCCCGTGTCGGGCGGCGCGCGCGTGGGTATCGCTGAAGGTGTGGCGATGGTGTGCCTTGCCCCGCTGGTCAATTCGCTGCGCCACGATTACCCGCAGCTGCGCCCCGAATTCACCGTCGCGACCACATCGACGCTGGAGCCGGAACTGGCACGGCACAATCTCGACCTCGCCGTGCTGGTCAACCCGGTCGGGCATCCGGGTGTGCGGCTGATTCCGCTCGGCTTACAGCCGAACTCGTTCATGGCGGCACCGTCTTGGGGCTTGCCGGCGAAGGTGCGCCCGGCCGATCTGCGCGACGTGCCGATCGTGTCGAACCCGCCGCCCTCGGCGATGTATCGCCAGACGCAGGATTGGTTCGCCGCCGCCGGGATCGAGCCCGCGCGCATCGACATGTGCAGCAGCGTCACCGTTTCCGCGCATTTGATCGCGGCGGGTGTCGCGGTCGGCGTGTTGCCGCACAAAATGGTTGAGAAGGAAATCGCCGACGGCACGCTGATCGTGCTGACGACCGATCCGCCGGTCGGCGACGGGCGCGTCTATGCCGCCTATCGCGACGGCAGCGAGAACCGCGCGATCGACGCGATCCTGCACAGCCTGCGCGGCGTGCTGTCGGCGATGGACTACTTGGTTGTGGCGTGAAGGACCTGCGCGGGGATTACCCGCGCAGATCGTCCCACAGCTCCTTCACTTTGGCGAAGAAGCCGGCCGATTCGGGCGAATGCGATTTGTCCGCCCCGCCGGTGCCTTCAAATTCCTTCAGCAGATCCTGCTGACGCTTCGTCAGGTTGACCGGTGTTTCGACCACCGCTTCGATGAACATGTCGCCGCGCGCGGTGGAACGCAGCACCGACATGCCCTTGCCCTTCAGGCGGAATTGCTGGCCCGTTTGGGCGCCTGCCGGAATCGTGACTTTGGCGCGCCCGCCATCGACCGTCGGCACTTCGACCGAACCGCCCAGTGCGGCCGTCGTCATCGCGATCGGCACGCGGCAATAGATGTCCGCGTTTTCGCGATGGAACAGCTTATGCGGCTTGATCTGCAGGAACAGATACAAGTCGCCCTGCGGCGCGCCGCGCATCCCTGCTTCGCCTTCGCCGGCCAAGCGGATGCGCGTGCCGTCTTCCACACCCGCCGGGATGTTGACGTTGAGGGTGCGTTCCTTGCGCACGCGGCCCTGACCCTGACAGGTCTTGCACGGCTTCTCGATGATCTGACCGCCGCCGCCGCATTGCGGGCAGGTGCGCTCGATCGTGAAGAAGCCTTGCTGGGCGCGCACCTTGCCGTGACCGCGGCAGGTCGGGCAGGTGACGGGCTTGGAGCCCGCTTCCGCGCCGGTCCCTTTGCAGGTCTCGCAAGAATGCAGCGACGCGACTTTGACGGTCGCTTGCTTGCCGTGGAACGCATCTTCCAGGCTGATCTCGAGATTGTAGCGAAGATCGGAACCGCGCTGCGGCCCGCCGCCGCGCCGGCCGCCGCCCATGAATTCGCCGAACATCTCGTCGAAGATGTCCGCGAACCCGGCATTGCCGCCGCCGAAATCGAAACCGCCGGCGCGATTGCCGGCACCGCCGCCGCCCTGCTCGAAAGCGGCATGGCCGAAGCGATCATAGGCCGCGCGCTTCTGCTCGTCCTTTAGGACGTCGTAGGCCTCGTTGATCTGCTTGAACTTGGCTTCGGCTTTCTTGTCGCCCGGATTCTTGTCCGGGTGATACTGCATGGCGAGCTTGCGATAGGCCTTCTTGAGTTCGTCTTGCGACGCCCCCTTGGCCACGCCCAGCAGCTCGTAAAAATCTTCCTTCGCCACGGCCGACTCCGTCGAGCGTCAGGCGGGCGCCCGGAAAGGCGCCCGCCTTCTAAGCTCAGTTCTTCTTGTTCTTGTCGGACACGTCTTCGAACGTCGCGTCGACGACCTTCTCGTCCTTCGGCGCGTCGCCCTTGGGCGCTTCGGCCGACGGACCGGCCTCGCCACCCGCGGCGGCTTCGGCCTGCGACGCCTTGTACATGGCTTCGCCCAGCTTCATCGACGCTTGAGTCAGCGCGTCGGTCTTGGCCTTGATCGCCTCGACATCGTCGCCGTCCTTGACGCCCTTCAGGTCGGCGATGGCTTGCTCGATCACGGCCTTATCGGCCCCGATCTTGTCGCCATGCTCCTTCAGGTTCTTTTCGACGTCGTGGATCATGCCTTCGGCGCGGTTCTTCGCCTCGACCAGATCGCGGCGCTTCTTGTCCTCGGCGGCGTTCGCCTCGGCGTCCTTCACCATCTTCTGGATCTCGGCGTCGGACAGGCCGCCCGAGGCTTGGATGCGGATCTGCTGCTCCTTGCCCGTGCCCTTGTCCTTGGCCGAAACCTGGACGATGCCGTTGGCGTCGATGTCGAACGTCACCTCGATCTGCGGCACGCCGCGCGGGGCAGGCGGCAGACCGACCAGATCGAACTGGCCGAGCATCTTGTTGTCGGCGGCCATTTCGCGCTCGCCCTGGAAGACGCGGATCGTCACGGCCGATTGCGAATCCTCGGCCGTCGAGAAGACCTGCGACTTGCGGGTCGGGATCGTGGTGTTGCGATCGATCAGGCGCGTGAACACGCCGCCGAGCGTTTCGATGCCCAGCGACAGCGGCGTCACGTCGAGCAACAGCACGTCCTTGACGTCGCCCTTCAGCACGCCGGCCTGAATGGCCGCACCGACGGCCACCACTTCGTCCGGGTTCACGCCGCGATGCGGCTCGCGCCCGAAGAACTGCTTCACCGTCTCGATGATCTTCGGCATGCGCGTCATGCCGCCGACCAGCACGACCTCGTCGATCTCGCTGGCCTTGAGGCCGGCGTCCTTGAGGGCGGCACGGCACGGCTCGATCGTGCGCTGGACGAGATGATCGACCAGGCTTTCGAGCTTGGCGCGCGTCAGCTTGATGTTGAGATGCTTCGGGCCCGACGCATCCGCCGTGATGAAGGGCAGGTTCACTTCGGTCTGCACCGCCGACGACAGCTCGATCTTCGCCTTTTCGGCAGCTTCCTTCAGCCGCTGCAAGGCGAGCTTGTCGTTGCGCAGGTCGATGCCCTGCTCCTTTTTGAACTCGGCGGCCAGATAGCCGATGATCTCGTTGTCGAAATCTTCGCCGCCCAGGAACGTGTCGCCGTTCGTGGACTTCACTTCGAACACGCCGTCGCCGATTTCCAGCACCGACACGTCGAACGTGCCGCCGCCCAAATCGTAGACCGCGATCGTGCCGGCCTTCTTCTTCTCAAGCCCATAGGCCAACGCGGCGGCCGTCGGCTCGTTGATGATGCGCAGGACTTCGAGGCCCGCGATCTTGCCGGCGTCCTTGGTGGCTTGGCGCTGGGAATCGTTGAAATAGGCGGGAACGGTGATCACGGCTTGCGTGACCGTTTCGCCCAGATACGCCTCGGCCGTCTCCTTCATCTTCATCAGCGTGAAGGCGGAGATCTGCGAGGGCGAATATTTCTTGCCCTTCGAATCGACCCACGCGTCGCCGTTGTCGGCCTTGACGATCTTGTAGGGCACGAGGCCCACATCCTTCGCGACCATCGGGTCGTCGAAGCGGCGGCCGATCAGACGCTTGATCGCGTAGAACGTGTCCGACGGGTTGGTGACCGCTTGGCGCTTGGCCGGCTGGCCGACCAGACGCTCGCCGGAATCGGCGAAGGCGACGATCGACGGCGTGGTGTTCGCGCCCTCAGCGTTGGGGATGACCTTCGGCGTGCTGCCTTCCATCACGGCGACGCAGGAATTGGTCGTGCCGAGGTCGATGCCGATGACTTTGCTCATGTCCGTCCTCTTATGCGGCGGTCCGGGTCGCCGGCCCTCTTGCGCGAGGCACCGGCAGGTCGGACCCCATTGGGGTAACTCGATGCGTCTTCCGGGGTGAATTCCAAGGGATTCGGGCCCTCCCACCCCCGGCGCGCACCGCCACTTCCGGGAAGACCCTACCGTTGCCAGCGATATAGGGGGATCGGGCGTTTCCCGCAACCGGCCGCGGCGTTTTGTGCTGTTTTTGTCGTGCGGGCCGGGTTCAACCGGAAATCATGCTGTCCAATTGACTCCAACATCCATTTGTATTATATAAGCCGTGAGGAATATCTCTTCGTCGTGATTCACGTCCCATTGGCCAGAACGGCCGGGAGCGGCGACGGGATCCTCGGAACTTCGAGAAGCGAGGTTCGTGTCATGAGTACCGTTCAGAGTATCGCCAGCACCGCTCCGATCACCGCCTTGGTGGAATCGCGTATTGCCCAATCCGCGCCGGCCCAAAGCCAGGCGCCGACGCAGACGCGCGCGGAAACGCAAGGCCGCTCGACGGTTGCCGATCAGGTTCAAATCAAGGCCCTGGAAGCGCGCGACGCCGCGCGCGAGCGCGCCAAGGAAGCCAAGGAAGCCGCAGCACCGGCCGAACAGCCGGCGAAATACGCCAGCAAGGTCGGTTTGGTCGACGGCACGCTCGACGCCTTCGTCGATATCGTGGATGCGCGTTTCCAGCGCAAGATCGCGCGGATTTTCGGACCGTCCGAGACGCCCATGCCCGCCGCCGAAGTGCCGGCCGCCGCGGCCAGCAAGGCCTATGAGCACGCCGCCGAAACCGCGTCGGGCAATCTGCGCCAAAGCGCCTGAGTCACTCCGCGTCGACGAGCAGATCGGCGAGACGTTCGAAACTTTCGACCCAGCCTTGGCGGGCCATATCGCGCTCGGCCAGCAGATTGGGATGCTTGGCCGCCAGCAGCGGGCGCACGGCTTGATGGACCGTGAGCTTGGCGCGATGGCCGACATCCTCGAACGCCACGGTCGTCAGGAAGGTCGCGTCGAGCGGCCAATCCTCGTACATCGGATGCGCGGCGGGGGCGCCCTTTTCGTCGGTGAACCACAGCGCGAAGACGAGCCGATCGGGCTCCAAAACCTCGCGGAACCGGCCTTTCAGCCAGATTTCGCGCCCGTCGTCATAGCGCATGCATAGCCGCAGCAATCCGCCCGGACGCGGCTCCAAATCGCAAACCGGCATATCGGTGCGCGCGGGGCCGAACCAGCGGATGAAGTGCCGCGGCTCGGTCCACCAGCGGAACAGCCGATGCGGCGGCGCGTCGAATTCGCGCGTCACCGATATCGCGGCTGCGTTGGCATCCCGTTTGGCCATCGAGTCCCCTTGGAGTCCGCAAATTTGCGGCCGCAAAGGGAATGCGTCAACTGATAGGCGCGAAAAGCGCTGTCAGGCCTGCGTATCGACCGCGGCGCCGGGGGCGGCGGGCGCGCCCTTGGCGACCGTGACCATCGCTTCGCGCAGCAAACGGCCGTTGAGCGTGTAGCCGGCCTGGAAGACCTGCGCGACCGTGCCGGGGACCGCACCGGGATGATCGACCTGGGCGACCACTTGGTGGAAATTCGGATCGGCCGGCTTGCCGACGGGGTCGAGCTTCACCACGCCGAATTTCTCGAAGGCGCCCAGCAATTCGCGCTCGGTCAATTCCACGCCCTCGACCAGCTTGGCGAGAACGGGATCGGCGGCTTTCGCCTCGGCCGACACGGTGTCGAGTGCCCGGCGCAGATTGTCGGCGACCGCCAGCAGCGCCTTGGCAAAGCCGGAAACCGCGTATTTCTCGCGCTCGACGATTTCGCGCTCGGCGCGCTTCTTGACGTTCTCGGCATCCGCCATCGCGCGCAACGCGCCGTCCTTGACGCGCGCAAGCTCCGCCTCGGCCGCTTCGGCGCGCGCGAGCGCTTCCGCCAGCGGATCGGCGGCTTCCGGCGTTTCGGGCGCGGATGCGGCGGCGACGTCTTGCGGTTGCGGCTGCGATTCGGGAACGGGCTGCTGCGGATCGGTCATGGCGCTGCTTTGGTGAGCTGAAGGACCGGGGGGATTTGGGGGAAAAATCCGCCCGGCGCAAGTGTGAATTCAGCCGACCGGTCAGCCGACGAGGCGCCCGACGATCTTGGCCGTGTAATCGACCGTCGGAATGATGCGCGCGTAATTGAGGCGCGTCGGGCCAATCACGCCGATCGCGCCCACGATGCGCGCGCGCGAATCCGTATAGGGCGCGATGACGGTCGAGCAGCCCGACAGACCGAACAACTCGTTCTGCGCGCCGATGAAAATCTGCACGCCCTGCGCCTGCTGCGCTTGATCGAGAATTTTCGCCAGCGATTCGTGCTGTTCCAGCGCATCGAACAAGCGGCGGATGCGCTCGAGGTCTTCCATCGCGTGCACGTCGGCCAGCAGCTTCGACTGGCCGCGCACGATCAAATACGCGTCCTTCGCGGGCTTGCCGTCGTCCGACGACCACACCGCGAGACCTTCCGCCGCGACTTTGCGCGACAGCTCGTCCAGCGCGGCGCGCTCGGCCTCCAGCTGCTCGATGATTTCCGCGCGCGCTTCGGCCAGCGTGCGGCCGACGATGCGCGCATTGAGGAAATTCCCCGCTTGCGCGAGCTGGGCGGGCGTCAAGCCGATCGGCGTTTCGATGATGCGGTTCTCGACCAGGCCCGAGCCTTGGACGAGCACGACCAGCGTGCGGCCGGGGGCGAGCGACACGAACTCGATATGCTTGAGCGGCGATTCCGCCTTGGGCGCGATGACGAGCCCCGCCCCCTGCCCCAGCCCCGCCAGCATTTGCGAGGCTTGCTCCAACACCTGGGCGGGGGCGCGGCCGGTGGCGGCGCATTGCACTTCGATATTGTCGCGCTCCTCGCTCGACAGGCGGCCGACTTCCAGCAAACCGTCGACGAACCAGCGCAATCCGGCGTCGGTCGGCAAGCGCCCGGCCGAGGTATGCGGCGAATAGAGCAGGCCCAGATCCTGAAGATCGGCCATCACGTTGCGGATCGTCGCGGGCGACAGGCGTTCGGCCAATTGGCGCGACAATGTGCGCGAACCGACCGGCTCGCCCGTCTCGACATAGGCTTCGACGACACGGCGGAACACGTCGCGCGAACGTTCGTCCAGCGCCCGAATGGCCGAATCGGCGGTCTTGGCGGAAAGCACGGCGGGACCGGCCGGAGCGGCCGTGTCGGCGGCCGTCGTGGGGGATCTGCGTTCGAAAGGAACGACCGGCGTGCTGCGCATGACGAAAACGTTAGGCGCCGCGTTCGGGGTCGTCAAGGCGCGCCGCAAAGCCTCGCGGGCCGCCCTGGACCGGCCGGGCGCTCTCCCCTATGGTCGCGGCCGCAAATCCATCCGTCGAAAGAGCATGCCCATGCGCCCCTCCGGCCGCAAAAACGATCAGCTTCGTGCCGTCAGCCTCGAGCCCGGTTTCGCCAAACACGCCGAGGGCTCGTGCCTTATTCGTTTCGGCGACACGCATGTGCTGTGCACCGCCTCGGTCGACGAGAAAGTGCCGCCCTTCCTGCGCAATTCGGGGTCGGGCTGGGTGACGGCCGAATACGGCATGCTGCCGCGCTCCACCCACACGCGCACCGACCGCGAAGCCGCCAAGGGCAAGCAATCGGGCCGCACGCAGGAAATCCAGCGTTTGATCGGCCGCTCGCTGCGCTCGGTGCTCGACGCGAAGGCGCTGGGCGAACGCCAGATCAAGATCGATTGCGACGTGCTGCAGGCCGACGGGGGCACACGCACCGCGTCGATCACCGGCGCTTGGGTCGCTTTGCATCAGGCGCTGACCAAGCTGGTCGCCGCCAAGACGATTCCCGCCGTGCCGCTGCGCGACCATGTCGCGGCGATTTCCTGCGGCATCTCCAATGGCGCGGCCGTGCTCGATCTCGATTATGTCGAAGACTCGGCCTGCGAGGTCGACGCGAATTTCGTGTTGACCGGTTCGCACGCCATCGTCGAAGTCCAGGGCACGGCCGAGCGCGATCCCTTCGCCAAGGATCAATTGCTGGCGATGCTGGGCCTGGCCGAGAAGGGTGTCGGCGAACTCGTCGCGTTGCAGAAGAAGGCGATCGCCGCATGGTCCGCCGCCAACTGACCGAGCCCACGCTCGTCATCGCGACCCACAACAAGGGCAAGCTGGTCGAAATCGCCGACCTGATGCGGCCCTTCGGCGTGGCGTGCGTGTCGGCGGGCGACAAGGGCGTGCCGGAGCCCGAGGAGACGGGCACGACCTTCGAGGCGAACGCGGAGCTGAAAGCGCTGCATTCGGCGCGCGCAACCGGCTTGCCCGCCCTCGCCGACGATTCCGGCCTGTGCGTCGCGGCGCTGAACGGCGATCCAGGGCTTTATTCGGCGCGCTGGGCCGGGCCCGCGCGGGATTTCGGCTTCGCGATGCGCAAAGTCGAAGAGGCGCTCGCCGCCAAGCGCGCCACCGATCGCCGCGCCTTCTTCGTCGCGTGCTTGACGCTCGCCTGGCCCGACGGGCATTGCGAGACGTTCCGCGGCGAAGTGCATGGCCATGTCGTTTGGCCGCCGCGCGGGGAAAACGGCTTCGGCTACGACCCGATGTTCGTCGCCGAGAACGAGACGATCACCTTCGGCGAGATGGATCCGGCGCGCAAACATGGGATGAGCCATCGCGCGCGCGCCTTCGCCGAATTGGTGGCGGGCTGCTTCGCCGGACGGCGCGGATGAACGCGGCCGCGCCGCCACCGGAATTCGCGATCTACATCCACTGGCCCTTCTGCAAATCGAAGTGCCCGTATTGCGATTTCAATTCCCATGTCCGCGAAAAGATCGACGAAGCGGCGTGGGAAAAAGCCCTGCTGGCCGAGCTGGATTACTACGCCGCCCTCACGCCCAACCGGACGATCACGTCGATCTTTTTCGGCGGCGGCACGCCGTCGCTGATGGCGCCGCGCACGGCCGGCGCGGTGCTGGACCGCATCGCAATGCGCTGGCGCGTGGGCGAAGACCCGGAGATCACGCTCGAAGCCAATCCCAACTCGGCCGAGGCCGAACGCTTCGCCGGTTTCAAAGCGGCGGGTGTGGAGCGCCTGTCGATCGGCGTGCAGGCGCTGGACGACAAGGCGCTGAAGTTTTTGGGGCGCGGCCACGACGTGCGCGAGGCGCGCCACGCGATCGATCGCGCGGCGGCGCTGTTCGATCGCTTCTCCTTCGATCTGATCTATGCGCGGCCCGATCAGAACGAAAACGATTGGCGCCAGGAATTGAAAGCCGCGTTGGCGTTGGGCCCGTCGCATTTGTCGGTCTATCAGCTGACGCTGGAAGCGGGCACGCGCTTCCAGCAAATGGCCGCGCGCGGCGAATTGGTGCTGCCGTCGGAAGACCGCCAGGAAGCGTTGTTCGACGCCACGCAAGACGTGCTGAACGACGCGGGCTTGCCCGCCTACGAAGTGTCGAACCACGCCAAGCCCGGCCATGAATCGCGGCATAATCGCGTCTATTGGCGTTACGACGATTATGTCGGCGTGGGCCCCGGTGCGCATGGCCGCATCACGGTCGACGGAATCAAACGCGCGACGCGCCAGGAAAAGGCGCCCGAGACGTGGCTGAAGCAAGTCGCCGAATTGGGCCACGGCACAGCGGAAGACACGAAGCTCGCGCCCGCCGATCAGGCCGACGAAGCGTTGATGATGGGCTTGCGCTTGGTCGAAGGGATCGACGCGCGCCGCTTCGAACGCGTCACCGGCATGAAGCTGGAAGGCGAGGGCGGCATGCTCGACACCGCGCGCATCGACCGCTTGGTGCGCGACGGATTCTTGGCGCGCAACGCCCACGGCTTTCGCCCGACGCCGCAGGGGCTGAAACTCGTCAACGCGCTGCTGTCGGCATTGATCGGTTAGTTGACCGGCGTTTCGAAACTGTCGCGGGCGGGCGAGATCGCGAAGGGGCCTTCGCGGCGCACTTCGATGACCGCGAGGCCGCGATCGACCAGACCCGACGGCAGGAAGCGGAAAATCCCTTCGATGCCCGCGAAGCCCGTGGGCACGGTCAGCACCGGCAGCGAATAATCCGCGCCGTCCGCACCCTTGTCGCGCGCCAAAACCGCCGCGAGCGCCACCGCATCATAGGCGAGCGTGGCAACGCGCGGGGGTGCGCGGCCAAACACCTCGCGATAATGGCGTTCGAAATTCTGGCGCGCTTCGGGCGGCGGACCCGCGAACCAGCCGCCGAGCAACGAAGGCTCGCGCAACGAACGCGCATCGTCCCATTGCGGAATGCCAAGGAAACGGATGCGCGCGGGATCGATCTCGTGCAGATGCAGCTGGCTGGCGACCTGCGCCAAGCGGTCGCCGAAATCGGGCAGCAGGATCGCTTCGAAATCGAGTTCGGGCGGCTCGCGCGCCGCTTCGCCGCGTTGGGCCCGCGGCGGCGGCGGGCCGACATTGCCCGCGCGGCGCACCCAGGGTGTGACGTCCAGCGTGCCGGGATCGTAGCGTTCGACGCGCACCAGCGTGCCTTGCGTGGCGATCAGCGCGTCGCGAAACGCCGCTTCCGACGCCAAGCCGATCGCGTTGTTGGGCACCAGCGCCACGAATTTTTCGAGGCCGCGCGAGCGCGCGAAATCGACCGTGCGGCGGATCGAGGCTTGCGGCGCCAAGCCCAGCACGAACACGTTCGAACTGGCGGCCGCGACGTCGTTGGAGAACGCCAGCGCCGCGATCCCCGCGTCGCGCGCGCGGGGGGCGATCGCCTGCGCTTCGGCCGACAGCAACGGGCCGACGATCAAGCGCGCGCCCTGCTCCACCGCCCAATCGAATGCGGCGATAGCGCCTTCCGGCGTGCCGCCGGTGTCGCGCGGCAGCAGCACGAATTCGTCGTCGGCGACGTCGTAAAGTGCGAGTGTGGCCGCGTCGAGCAAGGCGCGGCCCACGGCGGCGTTCGGGCCGCTCAAAGGAACCAGAAACGCGACGCGCGGCGCGCCTTTCGGACCCGGCGCAATCGCCGGGGCCACCTGCTGCGGCGCCGGGGCGGCGGGAACGGGTTCCTGCACGATCGGGGCCGTCGGCGCCGGCATGATCGGCGGCGGGGGCGTAACCGCCGGCGGCGGTGCGGGGGCTTGCGTCGTCGGCTGGCTTCGGCCGAAAACGCCCGCTACCCTCGGATCGTCGCAAGCCGCGAGAAGCGGGGCGACGACGAGCATGGCGAGTAGGGCGATCAGGCGGGAGCGCAAAGTTTATGTCCTCAGACGACGAGCCGCCGGAGACTAGCGACACCGCGCCCGCGAATCCAGGCGCGATCAAGCCCGGGCTGTATTTGGTCGCGACACCGCTCGGCAATCTCGGCGATATCTCGGCCCGCCAAAAGGCGGTGCTGGCCGCCGCAAGCACGATCGCGGCCGAGGACACGCGTGTCGCGCGCCGGCTGCTGTCGGCGATGGGCTTGATCGCGCCGCGCCTCGTGCGCTGCGACGAGCGCGAAAGTGCAGCCGTCGCCGAGAAGCTGATCGCCCGGGTTCGCGATGGCGAGATCGTCGCCTTCGTGTCCGACGCCGGGATGCCCGGCATCGCCGATCCGGGGGCGGCTTTGGTGCGCGCGGCGCGCGACGCGAATATCCCGTTCACCGTGATCCCCGGCCCGTCGGCGCTGACGACGGCGCTGGCACTTTCCGGCTTGCCGGCCGAGCCGGCGCTATTCCTGGGCTTTCTGTCGCCCAAGCAGGGCCCGCGCGCGCGGCGCTTGCGCGAATTCAAGGATGTGCCCGCCACGCTGGTCGCGTTCGAAGCGCCGCATCGCTTGGTGGAAACGCTGCAAGCGATGGCCGAAGTGCTGGGCCCGCGCGAAGCCTGCGTTGCGCGCGAATTGACCAAGCGGCACGAGGAAGCGCGCAGCGGCACGCTGCCCGAACTTGCAGCGCATTACGAAGCGGCGGGCGTGCTGGGCGAATGCGTGATCGTCGTCGCCCCGGCGAGCGAAGCATCCGCCCCCGAAGCGGACGCCGAAACGCTCGACGCCAAGCTGCGCGCCGCACTGGAAACCTTGGGCGTGCGCGACGCCGCCGATCGCGTGGCGGCGGAAACGGGCCTCAAACGGCGCGAGGTCTATTCGCGCGCCTTGGAACTGGGCGGCAAGAAACGGTGAAGTCGACGCGCCATATCCGCCATCAAAAACGCGGATCTTGGGCCGAGACCCTGGCGGCATGGCGGTTGCGGTTGGCGGGCTGGCGCATCGTCGGGCGCGATTTGCGGCTGGGGGCCGCACAGGTCGATATCGTCGCCGCGCGCGGACGCGTTCTCGCCTTCGTCGAGGTGAAATTGCGCGCCGATCTGGATGCGGCAGCCGAAGCGCTGCACCCGGCCCAGCGCCAACGCATTGTTCGCGCGGCGGAAATTTTCCTCGCCAAAAACCCCGAATTCGCCGCATTCGAGACAAGATTCGACGCCATGTTGATGGCGCCCGGACGCTGGCCCCGGCATCTGCAAGATGCTTGGCGCGACTCGAATTCGGGTTCTACATAGAAGGATTCCGGGGAACCGAAGGATTGCGCGAGATGCGGAGTTTCCTGAACAAAATGAAGCTGGCGGCGACACTATCGGCCCTGGTGGTGCTGCCGGGCTGCGTGGGCGTCGTCGCGGGGGCCGCCGCGACCGGCGGTGTCGCCGCGGTGCAGGAGCGCGGCTTCGTGGGCACAGCGAACGACAACGGCATCGCGCTGGAGATCAACCATTACTGGTTCCAGCGATCCGCGAAGATGTTCGGCGCGTTGTCGACGCAGATCTACGAAGGCCGGGTGCTGATCACCGGCGCCGTCACCGATCCCGACATGCGCGCCGAAGCCGTCCAGCTCGCCTGGAAGGCCAAAGGCGTGCGCGAGATTCTGAACGAGATCGAAGTGACCGACGAAGGCGGGCTCAAAGCCTACGCCAAGGATACGTGGGCGGCGAACGAGCTGCGCTCGCGTTTGCTGTTCGCGCGCGGCGTGAACTCGATCAATTATTCGGTCGAGGTCGTCAACGGCACGGTCTATCTGTTGGGCGTGTCGGCCGACCAGGCCGAACAAGACCGCGTGCTGGCGATCTCGCGCAACCTTGCCAATATCCGCCGCGTCGTCAGCCACATCATCAACAAGGACGATCCGCGCCGCACCCGCCCGCCGCCGGGCGAAGAAGGCGCCAAAAGCGCGAGCGCTTCTTGATCGCCGCCTATCCGCCCGCGGGCCGCGCGCCGGAGGCCGAGCGCCAATTGCGCGAAGCCGCGCAAGCGGGAGACGCCGATTTCGCGATCGGCGAAACCGCACTCGCCTTGTCGCTGGCCACGCGCCCGGCGCTCGACCTCGCCCCCTATCGCGCGCATCTGTCGGAGATCGCGACGAGCGTGGCGGCCGAGGCGCAAGGCAAGCCCGACACGATCGCCACGCGCGTGGCGGCTCTGCGCAACGCGCTGGTCGAGCGTCTGGGTTATCGCGGCGATCGCGACACCTACGACGATCTTCGCAACGCCGACCTCGCCCATGTGATCGACCGCCGGCGCGGCCTGCCCGTGTCGCTCGCCGTTTTGTGGATCGACGCCGCGCGCGCGCAAGGCTGGGCCGCTTGGGGCTTGTCGTTCCCCAGCCATTTCCTGGTACGCATCGACGGCCCCGACGGGCGCGCGATCGTCGATCCGTTCAATTTCGGCCAAGCGCTGGATACGAAGGCGCTGCGTTCGCTGCTCAAGCGCCTGCAAGGGCCCGACGCCGAGCTGCAAGCCTATCACTACGCGACCGTGCCCGACCGCACCGTGCTGCTGCGCCTGCAGAACAACATCAAGCTGCGGCTGATGAAGGGCGAGGATTTCCGCGGCGCGCTGGCGGTGCTGGAACGCATGCTGATGCTTTCGCCCGGCGACCCCGCCTTGTGGCACGAAACGGGGCTCGTTCACGGGGGGCTCGACAATCTGCGGGCCGCCGTGATGTGCTTGGAACAAGCGGCGACGCTGATCGAGGCTCCGCAGGCCCGTTCGCGCATCGCCATGGAAATCCAGGCGCTCAAAAGCCGCCTGAACTAGGAGTTCCTGTCTATGGCCGGCTTGGTCGTGGCGGTCCAGATGGACCCCATCGAGAACATCAATATCGACGGCGATTCGACCTTCGCGATGATGCTGGAGGCGCAGAAGCGCGGCCACACGCTGTACCATTATCTCACGCAGCATCTGTCGATGCGGGGCAAGGACCGCATCACGGCGAAGGCGCATCCCGTGCGCGTGCGCGCCGAGAAGGGCAACCACTACGAATTCGGCGCGTTGGAGACGA
>PVXE01000032.1 GCA_014444615.1 Tagaea sp. CACIAM 22H2 | reverse complement strand
CTGGGAAAAGGCCGCGTAAGGGCGGGGGGGTTGCCCCCTTGGCCGGGCGCGGCTATAAGCCCGGACCCTTTTCCAAGACGGATACGAGAGACCCATGGCCATCGAGCGTACCTTTTCGATCATCAAGCCCGACGCGACGCGTCGTAACCTGACCGGCGCCATCAACGCGCTGATCGAGAAGTCGGGCCTGCGCATCGTCGCCCAAAAGCGCATTTGGATGACCAAGACTCAGGCCGAAACGTTCTACGGCGTCCACAAGGAACGCCCGTTCTTCGGCTCGCTGGTCGCGTTCATGACCTCCGGCCCCGTCGTCGTGCAGGTGCTGGAAGGCGAAAACGCCGTCGCCAAGTATCGCGAAGTGATGGGCGCCACCAACCCGGCCAACGCCGCCCCCGGCACGATCCGCAAGGAATTCGCGGAATCGATCGAGGCGAACTCGGCGCATGGTTCGGACAGCGTCGAGAATGCGGCGATCGAAGTTGCGTTCTTCTTCGCCGGTCTCGAAATCGTCGGCTGAACGAAGATGAAGATATCGGGCGGTTGCCATTGCGGAGCCGTCCGATATGAGGTCGATGGCGAAGCGCTGACGCATGCGCTTTGCCATTGTTCCGATTGCCGCCGGCATTCGGGCGCGCCGATGGTCGCGTGGGCGATGTTCCGCACCGACGCGGTTAAGACGACCAAGGGTGCGCTCAAGACCTACGCCTCGTCGGCGAACGGCCGGCGGCATTTCTGTGCCGATTGCGGCACAGGGTTGTTCTATACGAACGAGACGATCCTTCCCGGCATCACCGACGTGCAAAGCGCCACGTTCGACGATCCAAACGCGCTGCCCGCGCGCGCGCATATCCAAACGGCCGAGCGTATCGGCTGGATGGCGACCGTGCACGATCTGCCGATGTTCGAGCGTTATCCGCCGCAGAAATGATTGGCGGGCGCTTCAGCGCCCCGGCCGCCATTCGTCCAAAATCCGCCGCGCCAGCGCCTTCGCTTCGGCGGGCGGCGTTCCGGCCCGCATCCGCGGGTCGTAGAGCAGCTTCAACATCGTCTCGTCCGGCGGCGTCAGGTCCACATAGGGCGTGCGGTCGTTGAAGATCGAATATGTGTTGAGTTCGCTGTCGTTGAACAGTCCCAGCGACTGGGTGATTTCCTCGACGATGCAGCGCCACGCGGTCGACGGATCGCGCTGCGACGGGATGACCGCCAGCGCGCCAATGATCCCCTGGCCGCCGCCGCGAACATTGAAATAGCAATTCGCGGTGCGCGGCTGGCCGGCGATGAAGGCTTCCAGCGCCGCGTCGTCGCCGCCCATCATCGCGCGCATGGCGTTGCGCACATTGCCTTGCGGCTGGGCGAAAATGTCGGGCGCGAACACGACGACGAAATTCGCCTGACCGGCCGTGATGACTTGAATGTCGTGGCCGGTAATTCGGCGCAATAGTTCAATGTGCCGCTCGACGAAGGGCCGGAAAACCGGCACGCGGTCGCCGACAACGCCGATCCGGATCGGCGCGGTCCATTTGACGATCGGCCGTTCGATGCCTTGGCGGTTTTCCGATTGCAGCGCCACGCGGCCGAACCATTCGGCCAGTGACGCGTTGGACGGATCGAATTCGATCGCCGGCGGCGGCGTTTGGGCGGCGGCACCGGCGCTTAAAAGACAAAGGGCCGCCCCGAGGAGGCGGCCCTTCCACGTCGCGCAATACACGCGACGGAAGCTCAGACGGGCTTGCCGTGCGGAACCAGGAAGGCCCACATCAGGATCAGCAGCAGCACGGTCAGGCCGAGCGTCCACTTGGCGAGCGAATTGAAATTCGCCCAAGTTTCTAGATGCGGCGTCATGTCGTGCTTGAAGTTCGGGTCGTTCTCTTGCGGGGCGGCGGCCATAGCTGACTCCGTTTCGTGAATTCCGCCCGGAACATAGCCGAGCTTGGGTTTTCGTCAAAGAGGCGGGTTATAGACCGTCGGGAGGGCCCCGGCGCCAGGCTGAGGCGCCTTGCCCGACGCCACGGCGGCCAAAGCGGCCGGGTAGAGCTTGTGTTCGGCGATCAAGACGCGGGCGGCGAGGGTAGGGGCGTCGTCGCCCGGCAGGATGGGTACGGCCGCCTGGGCGACGATCGGGCCCACATCCATTTCGCTGGTCACGAAATGCACCGTGCAGCCGCCGAATTTTACCCCGGCGTCGAGCGCGCGTTGATGGGTGTCGAGGCCGGGGAAGGCGGGCAACAGCGATGGGTGGATGTTCAGCATCTTGCCGGCCCACGCATCGACGAAGAACGGCGTGAGAAGCCGCATGAACCCGGCAAGGCAGACGAGTTCGGTGCCCGCTTCCAGCAGGCGCGCGTGCAACTCGCGCTCGAAGGCTTCGCGCCCGCCCTTGCCGCGATGGTCGATCGTCGCGGTATCGATACCGGCCGCGCGCGCGATATCGAGACCGCCCGCACCGGGCACGTTCGCCACGACCAACACGATCTCGGCCGGATAGGCCGGGTCCTTCGCCGCGTCGAGCAGCGCCTTCATGTTGGAGCCGCGCCCGGAAATCAGCACGGCTGTCCGCACGCGTTTCATGCGCGTCAGAGCTTCCAGCTATCGAGATTGGCGACGACGCAACCCGGCGCATCGGCCGACGGCTTATCGGCGACCACGCCGATCTCGAACGCCGTTTCGCCGTGTTCGCGCGCCAGCTTCAGCGCGGCGTCCTTATGCGCGGGATCGACGATCATGACCATGCCCACGCCGCAATTGAACACGCGCACCATCTCGGCCGCCGAAACTTTGCCAGCGCGGGCGAGCCAACCGAAGACCGGCGGCAGCGTCCAGCTGCGCGCATCGATCTGCACCTGCACCCCGTCGGGGATGACGCGCGGCACGTTCTCGACCAAACCGCCGCCGGTGATATGGGCGAGCGCCTTGGCGTGGCCCGCGCGGACGAGCTTGATGCAGGATTTTACATAGACGCGCGTGGGCGTCAGCAGGGCGCGCGCGAGCGTATCGTTCGCGAAGGGGGCGGGCGCATCCCAGGCGAGTTCGGCCGCCGCGACGACGCGGCGCACCAGCGAGAAACCGTTCGAATGCACGCCGGTCGAGGCGAGGCCGATCACCGCATCGCCGGCCTTCACGGTCGAGCCGTCGATGCCGGCCCCGCGTTCCATGGCACCAATCGAGAAACCGGCTAGGTCGTAATCGCCGCTCGAATACATGCCGGGCATTTCGGCGGTTTCGCCGCCGACCAAAGCGCAACCCGCTTGGCGGCAGCCTTCCGCGATGCCTTTGACGATCGCGGTACCGGCGGCGACGTCGAGCTTGCCGGTCGCGTAATAGTCGAGAAACAGCAGCGGCTCGGCGCCCTGAACGACCAGATCGTTGACGCACATGGCGACGAGATCGATCCCGACCGTGTCGTGCTGACCGCTTTCGATCGCGATTTTCAGCTTCGTGCCGACGCCGTCGGTCGTGGCGACCAGGATCGGGTCCTTGAAACCGGCGGCTTTCAGGTCGAATAGCGCCCCGAAACCGCCCAATCCGGCTTCGGAACCCGGCCGGCGGGTGGATTTGGCCAGTGGCTTGATCGCTTCGACAAGTGCTTCGCCCGCATCGATATCGACGCCGGCTTCGGAGTAGCGGTTCGTGGTCATTGTCGCCCCTTTGCGGGACCGGCTATAACACCCCGGTGCCGCCCGTAACAGGGCCGGAAAAATATCGGTTTTGGAAAGGGTTGGGATGGCGCTGCGGGCCCTCCTGCTGGCGGTTTTGGTGGCGTTGGCGGCGACTCCGCCGGTTCAGGCCCAACGCGCGGCCGACGGCGTGTTCACCGTGCGCGGCGTGGAAATCGACCGGACCGCGCCGAGCGCCCCCCAGGCGCGCGACCAAGGCGTGACCGAAGGCCAGCGCCTGGCGTGGCGGCGGCTTGTCGAACGCCTTGTGCCCGCCGCGGGGCGCGGCAATCTCGCGGCCTTGCCCGCACCGCAGATCGCCGAATTGCTGGAAAGCTACGAAATCGAGGCCGAGCGCGCGACCGGCAATCGCTGGATCGGGCGCGTGGCCTATCGCTTCGAGGCGGAGCGGGTGCGCAGTCTTTTCCGTACCCGCGAGATCGCCTACGCCGAAACCCGCGCGCGCGCCGTGCTGATCGTGCCGCTGTTGATCGACAACGGCATTCCCAAATTATGGGAGGAAGAAAACTTCTGGAAGCGCGCTTGGGTGGCCCTGGGCGTCGATGACGGGTTGCAGCCGCGCCGCGTGCCCGAAGGCAGCCTGGAGGATATCGCGACCCTCGATGCGGCCCAAGCAGATGCGGGCGATGCGGCCGCGTTGCGCCGCTTGGCCGAAGTCTATCAGGCGCAGGGTGCCATCGTTGTGCGCGTTCAGGTCGATACGATCGAAGGCCAGACGCTGGCGGTCGTGACTTTCGATCGCGTCGGCGCGCGCGCGCAGGATCAAAGCTGGCAGAAAATCGAGACGCTGAAGCCGGGCGAGGATCTCGAAGCGGCCTATCGGCGGCTGGCGCAAGAGGCCGCAAACGAAATCGAGGAACGCTGGAAGCAGGAAGTGCTGGTCGGCACCGGGGCCGGGCAGGGCGGCACGCTGCGCGTTCAGATCCGCGCGGAAGACGTGCGCGACTGGGTCGCCGTGCGCGCGCGCCTGTCGGAGGTCGCGGCCGTTCGCAGTATCGACGTGCTGGCGATGGGGCGCGGCGGTTTGATCGCCGATGTCGACTACGACGGCGCGGTCGAAACCTTACGTGCCGCGATGGCACAGCGCGACTTGACGCTCGCCGCCGACGGCGAAGCGTGGGTGATCGCCATCGCGGGACAAGGCGCACGCTGACGGACCACGCTTGATCAATCTTCCCAACATTCTGTCGTTCTGCCGCCTGATGGCCGTGCCCGTCGCCGTCTGGCTCATGCTCGACCAGCATTTCACGCCGGCCTTCTGGCTGTTCGTCGCCGCCGGGTTGACCGACGCGGTCGACGGTTTCCTTGCCAAGCGTTTCGGCTGGGAAACCGAACTCGGCTCCTATCTCGATCCGCTGGCCGATAAGGCGCTGCTGGTTTCGGTATTCGTCGTTTTGGGCTGGATCGGGCATATTCCCGTTTGGCTGGCGATCATGGTGGTGTTCCGCGACCTGTTGATCATTGGCGGAGCGCTTGTAGCCGTCGTGATCACCGGCACGTTCAAGGCGGACCCGATGTTCGTGAGCAAGCTCAACACCACGGTGCAGATCGCGCTCGCCGCCGCCGTGCTGGCGAAATTGGGCTTGGGGCTGGAACTCGACACGCCGATCTGGCTGTTAGTTGCCCTCGCCGGGATCACGACTTTCGCGTCGGGCATCGCCTATCTTGTGCGATGGACGCGCATCATGAGCGCGCAGGAGGAAGAGCCGTCATGACCGCCGAACCTTCGCCGGTTTTTCCTTGGGGCCGTTTCGTCGCGTGGCTGTTGATCCTCGGCGCGCTTGGCCTTGCGGTCTACGCGCTGTCGGCCGTGCTGCTGCCTTTCCTGGTCGGGGCGGGGGTCGCCTATCTGCTCGATCCCGTCGTCGACCGGGCGGAGAAGGCCGGCGTCCCGCGCACATACGGGGCGGCGATCGCGACGGCGATCTTCTTTATCGCCGTCGGCGTCACGCTGACGCTTCTCGCGCCGGTGCTGCAAACGCAGATCTTCGGGCTTGCCGAGCGGCTCGCCGTCGTCATCCGCCACGGCATCGAATGGGCGCGTCCCTATCTCGAGGAGATCTTCGCCCAGATCGGCCACGCCGATCCGCAGCAATTGCGCGGGGCGGGCGACACGGCGCGCCAAGTTCTGTCCTTCCTCGCAAGTGCCGCCGTCGGCGTGCTCACCAGCGGTATCGCCATCGTCAATCTGATCTCGCTGCTGCTAATCACGCCGGTCGTTTCGTTCTATCTGATCCGCGATTGGAACAAGGTCGTGGCGCGGATCGATACGTGGCTGCCGCGCGATCACGCGAGCGATCTGCGCGGCGTGGCCAGCGAAATCGACGAACGGCTCGCGGGCTTCTTGCGCGGCCAGGCGCTGGTATGCGTGTGCCTGGGCATTTTCTACGGCGTCGGCCTGACGCTTGCCGGCCTCAATTACGGCCTGCTGGTCGGCTTGATGACCGGGCTGCTGGGCTTCATTCCGTTCGTCGGCGTCACCGTCGGCACGGTCACCGGCCTCGCCATCGCGTTCTTCCAGTTCGGCGATTGGGTCGGTGTCGCGATCGTCGCAGGCGTCTACGTCGCCGGGCAATTGCTTGAAGGCAGCGTGCTGACCCCCAATCTGGTCGGCGATCGCGTCGGCCTGCATCCGGTGTGGATGATCCTCGCGATCCTGGCGGGCGCTTCGCTGTTCGGCTTCACGGGCGTGCTGCTCGCCGTGCCCATCGCCGCCGCCATCGGCGTGCTGCTGCGCTATGGGCTCAAACGCTATCTCGGCTCGTCGCTCTATCTTGGCCGGGGGCGATGAGCCCGACGCAGCTCGCTTTCAACCTGCCGCATCGGCCGGCCTTGGGGCGCGAGGACTTTCTCGTCGCCCCGGCCAACGAAGCGGCGGTCGCTTGGCTCGATTCATGGCCCGACTGGCCGAGCTATGGTTTGGTCGTACATGGCCCCGAAGGCAGCGGCAAAACGCATTTGGCCCAAGCGTGGCGTGCGCGCAGCGGGGCGAAACCTATTGCCGGCGAACTCGATGAGTCGCGCGAATGGCTGCTCGACGATGCCGACCGAAACGCGCCGGACGAAACCGCATTCTTCCATTTGCTGAACATGATCGCCGAGCGGCGCGGGCATTTGCTGATAACGGCGCGCGTACCGCCCGCGCGCTGGAACGTGAAGCTGCCCGACCTCGCCTCGCGCTTGAAGGCGCTGCCTGCCGTCGGCCTGGGCGCACCGGACGACGCGCTGGTCGAAGCCGTTCTGGTCAAACATTTCGCCGACCGCCAATTGCGCGTGGCACCCGAGACGGTGCGCTTCGTGGCGCGCCGCCTCGAACGCTCGCTGGGCGCGGTCTTGCGGGTCAGCGATGCGCTCGACCGCGCTGCCTTGGCGCAAGGCCGCGCGATTTCCATTCCCCTTGCGCGCGCGGTACTCGCCGCGCAAGGTTTCGCGACAACACCGGAGGAATGACATGGATTTGGGTTTGAAAGGCCGCAAGGCGATCGTGTGCGCGGGCTCGAAGGGCTTGGGCAAGGGCTGTGCGGCCGCGTTGGCGGCGGAGGGCGTGGATCTGACGATCAATGCGCGCGGCGTCGAAGCGCTGGAAGCGACGGCCGCCGAGTTGCGCGCCAAGTACGGCGTAAAGGTCACCGCCGTCGCCGCCGATGTGACGACCGCCGAAGGCCGCGCCAAACTATTGGCCGCATGCCCCGATCCCGACATTCTGATCAACAATGCGGGCGGCCCGCCGGCCGGCGATTTCCGCGAATGGGACGAAGCCGTGTGGCACAAAGCGGTCGAAGGCAACATGATCACGCCGATCATGCTGATCAAAGCGACGATCGACGGCATGATCGCGCGGAAATTCGGCCGCATCGTCAACATCACGTCGGGGGCGGTGAAGGCGCCGATCGCGCAGCTCGGCCTGTCGAACGGCGCGCGCACGGGGCTGACCGGTTTCGTCGCTGGGCTGTCGCGCCAAGTCGCCAAGCACAACGTCACGATCAACGGCTTGCTGCCCGGCCCGTTCGAGACGGATCGTCTGCGCTCCCTGTTCACGGCCGCGTCCAAGACCAGCGGCCAGCCGATCGAGCAGGTGGCCGAGGCGCGGCGCAAAGCCAATCCGGCCGAGCGTTTCGGTACGGCGGAGGAGTTCGGGGCCGCCTGCGCCTTCCTGTGCAGCGTCCATGCGGGCTACATCGTCGGCCAGAATATCCTGCTCGATGGCGGTGCCTTCCCCGGCACGCTGTAATTCGTGTATTAGCTTGGCTTCCCCCTGTAATTCTTTATAATTACAGGGGGAATTTGTGTGTCATTAAAGAGTAATTCTTTGCCAGTTGCCGCCCCCCGGAGCGCCCCCTAAGGTTCGCCGCGCCGGGAAGCGAGGGCGCTGCAGTGTCGAGCGAAGCGAAAAACGCGACGGAGATCGAGCTGAAGCTCGCCGTCCCGGCTGAAGCTTTTGCCAAATTGGTTCGGGCGCCGCGTTTGACCGCGCTCTTCGGCTCAAAGACGCCGATCCGCAAACGCTACGTCACCACCTATTTCGATACGGCGGATCGCCGTTTGGCCGAAGCGGAGCTTGCATTGCGGGTGCGCCGCGACGGCCGCCGCCGTATCCAGACGGTCAAAACAGCGGCCGCCCCTGAAGTCGCCGGTCTCGCGCGCGGCGAATGGGAACGCGAGATCGTCGGCGAAACGCCGGTGTTGGACGAAGCCTGGCTCGCCGAAATCGGCGACAAAACCGTGCGCAAGGTATTGGGTAAAGCCAAAGTCCAAGCCGGTTTGGCGCCGCTGTTCACGACCGATTTCCACCGCCAGGCGTGGCGCGTGCGCTACGGCGTTTCCGATATCGAAATGGCGTTCGACAAAGGCGAGATCTCGGCGGGCAAAGGCAGCGCGCCGATCGCGGAGGTCGAACTGGAACTGAAGGACGGCGATCCCGCCGATCTCTACGGCCTCGCGCGCGATATCGCGGATATCGTACCCGCCAGCGTCGAAGCGCGCACGAAGGCCGAGCGCGGCTATGCGCTGCTCGACAGGAAGGGCACGGGGAAAACCCCGCCGGCGGTGCGCGCCACCCCCATTCGAATGGCGCCCGAAACGACGACGGCCGAGGCATTCGCGCTGATCGGCCGCGCGTGCTTCCGGCATATGCGCGCGAATGAATCGCTCGTGCGCGGCAAGCCTTTCGTCGACGGCGTGCATCAGTTGCGCGTCGCGCTGCGCCGCTTGCGCTCGGCCTTGTCGGCGTTCCGCGATGTTCTGCCCGAAGACGATCGCAAGGCGATGTCGGAGGAATTGCGCTGGATCGCGTCCTCTTGCGGCCAAGCGCGCGATTGGGATGTGTTTCGCAGCGAATTGCTGAAGCCGCTGGCCGAACATGTCGAAGACGATCCCGCCTTGGCCAATGTGGCCGCTGCCGCCGATCGCGCGCGCAAACGCAGCTACGCCGATGTGAGCGCGACGTTGGCGAGCCCGCGTTTGACCCAGGCGCTGCTCGACGTCGAGGCGTGGTGGGAGAAGGGGAACTGGCGCGAAGGCATGGGCAGCTGGGCGTTGCTGCCGGCCGAGGAATTCGCCGCCGCGACGCTCAAAAAGCTCCATCGCAAGGTCGAGAGCTTGGGCGAGCAGATTGGCGATCTGGAGGAGGTCGAACTCCATGAGCTTCGCATCCGCTGCAAGAAGCTGCGCTATGCGGCCGAGTTTTTCCGCGGCCTCTATTCCAAGAAATCGGCAAGCGCCTATCTCGACGCGCTGGCCGGGGTGCAGGAACATCTGGGCGCACTCAACGATGCGGTCGTCGCCAAGGCGTTGATCGCGCGGCTGGGCAAATCGTCCAAAGATCTGTCGCCGGAGGTTCTGGCGCGCGCGGACGGCATCGTCACGGGCTGGATCGCCGCCCGAATCAAGTCCGATCTCGACGAATTGCCGGGCGTTTGGGACGAATTCCGCCGCCGCAAACCCTTCTGGAAGTAACGTTTTCCCGGTTTTGCGCGAAATCTCCGGCAAGGCTATTCTGCACGCCAGGGAGTTCCGCGAATGCGAATTTATTTTGGGCCCGTCTTGGCGGCGGCGATCGGCGTCGCGGGCGGTTTCTCGGCCGCGAATTTCGTCTTCGCGCAAGCCGCACCGGGCGAAGCCGTGGTCGTGCAGCGCGATATCGATTTCGACAAACACGCCGTCACGATCCGGGCGGGCGGCCAGGTCGTCTACGTCAACGAGGACCGTTTCGGCCATAACGTGTTCTCCGAAACGCCGGGCGGCGAATTCGATATCGGCCGTCAAGCCCCGAACAGCCGCGTCGGCGTGCCGTTCCGGCGTCCGGGAACCTTCACGGTCAATTGCCGGATCCATCCGCGCATGGAAATGACCGTGACCGTGGTTCAGTAGGCCGCCGTCCGGCCATGTCGCGCCTGTCGCTTCGCGTCAAACTGATCGCCGCGTTCCTGTTGGCGCTGGCGGCGGTCGGCACGCTGGGCTTGGGCGCGTTCGACGCGACGCGCACGCTCGGCTCGCTGACAATGCAGATGTTCGACGGGCCGCTGCAGACGATCAATTTCACGCGTCTGGCGCAGACTGATTTCGCGCTGTTGCAGCGGCGCGAGCGTGAACTCGGGGCCGACGCGGACGAAGGGGCGATGCGCGAGCTCGACCGCCTGATCGCCAATTTCCGCAAGGACCTCGCCATCGCCGGGCAGCGTTCGGCGTCGCCCGATGTGCCCGAATTGATCGCCGGCATCCGCACCAGTCTCGACGCGTGGGAAAAGGCCGTCCGGGAGTCGCGGGCGCCCGCCGGGACGGACACGGCGAGCGAGATTGGCGCCAAAATTCGCGACGAGTTGGAAGTGCTGACCCAGATCGCCGCCGACGAAGGTTATGTCTTCCGCGAGGAAGCCGCCGCGCGCATCGACGAAACGCGCGACTACCTGATGGCCGTCATCGCGGGCACGGCCCTGGTGCTGTTCGCGGTCGCGGCGCTGCTGGTGCGCGACATCGTGCTGCCGCTCAACACGCTGAATCGCAAGATGCGCCGTATCGCGCGCGGCGACGACGACGTGAACGTCCTCTATGTCGACCGGAAGGACGAATTGGGGGACACGGCGCGCGCCATGACGGTGTTCAAACGCGTCATGGGCGAGATCAGCGGCGCGCGCGACGAAGCCGAGGCCGCGACCAAGGCGAAATCCGAATTCCTGGCGATGATGAGCCATGAAATCCGCACGCCGATGAACGGTATCATCGGCATGTCGCGCTTGCTGCTGAAGTCGGAACTGACCCCCGAACAGCGCGAAAACGCGCGCATCGTGCTCGATAGCGGCGAAGCTCTTCTGCAGATCCTCAACGACGTGCTCGACTATTCGAAGCTCGAAGCGGGCAAGCTCGATGTCGAAAGCATCGATTTCGATTTCCGCCGCGTGTTGGAGGATGTCGGCGCGCTGATGGCGTCGAAAGCGGCGGAGAAGGGGATTTTCCTGGCCGAACGCTGCGATGCGGGCGTGCCGCGCTTCTTGAAGGGCGATCCCGGCCGCCTGCGCCAGGTGCTTCTCAACCTTGCCGGCAACGCGATCAAATTCACCGAGAAAGGCGGCGTCACGATCATCGCCGCCGGAACCGAAAGCGGCGGGCGCGTGCATTTGCGCGTTTCGGTGCGCGATACCGGGATCGGCATTTCCAAGGAAGCGCAGGCCAAGCTGTTCGGCAGTTTCGTGCAAGCCGATTCCTCGATCACGCGCCGTTTCGGCGGCACGGGCCTGGGTCTCGCCATCAGCCGCCGTCTCGTCAATGCGATGGGCGGCGACATCGGCGTGAACAGCGCGCCCGGCGAAGGCTCGGAATTCCATTTCACGCTCGATCTGCCGGTCGGCGTCGAACCGGCCGAGATCGACCATTCAGCAGATGCGGGCGCCGATCTGCGCCCCTTGCGCATCCTGCTGGCCGAGGACAACGCGGTGAACCAGAAAGTCGCGCTCGGGTTGCTGAAGCCCGGCGGTCATCAGGTCGATGTCGCGAATGACGGCCGCGCCGCGTTGGCGCTGGCGGCGGCCAACGACTACGATGTCGTGCTGATGGACATGCACATGCCCAATATGGACGGCATCGAGGCGACCAAGGCGATCCGCGCCTTGCCGGGGGCGCGCGGCGCGGTGCGTATCGTCGCCGCCACGGCGGGCGCCTTGCAGTCGGATATCGATCGCTGTTTGGAAGCGGGGATGAACGACTATATCGCCAAGCCGATCGTGCCCGAAAAGCTGTTCGCCGCGTTGCGCGCGGCCGCACCCGCGAGTTCGGCGGAGCCGCTTTCAACGCAGGAAATTCTTGCGGCGAGCGACGCGGTGCTCGACACCGGCGTCATCGCCACGCTGGAAAGCCAGATCGGCGCCGACACCGTGGCGCTGCTGGTCGACGATTTCGCGGCCAGCGCCGACGACGCGGTTGCGCAAATCGCGCAAGCGCGCGCGTCGGGCGACATGGTCGCCTGGACACGCGCGGCGCATTCCTTGAAAAGCGCCGCAGCCAATATGGGCCTCGCGCGCGTGTTCCGCTTGGCGCAAATCATCGAATCGGCGGGCGACAAAGGCGACCGGTCGACGATGGAAGCGCCGTCGGATAGATTGGCCGAGGCCGCCGCCGAAGGCGTTGCGGCGCTGCGCGCGCGCTACGCGGTCGCGGCCGGCGAGGAAACGGTGAACGGATGAACACGCAACAAGGCGCCCCCGGCGATCCGCTTTTCGCCAATCTGTCCGTGCTGCTGGTCGAGGACGACGCGTTCGCGATCAAAATCGCGCAGACGGTGCTGCGCCAATTGAAGGTGCCCTATGTCAGCACCGCCAAGGACGGCGCGGAGGCGCTGGACGTGCTCAATTCCGGCATGCAGCGTTTCGACCTGATTGTGTCGGATTGGAACATGCCGGAGATGAGCGGCCTGCAATTGCTCAAGGCCGTGCGCATGAAATGGCCGGGCATGCCCTTCATCATGCTGACCGGCAAAGCCTCGCCCGAGTTCGTCGTCGAAGCGCGCGACAACGGCGTTGACGCCTATGTCGTCAAACCTTTTTCTCCCGCCCAGCTTGGGCAGAAGATCGCGGCCGTGGTCGCGGCGAAAGCGAAGAAATGAGCGACGAGATATTCATGCGCCGCGCGATCGAACTCGCGCGCGAGCATTCCATGTCGGGGGCGGGCGGTCCGTTCGGCGCCGTCGTCGTCAAGGACGGCAAGATCGTCGGCGAAGGCTGGAATCGCGTCACCTCGACCAACGATCCCACGGCCCATGCCGAAGTCGTGGCGATCCGCGAAGCATGCAAGAAATTGGGCACGTTCGATCTGACCGGCGCCGTCGTCTACACGAGTTGCGAACCTTGCCCGATGTGCCTGTGCGCCATTCTTTGGTCGCGGGCGGATCGCATGTGCTACGCCGCCAACCGGCGCGACGCGGCCGAGATCGAATTCGACGACGAAGCGTTCTACGTGGAGGTCGCGAAGGACATCGACAAGCGCGTCCTGCCCACATCGAACGTGTTGCGCGAAGAAGCGCGCGCGGTGTTCGCCGAATGGTTCGCCAAGCCCGACAAAGTGCCGTACTGACATGACGGGTCCGCGCGCCGTCCTGGCCTTCGTGCTGGCGGCTTCGTTCTTTACATACGCTTTCGTGCAGCGCGTGGCGCCGTCGGTCATCGTTGGCGAACTGATGGCGGAATTCGCCGTCGGCGCCGCCGTGCTCGGCAATCTCGCGGCCTTCTACTTCTACGGCTACGCGCCGCTGCAAATCCCCGTCGGTATGTTGATGGACCGTTTCGGGCCGCGGCGGCTGATGAGCTTCGCGGTCGGCGTATCGTCGATCGGGGCCGTGATTTTCGCGATCGCGCCGACGATCGAGATCGCCTATCTCGGCCGCTTGCTGGTGGGGATTGGCGCCGCGTTCGGCTGGGTCGGCGTGCTGACCGTCGCCACTTTGTGGTTCCCGCCGACGCGTTTCGCGATGCTGACCGGCTTCGCGCAACTCTTTGGTATGATCGGCGCGATTTTCGGCCAAGCGCCATTGGGTTTGGCGGTCGATGCCTGGGGCTGGCGCGGCACGTTGGGGGCACTCGCCGTGTTCGGCGCGCTGCTGGCGGTCGCAATCTTCGTCGTGATCGCCGACAAACGCGCGGTTCCGGCGCAGGGGCCGGGCAATTTCGGCGCCGGTTTGCGCGGCGTGATCCGCGCGCGCGATGCCTGGCTCGCCACGGGCTACGGTTTCGCGATGACCGGCACAATGCTCGCGTTCGCCGGATTATGGGCCGTGCCGTGGTTGATGCAAACGCACGGGCTGGAGCGCGGCGCGGCGGCGCTGTTGACCTCGGTGATGTTCGCGGGCTGGGGGATCGGCTCGCCGGTCATCGGCTATACGGTCGATCGTTTGGGCCATCGCGTGCGCGCGGCACGGCTGCTGAGTGCGGCGATGGCGCTGTCGCTCGCCGCGATCCTCTATCTGCCGCTCGGATTGCCCGCGCTGACCTTGTTGATGTTCGTTAACGGCGTGTGCGCGTCGTCGATGGTGATCGCCTATGCCCATGCGCGCGACCATTCGCCCGCCAATGCCAGTGGGGCGGCCTATGGGCTGGTGAATACCGCCGTGGTGGGGTCGGGGGCGGTGCTGCAGCCTGCCATTGGCGCACTGCTCGACCGCGCCTGGGACGGCGGGCTGGCGGCGGGCGGGGCGCGGCTCTATTCCGCCGGCGCCTATGCGCAAGGGTTCTCGATTTTGCTGGCGGTCGCTGTTTTGGGCGCGCTGTCGGCATGGCTGATGCGCGAGCCGCCCCCGGCAAAAACCCTTTAACAACGCGGCCTTGAAACGCTACTTTCACGCCCGGTTCCCGGGAGGAGTCCTGTTATGTCCGCGACGAAATTCGACAAATCGAAGCTGCCCAGCCGTCATACGACCGTGGGTCCGACCAGCGCCGCGCACCGCGCGATGCTTTACGCGATGGGCCTGACCAAGGAACAGATCGCCCAGCCGCTGGTCGGCGTCGTCACGACGTGGAACGAGGCCGCCCCCTGCAACATCACGCTGTCGCGCCAGGCGCAGGCGGTGAAGAAGGGCGTTTCCTCGGCCGGCGGCACGCCGCGCGAATTCACCACGATCACCGTCACCGACGGTATCGCGATGGGCCATGCGGGCATGAAGGCCTCGCTCGCCAGCCGCGAAGTGATCGCGGACTCCATCGAACTTACCGTGCGCGGCCATTGCTACGACGCGCTCGTCGGCCTCGCGGGTTGCGACAAGGCGCTGCCGGGCCTGATGATGTCGATGGTGCGTTTGAACGTGCCCTCGATCTTCATCTATGGCGGCACGATCATGCCGGGCAAATTCCAAGGCCGCGACGTAACGATCGTCGACGTGTTCGAAGGTGTCGGCAAAAACGCCTCGGGCAAGATGACGGACGCGGAGCTCGAACATCTCGAGCAAGTGGCGCTGCCCACCGGCGGCGCTTGCGGCGGCCAATTCACCGCCAACACGATGGCGTGCGTTTCGGAAGCGATCGGTCTGGCGCTGCCGGGTTCGGCGGGCACGCCCGCACCCTATGAAAGCCGCGATCGCTGGTGCTATCAGTCGGGCGAGCAGATCATGAATCTGATCGCGCAGGGCCTGCGCCCGCGCGACATCGTCACGCGTAAATCGCTGGAGAATGCCGCGCGCGTCGTCGCGGCAACGGGTGGGTCGACCAACGCCGCTTTGCATCTGCCGGCGCTGGCCAACGAAGCGGGGATCGATTTCGATTTGCACGAAGTCGCGCGCATCTTCCGCTCGACGCCCTACATCGCCGACATGATGCCGGGCGGCAAATACACGGCGTTCGACCTTTACTCGGTTGGTGGCATTCCGGTCGTGATGAAGGAATTGTTGGACTCCGGCTTCCTGCACGGCGACTGCATCACCGTCACCGGCAAGACGATGGCCGAGAACCTCAAGGACGTGAAGTTCCCGGAAAACCAGGAAAAGAAGATCGTTTATCGCGTCAAGAACCCGATCTCGACCACGGGCGGCGTCGTCGGCCTCAAGGGCAATCTCGCCCCCGAAGGCGCCATCGTGAAGATCGTGGGTCTCAAGAAGCTGACCTTTACCGGCCCGGCGCGCTGCTTCGACCGCGAGGAAGAAGCCTTGGCCGCCGTGCTGAAGCGCGACATCAAGGATGGCGAAGTGATGGTCATCCGCTACGAGGGTCCGAAGGGCGGCCCCGGCATGCGCGAAATGCTATCGACGACGGCGGCGCTGTATGGCTGGGGCAAGGGCGACGAGATCGCACTGATCACCGACGGGCGCTTCTCGGGTGGTACACGCGGCTTCTGCATCGGCCATGTCGGGCCGGAGGCGGCGGTCGGCGGTCCGATCGCCCTTCTCAAGGACGGCGACATGATCACGATCGACGCCGATAAGGGCACGCTGGACGTCGCCGTTTCGGCCGAGGAGTTGGCCAAGCGCAAGGCCGCGTGGAAACCGCGTCCGCACGAATACCAATCCGGTTCGATCTGGAAGTATTCGACGACCGTGGGGTCGGCCGAGAAGGGTGCGGTCACGCATCCGGGTGCGGCCAAGGAAACCTTCGACTATTCGCGTAGCTAAAATATGGCCCGCATCGCCGTCGGCACGTTCCAGCACGAGACGAATACCTTCGCGCCCACGAAAGCAGATCGCGCGGCATTCGTGAACGGCGGCGGTTGGCCGTCGATGATCCGGGGGGACGCGATCCCTCCGGCCTTCGCCGGCATGAACGTGCCGATCGCGGGGTTCATCAAGGCGGCGTCCGCGCGCGGGCATAAGCTTGTGCCGCTGATTTGCGCGAACGCGACGCCGTCCGCGCATGTGACGGATGAGATCTTCGAGAGCGTCGTCAAAACGCTTTGCGAGGATCTTGCCAAGGCGCTGCCCGTCGATGCGGTCTATCTCGACCTGCATGGCGCGATGGTCACCGAAAGCCTGGAAGACGGCGAAGGCGAGATCCTTGCCCGCGTGCGCGCGGTCGTGGGCCCGCGCATTCCGGTCGTCGCCTCGCTCGACCTGCACGCCAACGTCACCCAGCGCATGGTCGATCAGGCCGACGGCATGGTCGCCTATCGCACCTATCCGCATATCGACATGGCCGATACGGGCGAACGCGCCTGCGATCTGCTGGAGGGGATGCTGAAAGCGGGTTCGCCGCCGGCAAAGTTCTTCCGGCAATTGCCGTTCATGATTCCGATTACGGCGCAATGCACCTTCATCGAACCGGGTGCCGCGATCTACAAGCGCTTGGCCGAGATCGAAGCGACCAGCGGCACGATGCTGTCCTATTGCTCGGGCTTTCCGGCCGCCGACATTCGCGACTGCGCGCCGTCGGTGTTCGGTTTCGGCGCGGACGCGCGCAAAGCCAAGGACGCGACCGACGCGCTTTTTAACGTCGTCGCCGACGCCGAGCGCGATTACGTCGCCGAGATCTATTCGCCCGAGGACGCGATCGCGCGCGCCGTGGCGCGCGGCGGGCGTAACGGCAAACCCGTCGTGCTGGCGGATACGCAAGACAATCCCGGCGCCGGCGGCAACGGCGACACGACGGGCTTGCTCGCCGCGATGCTGCGTTTGAAACCGAAAGACGCCGTGCTCGGCATGTTGATCGATCCCGCATCGGCCAAACGCGCGGTCGAAGTCGGGGCGGGGAATACGGCGCCGTTCAAGCTGGGCGCCATTTCCGGCTGGCCGGGCGTGTCGCCCATCGAGCGCCCCTTCAAGGTCGAGCGCGTGGGAACCGGCGAGTTTCTGTGCACCGGGCCGTTCTACGGCGGCACGCGCATGAAGCTGGGGCCCATGGCGTTGCTCGAAGCCGAAGGCGTGCGCGTCGTGCTGGCGAGCCACAAGGTTCAGACGGCGGATCAGGAAATGTTCCGCCATCTCGGCATCGAGCCGATCAAACAGAAGATCGTCGCGGTCAAAAGCTCGGTCCATTTCCGCGCCGACTTCCAGCCGATCGCCGAAGAGGTTCTCGTCGTGGCATCGCCGGGCCCGAACCCGGCTGATCCGGCCGATCTCGTCTGGAAGCGTCTGCGCCCCGGCTTGCGGTTGAAGCCGCATGGGCCCGTCTTTCAGGGGCGCGCGTGACCCGCGCGGCGTTTCTTGCCGTCGCGTTGATCGCGGGATTTGCTTTCGGCGCGCATGCCCAGCAGCGCGACCGGCACGCGGGTTATTACTACCCTGTGCCGCATTCGACCGAGACCTACGTGTCGCGCGCCAAGGTGCTGATTGATTCCGATCGCTCCAAGCGTCTCGATTTCGTCAACGGTCTGACATCGGCGCAGTTGAGCTTGCCGTACCGGCCGTCCTACGCGCTTTTCGCCAAGGGCGAGCGGGCCGACCGGTTGATTATTTCGGCCTTGGACAAAGGCCATCTCGACACGGTCTACCGGGCACGGGCGCTACTGGCGCAGCTCACGGCTGCGTCGCGCACCAGCCCGATGTTCGTCGAATACGGCGTCGACGAACTTTTTACGTTCCTCGATCTGTTGAAATTGCTCGGTTTTACGACCGTCACCATCGGCGATGGCGAAAACTTCGCCCATCAAATCGCCATTCGTTGAAACTTCGGATTTAACGCCTTAACGTCGGTCTCGCTTAACCTGCCGGTAATCAAGTCTGACGAATCCTTCCCACCAAGGGTTCGATAAAAATTGCCGAACTAGGGAGTGTTGACCATGGACGGGACCGGGCCGGCGGCCGCGCATTCGGCCGTATTGACGGAAGTTGCCGTCGAAGCGGGATCGCTGGGCGTCGAACTCGCCGATGTCGCCGGGTATATCGACGAAATCGCCGTGAATCTGCAGCGTCAGGTCGGGCTGTTCGGCGAGACGCGACAGGCGACGCAGGAACTCGCCGCCGCCAATGCGGATGCCGCGCGCGCGGCCGACGAAGCCAAGGATCTCGCCGGCAAAGTCTCCGCCGAGATGGGCGCCTCGCGCTTTCAGGTCGACAAAGCGATGGGCGATATCTCGGCCTTGGTGGGGGCGGCGCGCGAAATCGCGACGGACTTGGGCGGCCTGCAAATCGCGCTCGAGCGCATCGGGAAGGTCGCCAAACAGATCGACGCGATCGCGCGTCAGACCAATCTTCTTGCCCTCAACGCGACGATCGAAGCGGCGCGTGCGGGCGAGGCCGGGCGCGGTTTCGCGGTCGTGGCGGGCGAAGTCAAGGCGCTCGCGCGCCAGACCGCCGAAGCGACCGCCGAAATCGGCGGCACGCTTACCGAACTCGGCCAGCAAGCCAAGCGCTTGATCGGCCGGTCGGAGGAAAGCCAGGCACGCGCGCAATCGGCCGAGACCGGTGCCGCTGCTATCGGCGGCGTGATCGGCAACATCGCTACGCATGTCGACGAAGTCGCCGGGCGCATCGACCGGATCTCGGGCGCCGTACGCGAGATCGACGCGCGTTCGAACAAGGTTCTTGACGCGATGGGGGCGTGCGGCGACGGCGTCACCGCGTCGTCGAAAGCGACCGACGGCGCGAAGGAACGCTTGGCGCGGCTCGTCTCGATGGGCGAGCGTTTGATTCAAATTACGGCCGCATCGGGTGTCGAGACGGTCGATACGCCGTTCATCGTCGCCGCGCGCGATGCCGCCGCCAAATTGTCGGCCGCGCTGGACGGGGCGGTGTCGCGCGGCGAAATCCGCCTCGACGATTTGTTCGATGAAACCTACGCGCCCATTCCCGGCAGCAATCCGCAGCAGGTCCGCACGCGCTTCCTCGACACCACGGATCGCTATTTTCCGGCGATCCAGGAGCCATTGCTCGACCTCGATCCGCGCGTCGTGTTCTGCGCCGCGGTGGACCGCAACGGCTACCTGCCCACGCACAACAACAAATTCTCGAAACCGCACGGCCCCGACGCGGCGTGGAACACGGCCAACGGCCGCAACCGACGCATCTTCAACGATCGCGTTGGCCTCGCCGCCGGCCGCAATCGCGCGGATTTCCTGGTGCAAACCTATCGCCGTGACATGGGCGGCGGAAAATTCACGCTGATGAAAGACGTCTCCGCGCCGATTGTCGTGCAGGGCCGCCATTGGGGCGGCGTGCGGCTCGCTTATAAAATCTAATCGCGCAGTTCGATCCACGCCGGCGTGTGATCGGACGGTTTTTCCTGCGTGCGCGGATTGCGGTCGACGCCCGCTTCGCCCAAGCGGTCGGCGGCTTCGGGCGACAGCAGCAGATGATCGATGCGCAGACCGTGATCGTGGGTGAAACGATCGCGGAAATAATCCCAGTAGCTGTAAAGCCGCGCGGCCGGATGGCGATGGCGCAGCGCGTCGGTCCAGCCTTGATTGACCAGCGCGCGCCACGCTTCGCGCGCTTCGGGTGAAATCAGCGCGTCGCCCGCCATCGCTTTGACGTCCCAAAGGTCGAGATCGGTCGGGCAGACATTGTAGTCGCCGCCCAGCACGACCGGCTTTTCCAGCGCCAGCAGCGTTCTAGCGTGCGCTTGAAGGCGCGCCATCCAGGCGAGCTTGTAGTCGAATTTCGGGCCGGGGCAGGGATTGCCGTTGGGCAGATAGATCGACGCAACGCGCAAGCCCTCGATATTCGCCTCGATATAGCGCGCCTGCTCGTCGCTATCGTCGCCCGGCAAGCCACGGCGCACGATGTCGATCTTGCGGCCCTTCGCGAGGATGGCGACGCCGTTATAGGTCTTCTGGCCATGCGTCTCGACCGCGTAGCCAAGCGCTTCGACCTCCAGGCGCGGAAACTCGCCGTCCTGGCATTTGAGTTCTTGGAGCAGCGCGATATCGGGCGCGAATTCGGTCAGCCAGCGCGTCAGATGCGCGGTGCGCGCGCGCGCCGAGTTGACGTTCCAAGTCGCGATCTTGAGGGGCACTTAGACCGAGAACGAGTTGCCGCAGCCGCAGGAGCTCTTGGCGTTGGGGTTCTTGATCTGGAACGAGGCGCCGATCATGTCCTCGACATAGTCGATCTGGGAACCGCCGAGCAGTTCCAGCGACGTGTTGTCGATGACGACCGTCGCACCTTCCTTCTCGATCTTCAGATCGTCGTCGTTCGCCGTATCGTCGAAAGTGAAGCCGTATTGGAAGCCCGAACAGCCGCCGCCCGAAACTGCGATGCGCAGCATCATGCCGGGCTGGGCTTCCTGCGACAGCACGAAGGCGATCCGCTTGGCGGCGGCGTCGGTAACGACGACCGGGCTGGTCGGGGCTTCGGCGAGGGCGGTATCGGACATGGGGGCAGCTCCTTGGTTCTTCAGAGTTAAGGAGCGCCCCCCGATCTGTCAATGTGCGGGCGTGAACAAAGCGCGAAAAAGCCGAGGATATAGGACGTTGCGGGGTATGTAACGCGACGCTAGCTTGGCCCGATATGACGGCCTTACCCAAATCCGAGTCGCCCGAACGCACGGGTTTGGCGCCCTATGCCTGCGATTGGCGCGCAAGCCGCGGCCGGCGCCACGCCGAACGCGCCAGCGCCCTGCGCTCGCCGTTCCAGCGTGACCGCGACCGGGTGATCCATTCGACCGCGTTCCGGCGCCTGAAGCACAAGACCCAGGTTTTCGTGGCCGGCGAAAGCGACCATTTCCGTACGCGGTTGACGCATTCGATCGAGGTGGCGCAGATCGCGCGCACGATCGCGCGGGCCCTTGGCCTGGACGAAGACCTGACCGAGTGTTTGGCGCTGGCCCACGATCTTGGCCATACCTGTTTCGGCCATGCGGGCGAGGACGCGCTCGACGCCGCGATGACGGATCACGGCGGGTTCGACCACAACGCGCATACGCTGCGACTGCTGACCGAGCTCGAATGCCGCCATATCGGCTTCGACGGGTTGAACCTGACCTGGGAAGCCTTGGAAGGCGTCGTAAAGCATAACGGCCCGGTGACGGGGGCGGACGTGCCCGCCGTCATCATCGAATTCGACCAGGTCTATCCGCTCGATCTTTCGACCTACGCGTCGGCCGAGGCGCAGGTCGCCGCGTTGTCCGACGACATCGCCTATAACGCCCACGACCTCGACGACGGCTTGCGCGCCGGATTGTTCGGCGAGGACGATCTGGCCGGCATTCCGCTGTTCGGGCCTATTTTCGCCGGAATTCGCCGGCAATATCCCGATATCGACGCCCAGCGCCGCCAGGCGGAGGCGGTGCGCGAGGCGATCGGCCGGATGGTGGAAGATTTGCTGACGGAAACGCGCGCGCGCCTTCGTGCCTGGCGCCCGCGCGATGCGGATGCGGTGCGGGGGCTCGGCAAACCGCTGGTCGGTTTTTCGGACGCGATGCGCGCCGATATCGAAGGCGTGCGAAAATTCCTGTTCGCGCGTATGTATCGCCACGCCAAGGTCGTCGAACGCACCGACGCGGCCAAGGCGATCGTGCGCGACTTGTTCGCGCGTTACTGCGCGGCGCCCGACCTTCTGCCGGAGGAATGGCGACGACGCGAACCGATCCATCGCGCGGTCGCCGACTACATCGCCGGCATGACCGATCTTTTCGCCCAAAACGAACACCGACGGCTTTGCACCTCCTCATGAATATCTTCGCCGAATTCCACGCCGTACTCGCCAAGGCCCTCGACGCGCTGGTCGCGGAAGGCAAGCTGCCCGCCGGGCTCGACATCTCGCGCGCCGTGGTCGAGCCGCCGCGCGACATCGCGCATGGCGATCTGTCGACCAATGCCGCCTTGGTGCTGTCCAAGGGCGCCAAGATGAAGCCGCGCGACGTGGCCGAGTTGCTGTCGACCAAGCTCGCCGCCGATCCGCGCATCGCCGGCACTGATATCGCGGGGCCGGGCTTCGTGAACATGAAGCTGAAGCCGGAGATCTGGCGCGACCTTGCGCGTTCGATCCTGACGCTGGGCGAGAAATTCGGCGACGGCGCGATGGGCGGCGGCAAGAAGGTGAACGTCGAATACGTTTCCGCCAATCCGACGGGGCCGATGCATGTCGGCCATTGCCGGGGCGCGGTCGTCGGCGATGCGCTGGCCGCGTTGCTGGAAAAAACCGGCCACGACGTGACGCGCGAATACTACATCAACGATGCGGGCGCGCAGGTCGATGTGCTGGCGCGCTCCGTCCATCATCGCTATCGCGAAGCTTTGGGCGAGAATGCCGGCCCCGTCGCCGAGGGGCTTTACCCCGGCGATTATCTGAAACCGGTTGGGTCGGCACTCGCCGCCGAATTCGGCGCGAAATACCAAACGGCGCCCGAAGCCGAATGGCTTGCGCTGTTCCGCGAACGCGCTATCGCCGCGATGATGGATTTGATCCGCGAAGATTTGAAAGCGCTGGGCGTCGTCCATAAGGTCTTCTCCAGCGAGAAGAACGACATCGTCGGTAAGGGGCGCGTCAACGACGCGATCGAGTATTTGAAATCGCGCGATCTGGTTTATACGGGCGTGCTTGAACCGCCCAAGGGCATGAAGCCCGAGGATTGGGAGCCGCGCCCGCAAATGCTGTTCCGCGCGACGTCGTTCGGCGACGACGTCGATCGTCCGCTGGCGAAGTCCGACGGCACGTGGACCTATTTCGCGGCCGACATGGCCTATCACCTCGACAAATATCGCCGCGGCTTCGAGCGTTTGATCGATGTGTGGGGTGCCGATCACGGCGGCTACGTGAAGCGCGTCGACGCGGCCGTGAAAGCGCTGTCCGAAGGCCGCGCCACGCTGGAAGTGAAGCTCTGCCAGATGGTCAATCTTCTGGACAAGGGCGAGCCGGTGAAAATGTCCAAGCGTGCCGGCACCTTCGTCACGCTTCGGGACGTGGTCGACGAAGTGGGTGCCGACGTCGTGCGCTTCGTGATGCTGACGCGCAAACAGGATCAGCATATCGATTTCGACTTCGCCAAAGTGCGCGAACAGTCGAAGGACAATCCGGTCTTCTACGTGCAATACGCGCATGCGCGCCATCGTTCGGCCTTCCGCCAAGCGAAGGCGACCTTCGCCGATCTCGACACGTCGGACGCGGCTTTGGCGAAAGCGGATCTTTCGCGCATCGGCGACGCGGACGAACTCGCCTTGCTGCGCATGTTGTCGGGTTATCCGCGCATGCTGGAAGCGGCGGCGGAAGCGAGCGAGCCGCATCGCGTCGCGTTCTGGCTTTATGACCTTGCTTCCGCGTTCCATGCGCTGTGGACGCGCGGCAATGCGGAGCCCGCTTTGCGCTTCGTGCTGCCCGAAGATCGCGATACGACGCTTGCGCGCCTGGCACTCGTGCGCAATGTCGGCATCACGATCGCGTCGGGTTTGCGTTTGCTGGGCGTCACGCCCGCCGAGGAGCTGCGCTGACGATGCTGCCCGAGGGCGCCAAACCGATCCTGTCGTCCGGCGACGAGCCCGCACCGCTCAGCGGCGGGCCGAAGCGCGCGCGCGGCAATGGCGGCGGCACCGGGCGCGGGTGGGGGCGTTGGCTCGCGGCGGCGTTCGCGTTCTCGGCCGTGGTCGGTTTCGGCTCGCTGCTCGCCTACACGTATTTGGAAACGCGCGACGGGGCGAGCGATCCCAGTTCGTTGCCGATCGTGCGCGCCGATACGCGGCCGATGAAAACGCGGCCCGATCAGCCCGGCGGCATCGACGTGCCGTTCCAGGACAAGGAAATCTATAACCGCGTCGGCCAGCAATCCTCGGGCGGTGCCACGACCCAGGCCGCGCAAGGCGGGCAGGTGGAACGCTTGCTGCCCGGCCCCGAAGCGGTGATGCCGCGCCCGGTCCCCACGCCGCCGCCCGCGCCGCGCGTAGTTGTGCCCGATGCCCCGCAAGTCGAGCCGCCGGCCGACGCCGTCGCGGTGACGCCGCCGCCGCGCGCATCGATCCAGCCGGGCGGGGCGAACGCGCCCGCACCCGTCGCGCCGCCGGCTGCATTGCCAGCACCCGCGCCGCAAGCGACGGCGCCGCGTCCGCAACAACAAGCCGCGCCCGTTCCGGCAGCACCCGCCGCGCAGGCCCCGGCCGCTCGCCCGGCGACGCCGGCCCCGGCCCCGCAAGTCGCGGCCGCGCCTGCCGCGGGCGGCATTCGCATTCAATTGGCGTCGGTACGCAGCCAAGCCGATGCGCAGCGCGAGTGGGAACGCTTGCGCCGTCAGCATGGCGACGTGCTCGGCAATCTGACCGCCAGTTTCCCGACCGTCGATCTGGGCGATCGCGGCATGTTCTGGCGTATCCAAGCCGGCGGTTTCGCCAATGTCGACGCGGCGCAAGCCGCGTGCGCGGCGCTTCGCGCGCGCGGGGCGGGCTGCAACGTGGTCCGATAGGGTAGAGGAGTGACGATGCGTCCTTCCGCGATCATCTACGGCTGTGCGGGCAAGTCGCTGACCGCCGACGAGCGCGCGCTCTATCGCGACGTCGATCCGCTGGGATTCATCCTGTTCGCGCGCAACGTGGGCACGCCGGACGAGGTGCGCGCACTGGTCGCGGATATGCGTAGCTGCGTGGGCCGCGCGGATGCGCCCGTGCTGGTGGATCAGGAAGGCGGGCGCGTCGCGCGGTTGAAGCCGCCGCATTGGCGCAAGGCCCCGCCCGCGATGACCTTCGTCGAACGCGCGGGCGCGCGGGGCGAAGCGGCGGCGCTGGCGGCGCTGCGCACGAATTTCCATCTGATCGCCCGCGAATTGCTGGCGGTCGGCATCACGGTCGATTGCGCGCCGGTCGCCGACGTGCCGGTTCCTGGTGCGCACGACATCATCGGCGATCGCGCCTATGGATCGGATCCCGCCGCGATCGGCCGCTATGGCCGCGCGGTCGCGGAAGGGTTGCTCGACGGCGGCGTGCTGCCGGTGCTGAAGCATATTCCCGGCCACGGGCGCGCGCGCGCCGACAGCCATCTTGAATTGCCGATCGTCGAGGCGAGCGTCGAGGAACTTGAGCGCACGGATTTCGTGCCGTTCAAGGCGCTGGCCGATCTGCCCTGGGGCATGACCGCGCATGTGAAATTCCCGGCCTTCGATCCCGATCGCCCGGCGACGACCTCGCCCGTGGCGATCGAGGCGATCATCCGCCGCCGGATTGGGTTCCAGGGCTTGCTGCTGTCGGACGATCTTTCGATGAAGGCGCTCGACGGCGATTTCGAAGCGCGCACGCGCGCCTGCCTCGACGCCGGCTGCGACGTGGTCCTCCATTGCAACGGTGATTTCGCCGAGATGAAGGCGGTCGCCGTGGCCGCCCGGCCGCTCAACGATTCCGCGATGGCGCGGGTGGAGGCGGGGGAACGCCTGCGCCTGTCGCGCGCGCAAAGATCGTTCGACGCGGCGGCGGCCCAGGCGGAACTGGACGCGTTTTTGGCCGCATAACAGGCCGTTAGCCTGTGGATAAGCTTGCGCTTTTCCAGGGTTTTGCTTTGGCGTATCCAAGATGCAGGTGGTGGCCCCGAGTCGCAACCACCGCATCTTGTGGACCAAGGGCTTAGCCCCCGATCTTAAAGCAGCGCCCGCCGCCGATATGACGACCGAAACCGCAGCCGAGTTCGAAGCCGATCCCGAGCGCCGCCCCGCGGCGCCCGAGGCCGACGGTTTGCTCGTCGTCAATCTCGGCGCGTTCGACGGGCCGCTTGATCTTTTGTTGTCGCTCGCCCGCGACCAGAAGGTCGATCTCGCCAAGCTGTCGATCCTGGCGTTGGCCGAGCAATATCTGACCTATATCGCCGAAGCCAAACGCCTGCGCCTGGAAGTCGCCGCCGATTATCTGGTCATGGCGGCGTGGCTCGCGTTCCTGAAATCGAAGCTGCTGCTGCCGCCCGAGCCGACGGAGCCGGAGCCCGAGCCGACCGCCGCCCAGATGGAAGCGGCGCTGCGCTACCAGCTCCAGCGCCTGCAGGCGATGCAGGAAGCGGGGGCTGGCATGATGGCGCGCGCCCAACTCGGCCGCGACACGTTCGTGCGCGGTATTCCGGAAGGCGCTCCCGTCTCGACGACCGAGACCTGGGATATCCGTCTCATCGACGTGCTCAAAGCCTATGCCGATTACCGCAAGCGTACCGACAAGCCGGTGTTGCGGATCGTGGCGACCGAGCTCGACACGATGGACGCGGCGATCGAGCGCCTGTCGCGCATGCTGGGCGACATGCCGATCCCCGAATGGACGACGCTTCAGACCTTCCTGCCGCCCGATATCGCGGCGGGAACGATCGGGCGTTCTTATGTGGCAGCCACGCTTGCCGCCACGCTCGAACTGGTGCGGACCGGCAAACTGCAGATCCGGCAAGAAGGTAGCTTCCAGCCGATCTTCGTGCGCCGCCCGCCCGAAAACCCCATTTCCGAATTTCCCGCCGACCGTACGGTGCCGCAATGAGTAAAAGCGCCCGCAAAGCCCGCCGCGCCGCCGCAGCCCAGGAAGCCGCCGAAGCGGCCGCCGCTGCCACCGCCACGCAGGGCGAAGCGCAGATCGTCGAATTGACCGTCGTTGAGGAAACGACGGTCGTTGAAGAAGTCGCGATCGTCGAGGGGACGAACGCGAACGAGGATTCCGTCGAGACGCAAGCCGTCGAGGAAGCTCCGGCAGAAGAAGCCGCCTCGGAAGACGTGGCGTCCGGCGAGGCCGTTTCCGAAGAAACCACACCCGTCGAGGGCGAAGCCGTTGCGACGGCGGAACAAGCGCCTATCGACGACGCGGCGGCCATCGTCGAATTGCCGCCCGAGGAGTTGCGCGCCCAGGCGCTGCGCGTCGTCGAAGCGATGATCTTCGCGTCGGCCGAGGCGTTGTCGGTCAAGGAAATCGCCAAGCGCCTGCCCAAGGGCGTGGATGTGGCGGGCATTGTCGACGAGATCGAAGCGCATTACGCCGCGCGCGGCGTCAATCTTGTGCGCGTCGCGGGAAAGCTCGCTTTCCGCACGGCATCCGACGTCGCCGAGAAGCTGAAGATCGAGCGCGTCGTCGCGCGCAAACTGTCGAAGGCGGCGACCGAAACGCTGGCGATCGTCGCTTATCAGACCGCCGAAGGCCGCCCCGTCACGCGCGCCGAGATTGAGGAAATTCGCGGCGTTGCGCTGTCCAAGGGCACGCTCGAAATCCTGATGGAAGCGGAGTTCGTGCAGCCCAAGGGCCATCGCGAAACGCCGGGTCGCCCGGTCACCTACGCGACGACCGACAAGTTCCTGGAGCATTTCGGTCTCGACAGCATCAAGGCGCTGCCGGGCCTGAAGGAGCTGCGCGAATTGGGCCTGCTCGATACGCGGCCCGCGGTCAGCGCCTACAGCGAAGACGGCGGCCTTGCCGAGCCGCCCACGATGGGCGAAGCGGCCGAGGAAGAAGAGGGTCCGATCGACGAGCGCGAAATGGCGTCCGAAGATCGTCCGTCCGCGGAAATCGTCGAGCTGCATGCGGGCACAGATTCCGAGACGGCCGAAAACGAAGCCGAGACGCAGGAAACCATCGACGCCGACGAAGATGCGGACGACGATCTCGACGACGAGAGCGAGTTCGAAGACGACGATGAGGACGACGAGGATTTCGACGACGAAGAGTCGCCGGATGAAGAGCCGTCGGAAGCGTCGGACGAAGACGCCGATCCCGAACGTAAATCGGATTGATTGCGGATCGTCGGTTGCGAAGGCTTCGCAGCTGTCATAGGTTCCGTCGATGGACGGAAACACGGCCAAACTCGACCTGCCCGGCCTGCATCTGCGGGATATTTCCCACGCCTACGGCGTGCGCCGGGCCGTCGACCGCGTGACATTGTCGGTCGCACCGGGCGAACTTGTATGTCTGCTTGGGCCGTCCGGTTGCGGCAAAACGACCTTGCTGCGTTTGGCCGCCGGGCTCGAATCACTTCAAGTGGGCAGCGTGGCGCTCGACGGGCACGTGCTTGCCATGCCGGGCCGCGAAGTGCCGCCCGAAGCGCGCGGTATCGGTTTGGTGTTCCAGGATTACGCGCTGTTCCCGCATCTCGACGTTGCGGGCAACGTCGCCTTCGGTATCGGCGCCTTGCCGGCCAAGGCGCGCGAGGCGCGCGTCGCCGAAACCCTGGCGCAAGTCGGCATGCTCGACTACGCCAAAGCTTGGCCGCACGAGTTGTCGGGCGGGCAGCAGCAGCGCGTGGCGCTGGCGCGCGCTTTGGCGCCCCGGCCGCGCGTCGTGCTGATGGACGAGCCGTTCTCCGGCCTCGATTCACGTTTGCGCGAAACGATCCGCGACGACACGCTGCATGTGTTGAAGGAAAGCGGGGCCGCGACCCTGATGGTCACCCACGATCCGGAAGAGGCGATGTTCATGGCCGACCGGATCGCGGTGATGCGCGAAGGCCGCATCGAACAATTCGCCGCCCCCGATCGCGTCTACGCCGAACCCGCCAGCGCCTTCGTCACGCATTTTTTCGGCCAGGTGAACGAATGGGTCGGCAAGGTGGCGGACGGCCGCGTCGCGACGCCGTTCGGCGAAGTCGACGCTGCGGGTCATGCCGACGCCGCGAATGTGCGCGTGCTGATCCGCCCCGAAGCGCTGAAACTGTCGCGTATCGCGGATAATGCGGCGGAACCGGCTTGCGTCGCCAAAGTCATCGCCGCGCGTCTGCTGGGCCGCTCGTCCTGGGTACATTTGTGCCTGGGACGCACGCAAAAGCCCGACGCGCATCTGCATTTCCACGCCCGCGTGCCTGGCCGTTTCCTGCCGGCGGAAGGCGATGTGCTGGCGGTCGCGCTCGATCCGCGCGAGGCCTTTATCTTCGCCGCCGACGTTCCTAACTAATTGACTTAAGGTATGTAAGGAACGTTGCGGGCGGCGTCGCACTCGGCCATACTCCGCCCCTCATTTGGACCCTGACGCGTCCGGAACCCTAGTTCCATCAGCGCGTTAGCGGCCGGAACTCAACCTCTCCACCACGGGAGCGACTTCGATGGGTATGACGAGCATTTGGCACTGGCTGATTCTGCTGGTGGTCGTGCTGTTGCTGTTCGGCGCCGGTAAGATTCCCAAGCTGATGGGCGACGTCGCCGGCGGCATCAAGGCGTTCAAGAAGGGCATGAAGGAAGACGAGGGCGAGAAATCCGACGCCGCCGCGTCCACGCCGGCCCCGCAAGTGACCGGCCAGACAACGACCACGACCGAAGCCTCCGACAAGTCGAAGGTCTGATCCGCGAAGACCACGACGCCGGTACGGGGCGGGGGACGACATGCTCGATCTGAGCTGGGGCGAGATCATGATCATCGGCGCGGTCGCCGTGATCTTCATCGGCCCGAAGGAACTGCCGGGCGCGTTGCGGACCGTGGGCAAGTTCGTGGGCAAGGCGCGCATGATGGCGCGCGAGTTCCAGAACAATGTCGACGACATGGTCCGCGAGGCCGAGCTCGAAGAGGTCAAGAAGCAGGTCACCAAAGCGACCGATTTCGCGACCGGCGGGATCGCGGGCGCCATCAAGAACGCGGTCGATCCCAAAGGCGAACTCGAAAAGGCGATGCAGGCGCCCGATCTGGGCACGTTGGGTTCCGAGACGACCCCCAAGCCCGCCGATCCCGCACCGGCGCCTGCGCCCGCTTCACCCGCCGCAGTGACGGCCGAACCCGCACCCGCGTTGCCGGCCGCCGCGCCGGCCCCGGCACCCGTTTCGACGCCCGAAGCGCCGGCCGCTTCCACCATCAAACAGGCTTAGGCTTCGTGTCTTGAGCAGCACCGACGATATCGACGACAAGAAGATGCCGCTGATGGAGCATCTGGTGGAGCTGCGCACGCGGCTTCTCTATTCGATCGTCGCGTTCATCGCCGCTTTCGGCGTCGCCTATTATTTCCATCAGCCGATCTTCAATTTCTTGGTTCAGCCGTTGAACCACGTGTTCGAAGGGCAGTCCGGGCGCCGGATGATCTTCACGGCGCCGACGGAGGCGTTCTTCACCTACATCAAGGTCGCGTTCTTCACGGCCTGCGCCTTGTCCTTCCCGGTGATCGCGAACCAGGTTTGGCTGTTCGTGGCGCCCGGCCTTTACAGGAAGGAAAAGAACGCGTTCTTGCCTTTCATCGTGGCGACGCCGGTGATGTTCACGCTGGGCTCGGCGTTGCTCTACTATTTCGTGCTGCCGGTCGCGCTGAAATTCTTCGCCAGCTTCGAAATGCCCGCCGCCGACGGCCAATTGCCGATTCAGCTCGAAGCGAAGATGAGCGAGTATCTCTCGCTCGTCATGACGCTGATCTTCGCCTTCGGCGTCAGTTTCGAATTGCCGGTGCTGCTGTTGCTGCTGGTCCGCGTGGGCTTGATTTCCGCCGAAACGCTGGCGAGCAAGCGGCGCTATGCCGTGGTCGGTTGCGTCGCCTTCGCGGGCGTGGTCACGCCGCCCGACGTGTTCAGCCAATTGTCGCTCGCGATCCCGATGTATCTTCTCTACGAAGCGTCGGTCTGGATCGGACGCTGGATCGAAAAGGGCAAGGCCGAGCGCGAAGCGGCGGAAGCCGCCGCCGAAGCGGCCGAGAACGGCGAGGCGAACGCCGCACCCGAACCCGCCGCCGCCGCGCCGAGTGCCGCGCCCGTCGCCGAACCCGCGCCGGCCGCCGCGTCTTCGGATGTGACCCCGCCCGGCGAAACGGATTTCAACAAGTCGCGCTAAGCGGCGTTCCGCGCAGCTTCGGGCGGGGATTGGGAAGGCAAGCCGATGCGTATCGTCGCCGTCGAGCCGTTCATCGCCCATTGCCCGATCCAGCAAGGCTCGATCCGGGATTCGACCCACAGCATCACGCATTGGGGCGTCGTCGGCTGCGTGATCCGCACCGACGACGGGCTTGAAGGCTGGGGCTTCACCGGCACGCATGCGCATCTGCCGTCGGATCGCTTGGTCACGTCGTGCATCCGCGATTGTTATGCCGATCTGCTGATCGGCGAGGACGCGATGGACGGCGATCGCTTGTGGCGCAAACTCGCGCGCTATCCGGCCGTGCAATGGGTGGGGCGCGCGGGAATCACGCATATCGCGCTCGCCGCCGTCGATATCGCGCTGTGGGATCTGCGCGCCAAAAAAGCGGGCGTGCCGCTGTGGAAGCTGCTGGGCGGCGCCACCAAACCGAAGCTCGAAGCCTACAACACGGATATCGGCTGGCTGTCGATCCCGTTGCCCGAAATGCTCGATCTCTGCAGAAGCGCGATCGAGCGCGACGGGTTCCGGCGCATCAAGATCAAAGTCGGGCATGACGACCCGGCGGTCGATTTGAAGCGGCTGGAAGCGGTACGCAAGCTGATCGGCCCGTCGGTGACGATGGCGATCGACGGCAACGGCAAATGGGATTTGCCGACGTGCCTGCGCTTTTGCCGCGCGGCCGAAGCGCTCGATGTGTTCTGGTTCGAGGAACCGCTCTGGTACGACGACGTGGCGGGGCATGCCGCACTCGCGCGCGCGACAAGCATTCCCGTGGCGCTGGGCGAGCAGATCTATACGGCCGAAGCGTTCGAGCATTTCATGGGGCAGGGGGCCGTGCATTACGTGCAGCCCGACGTCACGCGGCTTGCCGGTATCACCGAATACATCCGCGTGGCCGATGCGGCGCATGGAAGGCGCTTGCCGGTCTGCGCGCATGCCGGCGACATGACGCAGGTGCATGTGCATCTCGCTTGGTGGCATCCGGCATCGACGATGCTCGAATACATTCCCTGGATCCGCGAATGGTTCGCCGAGCCGATCGCGGTGGAAGGCGGGAACTACAAACTACCGCAAATGCCGGGGGCCGGCACTACGATGCGCGCAGGCGCCTTGGACAAGGTCGGCCGGCCGCTCGGCTAAGCGCTTGAAAAGGATTCGCTTCCGGCGATCTGTGGACGCTTCGCGGAGCGCTCGCGTATAAACTCGGAGTCGCGCCTCGTTCCGGCAATTTTTCCGCGCGACCGAGGGGCCATGTTCGGCAAGCCGATCGATCCCGCCAAGGCGCGCATTCTTGTCGTCAACGACGACGGTTATCGCGCGACCGGAATTGGCCTGTTGGAGAAGATCGCGCGCAAGCTTTCGCGCGACGTTTGGGTCGTGGCGCCCGAAACCGAACAAAGCGCCGTCAGCCATTCGCTGACCATCCGCCGGCCGTTGCGCGTGCGCAAGCTGAAGGGCAATCGCTATGCGGTCGACGGCACGCCGACCGACTGCGTGATGCTGGCGGTCCAGGAAATCATGAAGGACAAGCCGCCCACGCTTTGCCTTTCGGGCGTCAACCGCGGGGGCAATCTGGGCGACGACGTGACCTATTCGGGCACGATCGCCGCGGCGATGGAAGCGACCATTCTGGGCGTGCCGTCGATCGCGCTGTCGCAGGTTTTGACCGCACCCCATCCGGTGAAATGGGCGACGGCCGAAAAACACGCCGAGAAGACGATCCGCCAAATTCTGAAGCTCGGCTGGCCGCGCGAAACGCTGATAAACGTCAATTTCCCCGACGCATCCGCCGCAAATGTGCGCGGCGTCGCCGCCGCCCGCCAGGGCCGCTACAAGACCGGCGACGAGATCGTGCGCAATCTCGATCCGCGCGGCGAACCTTATTTCTGGATCGGTGCGGCACGGCGCGGGCACGACACGCGCCCCGGTACCGATATCCACGCGACGGATCGCGGCTGGATTTCCGTGACGCCGATCTTCCTCGATCTCACGCACAAGGCGACGCTCAAGCGCTTCGCCGCCTCGTTGACCAAGGCTTCGAAAGGCCGCGCATGAGCACGCCCAACCACAAGATCCGACTGGTGATGGAGTTGCGCGCGGCCGGGGTGGCCGACGTGGGCGTTCTCGCCGCGATCGAACGCACGCCGCGCGAAGTTTTCGTGCCGCCGACCTTCCGCGACCGCGCCTACGAGGACGCGGCCTTGCCCATCGGCCATGCGCAAACCTTGTCGCGGCCTTCGGTCGTCGGACTGATGAGCCAGGCCCTGGAGGCGGGGCCGCGCATGAAGGTCTTGGAGATCGGCACGGGTTCGGGTTACCAAACTTGCGTGCTCGCGCGCATGGTGCGCCGAGTCTACACGATCGAGCGGCATCGCGAATTGATGGTCCTGGCCGAAGAGCGGTTCAAAGCTTTGCGCGTCCACAACGTCGTCACCAAATTCGGGGACGGCTGGGCGGGCTGGCATGAGCAAGCGCCCTTCGAACGGATCATCGTCACGGCGGCGCCTTCGGATATTCCCGGAGCGCTGGTCGATCAACTCGCCGAAGGCGGCGTGATGATCCTGCCCGTGGGGCGCGAAAAGCGCACCCAGGCACTCGTGCGTTTGCGCAAGCTCGACGGCCGGACGACCATCGAGGAACTCGACGCGGTACGCTTCGTTCCGATGGTGGCCGGCCTGCCGAACTAGAAGGCGCGGGGCCGTTGCGGCCGCCCGCCCTCAAATACGCGGCCCTGGCGGCCCTGCTGGCGCTGGCCGCGTGCGAACGCGGCGGCCCGCCGGCGCCGATTTTCGTGGGCGGACGCCCCCAAGCCCAGCCGCAACAACAACAGCAACAACGCGCCGCCGCGCCCGTCGCGGGCACGCTCCAACCGGGCACGACACATGTTGTCGCCGCTGGCGACACCGTGTTCACGCTGTCGCGCCGTTCGGGCGTGCCCACGCGGGCAATCATCGACGCGAACCGCCTGCAAGCGCCCTATGTTCTCAATCCCGGCGATCGGCTGACCATTCCCGCCGTGCGCGTCCACGAAGTGCGCAGCGGCGACACCGCTTCGCAGGTGGCGCAGCGTTACGGCGTGTCGCTTGCCGATCTCGTGCGTGCGAACGGCATCGAAGCGCCCTACATCATCCGTATCGGCCAGCGTTTGGTGATTCCCGGCAGCGCGCAGCAGACGCAAACAGCGATCGCCGCCGCCCCGATCCCCCCAACGTCTATTCAAACACCGACTCCGCGCCCGGTCGAACAAGCCGCACTTCCGCCACCCGTCCAACAAGCGCCCCCGCCGCCGGCGCCAAGTGCACAGCCGCCGGGGCCGGTCGCGGTTCTGCCGCCGCCCGCACAGCCGCAAGCGCCGGTCCCGCAAGCGGCGCAACCCGCACCGCCGGTCCCATCGGCGTTGACCGCGCCCGAACCGGCCGACCCCGCGCGCGCCGGGCGGTTCCTGTGGCCGGTGCGCGGCGTCGTCGTGTCCGATTACGGGCCCAAGCCCGGCGGTTTGCAGAACGACGGCGTCAACATCGCGGCCCCGCGCGGCACGCCGTTCCGGGCGGCAGAGGCGGGCACGGTGATCTATGCCGGCAACGAATTGCGCGGCTTCGGCAATTTGCTGCTTTTGCGCCACGAGGGCGGCTACGTCACCGCCTACGCCCATGCCGACGAATTGCTCGTCCAGCGCGGCGACAATGTGCGTCGCGGCCAAACGATCGGTCGCGTCGGCTCGAGCGGTGGCGTGGCCACGCCGCAGCTCCATTTCGAAGTGCGGCGGGGCACGCGAGCGGTCAACCCGACCGAATATCTCGGCAGCCAAAGCGCGTCGAACTGAGTTAAGCTCTCCCACCCTTGGTTGGAGAATTGCCGTGCGAATTTTTGCGATCGTTTTGGCGCTGCTGTTTTGTGCCCAGGCCCAGGCGCAGGACGTGATCGTCGAGGAAACACTGCTGCCGGTCACGATCCACGGCCGTGCGTTCAAGCTCGATACCATCATCGTGAAGCGCAAGGATCTCGACGGGCAACGCCTGCCGATCGCACTGCTAACGCATGGTGTGTCGCGCAACGCGCAAGAGAACGCCGAAGTTAACACTGGGCGGCTGCGTGGGCAGGCGGTCGATATGGCGCTGCGCGGTTATCTCGCCGTGGGCTTCATTCGGCGGGGTTTCGGCAAATCCAGCGAACACATCCGGCCGCGCGGCTGCGGTTCTGGCAGTTTCCTGCCCAGCCTGCGCGACCAGGCCGCCGATGTCGAAGGCGTTCGCAAAGCCGTCGTCGAACGGCCGGACGCCGATCCCACCCGTATCGTCGGGCTGGGTGTTTCGGTCGGCGGGATCACGATGCTGGCTTGGGCGGACGAGCGCCCCGATGGTTTGATCGCGATCGTCAACGTGTCGGGCGGGACGGGATCCACGTCGACCGATATGAATTGCGACGAGCCTGCGTTGATCGCGGCGGCGCGCGCCTTTGGCGACGCGCGCAACGCGCCGTCGATCTGGTTCTACGCCGCCAATGACACGTATTTCGGCCCGCGGGTCGTGTCACGGATGCATGAAGGATTCACCGCGCGCGGCGGCAAGGCGGAGTTGCGCGCGTCTGAAGCCATCGGCAACGACGGGCATCAACTGTGGGCGCTGTCCGATGGCCGCCAGCGCTGGTTGCCCGAGATGGACGCGTTCTTGAGCAAGTTCGGTCTGCCAAGCTGGGACCCGGCGCCCATCGCCAAGTTCGGTGCGGGGTTGAGCGAGTCCAACAAACGGATTTTGGATCGCCATCTCGCGGCGCCGGGCCACAAAATCCTAATGATGGCGCCCCAGAAAGGCAGTTTGTACACATGGCGCGCTGCCGTCGATTTGGAGACGGCGCGCAAGAATGGTTTGGAATCGTGCGAGAAATCCGCTGGCGAGAAGTGCCGGGTAGTGATGGAGAATTTCCAGCCGATTCCGTAGCTGGATTGCGGCTTGACGAAAAGTTGTATCTCCCCGACAATAATTGCTGGGCAGAACGCCCACACAGAGACGGGAGAATTCCGATGCTCGATCCAATCGCCGCCGCTCGCGGCGTTGCCAATATTCCATCGACGACGCGCACGACCGCGGAGCCGGATGCGCCTGCGGCCGCCAAGGACAAGACCGATCCGGCTGTAATTCTGCAAGGGATCGCCGGGCTCAATGCCGCTTTGAAAACGCGGCTGGGCGAACTGATCACGTCCTTCAACTCGCAGGCGCCCGCGAACGGCGAGACGGTACGTACCGCCGATGGCATGGATACGCGCCGCTTGCGCGACCGCTATGGCCGCGAATTCGAGGAAAAGCGCCTGCGCGATCCCAAGACGGGTCTCACGCTGTTCTTGACGCTCACGCCGACCGATGGCGGGGAGGGGCGCGTGACCATCATGGGCGGCGAGAAGAACAACCCCAACTTCACCATCGCGATGCGAAAGAAGGATGCGCAGCGCGTGCCCGGCGATCTGATCGCGGCCGCACTGATCGATCTCGCACGCGAGCGCGGCTTCGACGATACGGAGAAACTGAAACTGACCGTGCGTTTCGATCGTTAAATCGATACTCAACAAACTCGTTGACATTCAACTGATCGGTTGATAGTAAGGGCGGCATGAACCGCCCCGCTTTTCTGCGCGAACTCGTTTCCGATCCCGTTACGCAAGACGCCACGCTCGATCGCGTGTTCTTCGCGCTCAGCGATCCGTTGCGCCGCGCGCTGCTCGATCGCCTTGCGCTTGGTCCCGCGACGGTCGGCGAATTGGCGGCACCCCATCCCGTGTCGTTGCAGGCGGTATCCCGTCATATTCAGGTTCTGGTCCAAGCGGGCCTGATCGCGCAGGAACGCGACGGGCGCATCGCGCGATGCAGCCTGACGGCGGAGCCCGTGCAGGTCGCCGCCCTTTGGATGAACCGCTACGCCAAATACTGGCAGCACCAGTTCGAAGCTTTGGTCGCGTCGCTGCCCGATCCCGTTCCCCCGAAAAAGAGGAAACGCAAATGACGTTGTCCGCCGAAATCGTGTCGCGCGACGAATGGCGCCGCCGCCGCTTGGCGCTGTTGAACGCCGAGAAGGAATTGACTCGCGAGCGCGATCGCATCGCCGCTTTGCGCCGCGAGATGCCGTGGGTGCGGGTGGAGAAGGACTACGCTTTCGAAGGTGCGGGCGGCGTCAAATCGCTTGCCGGTCTGTTCGGGCCGCATTCGCAATTGCTGGTCTATCATTTCATGTTCGCGCCGGAGTGGGAGCGGGGCTGCAAAAGCTGCTCGATGTGGGCCGATGGTTTCGACCGGCAAGCGCCGCATCTGGCCGCGCGCGACATCGCCTTCGCCGCGATCTCGCGTGCACCCTATGCCAAGCTCGCCGCGTTCAAGGACAAGCTCGGCTGGCAGTTCCCTTGGTATTCCTGCGGGCCCGACGGGTTCGCGCGCGATTTCGGCGTGGAGTTCAAGGTTGGCGACGTGTCGGCCGAATATAATTTCGTGCCCAAGCCGGCCGGCGCCAAAGACATGACCGATCTGCCCGGCGTGTCTGTTTTCGCCAAGCTGCCCGACGGCGCGATTTTCCACACTTATTCCTGTTATGCGCGCGGCATCGAGCAGATCAACCCGACTTACGGCTTGATCGATCTGGTGCCCAAGGGCCGCGACGAGGCGGGCCTGCCGTTCGACATGGCCTGGGTCAAGCTGCGCACCGAATACGACACGGCGATTTGAGGGAGGAGAGAACGATGGTCAGCCCCGAGAATACGAAAGGCGATTGCTGCGGCATCGGCAAGCAATCGGCCGACGAGCTCGACGTTTATCGCCGCGAGATCCGCGAGATTCGCGCGCGGATGACCGAAGCGCGCCGCAAGCGGCCGCTGGAGCCCGTGCTCGATCACGTGCTGTTTGGCCTCGACGGCGAGAAGCGCTTGTCCGATCTGTTCGGCGACGCGGACGATCTGATCCTGGTCCACAACATGGGCAAGGGTTGCCCCTATTGCACGTTGTGGGCGGATGGGTTCAACGGCGTCTACGAGCATCTCGCCAATCGTGCCCCCTTCGTCGTGACGAGCCCGGATGCGCCCGAGGAACAGGCCGAATTCGCCAAGTCGCGCGGCTGGCGCTTCCCGATGCTCAGCCACAAGGGCAGCGATTTCGCGCAAGCGCTTGGGTTCCGCGATCCGAAGGCGGGCTGGCTGCCGGGTGTCTCGACCTTGAAGCGCACGAAGCAGGGGATCTTCCGCGCGGCGGCGGAGGAATTTTCGCCCGGCGACGATTTCTGTTTCGTCTGGCCGATGTTCGATCTGCTGCCCGAAGGCGCTGCGGGCTGGCGTCCGCGCTATCGCTACGCGAGCTGAGAAGATGACCAACAAGCCCTATACCGGCGGCTGCGCGTGCGGCGCGCTGCGTTACGAGATCGCGGCCGAGCCGTTGGCCGGGTTGCATTGCCAATGCGTCGATTGCCGGCGCGAAAGCGGTACGGGCCATGGTTCGCATATGGCTTTCCCGCGCGCGGCGGCGACGATTACCGGCAAGGCCACGCGCTGGGACAACAAAGCCGACAGCGGCAACATCAAGACCAGCGGGTTCTGCCCGGTCTGCGGTTCGCCGGTCTACACGACCTTCGCGGCGATGCCCGAGATGATCGCCGTGCGGGCGGGCAGTCTGGACGCGCCCGAACGCTTCGCGCCCGCTTTCGTCACCTATGCGGTGCGCGGCCTCGCATGGGACACGCTCGATCCGGCGCTCAAACGCTTCGAGAAAATGCCCGATTAGTCGACGCGCTTGCCAAGCCGCCCGGCGAGATCGACGACGAATTGCCAGGCAACGCGGCCTGAACGCGCGCCGCGCGTCACCGACCATTCGTTGGCTTGGCGGCGCAACTCTTCGACCGGCACGCCGAAGCCGTAGCGCTGGGCATAGCCTTCGATCATCGCGAAATAGGTGTCCTGATCGGCATTGTGGAAACCGAGCCACAGGCCGAACCGGTCGGAGAGGGAGACTTTCTCCTCGACCGCCTCGGCGGGATTGATCGCGGTCGAGCGCTCGTTCTCGATCATGTCGCGCGGCATCAAGTGCCGGCGGTTCGATGTCGCGTAGAACACGACGTTGTCGGGACGGCCTTCGATGCCGCCGTCGAGCACGGCCTTCAGCGACTTGTAGGCCGCGTCCTGTCCGTCGAACGACAGGTCGTCGCAGAAGATCACGATGCGCCGATCGGTCTGGCGCACATGGGACAGCAGCTTGGGTAGCGACGGGATATCCTCGCGATGGATTTCGACGAGCGCCACGGCGCGTTTGCGCTCGGCGCAGATCTGGGCGTGCACCGCCTTGACCAGCGACGATTTGCCCGTGCCCCGCGCGCCCCACAGCAGCACGTTGTTGGCGGGCAGGCCGTCGGCGAAGCGCTTGGTGTTGTCGTAAAGCTGGTCGCGCTGACGCTCGACGCCCTTCAGCAGCGAGATATCGACCCGGTTGACCTTGGCGACGGCTTCGAGCCGCGCGCCGTCGGCATGCCAAACGAAGGCGTCGGCGGCGTCCATTTCCGCCGAAATCCGCGCGGCCGGCGCGATGCGGTCCAGCGCATCGGCAATGCGCGCGAGAAGCTGTTCGATATTGCGTGTGTCCATGTGCGGCGATTCCGTCCCGAAGCTGGGGCCGAACGCTAGTCCCCGCCCGCCAAGTGGTCAATCCGAAAGGAAAATCCGGCCCGGAGGGGGTGTTGCTTTTCGGGGGGAGGCGGCTATAGTCGCGCCCCTTATCCCTTTCCCCGAGACGACGGAGTTTTCGATGTTCATTTCCCCCGCTTACGCGCAGGCCGCCGGGGGCGGCGGCGGCAGCGACTTCATCATCCAGCTTTTGCCGCTGGTCCTGATTTTCGTCGTTTTCTACTTCCTGATCATCCGTCCGCAGCAGAAGAAGGTGAAGGACCATAAGGCGATGGTCGAAGCGCTGAAGCGCGGCGATCGCGTGGTCACCACGGGCGGTCTGATCGGCACCATCCAGCGCGTCGTCTCGGACCGCGAAGCGGTGCTGGAAATCGCCGACGGCGTGCGCGTGCGCATCATCCGTTCGATGATCGCCGAAATCACCGCGAAGACCGAGCCGGTCGCCGCCGACGACAAGCCGGAAAAGGCAGAGAAGAAGGCGCCGTCGGGCCCGACCTATTGGGACCTTCTGGGCGTGCCGGAAGGTGCGGGCCAGGCCGAGGTCGACGCCGCCGCCGAGAAGAAGGCCGGTGACGCTGCCGCGGCCGAAGCGATCGAGACGCTGAAGGACCCGGTCAAGCGCAAGCTCTACGCGCGTCTGGGTCACGACGAGTACGTCTCGGCCGTCAAGGGCTGAGAATACCGACCCGCCGATGCTGTTCTTCTCGACCTGGAAGAAGTGGACGATCGCCGCCATTTGCGCGGCCGGCGTCCTTATGTCGTTGCCGAATTTCTTCGCCAAGCCCGGCTGGTGGCCGAGTTTCGTTCCCTACACCGCGATGAATCTCGGCCTCGACCTGCGCGGCGGGTCGTATCTGCTGCTCGAAGTCGATATGCAGACTGTCGTGCGCGAGCGCCTGAACTCGATCCAGGATCAGGTTCGCGCGCGCATGCGCCAGGCCAATATCCAGATCGCGGGCGTCTCGGCGCGCGAGAATACGGTCGTGTTCCAGGTGCGTGACGCGGGCCAGGCGCCCGAAGCCGCGCGCCTGTTGCGCGAAATCGTGGTGATGGTCGGCGGCGGGGCGTTGGGCGGCGGCACGCCCGATCTGGACATCCAAACCCAGCCCGACGGCACGATCACGCTGACGCTGACCGAAACCGCGTTGCGCGACAAGGCGACCCAGGCGATCCAGCAATCGATCGAGATCGTCCGCCGGCGCATCGACGAAACCGGCGTGAACGAGCCGCAGATCGCGCGCCAAGGGGCGGCCCGCATTCTGGTGCAGCTGCCGGGCGTGGACGATCCCGATCGCGTGAAGCGCCTGCTGGGCATGACCGCGCGGATGACCTTCCATCTGCTCGATCCGAATTTCGATCCCTATTCGGGCCAGCGCCCGCCGCCGGGCACGCTGCTGCTGCGCGCCGATAAGGACACGCTGCCCAACGGCCAGCCCGCGATGTATGCGGTGCGCCAGCGCGTGGAAGTGGAGGGTGCTAGCCTCACCCGCGCATCGGCCGGCACCAATCCGCAGACCGGCGAGTGGATCGTCAATTTCGAATTCGACACGATCGGCGCGCGCCGCTTCGGCGACGTGACGCGCCAAAACGTGGGCCGGCCCTTCGCCATCGTGCTCGACGACAAGGTGATCTCGGCCCCCGTGATCCGCGAGCCCATTCTGGGCGGCCGCGGTCAGATCTCGGGCCGTTTCACCGCCGCCGACGCGCAGGACCTTTCGGTACTGCTGCGCGCGGGCGCGTTGCCGGCACCCTTGACGATCGTCGAAGAACGCACCGTCGGTCCCGATTTGGGCGCCGACGCGATCAAGGCCGGAATTATTTCGATCCTGGCCGGCGGCGCGATGGTTTTCATATTCATCGGCTGGAGCTACGGCCTGTTCGGCTGGCTCGCCTGCATCGGTCTGGTCGTCAATTTGGCGCTGACCGTCGCGTGCCTGTCGCTGCTGCAAGCGACGCTGACGCTGCCGGGCATGGCGGGGCTTCTGCTCACGCTGGGCCTGTCGGTCGACGCGAATATTCTGATCAACGAGCGTATCCGCGAGGAAGTGAAGGCGGGCAAGACGCCCTACGCGGCGATGGAGGCGGGCTACGCGCGCGCCTTCTCGACCATCGTGGACTCGAATCTGACCACGCTGCTCAAAATGCTGCTGCTTTTCGCTTTCGGCACGGGTGCGGTGCGCGGCTTCGCGGTCACGATCACGCTAGGCATCATCACCTCGTTCTTCTCGGCGACCGTCGTCGTGCGGTTGATGATGGTCATGTGGCTGCGCGCGCGTAAGCGCGACCGCCTGCCGGTCTAAGGGGCGAGGGAACGACATGATCAAGCTATTCCCCATGCTGCGCCTGGTGCCGGAGAAGACCGACATCAAATTCATGAAGGGCCGTTTTTTGGGCCTGATCGTGTCGGCGGTGCTGTCGATCCTTTCGGTCGGGCTGTTCTTCTGGCCCGGCATGAATTACGGCATCGACTTCAAGGGCGGCATCGTCATGGAAGTGCGCACGCCGCAGGACGCCGATTTCACGCGCTTGCGCGCCGTGCTGTCGCAGCAGAACGTGGGCCAAGCCGGCTTGCAGCAGTTCGGGCAGGCCAACGACGTGTTGATCCGCCTGGAACGCCAGCCGGGCGACGAGGCAGCCCAGCAGCGCGCGGTCGAGCGCGTGCGCGGCGCCTTGACCGAAGCCTTTCCGGGGCTTCAGGTGCGCCGTGTCGAAGCCGTCGGCGCCTCCGTCTCACAGGAATTGTTCGTCAACGGGATGACCGCGATGGGGCTCAGCTTCGTCGCGATGCTGATCTATATCTGGTTCCGTTTCGAATGGCAGTTCGGCATCGGCGCGGTCGTCACGCTGCTGCTCGATACCACGAAGATGATCGGCTTCTACGTGGTGACGGACTTCCAATTCAATCTGGTCGCCATCGCCGCGATGTTGACCGTGATGGGGTATTCGATCAACGACAAGGTCGTGGTGTACGACCGCGTGCGCGAGAATCTGCGCAAATACAAATCCATGTCGCTGCGCGATCTGATCGATCTGTCGATCAACGAAACGCTGTCGCGCACGATCGGCACCTCGGTCGCCTCGCTGCTCGCCACGCTGCCGCTCGCCTTGTTCGGCGGCGAAGCGTTGGAGGAATTCGCCTGGGCGATGGTGTTCGGCATCTTCCTCGCGACGTCCTCGTCGATCTTCATCGCGGCACCCATCCTGCTGTTCCTGGGCGAGGACAAGCTGCGCCGCGGTCCGCCGCCAGGTAAGACCGAAGGCGACGCCGACAAGGCTGCCACGCCCGCGAAGGCCTAAGCCTTGGCGGCCCCGCTTCCCGAACCGGGTGCCGAGCGCAAGCTTGTCGACGGCTATGGCGGCGGCGGGATTTCGATCCGCGGGACCGTCTATCGCCGGCCCATCGTCGTGCTGGGCGATCGCGTGCTCGATTGGGATTTCGCGGATATCGCCGCGCTGACTCTCGGCGATTTCAAACCGCTGCTCGATCTCGATGATCGGCCGAACATCTTGTTGCTCGGTATGGGCAAGCGCGCGTTGTTCGTGCGGCCGGATGTGCGTCAGGCGTTGCGCGACGCAGGGATCGTCGCCGATTTGATGGACACCGGTGCGGCGTGCCGCACCTACAATCTGCTGCTGGCCGAGGAGCGGCGGGTCGCCGCCTGCCTGGTTCCCGTCTGAAACGCGCGCAAAAAAAACGGGGCCCCGAAGGGCCCCGTTCCATTTAGATCCGAACTTGCGTTCAGTTGGCCGAGACGTTCTGCGCGGCCACCATGAAGTACAGCATGGGGATCGAGAACATCGTATTGAAGCGCGACGTGATCATCGCCGTGCGCGCCGCCTTTTTCTTGGCGTCGGCATCGGCCTCGACCATGCCCAGCGCGATCTTCTGGTTCGGCCAAATGATCATCCACACGTTATAGGCCATGATCAGGCCCAGCCACATGCCGATGCCGATCAGGCGCGACGGGCCCGCCTGCAGCGTCAAAGCATCGACGAGGTACATGTTCATCGACGCGAGCAGCAGCCCCGTGACGACCGTGGCCAAAGCCGCCCAGCGGAACCAGAACAAGGCCGCCGGCGCGATGACCTTGGAGACGGCCGGCTTCTGATCGTCGGGAATTTTCGGCATCGACGGGATCTGGACGAAGTTGAAGTACCAGAGCAGGCCGATCCACATCACGCCGCAAAGCACGTGCAGCCAGCGCACGAAGAACGCGAACCATTGGTGCTGGAAATAGACCGAGCCGGTCAGCAGTGCGAGCACCACCGCGATGCCGACGCCGTAGATGATGGCCCGTTCGAGCTTGTCCAGCCCGAGCTTCGCCAGAAGATCGACCATTTTGAGACTCCGTTACGTTGGGCGGGCACCGTCATGCGGCGCCTCGCGGGGGATTGTCGCGGGCCGAGCGTGTCCTTGCAGGATGGCGCGCGAAACGGCTCGGCCCGACCGAATCGCGGACTCCATTGTCGGCGGCAGACCGGTTTGGGTCCAGTCCCCCGCTAAAAACAAATTTTGGGTTGCGGTCAATGGACCCGGCCGCAGAGTTTCCGCCTTTGGCGTCAGGCGCAACGTGGCGCGGCGCTCCTTGACCGTGCGGTATGGCGGCACGGGGAAGGGCGGCTTGCCCAAAGCCTTGGCGATCTCGCGCCAGATCATCGCTGCGATCGCCTCGTTGGGCCGTTCGACCAGCCCGTCGGCCGCGCTGACGGTGACCGAAACCACGTCGCCGCGCGCGATCAGCCATTGCGCGGTGCCGCCGACAAGGCCCAGCAAGCGCGTGCCGCCGGGCAAAGTGACGGCCGCGTCCAATTTGAAATGGACGTTGACGATCGGCGACATTTCTTGCGGCAGCGTCAAATCAGGCAGCAACCGCGCGACGGCATAAGGCGGCAACGCCAACACGACACAGGCATCGCCGACCGAAACGTCGCCGTCGGCGAAACGCAATCCGGTGACGCGCCCGGCCTGCACCGACAAAGCTTCGAGCGGCACGCCGAAGCGGCGCGTGACGCCCCGCCGCGCCAACGCCATCAAGGCCGGATCGATCAAGGCGGGCGTCAAACCGTTGCAGGGCAAATAAGGGCGGCACGCGGCCTCGCCCTTGCCGAAGCTTTCGGCCAATACGCGGGCGAGGGGCTTCGCCGCCGCCTCGCGCGGGTTCGTATTCAAGGCCGCGACGCAAAGCGGCTCCCACAGCGCCTGGAACAGCGGACCTTCAGGATCGAGACGTCGCGCGACCGTGTCGGTCTCGGCCGCGAAATAAAGGTTGAGCGCTTCGGCGTAATCGGCGGGCCGCGTACCGGGCACGCGGCGCGACGGTGCCATAATCCACCACGGGATGGGCCCGGCATTGGGGCGGATCGACCAAGTCTCGCCGGTCGCCAAATCCATGAACGGGAAGGCGGCGGGCGCGATCGCTTCCATCTCGGCGCGCGAGCCGATGCGGTCGAGATAGTCGAACACGGCCTTGTTGCCGCCCAGCAGCACATGGCCGCCATTGTCGATCTCGCGTTCAAGCAACTGATCGGCGAAGGATCGGCAGCGCCCGCCGGCTTGCGGGGCGGCTTCGTGCAAAGCGACGCGCGCCCCGGCGTCGGCAAGGTCGAGGGCGGCCGACAAACCGGCCAACCCCGCACCGATCACATGGACGTCGACCCCGATCATCGGCTTTTCCACAAACCGATCGCGACGGCGCGCAATTTGGCGAAACCGCCAATGCGCCGTTCGCCGCGCAGCAGGGCAGCCAGCAAGGCGCGATAAAGCTCGGTCATCACCAAGGCCGGACGCAAGGCGCGCGCGTCGAGGCCTTCGCGCAAACGCTCGGCTGCGGCAAGTTTCGTTTGCGCCGAAGCGGCGAGGTCGGTATCCGCCGGCACGTAGTTGCGCCCGCGCGCGCGATCCTCGTCGATATCGCGCAGGATATTGATGCGCTGGAACGCTTCGCCCAGCGTCGTCGCGTATTCGTCGGCGCGCACGCCCAAGATCGCAAGGGTCAGCATGCCGATCGTGCCCGCCACCCGGCGGCAATACAGCACGAGCCGCGCTTCGTCGTATGTGCCGCCGTCGAGATCCATTTCTTGGCCGTCGATCAACGCCTCGAACTCCGCGCGCGGCAGATCGAAACGCGTCACGTAGGGCAAGATCGCGACCGTTTCGGCGCGGGTGGGCTTGCCGCGATAAAGCGCATCGATCTCGGCGCGCCATCCGGCGATCGCCTGGCGCTTGGCGTCGGTCGGCGCGTCGTTGTCCGCCGCGTCGTCGATCGCGCGGGCGAGATCGTAGAGCGCGAACATGGCGCCACGCTTGGGCTCGGGCAGCAGACGCATGCCCCAGTAGAAGCTCGAACCGCGGGCTTTGGTCATCGCGCGAGGCCGGCCCAAAGGCCGGAAAGCGCCGCGCCGACCTTGTCGAATTTCGACAAGGCGACGCGCTTGGCGAGCGGGTCCTGACGGCGCAGGCGATCCGCGAGCTTGTGCGAGATCGCGACGATCGCCGCCGCTTCCATCCGCAAGCGCCGGTCCTTGATGGTGCCGGGCAGGGCGGCGGCTTGGGCGTTCAGCCCGTCCACGCGATCGAGCAACTTGTCGTAGACGTCGCGTAACGCGGGCGAGATCTGGGCCGCGAGCAAATCGCGTTCGGTCAAATCGGCGCGCGCCAGCATTTCGCCGGGCACATAGAGCCGGCGCAGATTGAACCAATCCTCGGCGGCGTCTTGAAGATGGTTTTCGATCTGAAGGGCGGCGCACAGCGCGTCCGACGCCAGCCACGTCTCGCGGTTCTCGCCGTGCAGGTCGAGCAGGAAACGCCCGACCGGGGCAGCCGAATAGCGGCAATAGGCGAGAAGGTCGGACCACGTCCGGCAATTGCGGCCCGAAGCGTCGGCCTTGAAGGCCTGCAACAAATGGCGAGGATGATCGATGGTCAGGCCGCGCGCGTCGAGGATCTCGCGAAGGGCGGCCGCTTCCACCGGGCCGTCGCCGCCGAGCAGCGCCGCATCGAAAGCATCCAGCAGCACCAGTTTGTCGGCGGATTCCCGGTTCGGATCGTCGGCGATATCGTCCGCCGCACGGGCAAAGGCATAGAACGCGTGTACCGCCGGGCGATGGGCAGGCGCTATCAGCCAGGAGCCGACGGGGAAATTCTCGGTTTGGCGGGTTCTTGTCACGTGTCGATTCCGGCCGTTACACCGTCTATATAGCACCCCATGTCCGAAGACGCCCTCGCACAGGCCGACCGCGATTTGCGCAAATCCGACCCGGATCGCTGGCGCACGACCCTGTTCGCGCGCGGGGAATTGCGCGCCCGGCTGATCGCGGTCTACGCCTTCAACGCGGAAATCGCCCGGGTGCGCGAGACGGTGTCGGAGCCCATGCTGGGCCAGATCCGGCTGCAATGGTGGCGCGAGGCGCTCGACGAGATCGAGGCGGGGACGAAACTCCGCAAGCACCCGGTCGTTCTCGCACTCGCCGCCGCCCGGCCGGAATTCGCCCCTTTGCGCGCCGCCATCGACGCGCGCGAACGCGATCTCGACGATGCGCCTTATGCGTCGCTGGCGGAGATGACCGATTACGCGCGTGGCGTGGGCGGCTCGATTTCGCGCGCCGCCTATGGGCTGGATCACGTTTCGGCCGAGCCGATCGGCACGGCGTATGCGCTCGCCGGGATTTTGCGCGCCTTGCCGTTTTTCGCGCGGCAGCGCCGCACGCCGTTGCCCGCCGATCTGCTCGACGCCGCCAAAATCACCACCGATATGTTGCACGAGAACAAGGCGGGGCCCGCCTTGCGCCAAGTGATCGAACCTGTAGCCGCGCAAGCGCGCGCAATGCTGACCGAAGCCCGCGTCGCCAAGCCGCCGCGCGGCATTTTCGCCGCCGCCTTGCCGGGCAAGGTCGCGTCCTTGGCGCTCAAGCGCCTGGCAAAAGCGAATTACGATCCGTTCGATCCGGCGCTGCGCCGGCCTTCGCCCGCCGATATTTGGCGGCTGTGGCTCGCGAATTCACTGCGCCGCTTCTGAGCGGCCGAGCCAAGCGTCGAGCGCTTCGGCCGCGCGATGCGCATAGGCCTTCTTGCGGTCGAAATGTTTCTTGCCCTTCGTGGGTACATTCTCGAGCGGCGGGAACAGGCCGAAATTGCAATTCATCGGCTGAAAGGTCTTGGCGTCGCCCCCGCCGGTGATATGCGCCAGCAACGCGCCGAACGCTGTGGTCGGCGGCGGCGGAACAAAGGGCTGGCCCAAGGCATCGGCGGCCGCAAAACGCCCGGCAAGCAGGCCGATCGCTGCACTCTCGACATAGCCTTCGACGCCGGTGACTTGGCCCGCAAAGCGCAAGTTGGGCCGCGCCTTCAAACGCAAGCCGGGATCGAGCACGCGCGGCGAATTGATGAAGGTGTTGCGGTGAATGCCGCCGAGCCGGGCGAATTCCGCGTTCGCCAGGGCCGGAATCATCCGGAACACCCGCGCTTGCTCGCCGTATTTAAGCTTCGTCTGGAAGCCGACCATGTTGAACAACGTGCCCAGCGCGTTGTCCTGGCGCAGCTGCACGACCGCATAGGGGCGCCGCTCGGTCGCCGGGTCGCGCAAGCCGACGGGTTTCATCGGCCCGAAGCGCAAGGTTTCGATCCCGCGCTCGGCCATCACTTCGATGGGCAAGCAGCCCTCGAAATAGGGCGTGTCTTTTTCCCAATCCTTGAACTCGGTCTTCTCGCCCGCGAGCAAGGCGGCGATGAACGCCTCGTATTGTTCCTTGTCCATCGCGCAATTGACGTAGTCCTTGCCGTCGCCCTTGTCCCAGCGCGACTGGAACCACGCTTTGGAAAAGTCGATACTGTCCTTATGGACGATGGGTGCAATCGCGTCGAAAAAGGCGAGCGAGTCTTCGCCGGTCGCTTCGCGGATCGCCTGCGCCAAAGCGGGCGAGGTCAGCGGCCCGGTCGCGACGATGGTGCTGCCCCAATCCTCGGGCGGCAGGCCGCCGACTTCCTCGCGCCTGATCTCGATCAAGGGTTCGGCTTCGATCGCGTCGGTCACGGCTTGAGAGAAGCCTTCGCGGTCGACGGCAAGCGCTGCCCCGGCCGGGACGCGGTGCGCGTCGGCCGCTTTCAGCACCAGCGAGCCCGCGAGGCGCAATTCGCGGTGCAAAAGGCCGACGGCGTTGGCCTCCCATTCGTCCGAGCGGAAGGAATTGGAGCAGACCAGCTCGGCCAATTTGGGCGTCTGATGCGCCTCGGTACCGCGAATGGGCCGCATTTCGTGCAGAATTACGGGCACGCCGGCCTTGGCCAGCGCCCAGGCGGCTTCGGACCCGGCCAAGCCGCCGCCCACCACATGTACGGGTTTTTGCGTCATCTGCTATTCTCATAGCCCCAGACGGAGTCAGGTTCAACGCATGCCGAAAACCTACAATCCCGCGACCATCGCGAAGCCCACGGGCCGCTATCAACACGCGATCGAGGTGAAACCCGGTGCGCGGACGCTTTATCTCTCGGGGCAGGTCGGAAATTTGCCCGACGGCTCGATCCCCAAGACGATCGAAGCGCAGGCCGCGGCCGTGTGGGCGAATATCGGCGCCATTCTGGCCGATGCGGGCATGGGGTTCGCGGACCTCATCAAGATCACGATCCTGTTGACCGACAAAAGCTACATCCTGCCCAGCCGCGCCGCGCGCGACAAAGCCTTGGGCGATATCCGCCCGCCGGCCTCGACGCTGATGATCGTCTCGGCGCTGGCGAGCCCCGATTTCATGATCGAGATCGAAGCGATCGCGGCGAAGGAATAATGATTCGGCGTCTCGCCCTTTGCCTCGTGCTGCTGGCCTTGCCGGCTTTGGCGCAGACGCCGGGCCCGGTGCCCGAGCGTTTGCCGCCGCCGGCCCCGCCGCCGCGCGTCGCCGATGATTTCCTGCAAGGCAAGGCGGAGTTCGCCAAGGGCAATATCGGCCCGGCCTATCTTTTGCTGCTGCCATACGCGCAGCGCGGCAATCCGGAAGCGCAATTCATCATCGGCAGCATTTCGGATACCGGGGGCGGGGGCATCGATCTCGACCCGCGCGAGGCGGCGCGCTGGTATCGCATGGCCGCGCAGCGCGATTGGGCGCCCGCGCATTATCGCCTCGCCAAATCCTACGCCGCCGGGCGCGGCGTGGAACTCTCGGCCGATCGCGCGCTCGATCATTTGCAGCGCGCGGCCGAACTCAACTACACGCCCGCGATCCTCGATCTTGCCGGTTTGCTCGACGACGGGCGCGGCGTCGTCGCCGATCGCGAGAAAGCCTTCGTCTGGTACAAGCGCGCCGCGGATCTGGGCAATACCGAGGCGCGTTTCCTTGTGGGCGAGCGCACCTATCGCGGCGACGGCACGCCGGAGGATCGCGATCTTGCCAAGGAATGGTACGGGCTCGCCGCCGCGCGCGGCCATCCGGGGGCGATGTTCCGCTTGGCGCAGATCGGCTTCGGTCGCGATCAAGGCGTTGATTACCGCATCAACGCCTATTTCCAGCTGACGATGGCGATCCAGCGCGGCGGCCCGGCGATCCGCACGGAAGCCCAAGCGCTGCGCGATCAGTTGAACCGCAACATGATCGATGTCGATGTCCAGGCGGCGATGCAGCGCGTGCGCAATTGGAAGCCGTCGCCGCCGCTGCCCGGCGAGCCGATCGACCCCGAAGATCCCTATAACCGGCCCGAGGGCCCGCCGGTTCAGCGTTAAGCGCGCTTCTTGGCGAGGCCGCCGCGCGCCAAATAGGGCGCGAGGTATTTGCCGGTGAAGGATTCCTTCGTCTTGGCGACTTCTTCCGGCGTGCCGGCGGCGACGATACGCCCGCCTTTGCCGCCGCCCTCGGGGCCCAGATCGATCACCCAATCGGCGGTCTTCACGACCTCCAGATTGTGTTCGATGACCACGATCGTGTTGCCCTGATCCACAAGGGCGTGGAGCACTTCGAGGAGTTTGCGAACGTCTTCGAAATGCAAACCCGTCGTCGGCTCGTCGAGGATATAGAGCGTCTTGCCGGTCGAGCGGCGCGAGAGTTCCTTGGCGAGTTTGACGCGCTGGGCTTCGCCGCCCGACAGGGTCGTCGCCTGCTGGCCGACATGGATATAGCCAAGGCCGACTTTGACCAGTGTATCCATCTTTTCGCGGATCGCCGGGACGGCCGCGAAGAAACCGGCGGCTTCTTCGACCGTCATCTCCAGTACGTCGGCGATGGACTTGTCGCGATACTTGATCTCCAGCGTTTCGCGGTTGTAGCGCTTGCCGTGGCAAGCGTCGCACGTCACGTACACGTCCGGCAGGAAGTGCATCTCGATCTTGATG
>PVXE01000031.1 GCA_014444615.1 Tagaea sp. CACIAM 22H2 | reverse complement strand
GGGAAAAATCCCCATTTTGGTGCTCGACGACGGGACGGCGATCAAGGACAGCCCGGTCATCGCCGAGTATCTCGATGCGGAATTCGGCGGCGCCAAGCTATTGCCGCGCAGCGGTCTCGCGCGCTGGAAAGCCCTGACCCGCGTCGCCGATTGCGACGGGATCATCGAAGCGTCGATTCTGGTGCGCAACGAGCGTTTGCGCCCTGCGGCTCAGCAATCGCCAGATTTCATCGCGTGGAATCTCGACAAGGTGAAGCGCATGATGGCAGCGTTGGAAGTCGAGGCCGCCGGTCTCGACAACAACTTCGATCTTGGCACGATCGCGATCGCTTGCGTGCTTGGCTACGTGCCGCGTCGCTTGCCGGAATTCGAAGGTCTCGCGAATTCACATCCAGGCCTTTCGGCATTGCGCCAGCGCTTGCTGCAGCGCCCTTCCATCGCCGCCACCGAACCCGCCTGAGGATCGCATTGACATGAATCTACGCAATCTCGGAGCTTCGGGCCTGCGCGTTTCTGCCGTCGGTTTGGGCTGCAACAATTTCGGCGGCCGGATCGGTCTCGATGCGACGCGCGCGGTGATCGATCGCGCGATCGAACGCGGCATCACCTTGTTCGATACGGCCGATGGTTACGGCAATCGCGGAGGTTCGGAAACGCTGATGGGCGAAGTGCTGGGTACGCGCCGCAACGCGATCGTGCTGGCCACGAAGTTCGGCTGGCCGATGGACGATGTCGGCGTGCTGAAAGGCGGGTCGCGTCGCTACGTGATGTCGGCGGTCGAAGCGAGTTTACGCCGCCTCAAGACCGATTGGATCGATCTCTACCAATTCCACGTCACCGACAAGCTGACGCCGATCGAAGAGACGCTCCGCGCGCTGGAGGATCTCGTCCGCCAAGGCAAGGTTCGTTACGTCGGCTGGTCGAACACGACCGGCTGGCGGTTGGTCGACGCGGCTTGGACGGCCAAGAACGCCGGCGTTTCGGAGTTCATTTCGGTGCAAGCGGAATACAGCCTGCTCGATCGCCGCGCGGAAAGCGAGCTCATCCCGGCGGCGCAAAGCAAAGGCGTCGGCTTGCTGCCCTTCTATCCGCTCGCCGGCGGTTTGCTGTCGGGCAAGTATTCGCGCAAAGGCCCGATGCCGGAAGGGGCACGGCTTTCCAGCACGCCCAAACTCGCCGAGCGCTATATGACTGGCGCCAACTGGGACGCGATCGAGAAGCTCGAAACCTTCTGCAAGTCGCGCGGAAAAACGCTTCTCGATCTCGCCTTCGCCTGGCTTCTGGCCCAGCCGGTCGTCGGCAGCGTCATCGCCGGGGCGACGAAACCCGAGCAAGTCGACGCCAACGCTGTCGCGGCCGGTTGGTCACTCTCGCCGGCCGAGCTCGCCGAGATCGATAAGATCATCCCGCCGCCGCCAGTTCCATAACCGGTTCGGCGCGTCGCGCCGGCTCGCCCAGCCGTTCCTTGAAATGGGCGGCGATGTAGTCGACGAAGACGCGCACTTTGCTGGGGATCTGCGTCGCGTGCTGGAACACGGCGTAGATTCCGTTGTCGAACTCGATATGGCTCGCTTGATAGCCTGGCAAGACGCTGATCAGTCGCCCGGCGGCGATATCGTCCTTGACCGCCCAATCGGGCATGACCGAAACGCCCACACCCGCCAGCGTGGCGCTGAGCAGCGCCGGGCCGTTATCGGATTGCAGCGTGCCCGCGACGGGCACTTCGAGCAGCTTGCCCGCCTTGTCGATGAAGCGCCACACCGGCCGGCCGAGATTGATCCGGTAGGTCAGACAATTGTGATTCGCAAGGTCGATCGGTTTTTCGAGGGGCGGGCAGTTCTTCATATACGAAGGCGCCGCACACACGATGCGATGCGCGCTAGCGAGTTTGCGCGCGACCAGCGACGAGTCCTCCAGCTTGCCGATGCGGATATCAACATCGACGTTCTGCGCGATCAGATCGATCGCGTAGTTCGATAGCGTCAGGTCGACGCTAATTTCCGGATAGCGGCGCATGAACTCGGGCAGGGCCGGGGCGATATATTGATTGCCGACCAACATGCGCGAATGGACGCGCAGCGTGCCGCGTGGGTTGGCCTGCAGTCGCGCTACGCTGTCGTTGGCTTCCTGGATTTGGTGCAGGATTTGATCGATCCGGCTGTAATAGAACTCGCCCGCCTCGGTGAGGTTGAGCTTTCGGCTGGTTCGGTTCAACAGTCTTCCGCCGACATCCTCCTCCAGCGAATGGATGATGCGCGACACGGTCGCTGGCGACACGCCGCAACGCCGTGCGGCGGCCGAAAGACTGCCCAATTGGACGACGTTGACGAACAATTCGGCGGCGCGCAGCCATTCCATCGCTTCCTCCTGATCTTTTCCTCTGTTGCAACGAAGGCTAGCGATGCGGGGGCAAAGCGGCAAGGGATTGAAAGACTGAATCACGTGCGTCCCGCGCCGCAGCGCGCGCAAGAGCGTTCAGAAAAGATGTGGAACTCGAGCCGCTTACCGATCGTTTGCGGGCGGTGAAAAGTTCCTAATCGCCGGTTACGGCTTATCCCGAAGGCCTCGGCTTGTTATCTCGCGATTGAGGCAACACGAACGGGAGGGGATGCGTTTTGGCGATCGGCGGTTATGTCTGCGACTTGGAAGTCGGCGATCGGATTGGTCCGGTCGAGTACACGATGAGTGCATTCGTCGTGCGCGAATACTCCCACGCCAACGAGTTGCATCACGATTTCCTGCAAGGCATCGACGATCCGCTGGCGCCGCCGACGCTGATCCATCTCGACAAGCTGCGGCTCTATCGGCATGGCTGCCCGAAAGGCACGGGGCCGAGCGCGCGCATCCATTACGAGTACGACGCAACGGTTCACGGCGAAGTGCGTGTGGGCGATAAGCTTCGCGTGTCGGGTGCGGTGACCGAACGCTACGAACGGCGCGGGCGCGAATACGTGGTGATGGAGATGGAATTGCGGCGCGCCTCGGACGACGCGCTGCTGATCGTCTATCGCGACACCTCAATCCTGGCCTACGCGCAGAAATCGGAGAAGAAGTGATGAGCGGCGCTTCCATCGTCGATCTCAAGATCGGCGCCGAATTGCGCTCGGCTCCGCGGCCAATGACGCGCGAGCGCATGCGCCGCTACGTCGACGCGCAGCCGACCGTCGCGATCGACGACGGCCGCATTCATACCCAGCCGCCGACGATCCATGACGACGACGCCTATGCGAAGAAGCAGGGCCTGCCCGGCATCATCGCCGACGGCATGGTGTCGACGAATTGGATCCAAGGGCTGCTGTTTGACGTGTTCGGCCGCGCGCTCGCCCGCAAGGGGCGCCTGCGCACGAAATACATCGCGCCGATCTATGAGGATCAGATCGTCATCTGCGTCGCCAAAGTCACGGCCAAGGCGCGCAACGAGGCGGGCGAGACGGCCTATCAGTTCGACGTTTGGTGCGAAGACAATACCGGCAAGAAACTGACTGTCGGCGAGGCGCTCGTCTACGCGCCGGCGGCGTGAAGCGACAATATCGGGGTGAATGACGTGGTCGGCGCACTCGAGGGCATCAAGGTTCTGGATTTCTCGCGGGTCTTCGCAGGTCCCGCGGCGGCGCAGATCTTCGGGGATCTCGGCGCCGACGTAATCAAGATCGAAACGCCGGTCGGCGGCGACGAAGCCCGCCATCTGGGTTTGACCGAAGGCACCGATCCGCGTTTGGGCGTGAGCGCTTCGTTCCTGGCGCTCAACCGCAACAAGCGCAGCATCGCGCTGGATCTGCAAACGCCGGCAGGCCGCGAAGTAGCGTGCCGTCTGATCGAAAAATCGGATGTACTGCTCCATAATTTCCGTCCTGGTGCCATGACGAAATGGCGCATGGATTATCCGGCGATGAGTGCGCGTAATCCCCGCCTCGTCTATGGCGAGTTCTTCGCCTACGGGCCCAGCGGTCCGTTGCGCGATTTCGGCGCCAACGATCTCGCCTTGCAGGCGCATAGCGGGTTGATGAGTCTGACGGGCGAGCCCGACCGTCCACCGGTGCGCGTGGGCAGCGCCATCATCGATCTCCATGGTTCGCTCGCCATGGTCAGCGCGGTGCTTGCGGCGCTGCTCAGCCGCGAACGTACCGGCAAGGGCCAGCGCGTCGAAGCGTCGCTGTTGCTCAGCTCCGCGCATCTGGTGAACTATTTCTATTCCGAATATTGGATCGACGGCGTCGTGCGCAAGGCGATGGGCACGGCGAATCATCTGAGCGTGCCCAATCAGGTTTTCCCGACTGCCGACGGCAATGTCGTGATCATCGCGCCCAGCGACGCGATGTGGGATCGCTGCGCACGCGCCCTCGATGCGAGCCTGCTCGACCGACCGGAATATAAAACCGTGCGCGATCGCCAGACGCGCCGCGCTGAAGTGATCGAGGCGATCTCCTCGGTTACGCGGCGGTTGCCGAGCCACGAGATCGTCGCGCGCTTGGGTGCCGTCAAGGTCAACGTCGCCAAGCTCAACAATATCGGCGAAGCGGCCGAGCACGAACAGCTTCAAGCGGCTGGCGGCGTGGCATCGTTCGAGTTCGGCGGCGAAACTGTGAAGGCGGTGGCGAGCCCGTTCCGATTAGAGGGCACGCCCACCGAGGTCTATCGGGCACCGCCGCTTCTCGACGAGCATCGCGACGAAGTGCTCGCCGATTTCGGTTACAGGAACGACGAGATCGCGACACTTGCGGCGAATGGCGCTTTCGGCGCGCCGATGCCCGCGCGTAAGACGGGGACGAAGGATTGATTCCTTAGTAGTGACTGGATTTTCCGTCGCCCTCGAATCTCTCTTTGGGTTCTATGGGCTCGGGCGACGGAACCTTCGGAGTATCAACGTTGCTTGACGGCTCTTAGGCAGCGGGTCGTCGTTAAATCGAAGGCTATCACTTCGCACGAATATGACTCCTGTAGACTGACTGCGTGCCTAGTCGTTTGTGTTGTGCGTATACAAGACCAGTGCCTGAAAGCTGATCGGTCAAGACAAAAAGTCGTTCTCATTTTCCGCAGGAGGCCTTAAGCCACCTCGATAATACGGAAAACGACATTGAAATAGAGCGTTTGTATATGTTCTGGGGGACTGGGTTCGCGGCAATGCCGCTCAGGATTCGAACCCTGCCACTCTGACCTCCACGCGAAAACGAAGAAGCCCGCCCTGGGAAACCAGCGGCGGGCTTCGGCGTTTTACTGTCGATACGAAGAAGTCACGCGCGTGAGTTGACACCCTTAGCACTCGATAAGAATCTTCGTCGTCGCGTCGCGATGCTCCAACCAATAAGGAAATGCCTCAGCCGCGTTGTCGATCGAGAAACGTTTGGTGATAAGCTTGTCGGCCTTGACGCCAAGTTTTTCGAGATAAGGAATCGTCGCGGCAAAATCCTCGGGTAGCGCGTTGCGCGAGCCGAGGATATCGAGCTCCTTCAGATTAAAAATCTGCGTCTTGTAGGCGACCGGCTCCTTCGCGTAACCGACATAGACGACGCGCCCGCTGAAACAAACGAGCTCGATCGTCTGGGTGAACGTCTCCGGCGTACCGACCGCTTCGATCACCACGTCGGCCCCATGGCCGCCGGTCAGATCGGCGACGGCTTGCGTCACATTGGCGCTGGCGATGGCGTGCGCAGCGCCGAGGGCGAGGGCGGCTTCGGCTTTCTCCGCCGTCACGTCGACCGCGATGACTGTGGCGCCGCGTGCGGCCGCGCCCGCGACGACGCCAAGCCCGATCATGCCGGTCCCCAGCACGACGACGATATCTTTTTCCGTCACGCGGCCGCGCCGCGCCGCATGAAAGCCGACCGAAAGAGGCTCGACGAGAGCGAGATGCGCCGCCGGGAGCGTGTCGTTCAGGATCAGCTTTGCGTGCGGAAGGACGATATAGTCGGCGAGGCCGCCTTCCTGTTGAACGCCGAGCGTGCGGTTGTCGCGGCACGCGTTAACGCGGCCCTGGCGGCACGAGCTGCATTTGCCGCAGCTAGTATAGGGCACGACGATCGCGCGCTTGCCGCAGGTGTAGGCGCTGGGCACGTTCGTGCCGATGGCGGCGATCTCCCCGCCGATTTCGTGGCCGGGAATACGCGGATAGCTCGCCAGCGGATTGAGGCCGCGATAATTGGCGAGATCGCTGCCGCACAGGCCGACATGCCGGACCTTCAGCAGCACGTCGCCGTCGCGCGGTTCGGGTCGGGGAATATCGACCAGGCGCACCTGGTCCTTGGCTTCGATGCGGATGGCTTTCATGTCGTCCTCCCGAAAAATCGCAAAGCGTTGTCGGCGAACAAGGCAGGTTCGTCGAGACCCGTCGCACGGGCGAAGGACCGCAAACGCAGGAAGGCGGCGCCATAGGGATCGCCGTCCACGCCGGCGACCGGCCAGTTCGATCCGGCGATCAGTCGCCTATTCCCAAAACGCCGCGCGACATGACCGACGATCTCGACCGCCACATCGTCGGCGGGAGGTGCGGCATCGCCGTTGCGCAGATCGCCGAATTTGCAGATCGCGCCCGTGTCACGTGCGATCAGCGCGATCTTCTCGCGCCAGGCGTCGAACTCGGGCCCGCGCCTCGCCGGCGGATTGGCGACGTGATCGATGATCGCGGCGAGATTCGGCCGTGCGGTCAGTACGCGGTGGACTGCATCGAGATGCTGGGGCTCGGCCAAAATCTCGGCGATCAATCCGGCATCGTTCAGTGCGTCCAGCGCCTTCAGCGCCGGCCGCGTTTCGATCCAGGCGGGATCATCGAATACGACCAGCGGCAGGCGCAGACCCCTGAAGACCGGGCGTCGCCGCCATGCGGCCAAGCGCGTCGCGAAATCCGATGCGAACGGATCGAGGAAGCCGATCACCGCCAGGACCGTAATGGGGTTCGCATCCGCCAGCGCGAACAATGCCTCGGTCTCGTCGGGCGATTGCGCGGCGCTGACCAGCACAGCCTTATCGACGCCCGCCTGTGCGAAGCCGGCGGGCGGGAAGGGAAAGTCGGCGTTAAGGGCAGCGACGCGCGTGCGGATGCGCACGGGGAATCCGTCGCCGCATCGCCAGCTATGGCAATGGGTATCGACGATCATCGACCCACGCCCGCATTTTCAAGATCGCGCCACACCCCCTCGGGCAAGCGCGTTTCGAGAAGATCGAGCGTTTCGTCGAGTTCGGCGGCCGTGCGCGCGCCAATCAACGTCATCGATACGCCCGCGTGACGCGCGGGGTAGTGGAACGCGGCGGCTTTCAGGCTGGTGCCGTGATCGGCGCAGATTTCGGCGAGTAGTGCAGCCCGCGCCAGCGTTTCGGGCGGCGGCGGCCCGTAATGGAACTTCGCATGGCCGCCGAGAATGCCGGAATTGAGCACGCCCGCCGCGATAATCGCGACGTTCTTCGCGCGGCAAGCGGGCAGCAACTCGAACGCGGCGCTCCAATCTAAAAGCGTCAAACGTCCGGCGATCAGTACGGCGTCGAGGGGGATGCGCGCCAGCAGTGCCAAAGCGGTCTCCGCGCGATTGACGCCCACGCCGATGGCGCCGATGACGCCTTGATCCTTCAGGCGCTGCAAGGCGGGGAACGCTTGATCGACCGCCGCATCGAGATGCTTGTCCGGGTCATGCAGCAGGACGAGATCGATGCGCGTGCGGCCCAGGCGCTTCAAACTTGCGGCGACGCTGGCGTCGATCGCGCTTGTGCCGAAATCCTGTCGGCGTCCTTCGTCGGGCGGATTCGTGCCCCAAGCAGCCGTCAGCAGATAGCCGGCCTTCGTTGAGATACGAACGGCCGCATCGTCGAGCGCGCGGCCCAGCAGGTCTTCGGATCGGCCCGAACCATAGAGCGGGGACGTATCGAACCATTCAATACCGCGCGCGTGGGCGCGTTTCACCAAAGCCACGACCGCGTCGTCCGGCGTGTCGGGCCCGAGCGTGGCGGGTGCCGCCATCCCCAACCCCAAGCGCGGCAGCGCGAGCATCGATCAGCCTTTGAGCGCGCCGGCGGACAGGCCGTTGACGATCCAGCGCTGGAACAGCAGCGCCAACAGGAACGGCGGCAAGGCGGTGATGACGCCCGCGGTCATCACATAGTCGAACTGGATCGAGGCGGTATCGACGAAGCTCGCCGCCACGACCGGCAGCGTTTTGCTCGCGGCGGTTTTGGAGAACACGACCGCGAACAGGAATTCGCTCCACGACGCCATGAAGGCGAGGATGGCCGCACAAGTGCAGCCGGGGACCGCCAGCGGCAGCAGCACATGGCGCACGATCTGCCAGCGCGTGGCGCCGTCGATGAAGGCGGAATCCTCCAGCTCGGCCGGGATCGTCTTGAAATAGGCCTGGAGCAGCCACACGGTGAAGGGCAGTGTGAACACGCAATAGGCCATCACCAGCGCGAAGGGCGTGTCGATCAGTCCCAGATTGCGCATGATCAGGAACATCGGCACGACCAGCATGATCGGCGGCAACATGCGCGTGGCGAGATAGATGGTCAGCACCGGTAAAGCGCGGCGATAGGTGATGCGCGCGAAAGCGTAAGCCGCTGGAATGCCGACCAGTAGATTGATGATCGCCACGACGATGGCGACGATCAGGCTGTTTTTCAGCGCCGGAAAAATGTCGAACACGGCGGGCGCGCGGTTCCGGGCGAAGGCAAGGAATTCCGGATCGCCGATGCCCAGCACGGTTTGATAGTTCCGCAGCGTCGGCTCGCTGGGGAAGAAATGGGGCGGGATCGCCAGCATTTCCTTTTCCGTCATAAAGCTCGTCGCCGTCATCCAGTAGATCGGCGCGAAGATGAAGGTGAAGAAGGCGAGGGCGCTGAGCATCAAGAAGGCTTGACGCAGCACGCGTTGGCGGGCGGTGATCATCGCGCCAACTCCCCGCGCTTCCACAACACGCGGATATAGACGATCGACAGCGCCAACGTCGTCAGCGCCAGGATATAGGCGTAGGCGCTGCCCCGCCCGAAATCGAGGAAGTTGAACGTGGTGACGTAGGTGAGCCAGGCGAGCACGGTGGTGCTCTTGCCCGGGCCGCCGCCGGTCAGGACGTAAATGATATCGAAGGTGCGCAAGGCCACCATCGTCTGCGTGATCAGCACCAGCAGCAGCGCGTGGCTCAGCCACGGAAAGGTGATGTGGCGGAAGCGTTGGAACACATTCGCCCCATCGATGCGCGCGGCTTCGTGAAGTTCCTCAGGGACCGTCTGGAGGGCCGCCAGCACGACGATGGCGACGAAAGGCACATGGTTCCACACCTGCGCCACGATCAGCACGGGCAGGGCGGTTGTGTAGTCGCTGAGCCAAGCATGCGGTGTGTCGAAAATCCCAAGCGACACCAGCACGCCGTTGGCAAGGCCATAACGGCCCTCCAGAATCCATTGCCAGATCAGGCCGTTGACGACCGGCGGAATGGCCCAGGGAATTAGCATCACGGCGCGCAGGATCGAACGGCCGGGGAATTTCTCGTTCAGCAGCAGGGCGAGCAGCGTGCCGAGCGTCAATGTCAGCGCGATGGAGCCGACGCTGAACAGCACGGTCACCTGCGCCGCGGTCCAGAACTGCTCGCTGCCCAGGATGTTCGTGTAGTTGTCGAGACCGACGAATCGGAAACGGCCAGGTTGGCGCAGATTGTAGCTGTGCAGGGACAGATACAGCGAATAGACGATCGGATAGAGGACGAGGCCAAGCAGGATCAGCGCCGCCGGCGTGTTCATCAGGAAGAACAGAAACGGCTGTTCCTCGCGCGGGGCGCGCCAGTTGCGCTTGGGCTGCGGAGTGGCGGCGGTCGCCATGGTCGTCCTCAGCCGCGCAACGACAGATACATGATGACTTTGACCGATCCGTTGCGGACCGTGCCGCTCAAGCGCTGCCAGGGCCCGGGCAGATCGACGGCGATGCTCGCCATGCCCTTGCCCTTGATCGTGGCTTTGCGGCTTTCGTGATCGCACCAGGTCAGGCTTTCGGGCGAGACTTGCGCGCCGAATTCGATCTCGGCGCCGGGCGTGGCGTCCAACACGTGGACGAACCAGCGCGCGTCGCCGGCCCAGGCGGTTTCGTAGGGTTCGGTCGTGAACGCGCCGTCGAAAGTAACGTTGCGTTCGATGACGGCGGTGAAGGCGCGGGGCAGCATGGATTTCACCAATCGACGGAGACGAGACAGGTGTTGAGGAACAGGAAATTGCGCACCGGGCGATGCGTGCGCACGTCGATGGAGAAGTTCAGCAACCGCTCCAAGCCCCAATAACCGTGCGGGAAGCGCGGTACGGGCACGTCGCGCAGATCCATGATCTTGTCGTTCACCTGAAGCTCGACATTGCGCCCGGCTTCGGTGTCGAACTGGTAGCGCAGATAGTGCCAATTGATCTTCGTCGGCACCTCGTTGTAGCAGAGGTTATGTTCGCCGTTCGGCACCGGCGCCCAATCGTTCGGGTGCGCCACGTGATAGTCGCTGACCGCCGGGCTGCCCGAGACTTCCATCTTCGTCGTCGTCTGCACCGAGGTTTTGTAGAACCAGCGGCGCTGCAGATTGCCGTCCGCGTCGGCGTTCACATAACGCAGGGCGCAGTGATAGCGCCGGCCGAATTCGCGGTCACATACGTCGTTGCCGATGCAGAACTCGCCGAAATCGGAAACGCTCGGGTCGATATTGCCGTCGTGCTTTCCTTCGCGCGCCCCGATCCACGCCTCGGATTTGATCGTGAAATAGGTTTCGAGCTGGACGAGGCCCGGCTTCTGGAACGTCGCGCGCTTGATGGCGAGCGCCATATGGCCGGGCTTGGCGCGCGTGGCGAGTTTCAGCGCGTAATTGCCGCTGAGCGGGCCATGCGTGCCGATATCGAAAAAGCTGCAGGTGGAGATCTGCGGCGGGCGCGTGTCGGAAAGAACCGGGCGGACGGTGTCGAGATCGCCGTTATGGTTCCCGATCAACTCGCACCAGCCCTGCACGCCGTAATCGAAATCGTCGTGGAACAGGATGCGCGGCAGCGGATTGAAGCGGCTCAGTTTTGGATCGGCCGCGCGGATACCTTCGCGCACCGCCGAAGCGAGATCGTTCGCCGTGTAGAGCCGCGTGTCGGCGCCCCGCGATTGCGGGGCGCCCATCGTACCGGTGTCGTTCATCGTGTCGTTTCCGTTCGTGTCAGGCTTTGCGCAGGCGGCGCGCTTCGTCGGCCGTGCGGCGGATCGCCGTGCGGACGTCTTGGCGCTTGGTCAGAACTTCCTGGATCTGCGTCATCCAGAAATCCTCCCATTCGGGGAACCACACCGCCTTGATGCCCTGCTTTTGCTTGGCGGTGCTGGACAGTTTCAGGAACTCGTCCATGTCGCCGCCGGTCATCTTGCGCACGAGGTCCTGCACTGCCGGGTCTTGATAGAGCGCGGGGAAGGGGCTGCGGCCGCCTTCGGCAATCAGGCGTTCGCGCGGCAGCGAGAACACACCCGACGCATCGGTGCCGGCGTAGAAGCGCAGCGCATCCCACGCGGCCGGTTTGTTCTTCGATGCGGCGGCGATGCCCACGCTATGCGCGTAGCTGACCGCGTTGCGGTTATTGGCGTCGAGCCCCGGGACCAGCGCCATGCGGATGCGGCCCGCGACCTTCGAATCCGGCCATACGTTGAATTCGGCCAGCGCGTATTGCGCCATGTAGCCGCATTTGACGATGCCGGTGCGAATGCCGGTGCGCGAAGCGCCCCAATCGCGTTGCAGATCCTCCGGGCCGACGATTTTCCAATCGTTGATCGCGGCGACGTACCATTCGAGGATCGCCTGCAACGGATGACCGGGCTTGTCGAACACGGGTTCGTTGTCGGGCGCGAATAGATCGCCGCCCGAAGCATAAAGCGTGGCCCACAGGCTCCAGAAATTTCCGGGCTGCTTCTTCATCGCAAGGCTGAGCGGGAAATCGTCGAGGCCGGCTTTCTTGATCGCCTCCATCTGGGTGCGCAACTCGTCCAGGCTGCGCGCGGGGCGCGCGAAGCCCGCCTTGTTCAGCGTTTCGACGTCGTAGGCGAAGCCGAAGGAGTCGCTGAGATAGGGCAACGCGTAGGTCTTGCCGTCCACGCCCTTGGTCGCTTCGACCGAGGCGGGCGTGGCCGCCTGCATGATCTGGGCGAGGCCCTGCATGCCGTCGAGCGGGGCGAGCCAGCCGCTATCCGACCACGCGGCGAGTTCGGTTTCCGGGATCTGGACGATATCGAGCGGCGTGCCGGCGATGAATTCGGCGACCATGCGATCGCGATAACGTGCGAAGGGCGCGCTGACCCATTCGACCGATGTGCCGGCCTTGCCGTCGAGATAGCGGTTGAGGCCGGGAATATCGGCGGCGGGATAACGCTCCCACGCGCGCAGTTGCAGCGTGGTGCCGCCGCCGCGCTTCAGGCTTTCGGGCGCGTTGCGATCTTGCGCGAAGGCGGGCAGGGATCCTGCCGCGAGCATCGCCGCACCGCCCAGGATGATCTGACGGCGCGAGGGACCGTTCGCCGCGATGCCCGTCGCGGCGTTTCCAAGAAACTTCGACATGGACGTTACTCCCGATTAAGTGCCGCCCGGTTTTCCGGCGGCGTTGTTGGATAGGTTGCGGCGGCGCGGCGTCACTTCCGCGTCGACGATTTGGGTCAGCGGCTTTTCGGCCTCGAACAATTCGGGGCGCGCGGCTTTCAACAATTCGACGCGCGGCAGGACCTTTGCGATGTGCTCGTGCATGCCGCCGCTGGCGGCGGCGACATCGCCGCGCACGATCGCGTCGGTGATCGCGGCATGTTCGGCGACGACCGTCTCGAAGCGATAATCGGGACCGAGATCGAGGTGGGCGCGGCGCATCCGGTCGAGATGGAATTTCGAATCCTGAACGACCTGCCACACGCTGGGCACGCCGGCATGGCGCAGGATGATTTGGTGGAAGCGGTTGTTCTCGTCCCAGAACCGGCCTTCGTCCCAATCCGCGAGGATGACGCGCTGGCGCGCGAGACTGTCTTCGAGCTCGTCCTGTGCCGCCTTGCCCGAGATCCGCGCGGCTTCGGCGGCGGCGCAGGATTCCAGCGACGCGCGCACGAAATAGGCGGCGCGGAAGGTTTCGAAGTCGAGCGGCGCCACGATCGTGCCGCGCTGGGGCAGGACGAAGATCAGGCCTTCGCGCGCCAAACGCTGCAACGCCTCGCGGATCGGCGTGCGGCTGGTGCCCAGCTGTGCGGCGAGCGCGTTCTCGGAAAGAGCCGCGCCGGGCTCGAAACCCAGATCGAGGATCGCCTGACGAATCACCCTGTAGGCGGCTTCGCCCGCCGGCAATGTCGTCGTGTCGCTGGCCAATCGCAGTTGCGCCATGTGGCGTTCGCCTCCCGAACAAGGCGAGTCATAACTAAATGCGTACTTGTATGCAAGATGTTTTAAGAAATGTGCATAAACCTCATAAACTGTTGAATTGTAATGAATATAAAGACTTTTTCTAATCGCATGCCGCATGTCCGCAGCTCGTCGGCGGAAAGAGCAGAACATGCGATGAAAGAGATAAGATCTCAGTTTGTTGGACGTATGGCGCGACCTACGAGGCCCGGCGAAATGGCATCAATTCCAACGCGAAAGCGGAACCAGAATAGCGTTTGCGGTTACGGCGTGAGTTTCGCTTCCGTAGAGGGGTCTTCTGAACGTTGATCTCCGACAATAGAAAATCAGGTGAATTCATTTTCCATAAAAGGCCTTAAAACGCCGCGGTACTTCGGAAATCGATATTGAAGGAACTGAGTTTGCTACGGTCTGAGGAACTGAGAGCCACTTGGCCTTAAGCGTCGCTCCACTCGGCGTGGTCATTTAGCTCGTCGCTTGTCGGCAATCTGGGCGGCCGTTTCTTGTGCGCGTTCCAGCGCATCTTCCAACCCGTATTCGATATGATGGCTCAACGCCGCCATTGCACCTTCGCGGTCGCGCTTGCGAAGCGCTGCGACCACTGCGTCGTGATCGGCGACGATCTTGTCGATATTCGACGGGCCTTGACCGGTCAGCGTCTGCGAAATGCGCTGATGATAGGCGAGGCGTTCGTAGGATTCGATGATGAACGGGTTCGCCGTCAGACCGACGATGATGCCATGGAAGCGCGCGTTCAGATCGATGAACGCCTTGAAGTCCTTGAACTGCACACCGTAGCGGCCTTTGGCGATCAATCGGTTCACGAGATGCAATTCGTCGATCGTCGATTGATCGATGCGTGCGAAGCCGTGTCGCAGCGCGCCGACCTCGATCACCACGCGCGCTTCGAACAGATTGCGCATCTCGTCCGTGCCGGGGCCGGGTGCGACGCGATAGCCCTTGTTCGCCTCGTGCACCAGAAGGCGTTCGGCGTGCAGGCGCGCCATTGCCTCGCGCACCGGGATCAGACTCGTGCCGAACTCCGCCGCCAATTGATCGATCACCAGACGCTGATCCGCGACCAAAACGCGATCGGTGATGCGCCGGCGCAATTCCTCGTGGATCAGATCGACAAGGTTGTTTCGCCGAAACGGCAAAGCGGGCTCGGGTGCCGCTGGCGTGGGCGTATCCGGCACCGGGGGATTGATTTTCTTCGGGCGGGCAGGGGGCATCGCGCGGCGTCGATCCTTGATTCGGCGGCGAGTGTAACCCGCAACGCGGGAGTGCCGGCTATTTCATGTTGATTTCATAGATCATATATGATTTATTTCTTGCCAACGAGACCTTAATCGGGGAGCGGGACGACCTGCCAATGAGCAATATGAAGCGAAGAAGTGCGGTTCTAAAGGGTGTGCGCGTTCTCGATCTGACGCTCGCGATGGCAGGCCCGCTGGCTACGTCGCGCCTGTCGGATCTGGGCGCCGAAGTGGTGAAGGTCGAATCGCCAGCCGGCGATTTCTCGCGCCTTTGGCCGATCGATGGCTTCTGGCACGGCAACGAATCCAGCGCCTATCTGATGCTCAATCGTGGCAAGCGTTCGCTCTGCCTCGATCTGAAGAAGCCGGAAGCGGCGGTGGCGATCCGAAAGCTGATCGAGACGTCGGACATTCTTGTCCAGAATTTCCGACCGCGCGTCGCGGCGAAGCTTGGGATCGACTACGCCAGCGTCCACAAGATCAATCCAAAACTCGTCTACGTATCGATCAGCGGCTATGGCGATACGGGCCCGATGGTTGATCGTCCGGGGCAGGACTTGTTGGTGCAGTCCTTCTCGGGCCTGACCTTTAATGGCGGTTCAGGCGACGGGCTGCCCGCGCCTTCGCCGGTCTATATGGTCGATACATGCGCCTCGCATCTCGCTAGCGAAGCCGCACTCGCGGGCTACATCGAAGCGCAGCGCACCGGTACAGGTCGCCAGTTCAAAGTGTCACTGCTTGCGGCGGCGCTGGAAATCCAGATCCAAGAAGTTTCGACCTTCCTCAACACCGGTCGCATGGCGCCGCGCTCGGGCTATCCCTTCGCCAGCGTCTATATGGAGCCGCCTTACGGCATCTACCGTACGAAGGATGGCTTCATCGCGATCGCGCAAGCGAAATTCCCCGCGCTTGCCGAAGCGTTCGGCGATCCGGAAATGGTGAAGCTGGGCGAGGCGGCCCCCGCGCATGCCGACGTGGAAGCACGGCGCAAATGGCGCGATTCCGTCGCCGCGCGCGTGGCGCCTTATTTTGCGGCGAAGACGACGCAAGAGCTGATCGATCTGCTGACGCCGCGCGATATCTGGGTCAATCCGGTACAGACCTATGCCGACCTCGCCAAGCATCCGCAATTCGAGAATTTCGTGACCGAAATCGATCACGCGGGCGGGCGCTATAAGACGCTGGCCCCGGCGATCGATACGGGCGAGACGCGCGATCTGGATTCGGCGCCGCGATTGGGCGAGCACAGCGACGATGTGTTGGCCGATTTGGGATTTGCGAAAGCCGAAATCGCCGCGTTGCGCGCGTCGGGAGCCGTGAAATGAGCAAAGGCCTTATCTATCTCGAGCGCGACGGTAATGTCGGCGAGCTGGTGCTGAATCGGCCGGAAAAGCTGAACGCGTTGACGCCGGACATGTTTCGCCTGCTGCGCGACCTGTCGACCGAGATCAACGAGACTGACGATATCCATGTCGTTCTGTTTCGTGGCGAGGGCCCGCGCGCCTTCTGTGCCGGCACCGATATCCACACGCTGAAAGAATATCCCGATTTTTGGGCGTGGCGAAACCGCGTGGATTACGTCACGCAGATCCGCGCGATCCGCAAGCCGGTGATCGCATGCGTCCACGGTTATGCGCTGGGCGGCGGGCACGAACTCGCGGTTGCAGCCGATATCCGTATCGCCGCCGCCAACGCCGTATTCGGCGCGCCGGAAATCCGCCTAGGCTGGGTCGGGGCAGGCGGAACGTCACAATATCTACCGCGTTTGATCGGCTACGGCCAAGCAATGCGCGTGCTGCTGACTGGCCAGCGCATCGACGCGCAGGAAGCCTTGCGTATCGGCCTGGTCGAAGAAGTCGTCGAGACCGGCAAGGAACTCGATCGCGCGCGCGAACTGGCGCGCGAGATCGCGAGCTACTCGCCCATCGCCACGCAGACCACCAAGGCGGCGGTGCGCGCGGGAATGAACGGCAATCTTGAACTCGGTCTCCAGATCGAAAACGAGTTAATGGCGCTGTGCTTCGCCGCCGGCAACGATAAGGCCGGTGCCAAGCTGTTCGGCGATAGGAAGCCGAAATGATCAACGCCGGGCGCACCGTTTTGCGTGGCCTCACTTGGGGCCATCGTCGCGCGATCAATCCGTTGCGCGCGAGTGCTTCCGCCTATGCGCGCGAGAACCCGTCGATTGCGGTCGAATGGGACGTGCGCAGTCTGGAGGCGTTCGAGCATCAGGCGTTGCGCGACGCCGTCGTCGGCTACGACTACGTCGTATTCGACCACCCGTTCATCGGCACGATCGCGCAAGCGGGTATCTTTGCGCCGCTCGACGACATACTTGGCGCGGTGCCAAATGGTGCGTCGGCCGAGCAGTATGCGGGGCCATCGCTCGACACGTATCGCTGGAAGGGCAAGCTATGGGGCGCCCCTGTGGACGCGGCTACGATGCACGCGATCGGCCGTCCCGATTTGCTGGCGTTCCCATGGCCCACGAAATGGGACGAGGTGATGTCCCTCGCCGCAGATTTGCGTCGTAAGGGGCTGTGGATTGGGCTCGCAAACGGCGACCATCACGGGTTTCTGTTCGCGGGTAGCCTCATGTACAACGCTGGCGCGCCGTGGCATCGCGGCGACGATCCCGCGTTGGATTTCAACGACGCCGCTTTCGAGGCGGCACTTGAGCGGTTGATGGCGTTGCGTCAATTCGCGCATCCGGATTGTGAGAAGTGGAATTCGATCCGCCTGCACGATGCGATGACGCAGGTCGACGACATCGCCTATTGTCCCGGTACCTACGGCTACGCGACCTATGGCGAGGCGGATTTCGGGGCACGCCGTTTGGGTTTTGGTCCGTTCCCCGGCACGAATTCGCCTTTTTGCGCGGGCACGTTGATCGGCGGGGCGGCGGTGGGCCTGACCTCGCATTCGACGAATGTCCCAGCGGCGAGCGCCTATCTGCGCCATTTGATCGATCCGCGCGTGCAGATCGAAATTTTCGGCATGAATCACGGCCAGCCCGCTTCTGCAGCGGCGTGGGAGGACAAAGTCCTCGACGCCCGCTTCAACGGGTACTACGCGGCCGTCGGCCCCACGTTGCGCGCCGCCGGCGTGCGGCCGCGCTTCGCGGGCTTCGGTTTGTTCGAACGCGCCGCGGGCAAGGTCACGGTGCGTTGTACGGCGGGCGAGATTTCCATCCGCGAAACGGTGCACCAGGTTTCGGAACTGGCGGAAAAGGCGATCGTCGGGATGACGGCGACGGTTTGAGGCGAATCCAACGTAACGTGCGAGACCCGGAGCCGGGCGCGCATCGACAAAAAGGAGGAAACGATGAAAAGACGGACATTCATGGCGACGGTGGCGGGGGCAGGTGCGGCGTTCGTGACGTCGCGGTCGCACGCACGTACGGTACTGCGCGTCGGTACGGGCCAAGCCGCCGCCGATCTTCAGGTCACGATCTTGAACGAAGTAGCCGAGCGCGTCGCTAGGCGGACCAACGGCGAATTGACGTTGCAGCTTTTCCCCGGCGGCCAGTTGGGCAGCGAGCGCGACGTACACGAGCAGGTTAAGCTTGGCGCACCGATCCTGACGGTGGTGGATTCGGGCTATTTCGCCAATTACACCAGCCGCGATGTGGGGATCCTGTCGGCGCCGTTCGTGTTTACGAGCTACGACCAAGTGCGTCGCGTCCTGGCCTCCGACATCGCGCGCGGCTGGTTGCAGCGCGCGGAAGGCAACGGCATCCGGATGTTGTCGTTCAACTGGTTCTTCGGCGAGCGCCACATCGTGGGCAAGCGGGCTTTCCCGGAGGTGGCAGATTTGCGTGCGGTCAAGTTCCGCTTGGCACCGATCCCCATCTATATCGACTCGTTTAAGCAGCTGGGCGTGTCACCGGTGACGATCGATTTCGCGGAAGTCTACGGCGCGTTGCAGCAGGGCGTCGTCGACGCGGCCGAAGGTCCGTTGGCGTCGATCTTCTCCTCGAAGCTCTATGAGCCCGCACCCAATGTGTCGCTAACGGGTCACGTCAAGCAGGTGCTGGGCATCATGATGAACAAGGGCGTGTTCGACGCTCTGCCGGCCGCGCATCGCACGGCGTTGGTCGAGGAAATGACCGCCGGCGGTGATCGCTACTCCGAGCAGGGCTTGGCGAAAGTCGGCGATATCCGCGCGCAGATGGAGCGCAGCGGCGTGCGCTTCGTAAACGCGAACGTGGCGGCCTATTCGGCGACAGTCGTCCCGATGTATCAATCCTACAAGGATTGGACGCCCGGCCTGATCGATCAGGTCCGCAAGATCGCAGGCGCGGCCGGTTGATTTGAACGACGGAAGCGTCCGTCGCGCCGATTGGCGTGGCGGACGCCTTCCGCTTTTTCGGAATTGGGACATATGTTCGCTGCCGTTCGCTGGTTCGAAGACAATGCGCCGGCCTTTCTTCTCGCGGCGATGACGGCACTCGTCGTCGTCGATGTGACGTGCCGCTATTTTCTCAATGTCGCCTTCGCGGGTTCCAGCGAACTGGCGACCGCCATATTCGTCTGGCTGGTCTTCGTCGGCGCCGCCGGCGCGACGCGAAAACTGCAAAACATTGCCGTCGACGGCATTTCGTTGCTGCTGGGCGAGACGATCAAGCGCCCGCTCGAAACGCTTTTGCATCTCGCGACCGTCGCGGGCTGCGCTTACGTGACGTATTTCAGCACGAAGCTCAGCCTCGCGTCGTGGGAACGCGAGATCGACATGCTCGGCGTGCCTTATACCTTCGTTTACGCGGCCATTCCGGTTGGCTTCGGTCTGATGGGCCTGCACTCGGTGATCCATGCGATTGACCGGTTTACCGGGCGCAAGCCGGTCGAGCCGGCCGCCGCCAAACCGGAGAATCTGGAATGATCGCACTCGCCACAGGCATCATTCTCCTGATCGCGCTGGGCATGCCGATCGCTTTTGCGATCCTTGTCCCCTCCGCCGTCTATTTCCATACGACGGGCCTGCCGGAGGCGATCTTCGCCCAGCGTATCGCCAGCGGCACGGCGTCGTTCCCGCTTCTCGCGATTCCCTTTTTCATCCTCGCGGGTAGCATCATGCATCGCGGTGGCATCGCGCGCCGCTTGATCGATGTCGCTGTCGTTTCGGTCGGCCATCTGCGGGCCGGACTTGCTCAGGTCGGCGTTGTCGGCGGCACGTTGATCAGCGCCGTCTCGGGCTCGGCAACGGCGGATACCGCCATCCTTGCCAAGACCGTTTCGCTGCAGATGGTGCGCGAAGGCTATCCACGCGGCTTCGCCGCGGTAGTCGCGGCCGTGTCGGGCGTACTAGGGCCGATGATTCCGCCCAGCATCATGATGATCCTCTACGGCCTCGCGGCTGAAGTCTCGATCGGCAAGCTGTTCGTCGCTGGCGTGCTGCCCGGCCTGCTAATCGCGGCTTGTTTGTTGGCCGCCAATCTTTCGGTGATGAAGCGCCATAACATTCAAATCCCGCTGCGTCCGCGCCCAAAGGCAGGCGACGTGATCGGCGCGATCAAGCGCGGATTCTGGGCGCTGATGTTCCCGGTGCTGGTTTGGGTAGGCTTGCGCGGCGGGTTCTTCACGCCGACGGAACTGGGCGCGTTCGTCGCGGTCTATTGCCTGGTGATCAGCCTGTTCGTCTACAAGGAGATCGGCTGGCGCGATCTACCCGAGATCTTTCGCGAATCAGCGCTGCTTACGGCACTGATCATGATCATTCTGGCATCGAGCGCGGCGCTCAACTATGCCGTCGCGTGGGAACGCATGCCGCAAGCGTTGTCGGCGTGGCTGTTGGCGCTGTCGGACAACAAATACGTCCTGCTACTGCTCATCAACGTGCTGCTGTTGGCGCTTGGTACGGCGATGGAAGGCCCGCCGTTACTGATAATCCTCACGCCCATTCTGGTGCCGGTGATGAAGGCGCTGGGCGTGGATCTCGTCCATTTTGGCGTGATCTTGACATTTAATCTCGTGCTTGGCGCGCTGACGCCGCCGGTCGCCACGCTGATCTTCGTGGCGAGCTCGATCGTCGGCTGTACATCCGCCGAGTTCATGAAGTATTTCTGGCTTGTCTTCGGCTATCTGATCCTGGCGCTGCTGATCATCACCTTTGTGCCGTGGTTCAGTTTGGCGCTGCCGAACTTGATGTTTTGATCTGCGCGCGGCTGTAATGAAGAAGCCCGCCCTGGGAAACCAGAGGCGGGCTTCGGCGTTGGTCGTTCGGGCGCTTCTTAGATGTGCAACGCCGCCAGCGGGATTGCGGACATCGCGCAATCCTCCTTGCTGATCGAATAGGTGACGTAAAGCGTTCCCTGATGCTCGATCGCGTAGGGATAGGACCATTGCGGTTCCTTGCACAGGCCGGGGATCTGTACCGGTGGAACGCCTTGGCGGATCGTGCGCAGCATCGAGAATTTCTTCTCGCCTGGCTTGCCGACGGCGATGGTCAGGCACCCGCGCCGCGATATGGGCTCGGGATAGTTCGATACGAGGAAACGCTGGCCGGTCGACAGGATACCGCCGAAGGGCTTCGACGCGACCATCGGCAGATTGGCGAGCTTCGCCATCGACCAGCTCTTGCCGTGGTCGAAGCTTTCCGACACCAGCGCCTGGGTCTGCGGCGGCCCCAGCACGAATTCGTTGCGGATGATCGCAACCAGACGATCTTCGTCGACGATGATCGTCGGTTCGGGGAACTTTAGAACCTTGGGCGCTTGGATCGGCACGACCGTCCAAGTCTCGAACTTGTCGTCGGGGCAGATCGCGACGGCCGGCGTTTCGAAACCGATCTCGCCCGCGATGATCCAGCCGCCGTTCTTGAGGCGCTGGGGGCCGTGCATGGTCAGGAAATTCGGGATCGTTACGCCGGTTTCGCGCCACGCCTTTTTCGCCGGTTCCCACACGAATTGCACGGCGCGCATCGATGGCAGCGGGTGCCATTTGCCATCCGATTGGATGCCGCCCGCCCAGCGCGCGGCGTAGCAACGCAACACGCCGTTATACGAATGCAGCAAAGCGTGGTTGTCGCATTCGCGCCCGTCCACACCCGGCGCCACCATTTCGGGCGCACTCCAGGTCAGGCCGAAATCCTTCGACCGGCGCGCGCGGGTGATGCCCTCGGCGCTGTTCTCGTCGACCGGGTCGTTGGCGAAGGAGACGACCAACTCGCCGTCGTGCACGGCGATCGAGCTCTCGTGCAGAAATTGCTGCTCGCCCGGGATCGCGCGATGGACCATCGAATGAGTCACGCTGTCGAGAAACGGCACTTTACCGGGGGCAGGCAGCTTCGCGGTTTCGTCCCACAGCGGATAGAAATCGTTTGCCATCTTCGTCCTCGTTGTCAGGTGAGAGCGGCGACGGGAAGCGCCGCCATGTAGCAATGCCGCTTGTTGAGCGAGAACACGACATAGAGCGTGCCGTCGCGTTCGACCGCTTCGGGATAAGCCCAGTTATGCACGGGCGCCGTCTCGCCGATTTCGGCAAGGCCAGCGGGCAGCGCCTCAGCCGGGCCGCCGACTAGGCGCCAGACTTTCTCGAACGGATAAAGCGCGCCGGGCTTGGTCACGGCGATCCAAAGCTCGTTGCGCCGTTCCTGACCGTGATTCCAGATGAGATAGGACCGGCCGTTGGACAGCGTGCCGGCGAAGGGTTTGCTTTCCTCCATCGGTAAATCGGTCGGCAGCAATTTCGAGAAGCTGTTCCCGCCATCGCGGCTGACCGATGTCAGCGCCTTACTGTCGGGCGCCTTCTCCGGACGGACGATCGCCAGCACGTCGTTGCCTTGCACGGCGAGCGCTGTTTCCGGGAAGCCGGGATGGATGTCGTCCTGCAACGGCACGATGCGCCAGCGCAGCAGATTGTCGCCCTCGCTGATCGCCACGGCGGCGCGCGTCACCTTCTGCAGATGGCCGCCGACGATCCAGTTTCCGTTCGCCAGGCGCTGCGGCAATACGAAAGGAATGAAATCGGGCGCGACCATGCCGTCGGACACTGGCGCGAATTGCTTCGTCGCGGGATGTTCGCGCCAGATTTCCATGCCCAAGGCGCTTTTGCTGCCGAAATCGTAGCGGCCGACCAGTGCCCATACGCCATCCGTGCGCGCCAGAAGCGGAGCGGTTTCATGGCGGCGCTTGCCGTCGGCGAAACCGCCGGCGACAACTTCGATGCCCGACCAAGTTTTGCCGCCGTCCGTGCTGCGCCGTCCGCGCATCACCTGGGCGGGCTCGCTTTCCAGTTTCGGCGCGTTGGAGAAGTTCACATAGAGCGTCTTGCCGTCATGGGCGAGGCGCGGCTCGTGCAGGAATTCGAAATCCGGCGTCTGGCGATGGACCAGCGAATATCGGGTGCCCGGAACGATCGTGGTGTTCGGCGGCGGAAACAGCTTCGCCTTATCCCAAAGCGGAATTGCGTTTGTCATGTTCTCCAATCAGCCTTTGACCGCGCCGACCGTCATCACCGTGACGAGTTGGCGATAGAGCAGCATCACGAGGGCGAGCATGGGGGCGAGATGGATCGTCGACATCGCCAGCAGCGCGCCCCATTTGACGCCGTCGGGATTGTTGATCGCTATGGCGATGGCCACGGGCGCGGTGCGCGCCTCGGTCGAGGTGAAGACGAGCGGGAACAGATAATCGTTCCAGATCGTGATCGCGACGAACAAGCCGATCGCGCCGATCGCCGGCGTGACCAAAGGCAGCGTCACGCGCACGAAGGCCTCGACGCGTCCGCAGCCGTCGATCTGGGCGGCTTCCTCCAGCTCGATCGGGATATCGTCGATGAAGGTCTTCAGCAGCAGCGTCGAAATACTGACCGAGAAGGCGATACCCGCGAGGACGAGCGGGGTCAGCGTATCCAGCAGGCCGAGATTGGCGAAGACCGGATAGAGCGGGATTATGACGATGATCGGCGGGAACATGCGCACGAGGATGACGAGCAGAGCGGGACCTTTCAGCCAGCCCGCGCGCAACCGCGAGAACACGAACGCCGCCCCGACCGACAATGCCAGCGTGGCGAGCGTCGTCACCACCGTGACGACGACGCTGTTCCACAGATTTGGCAGATACATCGGGGCGAGCGTGGGCAAGTCGCGATAGGAGGCGAGCGTGGGCTCGAACGCCAGCGACGGCGGATAGGCCCAGATCTCGGCGCCGGGCTTGAACGAGCCCATGATCAGAAAGACGATCGGGAATGCCGACCAGAGCACGGCGACACCGAGCAAGGCGAAGAGCACGCCGCGGCGGCCCAGGCGGAGCAAAAGATTCACCGGTAGCGCTCCGTGAACATGCCGCGATAGGTGCGGCGCACCAGGAAACCCGCGAGCAGCAGCGTGGCCAGCAGCATCAGCCAGCCGGTCGCGGCACCCGCGCCGAAATTCAGATAGCGGAAGGCTTGCTTATAGAGGTAGAGCGCCAGAATTTCGGTCGATGTACCGGGGCCGCCGCCGGTCGTCGTATGGACGATCGCGAATTCGCGCAACGTGTAGATGATGCGGAACATCATCACGATCGAAAGTGCGGGCAGGATCATCGGCAGCTTGATGAACCGCAGGATCTGCGGATAGCCGGCCCCGTCGATGCGCGCGGCCTCGACGAAATCGTGGGGAATGGCTTTAAGGGCGGCAAAGCTGACGATGGTGACGAAGGAGAATTCCTTCCACACCGCGATCACGATGATGCCCGCCATTGACGTGCCGGCGGACGTGAACCAGGCGACGGTGGGGAATCCAGCACTGCCCATCATGAAGTTCACGACGCCGAAATTGGGGTCGAGCATGTATTTCCACATCACGACCGCGACGATGGGGCTGACGGCATAGGGGGCGACGATCAGCGCCATCCACAGCCCGCGTAAGGGCAGCGGATTCTCCAGCAGCAGCGCGATGCCGAGGCCGATCAGCATTTCGAGGCCCACGACCGTGACCACGAAAATCACGTTGCGGACCAGCGCGGCCTGAAAGTCCGGGTTCGACAGGATGCGGACATAGTTCTTCCAACCGACCCATTCGGTGTCCATGCCCGGCGACGCGTCGGTGAAGGACATGACGAACAGGTCGATCGACGGCACGACGATGATCGCCAGCAAAACGATCGCGACGGGCCCGAGAAGGGCCGCCGCGAGCCAGGTATTCGCGTCGATGCGATACCGGCCCGCGGCGGGTTTGGCGTGTACGTGGCTCAATCGATCATCCCGCGGATCTGGGCGGCGGCCTTGTCGAGCTCGGCCTTCGCCGGCGCGCCGTTGACCACGATGTTCTGGAGCGTCTCGCCGATCAGGTCGCGGACCTGGCCCATGCGCGGGTGCGCGGGCAGGGGCGTGCGCGAGATCGCGAAGATCTCCTGCGCCAGCTTCATCACCGGCTGGGTTTTCGCCATCTCCGCGAACAGATCGGCGGTACAGGGGCCGTTGCCGTTCTTGGCCACTTCGCGCTGCACTTCCGGCTTCATCATGTGGCGGATCAGCTGATAGCCGATATCCTTGTCGGTGGCGCCCTTGAACATGCCGATGCCCCAGAACCAGACGATGCTGGGGCTGTAAGTCACCTTGTCGGTCCACAAATCGCGCGAAAGCGGCACGTGCGACGGGATGGTGATGCCCTTCACCTTCGACTCGCCGCCCTCGAACTGGGCGCCCCAGCTCGACGCGCCGAACGCCATCGTCACGCGGCCTTCGCGGAACAGCTGGATCAGCGACGAGCCGTCGAGCGTGGCCCAATTCGGCGGGATGATGCCTTCCACATACATGCGGCGCAGCATCTCGGCCGCCTTCACGGAGCCCGCTTCGTTCAGCACGACCTTCATGTCGGGCGTCACCAGGTCGCCGCCGAACATGCGCACGGCCATGGCGTAGTCTTCGTTCAGCGACCATTTGTCGCCGCGCAGACCGAAGCCGAACACTTTCTCGCCATTCGGGCGGGTGAATGTACCGGCCTTGGCTTGCTCATAAAGTTCCTCGGGCGTCTTGGGGATACCCGATACGCCGGCTGTCTTGGCGTTCTCGGTGTTCGACCACAGCGTGAACGTGCCGCAGCGGAACGGCACCATGTAAAGCTGATTGCCGAGCGTGGAGGCGGCGACCATGCCGGGCGACCAGGCTTGCGGGAAACCGGCGATCGGCTCCTTGGCGACGTAATCGTTGAGCGGCTGCAGGAAATTGCGCAGGCGGATATTGGCGTCGGCGAAGTTCACGAAGATCAGATCTTCTTCCGAACGATTCAGCAGGCCGATGCGTTGCAGCGCTTCCTGCAGCACGTTGGTCGTGCCGACATTGAAGCGCACCTTGGCGACGTCGCGCTCGAAATCGGCCAGCGTATCCACGCCGCCGCGCGCGAAGCCTTGGGCGCGCAGATTGTTGAGATGGACTTCGAGGCCCATCAGCGTGACTTCGCGGTTCTGGGCTTGCGCGTTCGCTGGCGCGTTCCAGGCGGCGAGCAGTCCCAGCGCGATCGCTGTGGTGGCCGCAAGCGCGCGGCGCGTGATCGTGGTTTTCATCCGTTTGTTCCTCCCTTTGAGGCGCCGGCCGTTCGGGCCGTGCGCCGTTTTGCGTGTCAGTGTTGGGACGGGCGCTTCGACACGCGATCGACCAGATCGTCGGTGCAGGAGCGCGCGTGCTCGAAAGCCCGTTTGGCGGCGCGGTCGGGATCGCGGGCTTCGATCGCGTCGAGAATTTCGGTGTGCTCGGCGCAGATCGCGTCGAGACGCGCCTGGCTGAAGCCGACTTCGCGCCGGTTCACGAAGGCGAGCGTCGTGTGGACGATCGCCGTGCGCGTGACGAAGGGATTGCGGATGAAGCGGTAGATCGCGAAATGGAAGTCGCGGCCGATACTGCTGAGCCCTTCGACATCGCCGTCGCGATAGGCTTGCTGATGGCGCGCATCGATCTCGCGCAGCACGCGGATCTGATGGGGCGAGGCGCTTTCGGCGAGCATTCGCGCGGCGAAGGATTCGAGCGCTTGGTTGATCTGGCAGGCCTGATCGACCTCGGCGGGCGACAGGTTGCGCACCCGTGCGCCCTTGTTGGGATCGATCTCGACCAAGCCCAGCCCGTTCAGGACCTGCAACGCCTCGCGCACCGGGCTGGGGCTGACGCCGTAGCGTTCGGCCAGATCGCGCACTTTCAGCCGCGAGTCCGGATCGAAGCGCCCGGCCTGGATATCCAGGCACAGCGCGTTGGTCAGCTTGGAATAGGCGGTGAGCTCGGTCTCATCGTTGGAGATAGGGAATTCGCTGCGGACTTCGAGCATCGGGACATCATCTTTGAAAATGAAAGATGATATATAATTTTGACTCTTTGTATTCTGAGTCAAGGAATTTGATTCAAAAATGGGTGGATAGCTCGCCATCACGTTATCCAGATACCGAGTTGACCGCAAAGACCGGGGCGAGCGCGGTCACGGCGGCGACATAGCGGCGATAAACGGGGGCGTAAGTCGCCGCATCGGGCCCGGGATGGATGCGGTCGGCAAGGCGCACGAGCACGCGGCTCGCGGCGACGCGCGTCGGGAAGGCGCCGATCGCCGTATGTGCGATGACGGCGAGGCCAAGCGTCGTCAATTCGTGATCGGCGCAGCGCACGACCGGACGGCCAAGAATATCGGCCTTCAAGCGTGCCAGCAGATCGCTGCGCGCGAGCCCGCCCGCGAGCCGAAGCTCATCGAGCGCCACGCCGCTTTCCGCCATTGCCACCGCAATGTGCTTTAGGCCGAGCGCCATGCCTTCGAACACGGCGCGCGCCATCGCCGCACGATCCGTGTCGAGCGACAGGCCCAGATACGCGCCGCGCATCGCCGGGTTCCACAGGGGCGCACGTGCGCCCGAATGGAAGGGCAGGAAGGTAACGCCCTTGGCGCCGGGTGGCGCGCTTGCCGCGAGTTTTTCGTAATCCTCGAACGGCATTTCGCCGCGCGCCCATTCGAGGATGCTGCCGGTCCCGCCCATCGAGCCGCGCACGAGCCAGGCTTCGTCGAGCGGAACCGAATAGACGCGACGTTGCGCATCGACCAAGCGCTTGGGTGCGACCACGCCGAAGGATGTGACCGTGCCGGAGATATCGAGCGCTTCGCCGGGCTTGGAAATGCCGCTGGCGATATAGGCGGTTTTGCTGTCGAAGCTAGCTGCGATGACGGGTACGGGCGCGCCGAATTCGGGGGCGAGCGTGCCGATCGTTTCGCCGATGCGCGTCGGCCGGCCGAGTTTCGAAACGTCGATGTCAAGGCGGCGCGCGAGATCGGCGGCAGGCAAGCGTAGCGCCGTATAGATATCGAGCGTCGCCACGCCACCGGTCAATCGCGCGTTCAGATGCCCGGTCGCGTCGAGCAAGCGATGCGTGCGCGCATAGATCTCGGGGCTTTCGCGGCGCAACCGCAGCAGATGCGGGACCGGATCGGCGATCGTCGCGCGCAAACCGTCGGCGCGTTGATCTTCGACTTCTTCCAGCACGGCGAGATCGGCGGCACTGCGCTTGTCGAAATACATCAGCGCCGGGCCTAAAGCCTTGCCGTCCGCATCATGCGGCACCCAGCCGGCGAGCGGACCCGCGGCCGCGACCGCATCGAACTTCGCGCCCGCGCGCTTGGCTTGCGCGAATCCTTCGCGCAAAGACTTGTCCCAAGCGGTGGAATCCTGCTCGCTGATATCGCCTTGCGTGCGCGTGGAAATGGCGCAGGACCATGTCCACGGCTTCGACCCGTCGGCCGCGACGATCGAGAAGCGCAGGCTCTGCGTTCCCAGATCGACCGCGAGAATGACGGGTGTCTGCTTCATTGGCCGGAAGCCGCCTTTGCGGTGGTGGGCGCGCGCAAAGCCGCCAAATCCTTGGCGTTGCGCACCATGCCGCTGGCGATGAGGCCGCGGTCGGAGCCCATCGCGATGAAGGTGAAACCGAGTTCCGCGTAGTCGCGCGCCTGTTCGATGTTGCGGACCAGCACACCGGCGGCTTTGCCGTGTTGGCGCGCGGCTCGCGCCACTTTCGCCACGGCGTCGGCGAACTCGCCGCGCGGGCGCTCGGCGGGCAAGCCCATATCGATCGACAGGTCCAACGGGCCGACGAACAACACGTCGATTCCGTCGACGGCCGCGATCGATTCCGCGTTCGCCACGCCTTCGCGTGATTCGATTTGCGCGACCATCAGCAGATTGGCGTTCGCTTCGGCGATATAGCGTTCGTAGCCGAAGCCGTAGCCCGAAGCGCGCGTCGATTGCGCGGCTCCGCGCACGCCCAGCGGGGGAATGCGTGCCTGGCGCACGAGTTCGACGGCGGCTTCGGCGGTCGACACGTTCGGGATCATCAAGCCGGCGGGGCCCAGATCGAGCACGCGCTTGAAGATCGGGCCGTCGATCGCGGGCACACGCACGATGCCGACACTGGGCGACGCTTCGATCGCCTGAAGCTGGTGGAGCAGATCGTTGTTGTCGCCGAAGCCATGTTCGAGATCGAACAGGATCCAGTCGAAACCGCTGCGCGAGGTGATCTCCGCCGCGACCGGCGAAGCGAGGCTGAGCCAAGCGCCGCCGAGCATTTCACCGGCGAGTGCGCGCTTGCGGATCCACTTCATACGTTTCCCCCGATGGCCGGAAATATTCGATTCCGAACCGAATTGAGGAGATCGTAACGCAGAAAAGTTCGTTTTCAAACAAAAATGTTCGAATACGAACTTCAGTCGGTATTCGGCAGAACCAGCCGGACGCCTGACTCCTTGATCGTCTTGGCCCAAACACCGTCGGGCACGGCATCGGTGAACAGGGCCTCGACCTGCGACAGATGCGCGACACGAGCGATCGCGTTACGGCCGAATTTGCTGCTGTCCGCGACCACGAAGCATTGCCGCCCGCAGCCGATCACCGCACGGGTCAGCGGCTCTTCGTCGGCATGGAAGTCGAGAATGGCGCCGGTGGCGTCGATCGCGACCACGCCCAGGATCGAATAGTCGAGGCGATAGCGCTCGACGAAGGCGGTCGCGGCGGCACCGGTGATCGCGTGGTCGCGATGGCGCAAAACGCCGCCGGTCACCGTCACCTCGAAATCCTCCTTGCCGGCGAGCAAGCGAACGACGTTGAGATTGTTGGTGACGATGCGCAGATTCGATTTGCTTCTCAATGCCTGAGCGACCGCTTCGGCCGTCGTGCCGATATCGATGAACACGGAGGACGCGTCGGGAATCTCCATCGCCACGCGTGCGGCGATCGCGGCTTTCTCCTCGGTCATCGAGCCCGCGCGCGTCTCGTAGGGCATGTTCGCCACGCTGGAGCGATACGCGGCCCCGCCATGGAAGCGCGCCAGAATGCCGTGTTCGCACAGGAAATTGATGTCGCGGCGCACGGTCTGCGGCGTGACGTCCAGCGTCACGACTAGATCGTCGATGGTGACGAAGCCCTTATCGCGGGCTGCGTTGGCGATGTGCTGCTGGCGGAGATTGAGCGCGATCATTCTTGTTTGCCGTCGATGATATCGGCGGCCGAACCGGCCGTCCGCACCGCGATAATCCTCCGCTTTGCGCGCGGACGCAAATCCGGCGTCTCTTGTCCGCTTGACGTTGCTCTGGCGGACGCATAGCGTGACGAAATAGGTCAGACCAATTGCTGAGCGATGCCAGCGTGAAACGTTCAACCGCTCTGAAGCCGATCGCCAAGCCCCGCAAGTCAGCCACGGGTGCGGCTTTGGCACCTTTGCGCGAAGGCGGCTTCGCGACGCCTCCGGAAGGTCCGCGCAAACGGCTTTACGAAGAAATCGCGGCGCGCATCGAGGCGCACTTGCGGGCTCGCAAGTTCAAGCCCGGCGATCGGCTGCCGCCCGAACGCGAACTCGCGCAGCAACTCGGCGTCAGCCGCCCGTCGTTGCGCGAAGCGATGATCGCGCTCGAAACGGCGGGATTGATCGAAGTTCTGGTCGGCAGCGGCACCTTCGTGCGTGCGTTGGCGCCCGAAGGTTTCAAACTGCCGTGGTCGAATGCTGGCGACGCGGGGCCGGGTGTGCGCGAACAGTTCGAAGCGCGTAAACTGGTGGAGCCCGAATTGGCCGCCCTCGCGGCCGAGCACGTCACCAAAGCGCAGATCGATACGATGCGCCGCGCGGTGTTCGAAGCGGCGGCGAAGTTCGCCAAGGGTGAACTCGCCGAAGCCGAGGACTACGCCTTTCACGTGACGCTCGCCGAAGCTTCGCGCAACACCGTGCTAGCGGCGTTGGTGCGGCATTTGTGGGATCTGCGCCGAGGCGAAATGTGGTTCAAACTGCGCGCGCGCGTCGTGCTGCCCGAGCATCGCATGCAGGTGATCGCCGACCGGCGCGAAATCGTCGAGGCGTTGGAAGTGCGCGACGGGGCGGCCGCGCGCGCGATCATGATCCGCTACATGCAGCGGGCCGAGAAGCGATTCTTCGATTGAGTCGGCCGTTTGGACTGACCAATCCACAATCCGCGCCGGACCGGGTTCGTCACTAATCCTTATTTAGCTGGCATTTTCACGCCTCGACCGAGGGCGCGGTAAACGCGCTTGACTCATGGTTGACCAATCCGCTTTATTGGTCTGACCTATTGAGGGGGCGTGCGCCGGAGCAACCGCGCCGCCGGTTCGGGAAGGAAGTGCGCCTTGGGTTCGACGCGTATCGAGAAGATCGAGTGCATCCCGGTGACGGTGCCGGTGGAGGCGCCGATCCTGACCTGCTACGGCTCGCTCGGTGCTTATCCGCGCGTGCTGATCAAGGTGGTGGGCGAGAACGGCAAGATCGGCTACGGCGAAGTCGCGGCGCGCTACAAGGCCGAGACGTTCCGCATGTTCGAGGCGATCTTCAAGGGCGAGAACCCCTTGGACACGAACCGCCTGATCGGGCGGATCAAGCACTGGAACTATTACCCGTGGCAGAAGCCCGAGCCATTGATGGCGGGGCTAGAGATCGCGTGCCTCGATCTCGCGGGCAAAACGCTGGACGAACCCGTCTATCGCCTGCTCGGCGGCAAGGTGCACAACGAGGTGCCGGTCGCGTCCTATCTGTTCTATCGCCATAACAACGCACAAGGGCAGGGACAGGTCCACGACGTTGCCGCCGTGGTGGATTTCGCCAAGAAGCAGGTCGCCGATTACGGCTTCAATGCGCTGAAACTGAAAGGCGGGTATTTCGCGCCCGAGGTCGATCGCGACGCGATGGAAGCGCTGCGCGAGACCTTCGGGCGCGATATGCGTCTGCGTCTCGATCCGCAAGGCTGCTGGACACCGGCGACCGCCGTGCGCATCGGGCGCGACCTCGACAAGATCGGCCTCGAATATTACGAGGATCCGTGCTGGAACGCCGCCGGTATGGCGCAAGTCCGCCGTTCGGTGACCACGCCGATGGCGACCAATATGTGCGTGACGACGTTCGAGGAGTTCCAGCCCGCGATCCAGATGGGCGCCATCGACATCGTGTTGAGCGATGTCTGGTACTGGGGCGGCATGCGCGCGACGATGGCCGTGGACCGGATGTGCCAGGCGGCGGGAATCGATCTCGGGATGCATTCGAGCGCCGAACTTGGCGTTGGCTGGGCGGCGATGATCCACGCCGCCAGCGCCATGCCCAATCTCAAGCTCGCGATCGATTGCATGAACCTGCATCTGGCCGACGACATCATCGTCGGCGGCAAAATCGTGCCCAAGGGCGGCGTCGTACGTCCGCCCGAAGGGCCGGGCCTAGGGGTCGCGATCGACGAAGCCAAGCTCGCCAAATACGCGGCCCTCGCGTCGTCGGGGGCCGCCAGCGACCGCTTCCTCAATCCCGGTCTGGCCGATAGCGGCCGTCCCGGCTGGTATCCCAAAAGCCCGGCGTGGTGAGAACGACATGACCATCAAACTTGCCGATCTCGACTGGGCATCGATCGCCGCGCGCTTCAAGCGCCTCTACACGCCCGCCGTGTGTGACGTTTTGGATGGCTATGAACTTCGCCATCAATACGTCCATCACTCGATCAAGCCGCTCGACCGCACGCTGATGATCGCGGGCCCCGCCTTCACGATCGTCGGAATGCAGAACGCGACGCGCGACAAGTCCAAGCGCATGGGGCCGCGCGTGATCGACAGTTTCGTGCCGCATGTCGTGGCTTGCTACGACTCCTCCGGAGACGAAACGACCGGTGTGTGGGGCGAGTTGTGGAGTGCCGGGGCGGCCAAGCGCGGTTGCGTGGGCGCCATCGTCGATGGCGGCATTCGCGACACGGCTTATATCCGCCGCGCGAAGTTCCCGATCTTCCATAAGTACACGATCCCGGGCGACGCGATCGGACGATTCAACATCGTCGATTTCGATTGCCCGGTGAATATCGGCGGCGTGCGCGTCAATCCCGGCGACTATGTGTTCGGCGACGAGGACGGCACGGTGATCGTGCCCAAGGCGCTCATCCTCGAGGTGCTCGCGAAGGCCGAGGCCGTTTGCGAGAAGGAAAACAAGATCCGCGATGCGATCGAAGACAACGCCTCGCTCGCCGATCTCTACGAAAAATACGAGCGGTTCTAAGGCGATGACGCCTGTTCCCACGCCGATGACGTTGGTATCTCGCGGCTGCGAAGAAATGTCGGCAGAATCGACCTTGAGCCAAAGTCATCATACGTCTTATGATCCCTCTCCAGGGAGGCATCATATGTCGGGATTCAAGGTCGCCAAGCCGGCGGAAACGGGGCGGCGCGATTTCGTCGTCCGCCAGTTGATTGGCATTATCCGCGAACGCAAGATCGCGCCCGGCGCGCGGCTGCCGGCGGAGCCGGAGCTTGCCGGTATGTTCGGCGTCAGCCGCACCGTGGTGCGCGAAGCGATGCAAACCTTGCAGGCGACCGGCACAATCCGCATCGAGCAAGGGCGCGGCACGTTCTTGGCCGAAAACCCGCTGGCGCAGCCTTTCAGCGTCTGGGCGACGATGAACACTCATCGCGTGGGCGAGTTGTTCGCGGTGCGCTCGATTCTGGAGGCGGAGGCCGCGAGCCTTGCCGCCAATAATCGCACCAAAGCCGATCTCGCACGCATGAAAGCCGCGCTCGATGCGGGGCAGGAGGGCGTGGCCGCAGTCGATTGGCGCGCGACGATGGCCGCCGACGTCGAATTTCACCGCGCGGTCACGCAAGCCGCCGGCCTTGCCTTGTTGCGCGAGATGCTCGAAGTCGCGATCCCCGTATGGATCGACATGACCGCCGACGTGACGCGCGAACGCCGCCGCGCGGAGCGCTTGCAACTGACGCTCGACGAGCATCGTGCGGTCTATGACGCGATCAAATCCGGCGACGGCAATGCGGCGCGCAACGCGATCCGAGCGCATCTCGAGAATTCGCGCGACCGGCGCATCGCCAACGACGGCGGACACGCATAGCCCGGTCGCGATGACCAGGCTCTGAACAACCAAAGAATGAAAAGGGAGGATAGTGGGATGACCAGCAAAAAGGGCTCGATGACGCGCCGCGCGACACTCGCGGCCGCCGCCGCATTGGCGGTTTGTTTGCCGATCACCGACGCGGCCGCGCAAACGACGATTACATTCTGGAACGGCTGGGACGGCAGCCGCCGTCCACAATTGCGCGCCGTGCTCGACGAGTTCGAGCGCCGCAATCCGGATATCAAGGTCGAAAGTCTGACGCTGAGCAGTGACACGACCGCACAGCGTTTTTTGACCGGTATCGCCTCCGGCGCCGTACCCGATCTCTACATGACCCAGGCGGGTGATTTCTCGCGCTGGGGCTCGCTCGGCGCCTTCATGCCGCTCGACGAACTCGTCGCGCGCGACAAGATCGACCTCAACGTCACATTTTTCCCAAGCTCGATCGAAGGCTCGCGCGTGAACGGAAAGCTTCTGCAGTTCCCGTTCAAAGTCGCGACGTCGATGCTCGTTTGGTATAATAAGGATCTGTTCCGCCAAGCCGGGCTCGATCCGGAGAAGCCGATCCGCACTTGGGCGGAATTGGAAGAGGCCGCCGCGAAGACGACAAAGCGCACCGGCACGACGATCGATCAACTCGGCTTCAACGCTTGCCTCAATTGCTCGATGGGGACAGGTTCGGAAAATCCGTTCGTCGAGTGGATGTCGCGCAACGGCGGCTCGATCCTGTCGCCCGACGGGCGCAGCGTCGCGTTTGACTCGCCCCAAGGCGTCGATACGCTGAAATGGATGGCGGGCTTCTCCGACCGTACCGCCGGCGGTTGGGGCAACGTGCTGCGCCAGTTCGGCTCGACCTGGAAGGATCTGCGCACCAGCTTCTATACCGGCAAGATGGCGATGATCCATGATGGCCCGTTCCTCTACAACATCATGGCCAACGACGCACCGCATATGCTCGACAAGGTCGGCGTCTTCGTTTCGCCGATGAACGCGGCCAACCCGGACGCCAAGCAGCGGTACATCGGCTACGGCGTGCCGGGTTACGGCATTCCGGCCAAGGCAAAGAACCCCGAAGCGGCATGGAAACTCTTGAAGTTCATCGCCATGGAAGATGCGGGGGCCTGCGAGTTCTTCCGCCAGCAGAAGAGGGCGGACACGGCGTTGCGCAACTGCAAGGTCGATCTGCCGCCGACGGTCGCTTCGGCGTTCGTGCAGAACGCCGAACTTGTCGAGGGCCATGCCGCCCCCGGCGTGTGGTCGCAGATTCACGCGCGCTTGCAGCAGATGTCGGAATCGGCGCTGCTGGGCCAAGCCACACCGGAAGCGGCTATCAAGGCGGCGGCGGACGACGTGCGCCGCTTGCTCGCGCGTCAGACGAACTGAGTTCAAAAGGTAAGGCCGGCGCTCCCGTGAAAGGGGCGCCGGCCGTTCGCCGGCATATGAATTCCAGCACGCATAGCCGCCTGACTATGACGAACCGCGGGCGCGAAGCCTTGTGGGGCTTGTTGTTTGTATCGCCATGGATCTTCGGGTTCGTGGTCTTCTCGGCGGGGCCGATGATCGCCTCGCTCTATCTCTCCTTCACTGAATACAACGTCGTCCAGGCGCCGATGTGGATCGGGTGGGAGAATTACGAGCGCCTGTTTACCTCCGACCGGCTCTACATCAAATCGCTCTGGGTCACGCTCGAATATTCGATGGTGCGCGTGCCCCTGGTGATCGTCGTCGGTCTTGCTTTCGCGATGCTGATCAACGCGCGCTTGCGCTTCATGTCGTTATTCCGCGTCTCGCTGTATCTGCCGTCGGTCGTGCCGTTGGTCGCAGCATCAGTGCTGTGGCTGTGGTTCCTCAACCCGCAGCTCGGCTTCCTCAACCCTTTGATCCGCGAAGTGACCGGCTGGTCGCCACCCAATTGGCTGCGCGATCCAGATTTCGCGCTTTACGCCATCGTGGCGCTCAGCGTTTGGCAGGTCGGCCATACGATGATGATCTTCCTGGCCGGCTTGCAGGAAATTCCGCGCGATCTTTACGAGGCTGCCGAGATCGACGGCTGCGGCCCGATCCAGCGTATGCGCCATGTGACGCTGCCGATGATGACGCCGACGATCTATTTCAACCTGATCATCGGCGTGATCCAGTCGTTCCAGGCCTTCGCAGCAGTATTCATCATTGACGCGCGGCGGACCGGCCAACGAAACCTTGATCTATGTCGTCTATCTCTACCGGCGCCGGGGTCGAATACATCGAAATGGGCTATGCCTCGGCGATGGCGGCGATCCTCGTGCTCGCGATCCTGGCGCTGACGGCGCTGATCATGAAAACGTCGGACAAATGGGTGACCTATGACCGCGTCTGAAGCGGCGTACGAGCCCTGGCGGCCGCATATAGGCCGTTACATCGTGTTGTTCGGCCTGTCGGCGATCTGGCTGCTGCCGGTCGTGCTGCTCGGCACGACGTCGTTGAAGACGCAGCCGCAAGTCTACGACGCGACGCGCATCTTCCCCTGGCCGCTGGCGTGGGAGAATTACAAGCTCGTCCTGTTCGAGAGTTTTCCCTTCGCGCGCTATGTATTCAACAGCATCGTCGTCGCGATCGCGTCGGTCGCGGGCGATGTGCTGTCGAGCGCCTTCATCGCTTATGGCTTCGCGCAGCTGCGCTTTCCCGGGCGGCGGATCATGTTTCTGCTGATGATCGCGACAATGATGTTCCCGTTCGCGGTGCGCATGATCCCACTGTTCCTGATTTTCAAGGAACTCGATTGGATCAACACGTGGTACCCGCTGATCGCGCCGTCGTTCTTCGGCACGCACGCCTTCTTCATCTTCCTGTTCCATCAGTTCTTCCTGGGAATGCCCAAATCGCTGATGGAGGCCGCGCGCATCGACGGCGCCAACGAATTGCAGATTTGGTGGCGGATCGTCATGCCGCTGTCCAAACCCGTTGTGGCGGTCGTCGCGGTGTTGGCGTTCGAGCAAAGCTGGAGCGACTTCATGTCGCCGCTGCTCTATTTGAACGATTCTAAGATGTACACGCTGCCGATGGGCCTCTACAGCCTGATCAGCGGCGACGACGTGGCGAGCAATTGGCATCTGGTGATGGCGGCGACGGTCACGATGATCCTGCCGGTCGTCGCGGTCTTCATCGTGGCGCAGCGCTACTTCGTGCGCGGCGTCACGGCATCGGGAATCAAAGGATAAGCGGGGGAACGCATCATGGCGTCGGGCTATAAATTCGAGCGGTCGCTGGACGTGATCGCGCGCGTGGACGTGTTGGTTTGCGGGGCGGGCTGTGCGGGCACGGTCGCGGCGATCGCGGCGGCGCGCGAAGGGGCTTCGGTGATGGTGGTCGAGGATCGCGGCTTCGCGGGCGGCTACATCACCGGCGTAATCGGCGCGTCGTTCGACGGCTGGGTCGATCTGCGCAGCGGCTTGCCGGTCGTCGGCGGCGTGGTCGCCGAGTTCGCGCGCGCGGCGGCGGGCCGCGAGGACGCGATGGATGTCGCCTTCAGCCCCAGCAACGAATTGCGCGAGATGAAGGAGACGCCGGACAAAGGCAAAATCCGCTTCGGCATCGAAGCCTTCAAACGCCAAGCCGACCGCATGTTCCGCGAAGCCGGCGTCAAGGTCCTGTACTACACCCGCGTCTGCGACGTGATCCGCAACGGCGACCGCGCCGAAGCCGTGATCGTCGCGACCAAGGCGGGGCTAGGCATCATCCACGCCAAGACGATCGTCGATGCGACGGGCGACGCCGATGCGGCCGCCTATGCCGGTGCGGCGTTCGACATTTCCGACGAGATGCAGCCGATGAGCCTGCATTTCTGCATGGGCAACGTGAAGGTCGATGCGAACACCCGCGACCAGGCGAGTGCCGCCGTCGCCAAAGCGCATGCGCGCGGCGAATTACAGGTCTATGGCGGCCCATGGATCGGGCGGCTGGAGGACGACACGCATGTTTACGTCAATGCGTGCCGCGCACCCGGCTCGGGCATCGACCAGAACGATCTGACGCGCGCGGAAATCCAGGGCCGCTTGGACGCCAAGACGATGTTCGACGCGTTCAAGCGCGAAGTGCCGGCTTTCGCCGACGCCTATCTCGCCAGTACCGGCCCGTTCGCGGGCGTGCGCGAGACGCGCCGCATCGTCGGCGACAAAATCCTGACCGCGTCGGATGTGGAGGAAGAGCGTCCGCAAAGCGACGTGGTGGCGCTGGGGGCATGGTATCTCGACCGCCATCCCAAGCATCAATCCGGCTATCACATGCACACGGTCGTGCGGCCTTACGACATCGCCTTCGGGACGCTATGCCCGAAGGGCTTGTCGAATCTGATGGTCGCGGGGCGTTGCCACTCGGCGGACAGCGTGGCACTGGCGTCGAGCCGCGTGACCGTCACGTGTATGGGCATGGGGCAGGCGGCGGGCACGGCAACCGCGATGGCGCTCGCCAATGGCGGCGACGTGCGCGCGGTCGGTATCACCAATCTGCAAAATCGCTTGCTCGATCGTGGCGCCATTATCCTCGAACGGGCCGAAAAGATTCTCCGCGTTGGCGATAAGATGGAGAACAAGCCGGTCTCGGCGGTCCGCTAACCATGGTGGACACGGTCTTGCGCGTCGGCCTGCTGGGTGTGGGCGGCGTCGCGTCGAAATACGCATCGCTCTACGGCGAATATCCGCGCAGCAAGCTCGTCGCCGTTTACGACACGGTCGCGGCACCGGCCGAGGAATTGCGCGTGCGTTTCGGCTGCGAAGTGGCGCCCAGCGCCGACGCGTTGATCGCGAAGGACGTCGACGCCATCGTGATCTCCACGCCCAACAATCTCCATCACGCGCAAACGCTGGCGGCCCTCGCGTCCGGCAAACACGTTCTGCTGCAAAAGCCGATGACGCTGGACGTACGCGAGGCGCAAGACCTCGTCGCCGCGTCGCGCAAAGCCAAGCGCAAGCTCGCGATGTATATGAACACGCTCGACCATCCGCTGATGCGCGACATCAAGCGGATGATCGAAAGCGGCACTTTGGGCCGCATCGGCGGCTATGAGGCGAAGCTCGCCAACGGCATGGGCCATGTCTGGGCGAACACGCCGGCGAATTTCTGGCGCGGCAGCAAGGCCGCGACCGGCGGCGGGTGCTTCACCATGCTCGCCACGCATTACCTCAATCTTGGGCAATGGCTGCTGGGTTCGGATATCGTCGAGGCCGCCGCCGATGGCGGCAATTTGATGTGCGATCATATCGAGGGCGAGGATTTGATGACCGCGCTGGTGCGCTTCGCGAACGGCGCGCGCGGCGTGATCGGGGCGTCATGGTGCGTGAAAGGCGAGCAGATGTCGGTCCACGGCAGCGACGGGTTCGTAAGCTACGTCGATAACGCGACGTTTACGATCCGCGGCACCAAAGCGTTCGACGGCGAGACGATCAAATATCGCGAGCCGGGAAAGCGGCTGGTTGTGTCCGAATTGTTGCCGCCCGCGATGGGCGATTGGAAAAACCCCTACAACCAGCATCGGCGCTTCGTCGATGCGATCCTCGATGGCACGGCACCGGACGTGCCGGCCGAATCGGGCTTGCGCGACATGCGCGCGCTCGACGCCGCCTATCGTTCGCTCGCCAGCGGCAAACGCGAGAAGGTGGCGGCGTGAGAAGCGCGCTTGTGACCGGCGGCAGCGAGGGGATCGGCTTCGCGACCGCCAAGATGCTGCTCGACGCCGGGAACGCGGTCGCAATTTGCGGCCGTCGCCAAGCGAAGCTCGACGAAGCGGCCGCCAAGCTCGGTGGCGGAAAGCGCGTGCGTGCCTTGCGCATGGATGCGACCGACGAGGCGAGCGCCGCCGCCGGCTTAGCCGAACTCGACAAGGCCGGGTTCGCGATCGATATCCTGATCAACAACGCGGGCGATATCGGCAATGCGGGCGGGATCGGCCCCGATCTGCCGGCGAAAATCCGCGCCTCGCTCGACGGCAATCTCCATTCCGTTGCGCGATTGAGCGTCGCCGTGGCGCCCGCGATGGTCGCGCGCGGCTGGGGGCGGATCGTCAATGTGGCGTCGCTCGCGGGGCTTGGCGGGCCGCTGGGCGTGATCCCTTATGCCGTATCCAAGGCGGCGGTGATCGCGCTAACCCGCGCGATGGCAAGCGAGCTGGGGCCGAAGGGCGTTACCGTCAACGCCGTGGCGCCGGGGGCGGTGACGACCGAAGCCTATGTCGCGCGCAAAGGTGACGCATCGATTCGCGCACGGGCGCGCTCGATCCCGACCGCGCGTTTGGCGACGCCCGAAGAAGTCGCGGCAGCGATCGTCTATCTCTGCGGGGAGAACTCCGGCCAGACGACCGGGCAGATCCTGGCGATCGACGGCGGCGAGCAAGGGGCTGGCCCTTACACGTCGATGTGGAGCGACCGCCGCCCTGTTTAACGGACGCGAGCGTGTTATGGCGTCGGCGCTTTCTTGACTTCGCCTTGCAAGCATTCATTTTCCACGAAAGGCCTCAAATTGCTTCGATATTGTGGAAAACAATATTGAAATAATTGAATTCTTCACGGTCTGGGGGACTGGGTTCGCGGCGGTACCGCTCAGGATGCGAATCCCGCAGCTCCGACCACTATTCGAGAGACGAAGAAGCCCCCCTGGGAAACCAGCGGTGGGCTTTTGCGTTAATGGATTAGCCCCACGAAAGCGCAGCTAACTTCCAATCAGCTTGACGTAGGTTCGAGCCCTATCCGTTCATTGTCAGCACGCATAGTTATCAAGAAGGACCCAACTATGGCGCATAGATCCTTTCTCGTTACGACGTTTTCGGGCGACTTCTCCGACGGGACTTGGAAGTGTCAGAGTATTGAGATGAAAACTCGCATCTTTCGGCAGCGGTGAATTGGGCAGAGCATGATCGCTCTGATCGGATTGTATGTATCAACTCGCCGCGTATTGGGATCGTCCCTACCTTTCAGTACGAGACAGATTCACAGCGAATAGCTTGGGTCGATCGAGTCCATCCAGCGGCGCATCGCGGAGAATAACAGCCGGTTTTGTTCGCCGTGCCGGGCCGTCGCGTCGAACTGAGCGGCGGCTTTTCGTGCAATGGCATCCGGCGGTAGAATAAGCTCAGCGCCCGTTGATTGCGCCGCTATCTGAACTTCGCAGGCTCTCTGCAAATGATAGAGCTCCGCAAAGGCGTCGGCGACACTGGCACCGCAGGATAGCAGGCCGTGATTGCGCAAGATCATCGTGTTGTGCGAGCCGAGATTGGCGGCGAGCCGCGTGCATTCCTCTGTATCGAGTGTGATTCCTTCGAAGTCGTGATAGCCGATCCGGTTCGCGTAAAATAGTGACGGAAAGCTCAGCATTCGAAGCCCGTCGCGTTGACAGGCGACGGCCATGCCAGCGGTGGTGTGCGTATGCATTACGCAGACGGCGTCTGCGCGCGCGCGATGAACGGCCGCGTGCACGACGAATCCCGCCGGATTGATCGGCATCGCGCTGGGATCGATACGGCGGCCTTCGATATCGACTTCAACCAGTGAGCTAGCCGTCACTTCGCGATACATCATGCCGAATGGATTCAGCAAAAATCGATCGTGTCGTCCCGGTACACGAAGCGAAATATGGTTATAGATCAGTTCATGCCAACCGAGCGCCGCGAACAGCCGATAGGCGCAAGCGAGTTCGACCCGCGCGATGCGCTCGGGATCGTCGACGGCTTTAGACGTCATCGTGACGGTCCTTGGCGCTTGGTGTTTGAGCGCGCAAGCAAGCCGACGCGATATAATGAAATGGCACATCGATTCCATGTGCCGCCGCGCGGCGAACGATCTCGCCCGACAATTGATCGATCTCGAGGGGTTTGCCAGCAATCAGGTCGTGATACATCGAGGCGTACATATCCGGCGGAAAGCCGCGCGCTCGCGCCAAAGCGGAATCGACCGCATCGTCGGGCATCGCGATTCCTTCGGCGCGTGCGATCAGCACGCATTCCTCGATCGCCTGGCGTGCGAGCCGCGCCAAAGCTGGCTGGTGATAGACGATACCGGCCGGTGCACGTGCCAAGCACGTGAGCGCCGCATTGCAAGCGAGAAGTATGAACTTTCCCCAAAGTTCGGCGCGAATGTCTTCGGCGACCCGGCACGCGAATCCCGCCGTGCGGGCGGCGGCGACCAGGGCCGTCGCGTCCTGCACCGCGTGCGCAGGATACTTCCCGAAAACGAGTTCGGACATGTCGCTTGTGTAGCGTATATGGCCGGGACGCTCGACGACCGCGGAGACATAAGCAATTCCAGCTACGCAGGCGGGACCTCCTCGAGCGACGCTTGCGAAGCGTGCGGCCGCGTCGACGCCGTTTTGTAGCGCTATAACGATCGCATCTGCCGGAACGGCGGCGGCGATCTCCGCTGCGCTGCTCGGCACATCATAGGTCTTGACGCAGAGCAGAACGATTTGCGCGGGCGCGGCCGATTGCGCTTCGGCAACTGATCCGTAGGCGCGGAGCGGCGGCGTCACAATCCGACCGCGCGGTCCTTCGAGTGTCAAGCCGTTGCTCGCCAATGCGGCACGTTGCGCGCCGCGTGCGACGAAGGTGACGTCGATTCCGGCGGCGGCGAGCAACCCGCCGAAGTAGCAGCCGACAGCGCCAGCGCCGACGACGAGAACGCGGAGTGGATCGTTAGAACGTGCAGCATGGCAGGTCATGCGCTCATCACTGAGCGAACCCATGCAGTGGGTCAAAGATATTGTATGAATAAGGACTATATCGAATCGCGATGGAGGAAGCCCATGGAACTCAGACAGATCCGTTATTTCGTCGCCATTGCAGAGGAGCGCAACTTCACCCGCGCCGCTCGCCGGTTGGGCGTCTCGCAGCCTCCGCTGAGCTTTCAGATACGCAAACTCGAAGACGAGCTCGGGACCCGTCTCTTCGATCGGACCAGCCAAAAGGTCGAACTCACGCCGGCGGGTGTGGCATTCGAGGCAGGCGCAAGGCGGGTCCTTGAAGAAGTTCAGAAAAGCCGCGCGGCGGCGCGTGACGCGGCAAACGGTCTCGCGGGGACCTTGCATATCGGCTTCATCGCGTCGGCAAGCTACGCGCTTGTGCCGCGCCTCGTCCGGCGGGCGGCCAAGGCGATGCCCAATGTCGCGGTTCGTCTCTACGACGCCACCAACGAGCGGCAGATCGAAATGCTGCGGCGTGGCGAACTCGACGCGGGATTCGTACGCTTGCCGATAGACGCTCCCGATGTCGCTTGCACGGTCGTGCTGCGCGAGCCTTATTGCGCCGTCGTGCCCGCGGATTCGCCGCTCGCGCGCCGGCGTACCGTACGACTTGCCGACCTTCGCGATCGTTCATTCGTCGTATCTCCGCGGCGCGTCGCGCCGGCCTATTTCGATCTTTTCATTCGCGTTTGCAATAAAGCGGGGTTCAGCCCGCGGATCGTACATGAATTGGAACGGGTGCAGACCATCCTCGATATCGTCGCCGCGGATCTCGGCATAGGGTTTCTACCGGAATCGGTCCGCCATATCCGCGCTTCGGGGCTCGCGTTTTTGCGTATCGCCGACATCAAGGAGCGCGCGGAGATCGGTCTGATCCAAGCCGCATCGCCAATGGCGCGTCGCCTGACGGGGTTATCGGCGGAGGACAGCAAATGATATCGAAATCGTCTTGAGAGTATTCAAACTATATATTTGACGTATTCATGTCCGACGTCCCAAATGCCCCGAGATGTGTATGACGGCGCCACGATCGATGCCGTCTTCGGGGAGACGCCATGACGACGCCACGCAAAGATCTGCTGCCCTTGTTCGTGGGCACTGGAAGCGGCTTGTTCCGCACCGACGGGCGGGGCGGCCATGTCCGCACCCTCGACGCGCCGATCTTTGGAATTGCGGTGGCGGGACGACGCATCGCTTGCGCCACCGGCGCGCGAGGCATCGCCGTTTCGGCCGACGAAGGTACTTCGTGGAATCTCGGTGCAGATTTGGGTTACGAGGCCGTCTCGGTCGCGTTCGACCCGGCCAACCACGACAACCTCGTCGCGGGCGCAAGGCCGGCTGCGATCTTCGCGAGCGCCGATGGCGGCGGCAACTGGCGCCTGTTGAAGGATTTTCGCGATCTGCCGGGGACCGCGCATTGGGAGATCCCCGAGCTTGATCCCACGAAGAAAGTAACGTCGGTCGCGACGGGTGGCGGTGCCGCGGCATGGGCAGTCCGCTTCGATCCGGCGCGTCCAGGCCGTATCGTCGTCGGCGTAGAAGTCGGCGGCCTCGTCATCACCGAGAACGGCGGCCGCGATTGGCGGATCACCGAAGTCGGCGATTCACCCGATCCGCACGATATTCTGCTGTGCCCCGGCGATCCGGATACGATCGTCGTGAGCACCGGCTATTCGCGCTTCACCGATAAAGTCGGCGTATTTCGATATTCGCCGACCGGCGGCGTATATGTCTCGCATGATGCTGGGCGTAGCTTCCGCAATATGTGGGAGAACCCGGATGATCCGCAATATACGCGCTTGATGTGTTGCGATCCGCGACCGCCTTACGCGATGACGGTATGCATCCGGTCGTCATACGTTCAACCGAATAATCCGTCGGGCGAGCGGCGGGCGGATCTGCGGCAGAGCGCAGATGGTGGGCGCACGTGGCGCAGCGTAGCGTCGGGCACGTTTGCGAGTTTCAGTGAGGAATACTCCGCCGTCGTGCCGGACCCCGAAAACGCCGGCGATGTCTACGTGTCGACGGAAAAGGGCAGGTTGTTTCGCGTCGATGCCGCCGGACGCGAATGGCGAGAGCTGCCGGGCTTCGGCGAGCGTATCAACTGTCTCGCGGCATTGGGATGCGACACGGCGCCGATGGCAATTCAAGCTGAATCCAAGGTGTCGGCATGAATGCATCCGCGCCAAGATTGCCGCGTGTGGAGCGCGAGCAGGCGGATGCCGCGCAGATTGCCGTGCTCGACGAACTGCTCGCCGCACGGGGAAAACCTGGCGGTCGTTTGGCTAATCTCTATGCGATGATGCTGCATCGGCCCGAAGTCGCGCGGCGGATGGGTGCGATCGGCGCTTATTGCAGATTCGAGGTGCGTCCGTCGGAGCTCGCCCGGGAAGCTGCGATCATCGCAGTCTGCCATGCGCATGATTTTGCCTATGAGATTGCACCGCACGAGGAGATCGCGCGCGCGCGCGGTATGCCCGACAGTTGGATTGAGGCGCTGCGCGCGAGTGACGATGTGGCGTTGCCGCCGGAGATCTCGGCCGGTGTGCGGTTCGTGCGTGCTGCGGCGACAGGGCCAGTCGCGGACGATCTGGTCGCTGCGGTGATCGATGTCCATGGGCGCGATGGATTGATCGATCTGACGGCGATCGCTGCGCATTATACCGCGCTCGCTGTCTACGATCGCGTTTTGCGCCCTATGGCGGACCCGCCAGGAATTTCGCTCGGTAAACCGTCCCCCGCTTCGGCACGAGGAGAAAACTGATGCCCCGGATCGCCTTGGCTACCGAAAGCCGGTTCGACCCCGTACCCGCAAAGCTCGCCATTAAGGATCTCAGCAAGGCATTCGGCGGACGTGCGGGCGTCACCGCGATCGACAATCTCTCGCTGGAGGTTCGCGCGGGAGAGTTCGTTTCGATCGTCGGACCGTCGGGTTGCGGAAAATCGAGTTTGATCCGCATCGTCGCCGGTCTCGATGCCGAGTTCGAGGGCGACGTGCATCTCGCGCATGCGAATCCTGGCCGATTGCTGACCGCGATGGTGTTCCAGGAACAGTCGAACTTTCCATGGATGACTGTGCGAGAGAATGTCTCCTATGGCTTGCGGATGATCGGTCGGTTGGACGCCGAGGGCCGAAAGCGCGTAACCGAGTACATCGCGAAGGTCGGGCTCGCTCGGTTTGAGAACGCCTATCCGCACCAACTTTCGGGCGGCATGCGTCAACGCGCGAGCGTCGCCCGCGCCTTTGCGGCTGATCCGGAAATCCTTCTAATGGACGAGCCGTTCGGCGCGCTGGACGAGCAGAACAAGGTGCTGCTGCATGACGAGCTGATTCGCATCTGGGAAGAAACGCGGAAAACCGTTCTATTCATCACGCACTCAATTGATGAAGCACTGGTTCTTTCCGACCGCGTAGTCGTGATGAGCGCTCGTCCAGGTCGGATCAAAGATGCGTTCGAGGTGCCATTTGAACGGCCGCGCTCGGTCATGGCGGTCAAGGCCGACCCGCGCTACGGGCAACTTTTCAAGCGCGTCTGGGACGCTCTGCGCGACGAAGTTCTACGCACGCGCTGCGGCGAGGAAAGGGGCGGAGAATGAGTAGGGATAGCACGGTGGCTGATGCGGGTGGACGGGTCGTTGGAGACTTCCGCATCATTGAGCGTACGAAGAAGGTTCCAGGTCCCCAAGAACGTACTTTCGAACGCGGTCTTGGCATTGTTACACCGTTGGCCTTCGTACTGTTGTGGGAGTTTGCTGCGCGCGCAGGCTGGATCGACTTGCGATTCTTCCCCGCGCCGTCGGCGGTGTTGTCCGAAACATGGCGTCTGCTGCGCGCGGGCGATTTGGTTGCACATATCGGCGCCTCGTTATCGCGCGTGACCGTTGGCTTTTTAGTCGGGGCCGTGCCTGCGGTCGGAATTGGCATGGCGATGGGACTCAATCGCTACATTCGCGCGGCGCTGCAGCCGATGATCGACGCGACCTATCCGATTCCAAAGATCGCGATCCTGCCGCTTGTGCTTCTAGTCTTCGGACTGGGCGAAAGCGGCAAATACGCGATCTTGGCCATCGGCGTCTTCTTCCAGGTCGTAATCACGACGGCGGCGGGTGTGGCGGCGATAGATAGGGTCTATTTCGACGTCGCGCGTACGTTCGGAGTCGGTCGCTTGGCATTGGCGCGCACGGTCGTACTGCCGGGCGCGTTGCCCGTGATATTCGCTGGAATGCGTCTGGGAATTGGCACCGCCCTGCTGTTGGTGATCGCGGCTGAGATGGTCGCCGCAAAATCGGGCCTCGGATTCCTGATCTGGCAATCGTGGCAGCTTTTCGCTGTCGAGGAAATGTACGCCGGATTGATGACGATCTCGCTGACCGGTTTGACGATCTTCCAGCTTCTGCGAGCGCTTGAAACGCGAATGCTGCGCTGGCGTCCGATAAACGTTCAATAACTCGAATAGGGAGAAAAAAATGAACTTCCGAAAACTGGCCCTTGCTGCCGTCGCGGTGGCGACGTTCTTGCCTTTTGGCACGCCATCAACGGCATATGCGGAAACGAAACTGCGCGCGGCCGTGGTCCCTTGCTCGTGTTTTGCGCCGTACTTCGTCGCCGATGCTCGCGGCTACTTCAAGCGCGAAGGCGTCGGCATAGAGCCGATGCAAGTCACCTCCGGGCAAGACGCTATCGCGTTTCTCGCCAACGGTCATATCGACGTCCTGTTCGGCGCAGTCTCGGCGGGCTTCTTCAACGCGCTGGCGCGCGACATCAAGGTGACGCTTGTTGCATCTATGGGCGGCGAGAGTATGAACGGCGAAGCGCCTGCGGTCCCGCTGCTGGTGCGTGCCGACCATGTGGAAAGCGGCGCGATCAAGACGCTTGCCGACCTCAAGGGTCGCACCGTGGGGTTTCCGGGTGGCTTGGGTTCGATCTCATCTTTCGATCTGATGACCTATCTGAGTGCAACAAACCTCACGCTGGGCGATATCCGCATCGTCAATATTCCGCCCGCCGAACTTATCGTTGCCCTATCGAACAGATCTCTGGATGCAGGCATCGTCGGTTCGCCGTTTTCGACCAAGATTTTAGCTGATGGCGTGGCGCGGACGATCGTGCCTTCGTCGCCAAATGCGTGGTCGTGATACGTATAAGACGGCCGCGATGTTCAATCCCGACTTCCTGCGCCGTAATCCGCAGGCGGTGCAGGCGTTCGTCAACGCTCTGATGGCGGGAAATCGCGATCTGGCTGGCGATGGCTACGGCAAGCCTGAGAATCTCGCGATACTTTCGGCCGCGACAAAGCTCGAAGGTGCGGCGTTGACACGCGACCGGTACTACTTTGATCCGAATCTGGATCCTACGGTGGTCGACCTGGATGGCATCCAACGGGCGTTCGTCGAAATGGGTGCGGTGCGCAGTCCAGCCAAACTCGATGGCGTCGTCGATACGCGCTTCGTGAAAGGCGCTCGCGGTTCGTGACGAGCGCGATTGATCAATCCGGCCCCCGCAAGGTGGTTTTGATTACGGGGGCCGGCGGCGGTATCGGCGCCGCGACGGCACGGCAAGCGGCTGCCGCCGGGTTCTCGGTTTGCATAAATCATCGCGGCACGAATTCCGCCGCGGAGCGGCTCGCAGACGAACTGAAGGCGACTGGCGCATCGGTGATGACGGTTCGGGCCGATATCGGAGATCCGGAGGCGATCGACGCCATGTTCCGCGATGTCGACACGCATTTGGGCCGCCTTGATGCGTTAGTGAATAACGCAGGCGTGATTGGCTGGGAAGGCCGCGTCGCCGATGTCGCCGCCGGCGATCTTGCGCAGCTCTGGGCAACGAATGTCACCAGCTACTTCCTGTGCGCGCGGGAAGCGGTACGGCGAATGTCGATCTCAAAGGGGGGCTCCGGCGGAGCGATCGTTAACGTGTCGTCGCTTGCCGCGAGGACCGGCGGAAAGCCGGGAAGGGTCCACTATGCGGCCAGCAAAGGTGCCATCGACGCTTTTACGCGGGGGCTTGCACGCGAAGTTGCCGGTGAAGGGATCCGCGTGAATGCCGTAGCGCCGGGACTGATCGAGACGGGCATCCACGCCTCAATCGGGAAGTCGCTGCCGCAGGCGAATGGTATCCCGCTTGGCCGCAGTGGCCGCGCGGATGAGGTCGCGGCGGCGATCATCTGGCTCATGTCGGATCAAGCATCGTATGTCGCTGGTGCAAATCTTGAGATAGGCGGCGGCGTTTAAGGGCGCTCTTTCCATGGGCTCCAATCGATCGAAAACCGATCTAGAGGTATCATCGTGACGTTGCGGTACATGTCGGGCTTCGGAAATGCATTCTCGACCGAAGCCGTCCCGGGAACGCTACCTGACGGACAGAACTCCCCGCAGCGCTGCGTGCACGGCCTGTATGCCGAGCAACTTTCCGGCACGGCGTTCACGGCGCCGCGCGCCGCCAATGCGCGGTCCTGGCTCTATCGGATCTTGCCCTCCGTCCGACATATCGGGCGGATGCGCCGCATCGATCTGCCGAACTGGAAGTCGCCGCCTCAATCGATCGATCATGATCTGTCACTTGGGCAACATCGCTGGGGCCCGATCGCACTGCCCGACCGGCCCGTCACTTTCGTCGAAGGTATTGCGACGATCACGACCGGCGGCAGCGTCGCCGATCAGGTTGGAACGGCGATTCATATCTTCACCACGACGGCGTCGATGCGCGACGATTACTTCATGAACGCGGATGGCGAGTTGCTCGTCGTTCCGGAGATGGGGCAACTTCTCTTCTTCACCGAGATGGGCCGGCTCTCGGTCGGGCCGGGGGAGATCGCCGTGCTGCCGCGCGGCGTGAAGTTCAAGGTCGAGCTTATCGACGGTCCGGCACGGGGCTATGTCTGCGAAAATTTCGGTCAACGCTTTACGTTACCCGAGTTGGGTCCGATCGGCGCCAACGGCCTCGCCAACTCGCGCGACTTCGAAACGCCGGTTGCCGCGTTCGAAGATCGCGCGGCGCCGTCGCGAATGATCGTCAAATGGTGCGGCAACTTCAACGCGGCCGATATCGCGCGCTCGCCGCTCGACGTCGTCGGCTGGCATGGAAACTACGCGCCGTACAAATACGATCTGCGAAAGTTCTGCCCGATGGGGCCGGTCCTGTTTGATCATGCCGATCCGTCGATCTTCACCGTATTGACGTCGCCGTCGGGCGAGCCGGGAACGGCGAATGTCGACTTCGTGATCTTTCCAGAACGCTGGATGGTCGCCGAGCACACGTTCCGGCCACCCTGGTTTCATTCGAACATCATGTCGGAATTCATGGGGCTGATTTACGGCCGTTACGATGCGAAGGAGGAAGGGTTCGTTCCCGGCGGGTTCAGTCTTCACAATTGCATGTTGCCGCACGGGCCCGATAACGACGCCTTCCTGAAGGCGATCAACTCAAATCTGGCGCCGCAAAAGCTCGAGAACACGCTCGCATTCATGTTCGAGACGCGTCTGCCACAGCAGCCGACGGCATTCGCAGCGCAATCGCCTGCGCTTCAACGCGGCTATGCCGATTGCTGGTCGAGCCTGACCAAGCGTTTCGATCCTGCCGGTCATACGATGGCCTCATCGTGAAAAGCTGGATTCAATCGGCGAACGCGCCGGATTGCGAGTTCTCGCCGCGCAATCTTCCCTATGGCGTCTTCAGCGACGACGATCATCGCCCGCGCTGCGGCGTGGCGATCGGCGATATGGTCGTCGATCTCGCGCGTTTGGAAGCGGCCGGTGTGGTCAAGTGTACCGACCGGCCGGTCTTCGACGCGCCGGCACTCAATGCCTTTATGGCGTTGGGTCGCACCGAATGGGCGCGGACTCGCGCGCGTCTTATCGACCTTCTGACGGACGGTGGCGACGCGGCCTTGTCGAGCAATGCGGCGCTACGGCGCGAAGCGCTTCGGCCGATGAATTCGGTGCGTACGCATATGCCGATCGAGGTCGCCGGATACACTGATTTCTACGCGAGCAAGAACCACGCGGTGAATGTCGGCACGTTGTTCCGAGGCCCGGAAAACGCCTTGCCGCCCAATTGGCTCAGCATTCCGATCGGCTATAATGGCCGCGCATCGACCGTTGTCGTGAGCGGGACGCCGTTTCGTCGCCCGCTCGGCCAGATGAAACCGGCCGACGCGGATCTGCCGATCTTCGGCCCCTGCCGGCGGCTCGACTTTGAACTCGAGATGGGCGCCATCATCGGTACATCGACCGAGATGGGGACGCACTTGTCCGTGGCGCAAGCCGAGGAACTTGTCTTCGGCTACGTGCTGCTCAACGATTGGTCGGCACGCGATATTCAGGCTTGGGAGTACCAGCCGCTAGGACCGTTCCAGGCGAAAGTTTTCGCCACGACGATCAGCCCGTGGATTGTCACGCAAGCGGCGCTGGATCCGTTTCGCGTGTCGACGCCGCCGCGCGAGCGCCCGCTTCTGCCTTATCTGCACGAGAATGGGCCGATGCTTTACGACATTGATCTGGAAGTGGCGCTTGCGCCGGCCGGTGGGGGCGAGACGATCGTCAGCCGGACGAATTATCGCGAGATGTATTACTCCTCCGCGCAGCAGATCGCCCATCACGCGATCGGCGGATGCCGGATGGAGACGGGCGATCTGATCGGCTCGGGCACTATCTCGGGCAGCGTGGCCGGCAGTCAGGGTTCACTGCTCGAGCTGACGAAGGGCGGGCGCTCGCCGATCGATCTGGCCGGAGGCGTGCAGCGTAGCTTTATCGAAGACGGCGATACGATCACCCTACGCGGCCGGGCGAAGGGCGACGGCTATTTGGTCGGCTTCGGCGCGTGCATGGGGACGGTCTTGCCGGCGCCTGAATCGCCGCGGTGATTTGCTGGCGGCGATCGGCATTCAGGCCGTTTTCGGTCGTCCTGCGAATCTCCCTTAGGGTTGAAGCGGGCTCTATGGGGTCCGGGCAACGGTAAACCGTAAGAGTATCAACGCCGCTTTGCAGCGCTTAATCAGAGGATTGTCGCCAAGACGAGGGAAATCTATCCGCAGGTGTGAGACTCCTTC
>PVXE01000030.1 GCA_014444615.1 Tagaea sp. CACIAM 22H2 | reverse complement strand
GTCGCGTTGATCGCGGGCGGCCACACCTTCGGCAAAACGCATGGTGCGGGCAACGCCGCCCATGTCGGCGCCGATCCGGAAGCCGCGACGATCGAAGCGCAAGGCTTCGGCTGGGCCAGCACGCATGGCACGGGCAAGGCCGGCGACGCGATCACCAGCGGTCTCGAAGTCACGTGGACCTCGACGCCGGTGAAGTGGAGCCACGACTACTTCACCAATCTGTTCAAATACGATTGGGAACTGACCAAGAGCCCGGCGGGTGCGCATCAATGGCGCCCGAAGAACAACGCGGGTGCGGGCACGATTCCCGACGCGTTCGATCCGAAGAAAAGCCACGCGCCCGCGATGCTGACCTCGGATCTCGCGCTTCGCTTCGATCCGGCGTACGAGAAAATCTCGCGCCGGTTCCTGGCCGATCCTGCCGCGTTCGCCGACGCCTTCGCGCGGGCTTGGTTCAAGCTGACCCATCGCGACATGGGCCCGCGCGCGCGCTATCTCGGCAAGCTGGTGCCGAAGGAAGTTCTGCCCTGGCAGGACCCGATCCCGACGGTCGATCACAAGCTGGTCGACGCGGCCGATATCGCGGCGTTGAAGGCGAAGATCCTGGCGAGCGGCTTGAAGGTGTCCGAGCTTGTCTCGGCCGCCTGGGCCTCGGCCTCCACGTTCCGCGGCTCCGACAAGCGCGGCGGCGCCAATGGTGCGCGCGTGCGCTTGGCCCCCCAGAAGGATTGGCCGGTCAACGACCCCGCCCAGCTCGCCAAAGTTTTGGCGGCGCTGGAAAAGGTGAAGGCCGAGTTTGACGCGAGCGCCAAGAACGGCAAGAAGATCTCGATCGCCGATCTGATCGTGCTGGCCGGTAGCGCCGCCGTCGAAAAAGCGGCGAAGGATGCGGGCGTGGAAACGGCCGTTCCCTTCACGCCGGGCCGCGCCGACGCGTCGCAAGAACAGACCGATGTGCCATCCTTCGCGCCGCTGGAACCCGTCATCGACGGCTTCCGCAACTTCGTGAAGGGCAAGACGCGCGTGCCCGCCGAAGTGGCGCTGATCGATCGCGCGCAGTTGCTGAAACTGACGGCACCCGAAATGACGGTGCTGGTCGGCGGCTTGCGCGTGCTGGGCGCCAATGCGGGCGGCAACAAGCATGGCGTGTTCACCGACGCGGTCGGCAAGCTGACGAACGACTTCTTCGTCAACCTGCTCGACATGGCTTACGAGTGGAAGCCCGCGGGCGACGGCGTCTACGAAGCGCGCGAACGCAAGACCGGCAAGGTCAAGTGGACGGGGACGCGCGCCGATCTGGTCTTCGGTTCGGACTCGCGGTTGCGGGCGCTGGCTGAAGTCTATGGCGCGGCGGACGGAAAGCAGAAATTCGTCGCCGACTTCGTCAAGGCGTGGACGAAGGTGATGGACGCCGACCGTTACGACATCGCGTAAAGCTAAGCGCGCGGCTTACGCCCCGCGTTGGACGCCCGGCCCTCGGCGACGAGGCCGGGCGTTCTTTTGAGGACCGCGGCCAAATCGGCGCGCACCGCTTCGATATGCGCCTTCAGCAACGCGAGCGCTCCGGCCGCATCGCGTTTACGGCACAACGCGGCGAGTTCGCGGTGCTCGCGTCCCGCTTTGGCGAGTCCCTTGGTCGACGATAACTGCAGACGCGTATAGCGATCGCTGGTTTGCAGTAAACCCGCGACGATCGCGGCGGTCTTGGGCAGCTTGGCGCCCGCATAGAACGCCATATGCAATTCCGCGTTCAGACCGCCCGACGTCGAGATATCGCCCGACGCGACCATGCGATCGAAGGCTTCGCGCGCCGCGTCGATATGCGCGAAATCGGCGTCGGTCAGATTGGGAATGGAGTCCGCAAGCAAGCGCGCCTCCAGCGTCAAGCGAAGGTCGAACACATCGTCGACCTCCTCCATCGAGATGCCGGTGACGACGGCGCCCTTATGCGGCTCGATCTGCACCAAGCCTTCGGCTTCGAGCTGAAACAGCGCCTCGCGTACCGGAATCCGGCTGACGCCGAAGGATGCGGCTAACGCATCCTGGCGCAACTGCGCCCCGGCCGCGTATTCGCCGCCCAGGATCGACTGGCGCAGCCGGTCGGCGATCGCCGACGACAAGGTCCGGTGAGTCAAGGAGTTGGCCATCGTCTTCGAATTTTATCCCCGTCGGCGGTCGAAGGCTATTGACTCGCAGATTTTATACAATCTACATTCAACGAAACAAGCACGAAGGGAAGCTCCATGCCCGCCAATCCGTTCCTCGGTACCATTCCGGCGTTGATGACGCCCTGCACCAAGTCGCGCGAGCCCGATTTCGACGCGCTGGTGCGCACAGGTCAGTCTTTGATCAAGGCGGGCATGAGCGCCGTGGTCTATTGCGGCTCGATGGGCGATTGGCCGCTATTGACCGACGAAGCGCGGATGATCGGCGTGGAACGCCTGGTCGCCGCCGGCGTGCCGACGGTCGTGGGCACGGGCGCGCAAAACCCCGCGCGCGCCGCTGCCCTCGCCGCGCACGCCAAGAAGGTCGGCGCGCAAGGACTGATGATCATTCCGCGCGTGCTGTCGCGTGGGCCCTCGGTCGCCGCCCAGCGCGCGCATTTCATGGACGTACTGGAAGCCGGCAAGGGTCTGCCGTCGGTTATCTACAACAGCCCTTATTACGGCTACGAGACCAAAGCCGATCTGTTCTTCGAACTCAACGCCAAGCATCCGCATCTCATCGGCTTCAAGGAATTCGGCGGAGCCGCGTCGCTAACCTACGCCGCCGAACACATCACCGGGCGCGACAAGTCGCTGATGCTGCTGGTCGGCGTGGATACGCAAGTGTTCCATGGCTTCGTCAATTGCGGCGCCGTCGGCTCGATCACCGGCATCGGCAACGCGCTGCCCGAAGAGGCGCTGCATCTGGTGGCACTGTGCCGCAAGGCGGCCGCGGGCGACCCCATCGCCACGCAGCGTGCGCTGGAACTCGACCGGGCGCTTGCCGTGCTGAACAGCTACGACGAAGGCCCCGATCTGGTACTCTACTACAAGCACCTGATGGTTCTCGCGGGGCACCCCGAATACATGCTGCACTTCAACCCGACCGACGCGCTCTCGGCCAGCCAGCGCAGCTATGTCGATGCGCAATGGAAGCGCTTCAAGAATTGGTACGCGACTTGGCGTCCGCTCGGCCCGTGAGCGACACGACCGCCCTCGTCATCGGCGGCGGCTTCGTCGGCGCCGCCGCCGCGCGGCGCCTGCAGCAGGCGGGCTTCGCGACGACGCTGATCGATGCGGGCGATCCCGCGCGCGCGGCCTCGTTCGGCAATGCGGGGCATCTCGCCAGCGAGCAAGTGACGCCGCTCGCCTCGATCGCCACGCTGCTCTCGCTACATCGGCGGCTTTACAGCGCAGGCGGCCCCGCCGCCTTTCCGCCGCGCGATATCGGCGCATGGCTGCCCTTCGGCCTGCGCTTGATCGCGGCTGCCGCACCCGCCCGCTACGAAGCGGGATCGCGTGCCCTGAAGGCCATCGTCGCGGCCGCCCTGCCCGCCTGGCATCGCTTGGTCGGCGATATCGGCGCGACGGATCTAATCCGCGAACAAGGCCATTTCGTGGTTTGGGAAAAGCACGCGACGGCCCAAGCCGGTATCCGCGCGGCCTGCGCGACCGACTATGGCTATGCCGCTGCCCGCCCCGCGAATGACGACGAGCTGGCGATGCTCGGCCGCTATCTCGCGATCCAACCGGCGGGCGCAGTGCGCTTCACCGGTACGGGCCAAGTCATCGACCTGCAAGCCCTGCGCGGCAAGCTCGACGATGCGTTCCGCCAAGCCGGCGGCATCAAGCTGACCGGCAAGATCGCGCGGCTCGAAATCACGGATGGCCGTGCGCGCGCCGTGCGCGCCGATGGTACCACGCTGAATGCCGACCATATTCTGGTCGCGGGCGGCGCGTGGTCGGGCGAGCTGTTGCGCGGACTTGAAGGGTCCGTCCCGCTGATCGCCGAGCGCGGCTATCACATCGATACGACCCTGAGCGAAGCCGACTGGCCGCGCGATATGCCGCCCATCGCCTTCGGCGACCGTTCGGCGATCATCACGCGCTTTGCCAATACGCTACGCATGACGAGTTTCACCGAGTTCTCGCGCATCGACGCGCCCGTCGATCCGCGCAAATGGGCGAAGCTCGACGCCCATGCCGACGCCGTCGGTGTGCCTAAAGGCTCGGCGCGCACGCGCTGGATCGGCAATCGTCCGACATTGCCCGACTACATTCCGGCGATTGGGCGCTCGCGCAAGGCGGGCAACTTGCTCTATGCATTCGGGCACCAGCATCTCGGCGTGACTCTCGCGGCGATCACCGGGGAGCTCGTCGCGGCACTCGCCACGAACACGCAACCTTCAATCCCGCTCGCTCCCTACGATCTCCAACGATTCGGATAAGGCCCGGTCCATGCGCGTCATCGACTCCCACACCGAAGGCGAACCCACGCGCGTCGTGATCGACGGACTGCCGGATCTGGGCAAGGGCAGCATGGCCGAGCGCCGGCGCATTTTCGCCGAGAAGTTCGACCATGTGCGCAGCTTCGCGGTGAACGAGCCGCGCGGCAACGACGCGGTCGTGGGTGCCTTGCTGTGCGAACCGGTCGATCCGGCGGCGGCGGCCGGCGTGATCTTCTTCAACAATGTCGGCGTCATCGGCATGTGCGGCCACGGCACGATCGGCTTGGCGGTAACGCTTGCGCATATGGGCCGGATCAAACCCGGCACGCATCGTTTCGAGACGCCGGTCGGCGACGTGACCGTCGATCTGCTCGGCCGCAACGAGGTCGAGATCGAGAACGTTCCCGCCTATCGCTATCGCAAGGCCGTCGCGATCGATGTGCCCGATATCGGCACGGTCGTCGGCGATATCGCCTGGGGCGGCAACTGGTTCTTTCTCGTCTCCGACGCGCCCTATGCGCTGACGATGGGCGCGATCCCATCGCTGACGCGCGCCGCCGACGCGACGATGCGCGCATTGGCCGCCGCCGGAATCACCGGCGAGGACGGCGGCAAGATCGACCACGTCGAATTCTTCGGCCCGCCCGCCGATCCGGCCGCGAACAGCCGCAACTTCGTGCTGTGCCCGGGCGGCGCCTATGACCGCTCGCCCTGCGGCACGGGTACCAGCGCCAAGCTCGCCTGCCTCGCCGCCGACGGCAAGCTGGCGCCGGGCGTCGAATGGGTGCAGGAAAGCATCGTCGGCAGCCGCTTCCAGGCGAAATACCGCCCGGGCCCCGAGGGCCGAATCACTCCGCGCATTCGCGGCCGCGCCTATGTCGTCGCCGAAGCCACGCTGCTGCGCGACGCGAACGATCCCTTCGCCGACGGCATGCGGGGCGGCGAATGAATCTCGACCCGCTCGTCGCCTTCGCGGAGACGCTCGCGGACGAGGCCGCCGCGATGCTCGACGCGCGTTCGCACGCCGCGGCCCAAACCAAGCCCGACAAGTCCTTCGTCACCGAAATGGATCTCGCGATCGAGGAGCGCCTACGCGCCATGATCGCCGCCGCTTATCCCGATCACGGCGTGATGGGCGAGGAATTCGACGCCAAAGCACCCGATGCCGATTATGTCTGGATCCTCGATCCGATCGACGGGACGGCGGCCTATGTCGTCGGCATGCCGGTCTACGGCACGCTGATCGCGCTTGCCCATAAGGGCAAGCCAGTGCTGGGTGTGATCCATTTCCCCGCGACCAAGGAACGCTGGGTGGGGGCGAAGGGCCGCAAGACCACGCTGAACGGCCAGGCTTGCGAAACCCGCAAGGGCGAGACGCTGACCGACGCGATCCTGTCCGCCAGCAACCCCGATTTCTTCGACGCGACAGCCAAGAAGCCGCTGGCGGCGTTGAGCGACGTCACCGCGTGGCGCGTCTATGGCGGGGCGGCGTTGAGCTATGGCCGGCTTGCGCAAGGGCGCACGGATCTGGCGATCGACGCGGGCCTCAAACTTCATGACTACGCCGCTTTCGTGCCGATCCTCGAAGGGGCCGGCGGAATCATCACCGACTGGAACGGCGACGAATTGACGATCGCCAGCGGCCCGCGCGTTCTCGCGGGCGGCGACAAGCGCCGCCATGAAGCGGCTTTGAAAATCGTGCAGGGGGCTTTGGCCAATGGCGGGAATCCGCATCGATAACCTTGTCGTCGGCTACGGCGCCGAGCCCGTTATTTCCGGCCTGTCGCTCGACATCGCCGACGGTTCGTTGTTCACGTTGCTGGGCCCGTCGGGCTGCGGCAAGACGACGCTGCTGCGCACCATCGCGGGCTTTATCCCCGTGCGCGCGGGCAAGCTGTTTTTCGGCGATCGCGATGTGACCGACCTGCCCGCCTATCGGCGCGATATCGGCATGGTGTTTCAGGATTACGCGCTGTTCCCCGACAAAAGCGTCTACGACAACGTCGCCTACGGGTTGCGCGCGCGCAATGTGCCCGAAGCGACGATCAAGACCACCGTCGGCGAGTATCTGGAGCGCGTGGGTTTGAGCGCCTTCGCGCAACGCATGCCCGCCGCCTTGTCGGGCGGTCAGCGCCAGCGTGTCGCCTTGGCTCGCGCGCTTGCCATCAAACCGACCGTGCTGCTGATGGACGAGCCCTTGTCCAATCTCGACGCCAAATTGCGCGTCCAGGTGCGCGAGACGATCGCCGATCTTCAGCGTCAAGTCGGTATCACCACCGTGTTGGTGACGCATGACCAGGAAGAAGCGCTGGCGCTGTCCGACCGCATCGGTTTGCTGCGCCTGGGCAAGCTCGAACAGGTCGGCGGCCCCGAAGACCTTTATGCCCGCCCCGTCTCGGCCTATGTCGCCGATTTCGTCGGCGCGGCGAATACGCTGCAAGTGGAACTCGCGACGCCCACGACGGCCGGCGCCCTTGCCCATGTGGCGCTGGACGGCGCGACCTTGCAAGCCTTCGCGCCCGCCGCCTTGCCCGCCGGCAAGGCCGTGCTGATCGCGCGCGGCGAAACGCTGAAGCTCGGGCCCGCCGCCAACGACGCGAACACGATTCCCTGCACCGTGCGCCGCCGCCAATATCTGGGCGGGCGCACCAGCTTCCGCGTGGCGACCGCATCGGGCCGCGAGATCGTGATCGAGGCGCATGGCGCGGTGCCTGGTTTGGCGGCGGGCGATGCGGCCGGTTTGCGCTTCGATCCCGCGCAGACTTTGGTGGTCGCGTCGTGACGCGTCCGTTCAAGGATATCTGGTTCGTCCTATCGGCGGCGACGCTGGCGCTGTTCGCGCTGTTTTTGCTCTATCCGCTGCTGAACGTGCTGAGCGCCAGCCTGTCCGCCGGCGCCGGCGGACAATCGGGCTGGGCGACACTGATCAAGGATCCGCGCTACAGTTCGGCCGTCACCAACACGCTGCTGCTCGGCGCGATCGTCACCGTCACGTCGACATTGATCGGCGTGCCGCTCGCCTTCGTCGCCGCGCGGTTTTCGTTTCCCGGCAAGGCGCTGATCGCCTTGCTGCCGATGACAACGTTGATCGTGCCCGAAGTGATCGCGGCGCAGATTTGGCTGATGATTCTGGGCAATAACGGCTTCGTCACCCGCGCCTTCGCTGATTGGGGAATCCGCCTGCCGTCTTTCTACGGCTGGTTCGGCCTGATCACGGTGATGACATTCGTCTATTACACCTATGTCTATATCGGCACGCTGGCGGCGATCAAAGGCTTCGACTCCCAATTGGAGGAAGCCTCGCAAAGCTTGGGCGTGCCGCCCGGCCGCACCTTGTTGAAAGTGATGGTGCCGGTCGTCGCGCCGTCGATCCTGGCGAGCGCGTTGCTGGTCTTCACCCTCGTCGTCGGCAACTTCGCCGTTGCGACGATTTTGGGCCAGCGCGTTTATCTGCTGTCGGTGCTGACGTATCAGAGCTTCGTCTCCGAAGTCGGCACCAACCCGGTGATGCAGAGCACGCTCGCCTCCGTTTCCATCGGTATCGTCGCCTGCGCTCTGTTCGCGCAGCGCTGGATCGTGTCGCGCGGCCGCTACGAAATCGTGCAGGGACGCGGGGCGAAGCCAACCCCGCTCGCCGGCCTCGCCACGCTGCCGATCGCGCTGGGCGCCGCATTCGTCATGATCGTGTCGCTGCTGCCGCTCGTCACCATCGTCGCAGGCGCCTTCACGCGCGCGCGCGGCCCCGTGATGCGCTGGGGCGAATGGACGACCGCCAATCTGGAGCGCGTGTTCCTGTCGGCTCCCGATCCCATCGTCAACACGCTGATCTTCGCCGGCATCGCGACGGTGTTGAGCCTGCTGATCTCCACCGTCGTCGGCTTCCTGGTGGTCAAAAAGCGCAACGCGCTCACGCCCGGCATCGATTACCTGTCGGCGCTGCCCTTGGCGCTGTCGGGCACGGTGCTGGGTATCGGATTGATGATCTCGTTCAACGGCGGCTTCTTGCCGCTCGCAGGAACGGGGGCGATCATCGTGGTCGCGTATTTGATCCGCCGCCTGCCTTTTGGCATTCGCAATGCGTCGTCGACGCTCTACAACATCCCAAACTCGATCGAGGACGCGTCGATCAGCCTGGGCGTGCCGCCTTTGCGGTCCTTCTTCAAGGTTGTCTTCCCGCTGATGCTGCCGTCGATCGCGGCGGCGGCGGTCCTCGTCTGGACGACGACGGTCGCGGAGCTTTCCGCTTCGGTCGTCGTCTATTCAGCCGGGCAGGAAACGATGCCGATCCAAATCTTCCGTCTGATCGATTCCAATCTGATGGCGCAGGCCTCGGCCTACGGGCTCGTCCTGGTCGGCGTCATCCTGATCCCGATCCTGATCGCCACCACCGTGTTCAAGATCGATCTATTCGCCGCCAAATAAAAACAGAGGAGAGCACAATGAAATTCGAACTGAACCGCCGCGCGCTTTTGGCCGGGATCGGCGCTTCGGCCGCCCTGCCCCTGCCCGCTTTCGCGCAAGGGGCGGGCAACGCCGTCGTCTACACGTCGAACAACCAGCAGGCCGTGCAGTCGATCACAGACGTTGCGCGCACCAAGGCGCCCAATCTGCGATTCAACTTCGTGACCGGCGGCAGCGCCGTGCTGTTGCGCCGTATGGAAAGCGAAGCGGGAAAGCCGCAGGCCGACGTGTTCTGGAGCTCCAGCGCCAACACGCTGGGCGCGTTCAAACCGCTGTTCGAATCCTATCGCTCGCCGGAAGCCGCTTCGATCCCCGCGACCTTCGCCGAGCCGCAGAATCTGTGGACCGCGTCGAACGTCCACGTCGTCGTGCAGATGGTGAACACCAACCAGCTGGGCGGCAATCCGCAGCCCAAGACTTGGACCGATCTGCTCGACCCGCGCTGGAAGGGCAAGATCATCATCGCCGACCCCGCGAACAGCTCGACCGCATTCACGATCCTGTGGGGCGTGCGCCAAATGCTGGGCGCGGACGCTTTGCGCAAGCTCGCGGTCAACACGACCGTGACGCCGACGGCCGCGACCGTGCTGCGCGCCGTGGCGCAAGGCGAGTTCACCGTGGGCCTGACATTCGAATCCAACGCCTACGCCTATGTCGCCGGCGGCCAGAAGGAGATCAAGCTGGTCTACGCCGAGGACGGCACGTTCACGACGCCGGAATTCATCGTTCTCGCCAAGGGTGCGCCCAACGGTGACGCGGCCAAGCGCGCGTTCGACGTGATGATCTCGCGCGAGGTGCAGATCGCCCTGCTGGAGAACGCCTTCCGCCGCCCCAGCCGCGGCGATATCGACGTGTCCAAACACGCCGATTTGCCGAATTTGGGCTCGATCAAGGTGTTCGCGATCGACGAGGACGACGCCGCGGCCAAGCGCGACGCCTTCCTCGCCGAATGGCAAGCTGCCGTGGCGGCGGCGCGTTAAGCCGTTACGCCAGTTCCTCGTGCCAGGTGCGGCCGTCGCGCTCGATCAGCGCGGTGGCCGCCGCCGGGCCCCAGCTGCCGGCGACGTAGCTCTTGGGCGCCTCGCTCCCGCGCTCCCACTCGCGCACCAGCGGATCGATCCAGCTCCACGCGGCCTCGACCTCGTCGCGCCGCATGAAAAGGGTCTGGTTGCCGCGCACCACGTCCATCAGCAAACGTTCATAAGCTTCCGGGAAGCGGACGGAGAATTCCTCCGCGAAGGAAAGATCGAGCGGTGCGGCGCGCAGACGCATACCGCCGGGCCCCGGCTCCTTCGTCATCAAGCGCAGCGTGATGCCTTCGTCGGGCTGCAAACGCACGACCAACCGATTGGCTTCCAGCTTCACGCCCTCGCCGAACAGCGAATGCGGGACCGGCTTGAAGGCGATGACGATCTCGGAATTCTTGCTCGCCAAGCGCTTGCCCGTGCGCAAATAGAACGGCACGCCCGCCCAGCGCCAATTGGCGATCTCTGTCTTGATCGCGACGAAGGTTTCCGTGCGGCTGGTGCGCCCCTTGCCCAGATCGTCGGCGTAGGAGCGCACGGCCGTGCCCGCGATGGCGCCCGCGACATATTGGCCGCGCACCACGCTGCCGGGGGCGACGGGGCTCAACGCGCGCAGCACTTTCAGCTTCTCGTCGCGCACCGCGTCGGCCGCGAAGGCGCGCGGCGGTTCCATCGCCACCAAGCAAAGCAGCTGCACAAGATGGTTCTGCACCATGTCGCGCAGCGCGCCCGATCCGTCGTAGTAGTCGGCGCGGCTTTCGAGCCCGACGGTTTCCGCGACCGTGATCTGCACATGGTCGATCCATTGCGACGACCACAATGGCTCAAACATCGAATTGGCGAAGCGCAGCGCGATCAGGTTCTGGACCGTTTCCTTGCCCAGATAATGATCGATGCGGTAGATCGCCGATTCCTCGATCACCGCGCCGATTTCGTCGTTGATCCGCCGCGCCGAGGCCAGGTCGGAGCCGATCGGCTTTTCGACCACCAGGCGCGTGAGCGGCGTGACGAGGCCTTGCTTGACCAAGCGCCGCGCGATCGGCCCGAAGAATTTGGGCGACGTCGCGAGATAGACGACGCGCACATAGGCATCGCCGCCTTTGAGCGCGTCGGCGAGTGCTGGCCAGCCCTGCTCGCCTTCCGCATCCAGCGTCACATGGCGCAGCCGCGCCAGAAAACGCGCCCAGAGCGGCTTCTCGTCCGCCGTCAGCTGGGGGCGCAGATTTTCCTCGACGAACTTGCGGTAGGCCGCGTCGTCGAAATTCTTGCGCGAGACGGCGACGATCCGCGCCTCGGCCGGAATCTGGCCGTCGGCATCGCGATGCCAAAGGGCGGGCAACAATTTGCGCGTGGCGAGGTCGCCCGTTCCGCCGAACACGACGCAATCGAACGGGGCGACGGGAATGATCTGTGACAAGGCGCACTGTCCTTCAAGCTTGGGCCTTCCGATACCGGGCGCCAGCATCCGACGGAACGCCCCGGTTTGTCATTAGCATTGCGGGGATTTTTCAAGCCGGGCAGACTTGCGCGGGAAGAATTCGGGGGCGGAATATGGGCGGACAAGTCGATTTTTCGAATTTCGCGGGCGTCGATCTAAACGCAATGCCGTCCATTTTGCGCGGCGAGGCCCGCGTCGTCACCGCCCCGTTCGTGCGGGCCACCCCCGAATCTTTGCAGGGGTACGGCCATATCGTGCGCGATTTCGCGACCGGCAAGGTCACGATCGTCACCTGGCCGCAGCCGGGTTGGCGGCCGATCGTCGACGGGACCGGCAACGAAGGCGGCACGGTCGAAGATACGTTCGAGATGGTCCGGCGCGGCCAAGTGCAGCACGCGGTCAACCACGCGGTCGGACGCGGCTACGTGACCGGCTGGTTCGACGATCCCGCCGATGCGCGCGAGGACCGCGAACCGAAAGACGCGACACTGCTTTATACGCACGAGGCGAATTACCATCCCGATGGCGGGCAGATCTTCATGCCGCGCGATGGCGCGCCCTTCGTGGCGCTGCTGGCCAAACCCGGCGACGACGTGAAGCCCGAGGATTTCGTCGCCTTCCATTTCGACGGCGGCTTGGGCGTGCATATCGATCCCGGCGTGTGGCACCAGCCGATCTTCCCAATCCATGCACGCGCGACCTTCGACGACCGCCAGGGCCGTGTTCACGCTTGCGTAGCGGTCGATTTCGTCACCGAGTTCGGCGCCTATGTCGGCGTGCCGCTCGCGCCGCGCTAATCGCGCCCGCTGACGCGGTAATGGGAATCCATGCCGATCCCGTCGAGATAACCGTCGTAGAATTTCTTCACGTAAGGAAACACCGACTTCGCGAGCGTCACGCGGTCGAGCTCGGCCGGCGTGAGCGGCGCTTTCATACGCGCGGCGATTTCCGCCAGCGTCGCGTCGCGGTCGAGCTTCATGAAGCGCCCGTCCTTGTAGACGGTTTCGCCCGCGATCATCACATGTTTGACCGCGTTGCCCCGCGCGCGCTGAACCAGCACATCGACCGGCGCGATCGCGCCGTTTTGATAGGGATAGGTCACCGTATCCCAATCGAACATCACCAGATCGGCTTCGCAGCCGGGATGGAGACGCCCGATCGACCTGCCGAACGGCGTCGTCTCGGCGCCGAACTCGGTCGCCATGCGCAGGATCTGCGCGGGTTCCGGATGCGGCGCGTCGAGCCCCGGTTCGCGATGCAGGCGCAGCGCCATGCGCATTTCCTGCAGCATGTCGCGGTCGTCGTTGATCCCCGCCTCGTCCATGCCGAGACCGACGCGAATACCCTTCGCGAGGAAGCGATTGAGCGGCGCCACACCGCTTTTGAGCCGCAGATTGGAACTGCAATTGTGGCAGATGCGCGTGCCCGTATGCGCGCAAAGCTCGATGTCGCTCTCGGTCATCCAAGTCGAATGCCCGGCCGTCAGCAACGGCCCGGTCAAGCCCATGCGATGGAGATGTTCGAGCGCCGTACCGCCGGTGCGCTTCTTCGCATAGGCCTTCTGGTAGACCGTTTCGACCAGATGGATATGCATGGGCGCGTTGTCGCGCTTGGAAAGCGTCGCGGCGCATTCCAACGCGCGATCCGACAGCCAATGCAGATTTGCCGGCGACAATTGCACGGCAATGCGCCCGCCGGCCTTGGCGCGCAGCGCGTCGTAGATTCCGCACTGCACGTCGAGCGGCAAGGTGAAACGCTTGAAATAGTCGCGTAAGGAGGGCTGCACATCCGCCGGCACACTGGCCGCGAACTCCGCGTCGTCGGCGTAAACCAAGCGGTTCTGGTCGCGCAGCGCCAGCGAATAGGATGCGCGCATACCGATATCGCGATAGGCGTCGATCACCCGTCCGGCGATGCCGAGCGACTGCTCGGCGTTACCCGGCACCCGGCTGTGCAGATGCTGGACGGTCGTCACACCGCTCGCGATCATCTCGAACGCGGAATAGAGCGTGTCGAGATAGGGATCGACATCGCGCAACGCCAAGCGGCTCGCGAACCACAATTCCAGCGGATGATCGGGGGAGCCGAGCTGCAGCGGCGTCAAACCCACATGGTGATGCGCGTTGACGAGGCCAGGGATGACGAACATCGCCGGCCCGCCCGCCTCTTGGGCGCCTGGGTGTGCCGCGCGCATTTCCGCCACCGGCCCGATCGCCAGGACTTTGCCGTCTTGGATCGCCAGGGCCGCGTTCTCGTGCAGGATCGGCGTGCCATCCGCCGCGAACCCTTCCAGGATGCGGCCCGCGACGACGAGTTGGGGCGCCGCGGTCATATCGCGGCCGCGCGGCGCAGGCCCACGAAACGTTCCAGCGCCAACAGCGCGAGGATCGTAAGAACAAGCAGCAAAGTGGATACGGCAGCGATCATGGGATTTGGCGACTCTTCGATGAACTCGAGAAGTTGGACGGGCAGCGTTTTGGTTCGCGCGTCGGCGAGGAAGATGGAGATCGGATAATTATCGAACGACGCAAGGAAGGCAAAGATTCCACCGCTGACATAGGCGGGCGCCAAGGCCGGGATCATCACCTTGCGGATCGCGCGCGGAAAGGAACAGCCCAGCGTGCGCGCGGCGTCGATCAGCGTGAAGTCGAACAACGCCAGCGCCGCCAGGATCGAGCGCACGATGAAGGGCAGCGTCATCACCACATGGCCCGCGACAATGGCCGCCAACGGAATCGTCAAGCCATAGGCCTTAAAGCCTTGCAGCATGGCGATGCCCAGCACGATGCCCGGCAGCATCAGCGGCGACAGGATCAGCGCCGCCAGCGCGTCACGGCCGGGAAACTCGGCGCGCGCGATCGCGATGGCCGCGGGCGTGCCCAGCAGAATCGCCAGAAAGGTCGAGACGGCCGCGATCTGCGCCGACAGCGTGATGGCGCTCCAAAACGTGCGGTTGGCCCACAGCCGTTCCCACCAGCGTGCCGAAAATTCGCCGACCGTCACGTCGAAGACCGGCGAAGCGGACACCGAAACGAGCACGACGACGACGATGGGCGCCAACTGGATTGCCAGCACCAGGCCGGTCGTCGCAAAGACCAACTTTTCCAGCGGGCGCTTGATCATGCGCGCATCTGGCCCGGCTTGCGGTTGACCACGCGCCCGGCCAGGAACACGGCGGCGAAGGCGATCGCCAGCAGAATCAGCGACACCGTGGCGCCGCGCACCGGATTGAGGATGACGAGATAGGAATCCGCCGCGACTTTCGACAGGGTTTTGAATCCTGCCCCGGTCAGCAGGCTGGGAATGACATAGGCCGACACGGCCATCGAGAAGACGAAGCAGATGCCGGCGATCAGGCCCGGCAGGCTGAGCGGCAGGATCACCTTGCGAAAGCAATAGATGGGCGAGCCGCCCAGCGTGGCGGCGGCGCCCAAAAGATCGGGATGGATCTGGCGCAGCACGCCGAAGATCGGCAGCACCATATAGGGCAGCAGGATCGACGCCGTGCCGACGATCAGGCCGGGCTGGGAGAACAGCAGCGGCAAAGGCTCGCGCACGATCCCCGACGCCATCAGCAGATGATTGACCAGACCGTTGGAGCGCAGCAGCACCAACCAGCCGAAAGCCTTGACGATCACGCTGGTCGTCATCGGCAAGACGATGGCGATCAGCAGCAGCATCTGCATCTTCGGGCCGCTGCGTGCCATCGTATAGGCGTAGGCGTAACCGCCGATCGCGGCGACGAGCGTCACCAGCGCGCCGTAGCGCAGCGTGTTCCACACGACGCCAAGATTATAGGGATCGGCGAGATAGCGCGTGAAATTGCCGATCCCCACCCCGCCGCCGACGCTGAACCCGTCGAGCAGCAACCGCCCGAGCGGGAAGACCAGCGCCACCACGAAATAGGCGGCGGCAGGAATCGCGAGCAAGGCCAGCGGGTCGAAACGTCGGCGCGCGGCCGCCCGTTTCGCCATTATGCCGGCATTGCCCGCGATCGCCGTCACGTTCAGGCCACGACTTCGCGATCGAAACGTTCGATCCACGCCGCGCGGTTCTTCGACACGAATTCCCAGTCGGTGTTGAACATCTCGCTGGGCGACATGATGCCGGGACCGACCGGCGTCGAAGGATTGGCCGGCGAGTCGAAGTAACGCTCGGCAAACAGCTTCTGCGCGGGCGCTTCGAGCAATTCGGTGATGAACTCGCGCGCGAGTTCGGGATTCGGCGCGCCCTTCACTTCGGCGACGCAGGACGGAATGCCGAACGAGCCTTCCTTGGGGGCGGCCAGATCGATCTTCACGCCCTCGCCCTTGCGCAGCAGCACATAGGACGTGATTTCGCCGGGAATCGCCCAGGCTTCACCCTGCTCGAGCAGCGCCTGGCCTTGCTGGCCGTTATTGTAGAAGGCCATCACGTTGGGCTTCAGCGCGCGCAGCTTCTTGAAGCCGGCGTCGACGTCGTACTGCGCCTCCTGGAAGGGCTTTCCGGTTTCCAAATGCGACGCGATCGTCAATACGTTGGCGGTCGAGGTCAGGCTCATATGCGGCACGGCGAGCTTGCCGCGATACTTCGCATCCCACAATTCGGCCCAGGTCGGCACGCCGCCGGGCACGCGGGTCGAATTGAACGCCACGGCGACGCGCGGCGTTTTATAGCGCACCCACATCCCGTCCTTGGCGATGGCGACCGGCACGACCTTGGAAAGGCCTTTGACGCCGGCGGGCGTCACCGGCGCGATCAGGCCTTCGCCGCCCGCGCGCAGCATGATGTCCTCGTCCATCATGACGACCGACATCGTCGGCTTGTCCTTGCTGGTCTGCAGTTTCTGCAGGTTCACGACCGAGCGCGAGCCTTCGAACAGCACCTTGGCGCCGGTGCGCTTCTCGAACGCGGGCACAATCTCGTCGCGCATCAACCCGGCCATGCCGCCGGGGCCGCCGACGACGATCTCCTTGGTCTGCGCGCGCACGATGGCGGGGGCGCCCAACAGCGCCGCCGAGCCGATCAGAAAATGTCTGCGGGTCGTCATTCGTCGAATCCTTTCGCGAGGGGGAGTGAAACGGAGGGGCGGGAATCAGGCCGCGTCGACCTTCTTCCATTCGCGCGCGCGCATCATGCGCCGATGCATATGCGTGCCCGCCCAAATCGGCTCGTATTTCGGCGGGTTGCCGGGGCCCGTGCAGGTCGGCACGCATTCGACCGTCGCGTCGTAGTTCGGATGCTGGAAGAACGACAGCGACATGCGATCGGTCGACGCGTATTCGCGCGGGGGATTGACCACGCGATGCTTGGTCGACACCCAGCGATCGTTAGTCCATTGCGCCAGCAGGTCGCCGACATTGACGATCACGGCGTCGCGCGGCGTCACCACGTCGTGCCATTGCTCGTCCTTGCCGAGCACCTGCAAGCCGCCCATCGCGCGTTCCTGCAACAGCAGCGTGATGCTGCCGACGTCGGAATGAGCGCCAGCGCGCAGCTGACCCGGCAAGGGCGCATCGGGTTGCGAGGGGTAGTGATTGGCGACGCAAGTCGACGACGCCTTGTCGGTCTTGTCGTCGAACCAAGTCTCCTCCAAGCCCAGCGCGGTCGCGCAGATATGCATGAAGCGGTCGGCCAGACCGTTCATCTCGCGGTAGAACCGTTCCCACGCCGCGCGATAACCGGCGGGCGTCGCGGGCCAATGATTCGGCGCGTAGGTGTTGCCGAACTCGGGCCGGCGGAAATACGGATCGTCGATGTCGATCCGGCTCATCATGTAGTTTTCGCGCAGATCGGGCGGCAGGCCTTTGTTGTGCGACGAACCGGAACGCTGCGTGGCGGAGCTGTTGAAGCCGCGGAAGATATCGAGTGCGGGCGGCGCGTATTTCGCCTTCTCTTCCTCCGGCAGCCGGAAGAATTCATGCGCCGTGGCGAAGGCGTCGCCGATCGCATCAGTCGACACGCCATGGCCGGTCAGCGTCAGAAAGCCGATCTGCCGAAACGTGTCGTCCACCTTTTTGGCGATCGCGGCGCGCGTGGCGGCGTCGCCCGCAGCGAAGCCGGAAATGTCGATCACGGGAACTTGGGTCATGGCGGTTTCCTCTCGTTAAAGCCGTATTTGAACGGGACGGATCAAATTGCATACAGACTTCTGTGTTGCATACATGTTGATCCGAATGCCGAAGGATTCGGCAGGATTTCCGGGCGTGGGGCGCGACTTAGGCCCGAAGGCCGAACCGCGATTGCGGCCTAACTGGCGGCATTCAAACGAAATCCGATGGCGGCGCGCGGGCATGCGAATGTACTCCCGCCCCGTGAACTGCAAGCGCTATGCCCGGCATATGGATTGCACACAATCCCTCCAGATCCCTGCGAAACCTGGAGAATGCCCCCATGCCGACCCGTTTCGTTTCCCGCCGCAACGTGCTCGCCGGCATCGCCGGCGGCGGTGCCGTTCTCGCCGCCCCGCGCCTGACGCGCGCCCAATCGGCCGAATTGGTCGTGATCGGTTTCGGGGGCACGCTCGACGACGCCTATAAGCGCGCAGCGGGTATCGTGCAGAGCCGCCGCCCGGGCAGCTCCGTGCGGATCGTTCCGGGGCTTTCGGCCGAGGCGATCGCCCAGGTGAAGGCCGCGCGCGGCGCCTCGCCCTACGACATGACAGGCATGGAGCCGCCCGCCCTGCTCAACGCCGTCGCCGAAGGCGTTCTGGAGAAATACGATATCGCGCGCGTGCCCAACGCCGCGAATGTCGAGCCGCGCTTCCTGGCCGAGGCTTATGGATACGGCGTGCCCGTCACCTATACGGTGATCGGCATCGCCTATAACCGCGACCTCGTGAAGACGCCGCCGACATCCTGGGCCGATCTGTGGAAGCCGGAGTTCAAAGGCAAGGTCGGCATCGCGCGCCCCGCCTCCAATCTCGGCCTTGGCACGCTGTCGATGGCCGCGCGCATCTTCGGCGCAAGCCCCGACGATCTTGATACCGGCCTCGCCAAGCTGAAGGAGATCAATCCGGTCGTCGGCCGCACGCCCGGCCTGCTGACCCAGATGATGGAACGCGGCGAAATCTCTGCCGCCATCCTGTGGCATACCAACACGGCGATCGCCGCCTCGCGCGGCCTGCCGATCGGATTCGTGAAGCCGGAGCCCGGCACGATGGTGCTGCCGTCGTCGAGCGTGTTGTTCGTCAATGCGGGCGCCAAGGATCTCGCTTTCGACCTTATCAACGAGATGCTATCGCCCGAACACCAGACCTTCGCCGCCAAGGCGCCCTATTTCTTCGGGCCGACGGTGAAGGGCGTGCTGCCGCCGCCGGACGCCGCCCCCTTCATGCCGTCTTCGGCGGCCGAAATCGCGAAGATCCAAGCGGTCGACTGGACCAAGCTGGCACCCGCACGCGGCCGCATCACGGAAGCCTTCGACCGCGCTTTCGCGGGCTGATCGGGCGATGGACGGGGCCTATGTCGGGCTGGCGCCTTTCGTCGCCATTGACGGCCTGACGAAGCGCTTCGGCGATCACGTCGCCTTGGCCGATTGCGCGCTCGCGATCGGCCGGGGCGAGATCGTTACGCTGCTGGGGCCGTCGGGCTGCGGCAAGACCACGCTGCTGCGTTGCATCGCGGGTTTCACCGAGCCCGATGCGGGCAGCATCGCCATCGACGATGCCGATACGCTGGCCTTGCCGGTCAATCGCCGCCCGGTGGGCGTCGTGTTCCAGAACTACGCGCTGTTCCCGCATATGACCGTCGCCGCCAATATCGGCTACGGCTTGAAAATGCGCGGGGTTCCGAAGGGAGAGATCGACCGTCGCGTGGCCGATATTCTCGCCCTCGTCTCGCTCTCCGAACTCAAAGATCGCTATCCGATCGCCTTGTCCGGCGGGCAGCAGCAGCGTGTCGCCGTGGCGCGGGCGCTGGTCGTCGAACCGAAACTGCTGCTGCTCGACGAGGCGTTCAACGCGCTCGACGCCAAGCTGCGCGCGGGCATGCAGGCGGAGCTGCGCAAGCTGATCAAACGCCTGGGCATGACCGCGATCTTCGTCACCCACGACCAGGACGAAGCCCTGGCGATCTCCGACCGCGTCGCCGTCATGGGGTCGGGGCGCATCGCCCAGGTCGCCAATCCGATCGACATCTACGACCGGCCCGTTTCGCCCTATGTCGCGCAGTTCGTCGGCACGTCGAATATGCTCGCGGCACGCGCAGCGGGCGGTGTGGCGACATTGCCCGGCGGCGTGAAGCTTCCCACGTCCTACAGCGGCGACGTGCAGGTGCTGGTCCGGCCGCAGAATTTCGAGATTCTCGACGCAAGCGACGCGCGCGCGGGCTGGCAAGGCCGCGTTACGTTCGGCCGGCCCGCCGGCGCCATCGTCGAATACGAGATCGACGCGGCCGACGGCACAAGCTTCAAAATCGCCGCGTTGCGCGATTCGCCCGCGGGGCATCTTTCGGCCGGTACGCCGGTAGGGCTTGCCGTGCGCGACGCCAGCGCCTGCGTCGTTTTCGAGGCATCCGCCTGATGCTCGATGTGCTCGCGCGTTTCGCCAATGGACGCGGGTTTTGGCCCGCGATCCCGGCGGTCGCCTTCCTGACCGTGCTGATGGTGATACCGCTCGTCCTGCTGTTGTCCTTCGGCTTTTCCGACATCGTCGTGGCGCGCGGCGTGATCGTGTCGCAGGATTTCACCCTCGACCATTTGACGAAAATCCTCGGCGACCGGCTTTATCTGCTGACCTTCCAGCGTTCGATCAATCTGTCGCTGTCGGTCACGGCGCTGTGCCTGATCTTCGGCTTCCCGGTCGCCTATCTCTATCTGCGCTCTGGCACCTTCGCGCGCCGCGCGATCCTGATCGCGGTGATCGCGCCACTGCTGACCAGCGGCATCGTGCGCACTTATGCCTGGATCGTGATCCTCGGCGGGCAGCGCGGAATCGTGAACCGCACGCTGCTCGATCTCGGCCTGATCGACGCCCCGTTGCGGATCCTCAACACCCATTGGGCGGTGCTGATCGGCATGACCCAGGTGCATCTGCCTTTGATGATCCTGCCGCTGATCGCGGTGATGACGCGCCACGACAAGGCGCTGGACGAAGCTTCGGCCAATCTCGGCGCGTCGCGCTTGCAGACCCTGCGCCACGTGATCCTGCCGATGAGCGTGCCGGGCATCGGCACCGGCGCCACGCTCGTCTTCACGCTGAGCTACACGACGTTCGTCGTGCCGCAATTGCTGGGCGGCGGAAACTATCTCAATGCCGCGACGATGGCGTTCGAGCAGATGGTCTATTCGCTCGAATGGAGCAAAGGGGCCGTCACTTCGACGCTACTGCTCGTCACCTGCATCTTCTTCATCGGCTTGTTCACCTGGGCGAGCCAAGCCGCGACGCGCTGGATCCGCCAGGAAGGTGTCGCATGAGCGGCGCCAAACGATTGGCACTCACCGATCGTATCGGCGTGGCGGCGATCTACGCCATCGGCTTTCTGTCGCTCGCGTTGCTGGTGGCGCCGTCGCTGATCGTCGTCGCGATCTCGTTCGATACGCGCAGCTACGTATCCTTTCCGCCGGTCGGCTTCACCTTCGACTGGTACGTCAAGCTGTTCGCCACGCCGGAACTGATCCGGGCGATGTGGGTCAGCCTGAAGGTCGGACTGATCGTCACGGGTTTGTGTCTAGCGCTGGGCGTGCCCACCGCCATCGCCTGCGTGCGCGGCCGCTTCAAGGGACGCCAAGCCTTGTCGGTGTTCGTGCTGTTTCCGCATATGGTGCCGGGTATCGTGCTGGGCATCGCCATTCTGTTCGCCGGCGCCACGATCGACGCGCGCCCGTCGATCGGCCTGCAAAGTCTGGCGGTCGCTTGCTTCATCCTAGCGGTGATGATCCGCATCGTCATGGCGCGGCTGATGCGGCTCGACGTGGCGTTGGAGGAAGCCTCCGCCAATCTCGGCGCCACGCGGCTTCAGACTTTCCGCCATGTCGTGCTGCCGCTGCTGCTGCCCGCGATCTGGGCGGGCGCGGCGTTCACCTTCATCGAAGGTTTCGACAACATCTCGGTCGCGATCTTCACCCACGGCCATCGCGACCGGCCCTTGCCGGTCGAGCTGATGTCGCTGGTGCAGAACGACAACACGCCAATGGTCGCGGCCGTATCGGCCGCGCAGATCGCGCTGTCGGTCGTCATCCTCGGCGTCGTCTCCTCGACGCTCGGCCTTGAGAAACTCAACGACTGACCGGGAAGGAAATACCGTGGCGATACCCACGATCGATCTGACGCCGTTCTTCGAAGGCACCGCCGCCGACCGCGACGCCGTGGCGCGACAGGTCGACGAGGCGGGGCGCCATCTCGGCTTCATGCGCTTCGCGGGCCACGGATTCCCGATCGATCTCACCGCCAAATGCGTCGCGGCGGCGCAGGAATTCTTCGCCAAGCCCGCGGCATTCAAACGCCGCTACGGCCCCGCAAAGGACGGCGACTTCAACGGCTATTGGGGGCCGGAAAGCGAATTGTCCGGCGCCCTCTTCGGCTCGAAAACGAATTTCGATCTCAAGGAGAAATTCAAGATCAGCCGCCCGACCGATACCGGCGAATACGATCCCGCTTGGCCGAAGATCGGCTGGGCGTATCAGCCCAACCGCTTGCCCGCCGATCCGGCAGCGTTCGCGCCGACCTTCCTTGCCTACTACGCGGCGATGGAGGTAACCGGCAAACGCGTGATGCGCGTGATGGCGGCGGCGTTGGGCATGAGCGCCGAGTGGTTCGACGACAAGCTCGACAAGCAGGAGAGCACGGCGACCTGGAACCATTACCCGCCGCAGCCCAAGGGCGCCAAGGAAGGGCAGTTCCGGTCGAGCCCGCATCGCGACATCGGCTCGATCACCATTCTAATCGAAGGGATCGGCGAAGGCCTCGCCAGCGGCGGGTTGGAGATCATGGACGAGCACGGCAAATGGCTCGACGCGCGCTACGAGCCGGGCACGATCATGGTCAATGTCGGCGATCTGCTGCGCCGCTGGACCAATAATCGCTGGACCTCGTCGCTGCATCGCGTCGCCAATCCGCCGGACGCCGCCTCTGCCGCGAAGGGCCGTGTGTCGCTCGCCTTCTTCCAGAAGCCGAATTTCCACGCGGCCTTGGCGGCCGTGCCGAGTTGCGTGGCGCCGGGCGAAGCGCCCGTCTATCCGCCGATGCCGGCGGGCGAATATATGCGCTACCGCATGCTCCATTCCGTGGGCGTGCTCGAGAACGTCGAAAGCGTGTTCGAACCCGGTTTGATGGCGGTGCCCGATCCCGCCTATGGCCGCAAGCTCGAATCCCAACAACAAAGCTGAGGAGAGACCCATGTCCAATATCGCCGTCGCCCGCGTGATCGACCTCGCAAAGTTCGACCAAGGCGATCTCGCCGCCAAAAAGGAAGTCGCCGCCGAGTTCGACCGTGCGGGCCGCGAGAACGGCTTCATGATCCTGAAGGGCCACGGCGTGGATCTCGCTTTGCTCGATCGCTGCTTCGCCGAAGCGCGCCGTTTCTTCGCGTTGCCGATGGAGACGAAGAAGGCGCTGGGGCCCGAAACGCCGATTAACTTCAACGGCTATTTCGGCAAAGGCTCGGAGAGCGTGGGCAAGCTGTTCGGCGGCAATAACGGCGTGCAGCTGCGCGAGAAGTTCATGATCAGCCGCCCGGTGCCGTCCGTCGAGTACAAGCCCGATCATCCCGATGTGGGCTGGGCGTATCAGCCGAACCGCTGGCCCGACCTGCCCGGCTTCAAGGAAACGTATTTGGAGCTTTATACGGCGATGGAGCGCGCATCGAAAATCGTCGTGCGCATCGCGTCGATGGCGCTGGACCAGGACGAACACTGGTTCGACGACAAATTCGACAAGCACGAAAGCACGATGAGCTGGATGCATTATCCGCCCCAGCTCGAGGCGCCGACGGGCGAAGACATGCGCTCGCCGCCGCATTCCGACGTCGGCGCGATGACGTATCTCTTTCAGGATTCGGGCCTCGACGGCGCGCATCCCGGGGGCTTGCAGATTCTGGGCGACGACGGCGTGTGGCGCGACATGCGCGGCGTCGACGGCCAGATCATGATGAATATCGGCGATACGATGCGCCGCTGGACCAACGACCGCTGGCGCTCGTCCAAGCATCGCGTCGCCAACCCGCCGCGCGACCAAGCGCATACGGCGCGCATCTCGCTGGGTTTCTTCCAGAAGCCGAATTTCTGGGCGAAGCTCGATCCGGTTCCGGGCACGGCATCGGCCGAGAACCCATCGCGCTACGACCACATGTATGCGGGCGAATATATGCGCTTCCGCATGCTGCACTCGGTCGGCCAGCGCCAGTTCGAGGGCAAGGTGCAGGACAAGACGATGTCGATCGGCCAGTACGAAAAGGCCGGCGCGATGTGATGGCGCCAAGGGGCGCGAAGCACCGCTTCGCGCCCCGGCGAAAACGCGCGCTTAGTGGGCGCGCAGCTGATCGGTCGCCCGCGTGTGGCCCCAGAAGGTCGCCGGCGTTTCGAGCAAAGCCGAGAGCCCGGCGCGCTCGACCATCAGGTCGGCCTCGCGCTGGGCCTCGTCGAGAACCGCGTTCTCGTCGATACCCACGGCGCGACGATCCTCCAAACGGATCACGCCGTCCACGATGACCGTATGCACGTCGTTGCCGTTGGCGAAGTAGACGATGCGAAATAGCGGCATGTGCGCCGGATAGAGATGCGGACGGCGCAAATCGACGAGCACGACGTCGGCCTTCTTGCCGGGCTCCAGCGAGCCGATTTCCTTCTCCATTCCCAGCGCCTTGGCGCCGTCGATCGTGCACATTTCCAGCACGCGTCCGGGCGGCAGCCACGACGGATCGCGGAAATGCCGGCGGTGATAATGCATGCATTGCTGCATATGGCGGAACATGTCGCCCGAACGATCGGGCGCCGTGCCGTCCGAGCCGAGCGCCACATTGGCGCCCGCATCGAGCAATTCCGGCACCGGGCAGCGGCCCATGATCGAGGCGACGGCGCTGGGATTATGCGCGATATGCGTGCCGGTCGACGCGGTCAGCTTGATCTCTTCGTCGGTCAGATCGGTCGAGTGCGACAGCAGGGCATCGCGACCGAGCAAGCCGAGTTGGTTGGCGAAGGCGACGCTGCCGCGCGTATGGCCGTCTTGCGTGAAGACCAGCCCGTTGTCGCGGGAGAACGCGCGAACGGTCTTGGCCTGCGCGCAGGCTTCCTCGACAAGCGCCTTGTCGTTCTTCTCGGTGAAGTCGGCGCGCAACGTCGGCGTGATCGCGGCGATACGAATGCGCTTGCCGTGGCTATCGTGCCATTTGTCGACGAGCGTTTTGCACGTCGCCAATTGCCGCTCGAACGTCACGGGGTAGGCTTCCTCGCCCGATGCGTTGCGCTTGGCGTAGGTTCGCGGGAAAGGCGGGCGAGTCGTGCCGATCGCCACCACCGAGCGCGTGCCGATCGACACCACGCCGTCGCAATGCGCGTCGCCGAAGACCGGGTCGTCGGTGCGCAGAATCGTGTCGCCGCCGCCGAGCAGCGAAACGCCGGTCGTCACGCCGAAGCGCAGACGTTCCAGCGCCGCAAGCTTCGCCTCCGCCCGCCAAAACTCGGGCGTCGAGGTGCGCGTATAGACGGTTTCGCAGGCCTTGTACCAAAGGTCCGACCGCCCGCCGCCCATCGTCTTGATCAGCCCGTGGCCGGCATGGGCGTGCGCATCGATCAGGCCGGGGATGGCGGCCATGCCCTTCGCGTCGATCGTGCGCGCCGCCTTGTACTTGGCCGCAATCTCGGCGTCGGGGCCGACGGCGACGATCCGATCTTTTTCGATCGCGATGGCGCCGTCCTCGATCGTGCGGCGTTGCGCATCGAGCGTCACGACGATCGCGTGACGGATCAGAATATCGGCCATTGTCATCCTCCGTTTCGTCCGTGCCGCTCCGGGCGCGGGACGAGGTTCAGCAACTCGCGGGTATAAGCGTGTTCGGGCGTTTCGAACAGGGCGTCGGCGGCGCGCAGCTCGACGATCTTGCCGCCGCGCATGACCGCGACCCGGTCGCACATCTGGCGCACCACGGCGAGGTCATGGCTGATGAACAGCAAGGTCAGGCCGTTCGCGTCGCGCAAATCCTTCAGCAGATTCAGAATTTGCGCTTGGACCGAAACGTCGAGCGACGAAGTCGGTTCGTCGCAGACGATCAAACGCGGGCGGGCCGCCAAAGCGCGGGCGATCGAAATGCGCTGGCGCTGCCCGCCGGAAAAGGCGTGCGGGAAACGCTGGGCGGCTTCCGGGGGCAAACCCACGGCGTTCAGCAGCATCGCCGCGTCTTCGGTCGCCTCGGCCTGCGTCGCGGCAAGACGATAGAACAGGATAGGCTCGGCCAGCATCGTGCCGATGCGCAAGCGCGCGTTCAGCGACGAGTACGGGTCCTGGAAAATCATCTGGATCGCACGGCGCGACGCCCCGCCCTTCGCCGCGACCGGCGCGCCGCGATAAAGGATTTCGCCCGCGTCGGGCTTCAACAACCCGGCGATGGCGCCTGCGACGGTCGTTTTGCCGCAGCCTGACTCGCCGACAAGACCGAAAATCTCCCCCGGCGCCACGTCGAAGGAAACGCCGTCCACGGCGCGGAATGCCGTGCCCTTCATACCCGGCAACCAGCCGCGCGCGCGATATTCGACGACCAAGTCGCGCACTTCCAAAAGTTTTTCCGATACTTTGACCTGTCCTTCGTCGCGCGCTTGCGCGGCGATCTTGGTGCGCGCGGCTTGGGCCGTATCGCCGCCGCCCTCGCCGGGCACTTCGAAACGCGCAAGCTTGCGGTCGAGCCGTGGCACGGCACCGAGCAAAGCGCGCGAATAGGGATGCTGGGGGGCCGCGAGAACGTCGCGCACCGTTCCGCTTTCGACCGCCTTGCCGCGATGCATGATCGTGACGCGATCGGCGATCTCCGCTACCACGCCCATATTATGCGTGACGAGCAGCAAGCCGATACCGGTGCGGTCGGCGAGATCGCGCAGCAGCTTCAAGATCTGCGCTTGGATCGACACGTCGAGCGCCGTCGTCGGCTCATCGGCGATCACCAGTTTCGGCGCGCAGGACAACGCGCAGGCGATGACGACGCGCTGGCGTTGCCCGCCCGACAATTGATGCGGATAGGCCGACAGGCGCCGCTCGGGCTCGGGAATGCCGACGGAACGCAGCAATTCGAGCGCGCGTTCGCGCGCCGCGCGCGCGTCGAGCCCCAGATGATGGCGCAGCGTTTCGCCGATCTGCGCTTCGATCGTGAAGAGCGGGTTGAGGCTGGTCATCGGGTCCTGGAACACGGCACCGATATCGCGTCCGCGTACCACGCCCGGCGCTTCGCCGGTCGCGGGATCGACGGCGATACCGCCGATACGGATCGTGCCGCCCGCGATGCGGCCCGGCTTGTCGATCAAACCCATCGCGGCGTTGCCGACCGTGGTTTTGCCCGCCCCGGACTCGCCGACCAGCGCGTGAATTTCGCCCTTCGCGACGTCGAGCGATACGCCGTCGACGGCGACGAACACGCCGCCCGCTCCGTCCGGGTATTCGACGCGCAGATTCTCGATCGACAGCGCCGCGCTCATTCCCGCCCCCGGAGTTTGGGGTTGAAGCGGTCGCGCAGCCAGTCGCCGACGACGTTGACCGCCAGCACCAGCACGATCAGCGCCAAGGCCGGGAAAGTCGCGATCCACCAGATGCCGGAGAAGACGAACTCGTTGCCGATGCGGATCAGCGTGCCGAGCGAGGGATAGGTCGGCGGCATACCCACGCCGAGGAAGGAGAGCGTCGCCTCGGTCAGCACGGCGGCGGCGAGATTGATCGTCGCGATCACCAGCACGGGGCCCATGACGTTGGGCAGGATATGCCGCAGCATGATGCGCGTGGGCGGCAAACCGATGACCCGCGCGGCCTTGACGTAGTCCTTGGCCGTTTCGACCATCGTGGCCGCGCGCACCGTGCGCGCGTATTGCACCCATTCGTGGATCGCGATCGCCGCGATCAAGATGACCGGCGTCCAGGCCGCACTCGACGCTTGCGGGATCAGGCCGCGCGCCAGCCCCGCGACGAGCAGGGCGAGCAGGATCGTCGGGAAGCTCATAATCACGTCGCCCACGCGCATGATCGCGGCATCGATCGCGCCGCCGAAATAGCCGGCGACCAGACCCAGCGTGATGCCGAACAACGCCGCCGTCAGCACCGAAGCGGCACCGATGCCGATCGATACCCGCGCGCCATAAAGGATCGCGGAATAGAGGTCGCGGCCCTGATTGTCGGTGCCGAGCAGGAAACGTGGATCGCCGTCGAGCGTCCAGCGCGGCGGCAATTCCGAGTCCGCGAGATTGTAAGTCGCGATGTCCGTCGGATCGAAGGGCGACAGCAACGGCGCGAACGCGGCCGCGAGCACCAGGGCGATCGCCACGGCCGCGGCGAGCGCCACCGAAAACGGCAGATCGATATCGCGACCCAGTTTCATCCCTTGGCCTTGCGCAAGCGCGGATCGACGATCGCGTAAACCAGATCGACCGCCGTGTTGAGCACGACGAACAACGCGCCGACGAACATCAGATAGGCGGCCATCACCGGGATATCGACGAAGGACACGGCTTGGATGAACAGCAATCCCATCCCCGGCCATTGGAAGACCGTCTCGGTCACGATCGCGAAGGCGACCAGCGATCCGATCTGCAGCCCCGTCACCGTGATGACCGGCATCAGCGCGTTGCGCAGCGCCAGCACGTAGTGGATGCGCGATTTCGGCAAGCCGCGCGCGCGGGCGAAGCGGATATAGTCGCTCGACAGCGCGTCGATCATCTCCGACCGCACGAGGCGCATAATCAGCGTGAGCTGATAGAGCGCCAGCGTGATCGACGGCAGCACCAGCGAGCGCAAACCCGAACCGGTCAAATAGCCGGTCGTCCAGAAGCCGAGATCGACGATGTCGCCTCGGCCGAAGGACGGTAGCCAACGCAAAGTGACCGCGAAAAACAGGATGAGCGCGATGCCGGTCACGAAGGTCGGCGTCGAAATACCGATCAGCGATATGCTTTGCACCAGCCGCGCGGCGGCACCATCGGGCCGGATCGCGCACATCACGCCCAACGGTATACCGAGCCCCAGCGCCAGCAGCGTCGCCGCGAAGACGAGCTCGAGTGTGGCAGGCAGGCGCTCGGCAATCAGCGTCGTTACAGGGCGCTGGTTGCGATACGAGATGCCGAAATCCCCGCGCGCCACGCGGCCGACGAAGCGCGCGTATTGAACGGGGACCGGCTGATCGAGGCCCAGCGCCTGCGCGAGTTCGGCGCGTTCCTGCGGCGTGGAATCCTCGCGCGCCATCGCCCGGACCGGGTCGCCCACGAATCGGAACATCGCGAAGGCGACCGCGGTTACGGCGATCATCACCAGCGCGGCCTGCAACAGCCGCGACAGAAGCAATCCGGCCATCGGCCGCGATTACTTCATGCGCGCGAACCAGAGACGCACGTATTCGTCGGCGAATTGCGGAACGTCGACGGCGTTCTTCATCGCCCAGGCGACCGGCTGCTGATGCAGCGGCAGGAACGCGACGTCGTTACGCGCGATCTTGAATGCCTCGACCATCTGCGCCAAACGCTTGGGCTCGTCGAGTTCGACCGCCGCCTTGCGCGTCAACTCGTCGATCGCCGGGTTGGAATAGCCGTTCGGATTGTTGCCGCCGAACCCGTCCTTGCGCGTGGTGATCAACGCCGACAGCGCCGAGAACCCGTCCATCGGCGGCAGCGTCGCCCAGCCGAGCATATAGATGTCGGTTTCGCCGCGATCGACCTTGGGGAAGTAAGTCGCGCGGCTTTCGGTCTTCAGATCGACCTGCACGCCGATACGCGTCCACATCGCGGCGACGGCGACGCAAGTCTGCTCGTCGTTGATGTAGCGGTCGTTCGAGCAGTCGAGCTTCACCTTGAAGCCGTTGGGGTAGCCCGCGTCGGCCAGCATCTTTTTCGCCTTGTCGGGTTCGAAGCCGACCGGCTTGTCGAGTTCGGCCGAATAGCCGGGGACCGGCGGCGCCACGATCGTGGCCACGCTGCGCGACTTGCCGCGCATCACACGCCGGTGCAGCGTGTCGAGGTCGATCGCATGCCACAGCGCCTGGCGGACCGGCTGCTTCAGCAGCGGATTGGGCACGCCCGGCTGGCCTTGCAGCTCGGGGCGGAAATTGAGGCCGAGGAAGATCAAGCGCAGCGACGGCTCCTCGATCACCTTGAAGCCGGGTGCGGCCGAGATGCGCGCGAGGTCCTGCAAGGGTGCCGGCGCCATCATGTCGATCTCGCCCGACAGCAACGCCGCGACGCGCGTGGCGTCCGACTTAATCGGGCGGAACTCGATACGCGTCAGGTTATGCTCGGGCTTGTCCCACCATTTGTCGTTCGCCGTCATGATCGTCGCCTGATCAGGACGATAGCTTTCGAGCTTGAACGGCCCCGTGCCGTTGGCGTTGGTCGAGGCGTAGGTGGTGGTGCCCGTCGTGATGTTGCCGGGCTTCAGCGCGTTGTTCGCCTCCATCCAGCGCTTGCTCATGATGAAAATGCCGGAGAGGTCGTTGAGCAGCAGCGGATACGGCCCCTTCAGCACGAAATCGACGGTGAAATCGTCGACCTTTTCCGCCTTCACAACGTTGGCGAGGTTGCCGCGCGCGCGCGCCGTGGGATCGAGCAAACGCTCGACCGAGGCCACGACATCATCGGCGGAGAACGGGCTGCCGTCGTGGAAAACCACGCCGCGGCGCAGAACGAAGCGCCAGCGGTCGGGCGCCACGATCGACCAGGACGTCGCCAGCGCCGGCTCGATCTTCAGTTCGCGATTGCGCCGGACCAGCGGGTCGTAAACGTGATGCTGCACGTTGGAGGTGAAGCTTTCCGTGTGCGCATAGGGGTCCATCGTGGCGATGTCGCCTTGCGAGGACCAGCGCAACGTCTGCGCGCCGGCAACGGCCGGAAGCAGCGCCGTCAGCGCGACCGCGAGAACCGGAAGATGACGATTAAGCTTCATTTGGGACCTCCTGTCGCCGCCGACGATACAACACCCGGCCGGTATTGTATGCATAATGCAGCCGGCACCGTATGCAATTTGGATGCCTTCAGTCCACCGATATGGCTTGGGATTGTCGTCCGCCTAATGGCGATCGCGCCAGCGGTAGTACATAACCGACGCCGCCAGGAACCACGGGTTCCCGGTATAGAAAGGCCGCGTCTGAAACTCGGTCTCGGCAAGGCCCGTCGCCGCATCGGCATCGCCCAGCACGCGAAGGCCAAGTTTCATGCCGAGATAACCGGCCATGCCCACGCCCGAGCCGCAATAGCCCATCGCGTAATGCACACCGTCCTGCGTGCCGATATGCGCAAGCTCGTCGAACGTATAGGCGACGAAGCCGAGCCAGGAATGCGAGATCCTCGTGCCCGCCAATTCGGGGAAGAGCCGCACCATTTCGGCGTGCAGCAACGGCCCGCTATTCGCGGGATCGGTCTCGCCATGCGAAACACGTCCGCCGAACAGAATGCGCCGCCGGTCGGGCGAAGCGCGGTAGTAATAGACGACCTTGCGCGTATCGCTGACGATCCGGTCCTTCGGCATCAAACGCGCCATCAAGCCGGGATCGAGTTCCTCGGTCGCGATGATGTAGCTGCCGATCGGGATCACGCGCCGGCGCAGCCACGGCGTCACCTTGGCCGTATAGCCATTGGTCGCGACGATCACGTCGCGCGCGCGGCAAGTTCCGCGCGGCGTGACCACGTCGAACCCGCCGCCCGCGAGCGGCTTCAATTCGATCGCCGGTGTGCGCGAATGGATCTCGGCCCCCGCCGCCTGGACGCGCGCGAGCAGACCGGCGTGATAGCGCGCGGGATCGACCGACGAATGCGCCTCCAGCACCACGCCGCCGAAATAGGCGTCGGTGCCGAGTTCGGTACGCTGTTCGGTGCGCGGCACGATGCGCTGCGGCACTTCGAAGCCTTGCGGCTGGTTGACGGCCCCGCGTGCGAGTTCGTCGAACTTCGCCGGGTTATGCGCTGCATGGAATCGCCCGACGATTCCGAAATCGCAATCGATCCCTTCCTCGCGCACGAATTGCGCGGTGTAGGCCAGCGAATTATGCCCATCGCGCAGGATGCGCCGCGCGAGATCCGGCCCGTGGCGGCGCGTGAGTTCGGCGAAGGACGGCTTGATGCTGGTCGAGATCTGGCCGCCGTTGCGCGTGCTGCAACCCCAGCCCGCGTCCTCGGCGTCCAGCACGACTGTCGAACGGCCGCCGCGCGCCGTGCGCAACGCCGCATGCAAGCCGGTATAGCCCGAGCCGACCACCAGCACGTCCGCCTTCGACGGCAAATCACGCTGCGCGATCGCCGGGCGCGGCGTGCGTTCCCACCAATAGGACGTGGTTTTGAAATCGGACGTGAACAGGTCGGCGCGCATGTCTCTACACTCCCTCGACGCTTGCGGACGGTTCGCGATCCAAGATCAGATCGGCCGCCTTCTCCGCCAGCATGATCGTCGGCAAATTCGTGTTGCCCGACGTGACATATGGAAAGACCGACGCGTCGGCGATGCGCAGGGCGTCCAGCCCATGCGCCCGCAGGCGCGCATCGACCACCCCCGTCGCGATATCCGGCGCCATGCGCGCCGTCGACACGGGATGGAACACCGTGCCCGCGCGCGCGCGGATATCGGCAAGCATGGCGTCGCGCCCGTCGATATGGCCGCCCGGTGCGAGCTCAATCTCGATCACATCGCGCAAGCCCGGTGCGGCCGCCAAGCGGCGCAGCAACGCGGCGCCGCCGAGCAACGCTTCGATATCGTCCGAAGTCGCCAGCGAATTGGGATGGATCGCAGGCGCCGCCATCGGATCGGGCGACGCGATTTCGATATGCCCGCGGCTCGTCGGCCGGCAAGGCTGCGCGCTGAGCAGGAACCCCGGAAACGGATCGGGGCGCATCAGCGGCCGCGTACCTGCGGGAGTGCGCGTGTAGCTCAGCGGCGAGAAATAGAGCTGCATATCGGGCCGCGCCAAACCGGCGCGCGAACGCACGAAGCCGCCCGCTTGATTGACGCTGAGAGACAATGGCCCGCCAAGTGTCAACGCGTAGCGCAGCGCCACGGCGATCTTGCCGGACCATGTTCCGAAAACCTGATTCAGCGTCGGCACGCGCGCGCGATAGAGATGATCGATGCAGAGATGATCCTGCATATGCCGCCCGACCGACGGGCTATCGAGCAGCGGGACGATCCCGTGCCGCTTCAGCAACGCGGCCGGACCGATGCCCGAAAGCTGCAAGAGCTTGGGCGTCTCGATACTGCCGGCGGCGAGGATCACTTCGCGGCGCGCGCGCAGCACGTGCGTGGCTTGCCCCGTTCGATATTCGATGCCGACGGCGCGCCGCCCGTCGAACAGGATACGCATCGCCATCGCATGTTTGATCAGCCGGAAATTCGACCGCGACCGGGCATGCGCCAGATAGGCCCGGGCACTCGACCACCGGAAGCCGCCGCGTGTTGCGATCGGATAGGTGCCGATCCCTTCACCATCGCCCGAGTTGAGATTGGCACGATGCGCGAAACCCAATGCCTCGCCCGCCGCGACGAAGTTCCGGCATAGCGCATGAACCTGCCGCGACACATCCTTGCCGGGCACGCGCGACAGCGCCCGGTCGAAATAGGAAGCCACGTCACGCCACGCCCAGCCGGGATTTCCCGCCGCCGCCCAATCGTCGTAATCCGACGGCAGGCCGCGTACATGGACCATCGCGTTGATCGAGCCCGAGCCGCCGACGACGCGGCCGCGCGGCCAATAACCTTGCCGGCCGTTCAACACCGCATCGGGTTGGGCGCGATACATCCAATTGATGCGCGGATCGTAGAACGACATGCCGTAGCCGATCGGCATGCGAATACGCAGGCGCAAATCGCTCCCGCCCGCTTCCAGCAACACGACTTGCGCGCTTCCGTCCTCGCTCAGGCGGTCGGCCAGCACACAGCCGGCGGTGCCCGCCCCGACGATGACGTAATCGGCCGTGATCGGTTCAGACGCGACCATGGCCGAATGTCCCACGGAAATGGCCTTGCCGAGCAAGCCAGTCTGGAGAATCGATCATACCATTCGCCGGCGTCCGCGCTTGGCGAGCGGCTCCAGCGCGGCGGCGAGGCGCGTGACCCCCTCGCCGATTTCGCGCGGATTGACCGCCGCGAAACCAAGCACCAAGGCGTTGGCTTGGGCGGGCACGATCGAGTAGCGGGCGAGCGGCGAAACGACCACGTCGCGCGCGGCGGCTTCCTCGGCCGCCGTCGCTTCCGATATGCCGGCCGCCAGCCGCCCGATCGTGTGCAGGCCGCTATCCGCCGGCACGATATCGAGCAAGCCGCCGAGCTTGCGCTTGGCCCCTTCGACCAACGCCGCGTGACGCTCGGCATAGATCGCGCGCATCCGCCGCACATGCGTGGCGAAATGACCTTCATCGATGAATTCCGCCACCGTCGCTTGGATGCTGGTCGGCACGCCCGGCACGAAGGATCGCGCGACGCGCGAGAACACGTCGACCAGATCGGGCGGCACGACGACGAAGCCCAAGCGCAGGGCCGGAAACAGCGACTTGCTGAACGTGCCCACATAGATCACGAGGCCGGTGCGATCCACGCTTTTAAGCGTGGGCGGCGGGCGGCGGCCGAAGAAAAACTCGCCGTCGTAGTCGTCCTCGATGATCCAAGCCCCCGCCTTCTCGGCGGCTTGCAGCAGCGCGAAGCGCCGTTCGAGGCTCATGACATGGCCGAGCGGCTGCTGGTGCGACGGCGTCACGAAAGCGAGGCGGAACTTGGGCGAAAGCCGCATCCCTTCGTCGACGCGCAAGCCGTCCGCATCGACGGGGACCGGCACCAGATCGGCGCCGCACGCGACCAATCCGTTGCGCGCGCCGATGGCGCCGGGATTCTCGAACCACACGCGATCGCCGGGATTGAGCAGCATCGTGCCGATCAGCCAGAACGCCTGCTGCGCGCCGCCGACGATGAAAATCTGTTCCTTGTCGCATGTGATACCGCGATTGCCGCGCAGATGCGTGGCGATCGCCTCGCGCAACCCCGAATGACCTTCGGCTTCGCCGTAGCCGAGCGTTTGCTCGCGCGAACCGCGCCAATGACGCGACGCAATACGCGCCCATTGCGCCATCGGGAACGCGTCGAACGCCGGCAGCGCCGTCACGAAGGCGCGCGGACGATGCGGCAGGCGTTCGCGGCGCAGGAAATGCGCGAAGGCCCAGCCCATCGAGCGCGAAATCTGCGGCTCGCGCTGGCGCACGGCCGTACGGCCGATGCGCGAAGGCGGTTGCGGACGTTCGCTGCGCAGCGCTTCGCTGACATAGCTGCCCGAACCGGTCCGCGACACGATCAGTCCTTCGGCGAGCAAGCGCTCGAACGCGTCGATCACGGTGGTGCGCGACACGCCCAATTCGTCGGCCAGCGTGCGCGTCGCGGGCAAGCGCACGCCCGGCGCCACGCCGCCCGACAGAATCGTCTCGCGCATCGCCGCGTAGAGCTGCGATCCCATCGATTTGGGCGCGCGCGGATCGATCTTCAGATCCAGCAGCAAAGCCCCTCCGGCGCGCTTGACCATGCCCCCTCGCAAAATGGTATTCCCGAAAATATAAACTGGACCTGTCGGGAAGGCCAATCCCGCGCGACGATCCCGGCATGAAGATCGCGAAAATCGAAACGTTCACCGACGAATATGTCGGGTTCGTGCGCGTAACGGCGGAGGACGGCGCGCAAGGCTGGGGGCAGGTTTCGACCTACTGCGCCGATATCGTCTGCACGATTCTGCATCGCCAAGTGGCGCCCACGGCGATCGGCCACGACGCGGCCGATATCGAAGGCTTGGTCGATCTGCTGCCCGAGCGCGAGCATAAATTCCCCGGCAGCCATTTCTATCGCGCGATCACCGGCATCGAGACCGCATTGTGGGATCTCGCCGCCAAGCGCGCGGGCAAGCCGGTTTGCGCATTGCTGGGCGGCACGCCGGGGAGCTTGCGCGCCTATGCCTCGTCGATGAAGCGCGACATCACCCCGCGCGACGAGGCGGAGCGCTTCAAGCGCCTGCGCGACGCGCACGGCTTCGATGCGTTCAAATTCCGCGTCGGCGCCGAGTACGGCCACGACCGCGACGAATGGCCCGGCCGCACCGAGGAAATCGTGCCGACGATCCGCAAGGCGCTCGGCGACAAGGCGACGCTGCTGGTCGACGCCAATAGCTGCTATTCGCCCGAGCGCGCCATCGAGGTGGGCAAACTTCTCGAGGCCAACGGCGTGGTGCATTTCGAGGAGCCTTGTCCCTATTGGGAGCTCGAGCAGACGCGCGCGGTGCGCGAAGCGCTGGACCTCGACGTGACCGGCGGCGAGCAGGATTGTTACCTGCCGCTGTGGCGCCACTTGATCGACATGCGCGCCGTCGACGTGGTGCAGCCCGATGTCTGCTACATGGGCGGCATGATCCGGACCATGCGCGTCGCCAAAATGGCGCAAGCCGCGGGTCTGCCTTGCACGCCGCATAGCGCCAATTTGTCGATGGTGACGGTATTCACCATGCATCTGCTGCGCGCCATTCCCAATGCCGGGCCCTATCTCGAATTCTCGATCGAGGCCGAAGACTATTATCCCTGGCAGTACGGGCTGTTCCGAAAAGCGCCCTATGACGTAAAGGACGGCAAGGTGCGCGTGACGGACGAGCCCGGCTGGGGCGTGGAAATTTCGCCCGCATGGCTCGAGAAGTCGCGCTACCAGGTCAGCGTCGCGGAGAATTGATGGGCAGCGCAGCACCCAGCCCCCGCGACGAGGCGTTGGCCACCGGCACGCTTGCCGGACTGCCGAACGCGCATTTCATCGATGGCGCATGGAGATCGCCCGTCAATGGGCGGGCGATGGACAGTGTCGATCCGGGCAGCGGCAAGGTCTTTGCGTGTTTCGCTGCAGGCGACGTGGCGGATATCGACAACGCCGTTTTGGCGGCGCGCAAGGCGTTCAACGGCGAATGGCGCCGGATGATGCCCGCCGCACGCGGCCGCATCCTGGCCAATGCCGCCGCTATGCTGCGCGCAAAGGCCGAACGCTTCGCGGTCGCCGAAACGCTCGACAGCGGCAAACGCTTGATCGAAGCGCGCGGCGACGTAGCGGGTGCGGCACGCGCTTTCGAATATTACGCGGGCGCTTGCGACAAAATGCAGGGCGACAGTATTCCGCTCGGCCCCGACCATCTCGCCTATACGATGCTGGAGCCGGTCGGCGTCGCGGCGCAGATCGTGCCGTGGAACTATCCGATCTCGACGCTGGCGCGCGGCGTGGCGCCCGCACTCGCCGCCGGTAATTGCGTCGTCGCCAAGCCGGCCGAGCAAACGCCGATGACGGCGCTGATGCTTGCCGAACTGCTCCACGCCGCAGGGCTGCCGGAAGGCGTTTTCAACGTCGTGACCGGGACGGGCAAAGACGCGGGCGCGCCCTTGGTGGCGCATCCCGGCATCGATCACATCACCTTCACCGGCTCCGTCGCCACCGGACAGTCGGTGATGCGCGCCGCCGCCGCGAATGTCACGCGATTGGTGCTGGAACTCGGCGGCAAGTCGCCGCTGATCGTGCTCGACGACGCCGATCTTGACGCCGCGGTTGAGGGGGTTCTGGGCGGCATCTACGAGAATGCCGGACAGATCTGCTCCGCCGCGTCGCGCCTGATCGTCGATCGGCGCGTCCATGCCACGCTGCTGGAACGGCTGGTCGCGCGCGTCGCCAAGATGAAACTGGGGCACGGGTTGCGCGATGCCGATATGGGCCCGCTGATCTCGCCTGAGCAACGCGCGCGCGTCGCCGGATTCGTCGATCGCGCCCGCGCGCGCGGCGTGTCGGTCGCTTGCGGCGGCCGCGCGGTAGCGGATCCGGAAACCGGCCGCGGTTGGTTCTACGAGCCCACGATACTCGATGCGCTGAAGCCCGATGACGAAGCCGTGACCGAGGAGATTTTCGGTCCCGTTCTGGCGGTGCAAATCGCCGACGACGCCGATCACGCCGTGTCGCTCGCCAACGGCACGCGCTATGCGCTGGCCGCCGGTATCTACACGCGCGGCTTCACGCGCGCCCATCGTCTGGCGGCCGCGATCGACGCGGGGCAGATCTACATCAACGAATACTTCGCCGGCGGCATCGAAACGCCGTTCGGCGGCAACCGGCACTCCGGTTTCGGGCGCGAGAAAGGCCTCGAAGCCTTGCGCAGCTACGCCAAGCTCAAAAGCGTCGCGGCGCGCATCGGATGAATGGTATGGCCATAAGTTGTAAGTGGCACTGTTCAGCCGACCAAATTCACGGCGAAACTGAAACCAACACAATAATGGGAGGCTTGCGATGAAAACCAGTGCGAAGCCGAAAACCACTTTTGCCGCCCTGCTGGGCGGTGCCGCCATGCTGCTTGCGGCGAACGGCGCATCGGCGCAAACGCTGACGGTCGTTTCGTTCGGCGGTTCCTATCAGGAAGGACAAAGCAAGGCCCTGTTCCAGCCCGCCGCGAAGGCGCTGGGCATCACGGTGCGCGAGGAGACCTATACCTCCATTGCCGATTTGCGTTTGAAGGTGCGCGCCAACGCCGTGACCTGGGACGTCGTCGCCAGCGGTTCGGGCAGTGCCGCCCGCGCCGGTGCGGAGGGCATCCTCGAAAAGCTCGACTACAAGATTATCGACACCAAGGATTTCCTGCCCAATTTCGCGGGCGACTACTGCGTGGGCGGCGACGTGTTCTCGACCGTCCTCGCCTGGAACACAAAGACCTACGGCAATAACGGGCCGCAGAGCTGGGCCGATTTCTGGGACGTGAAGAAGTTTCCCGGCAAGCGTTCCTACCGCAAGGGTGTCGCCGGCGCGTTGGAACCGGCGCTGATGGCCGACGGCGTCCCCGCCGACAAGGTCTACGAAGTGTTGTCGGCGCCCGGCGGCATCGACCGCGCGATCAAGAAGATCAAGGAACTGAAGCCGCATATCGCCGTGTGGTGGACGTCCGGCGCGCAGCACGCGCAGCTGATGAAGGACGGCGAAGTCGACATGATCACCGGCTGGAACGGCCGTTTCGACGTGATCGCCAAGGACGGCGCGCAGGTCGCTTACACCTTCAATCAGGGCCTGCTCGACTACGATTGCTTCGCGATCCCGAAAGGCGCGCCCAATCGCGATCTGGCCATGAAGTTCCTGGCCGAGATCAGCAAACCCCAATACCAAGCCGAATTCACGAAATACATCACCTACGGCCCGACCAACAAAAAGGCCTACGAACTCGGCACGATCGACGCGGCCTATGCCCGCCGCTTGCCGTCGCATCCCGACAACGCGGCGCGCCAGCTGACGATCAATCTCGACTGGTACATCAAGAACGAGGCCGCCGCCGCGCAGGCCTACGAGAACATGCTGACCGAGTGACAGCCGGAACGAAGAAGCCGGGCGGAATTCGCGTTCCGCCCGGCACTTCCCTGCTAGAGTCGCGACATGCGTAACGCCGCCCTCCCAATTTCGATCCGGCAGCTTTCAAAAAGCTACGGCCGCGTTCGCGTCCTCGACGACGTCGCGCTCGACATTCGCAGCGGCGAGTTCCTGACGCTGCTGGGCCCGTCGGGGTCCGGCAAGACGACGTTGCTGATGATGCTGGCGGGGTTCGTGCGCCCCGATCAGGGCATCATCCGCTTCGGCGACGCCGACATCGTCCGCCTGCCGCCGCATAAGCGCGACGTGGGCATGGTGTTCCAGAACTACGCGCTGTTCCCGCATATGGACGTGGGCGCCAACGTCGCCTTCCCGCTGCGTTTGCGCAACGTGCCGCGCGACGAAGCGGAATCGCGCGTCGAGCGTGCGCTGGAACTCGTGCGCTTGGGCGGCTTCGCGCGCCGGCGCGTCGATCAACTCTCCGGCGGCCAGCGTCAGCGCGTAGCGCTTGCCCGCGCCGTGGTGTTCGAGCCGCGCATCCTGCTGATGGACGAGCCGCTCTCGGCGCTCGACAAGCAGTTGCGCGAGCATATGCAGATCGAGCTGCGCCAGCTCCACGAGCGTCTGGGCATGACCACCGTCTACGTCACGCACGATCAGCGCGAGGCGTTGACCATGTCCGACCGTATCGCCGTTATCGACGGCGGCCGCATTCAACAGATCGACGCGCCCCGTTCGATCTACGAACGGCCAGCCAACCGCTTCGTCGCCGAGTTCATCGGCGAGTCGACCTTCGTGCCGGTGATCGCGCAAGCCGGCTCCTGCGCGATCGGGCCCGCGCGCTTGCGCTTGCCCGACGGCACCCCGGACGGCGCCATGCTGATGATGGTGCGCCCCGAACGCTTGCGCCCGCTCGCCGGTCCGCCCGCGGCCGACGAATACACTCTGGAAGGCAACGTTGCGGAGACCGTCTATCAAGGCGACAGCATGTTGCTGCGCGTGGCGCTGTCGGGCGGTGCGATCGTCGCCGTGCGCCTTGGCGGCGGCGCCCGGATGCCGCACCCTGGCGATGCGATAAGGCTGGCGCTGCGCGCGGGCGACTTCCACCTTCTGCCATCGGACGCGGCATGACCGATATCGCCGCGCCGAACGCCGAAGGCCTGCGGCGCGACGCGGCCGCCGAGCGTTTTTCGCTGTTCGCCTTATGCCTGCCGGCCGTGCTGCTCGTGCTGGTGACGATGGTCGCCCCGGTCGCATGGCTTTTCTATCTCTCGTTCCTCGACGATGCCGGGGCCACGACGCTGGAGCATTACCGGCGGATGGTCGAGCAGCCCTCCTATTTCCGCACCTTTCGCACGACGTTCGAGGTGAGCGTGCTGACGACCGCGATCTGCGTCGCCTTCGGCTATCCGCTTGCCTATTTCATGGCGCAGTTGCCCCGGCGGGCGGCGAATATCTGCATGATCGCGGTGATGCTGCCGTTCTGGACGTCGCTGCTGGTGCGCACCTATGCCTGGCTCGTGCTGCTCCAACGCCGGGGACTGATCAACACATGGGGCATGGAGCTCGGTCTGTGGGACCAGCCGATCGCGCTCGTCCACAACCTCACCGGCACGCTGATCGGCATGGTGCATATCATGCTGCCGTTCCTCGTCTTGCCGGTCTACGGCTCGATGCGCGCGATCGACCGCGACTATTTGCGCGCCGCCGCGAATTTGGGAGCAAGCCCCACGCAAGCCTTCTGGCGCGTCTTCCTGCCGCTGTCCGTGCCGGGATTACTGGCGGGCGCCACGATGGTGTTCATCCTGTGCTTGGGCTTCTACGTGACGCCGGCCGTGCTCGGCGGCGGCAAGGTCTCGATGGTCGCCAATCGCATCGCCACCGATATCGAAATGTTCTTCAACTGGGGGGCCGCCAGCGCGCTCGGGGTCGTGTTGTTCGCCGTGACGCTGCTGTTGCTGTGGGGCGCATCCAAGCTGGTGCGGCTCGATAAATTCCTCGGCGGCGGCGCATGACCTGGCTCTCCGCGCCCGCCAGCGAGACCCAGATCACGCATGCACGCCGCCTGTGGCTCTATGCGCTCGCCGGCGTGACGATGTTCTTCCTGGTTGTGCCGTCGCTGATCGTCATTCCGATGTCGTTTTCCGAATCGCAGTATCTGGAATTCCCGCCGCGCGAATGGTCGCTGCGCTGGTACCGGAACTATTTCGGCTCGGTCGCCTGGATGGATGCGACCGCGACCTCGTTCAAGGCGGGCGTGCTGACTATGCTGCTGGCGACGACGATCGGCGTGGCCGCCGCCTACGGGCTGCACGCGTCGCGCACGCGCTGGAGCGGCTTGATCCAGGGGCTGCTGCTCACCCCTATCGTCGTGCCGGTCATTCTTGTCGGCATCGGCGTGTTCTACGTCTATGCGCGCCTCGGCCTCGTCAACACGTTGATCGGCATCGTCATGGCGCACTCGATGCTGGCCGTGCCGCTGGTCGTGATGATCGTCACGTCGGCGCTGAAAAGCTACGACGCGAACCAGGAGCTGGTCGCGCGCAGCCTGGGCGCGTCGCGCCCGAAGGCGTTCTTCCTGGTGACGTTGCCGCAGATCCGTTTCTCCGTCGTCACCTCCGCCGTGTTGTCGTTCCTGACTTCCTTCGACGAGGTGATCGTCGCGCTGTTCGTCTCGGGCGGCGCCAATTCGACGCTGACGCGCAATATGTTCGCGTCGCTGCGCGACCAGATCGACCCAACCATCGCGGCGATCTCGACCTTGGTGATCGTGCTCACCTCGGCGTTGCTGGTAATCTCGCAACTATTCGGCCGCGACGGGCGCTGATCGGCGCGGATCGAGACGGTTTCGCCTAAGAGCCGGACTAGAAATAAGTCCGGATCGCGTCGACGACCCCGTAATCGCGATCGACGATCGGCATCACACGCCATTTGTCGAAGGTGAGACACGGGTGCGAAACGCCGAATCCGACCATGTCGCCCACATGCAGCGGCGAGTCCACCGGCACGTCGAGATAGCCGTGCTGATCGTTGAGCGAGACACACACATGCCCCGCCAACGCCTGCGGCGCACGCGGCGCCGAACCCGGCCGATACCAAAATTTGGGTTCGGGCAAGAACGAATCGTAGGCGGTGTCGCGCTTGCCCAGCGTCACCAGAACCCGTGTCGGTTCCGGGCGCGACTGGACATAGGCCCAGACCTCCAACGCCGATTGGGGGCGCCCTTCGCGCGCAAATTCGGGCATGCGATGCGCGATCTGATCGAACGCCAGATCGTACATTTTGGAATCGTGCGTCAGGTAGCAGCCCGAGCGGATCAACGTGATCTTCTCGCGCATCAAGGCGAGGCTCGAGAACCGCCGCGCGACGATGTCATAGAACGCCGAGCCGCCGGCGGTCAGGATCGCCGGCCCCTCGCCCCATAGGTTTTCGGCGTCGACGCTTTCCGCGATCTTTGCCAGGAAATCGACGAAGGCGGTCACCTTCAACGCGCCTTCAGCGCCAGAGACCAAACCTTCGAAGCCTTCGACGCCGCGCAACGCGACGAACGGCTCCGCCGCCTTGATGGCCCGCGCCAGCGCGATCGCCGCATCGTGGGTCCGCACGCCCGTGCGCATCCCCGCCATGCCGCCTTCGAGAAATACGCCGATGCGGCCGCGCAAATCCTTCGCGCGCGCAGCGGTCACGAGGGCAGCAAGGCCTTCGTGTGAATCGATCAAGCAAAAGAACTCGAACGATTCATCGCGCGCGAGCTCGTCGACGACATATCGGATCGCCTGCTTGCCGATCAATTGATTGGCGAGCACGATCCGCTTCACGCCGAAACGCCGCGCGACTTGGACCTGGGCGATATTGGCAAGCGTGATCGCCCAAGCGCCCGCATCCAGCTGGCGCTTGAACAGCTGGGGGCTCATCGTCGTCTTGCCGTGCGGCGCCAGAATGGCGCCCGTGGCGGCGAGGAACTTCGCCATCAGCCTCTCGTTGGCCTCGATCGCGTCGCGCTTCAATACGCAGACCGGCAGCGGTAGATCCTCGTTCAGCAAATTCCAGCCTTGCTTGCCGACATCGCGAAGGCGCAAGGAAGCGCCGCCGGGTATGCCTTTGTCGACGCCGTCGAGCGTTCCGTCGAGGATCGCGGAGATATCCATGGTCAGCGCTTCACGGCGAAGATCGCCTCGATCTCCACCGTCATATTGTTGGGCAGGCTGCCCATGCCGACGGCCGAGCGCGCATGGCGGCCCGCCTCGCCGAATACTTCGACGAACAGATCCGAACAGCCGTTGATCACTTGCGGCTGCGATCCGAAACCGGGCGCTGCGTTGACCATGCCCAGCAGCTTCACGACGTAGTCGATGCGATCGAGGCTGCCGAGCGCTTGGCGCGCGGTCGCGAGAAGCCCGAGACCGACCGTCCTCGCGTGCGCATACGCCGCCTCGACCGTCACGTCCTTGCCGACGATACCGATCTCGTAACCGCCTTCCTTCCGGCGCGGCCCTTGGCCCGACAGATAAAGCGTGTCGCCGTGCAGACGGAACGGAACATAGGTCGCGACAGGCACGATCGTTTCCGGCAGCACGATCCCCAAGGCTTTCAATTTCGCTTCCGCCGACATGGCGAGCCCTCCCTTCGCGGCAAAATTTCGAATGTCCCTTCGGACGGGCAGATTGCCGCGCGAGGCTGAGTATAGCGGCTTGTCGCGGACAAGTTCGACCTCGACTTGCCCGCGCACGAACATGATACCGCCCGCCGAACGCGGCGGTGCCCATTAACGCGCGCGGTTGCGGATCGACGCCGCTTTCGGCCCTGGGTCTGTCAGGGCGGCCGCAGGTCCAGCCGCTAGGTCCGCATGCTCAGCGTTCGGCATTTCCAGGCGAACAATACGCCCGGCATTCATCAGATTTTCCGCATCGGCGGAATCGACGACCACACGCGCCGCGTCGCGCCGTGCCAGATCGAGGAATCGCGTGTCGATTCCCGCCGGATGCAGGATCGCATCGGCATTCTGAAGCAGGCGAAGATCGCGCAGCGTCAGCAGATCCGGCATTTCGGGAAGAATGACGACGTCGATCCGCCTGTCATCGGCCGTATTTCCCAACAGAGCGCGATCGACTTCTCGATCGGCGCCCCGCGCATCGCCCGACATCGCCAGATCCGCGGCGCCGCCGCGAAGGATCCGCTCCCAAAACGCGCGGCGCTCACCAAGGTCGGGGACCGCGCGGGCCACGCGTGCGCGCAAGCGCCCGGCCCATTCGGCCAATCGTCCGAAAGTTTCGGGAACGGCCAACTCGATCCGCGTGCGCAGATGGCGCGCGAGGACGGGCGACGTGCCCGACGTGCAAATCGCGATCGTCACGGGATCGCGATCGACGATCGACGGCCATATGAAATCGCTGAGTTCCGGCCGATCGACGACGTTGACCGGAATCTTCGCGGCGCGCGCGGCCTTGGCGACACCGTCGCCCTGGCCCGTATCGGCGCAGACCGCGAGCACCGCATCGCCGATGACGTCGAACATGTCGACACGCCGTACGGCGGCGCCCGATCGCGCGAGCTGCTCGGACTTGGCGTCGGCAATCCGCCCTGCCCCGACGACGAGAACGGACTTGCCCGCAAGGTCGAGGAAGATCGGGAAATGGCGCATCACGCGGCCTCGCGCGCCCTGGCGGCGAGCATCGCGCGCAGCTCGGGCACACAGGAGCCGCAATTGGTGCCCGCTTTCGTCGCCGCCCCGATCGCGGCGACGCCGTCGCAACCGCCGGCGATGACGTCCTCGATCGCGCCAGCGCGAACGCCGTGGCAGGCGCAGATCAGCGCACCGGAAACCGCCGCCCCTTCCGGCGCATGGCCCGATAGCAGCGCGCGACGTTCGGCCGGTTCCAGCGCCGTCTTGGCAAACAAATCGCCAAGCCACGCGCCATCAGGCAACGAAGCCCGCGGACCGACGAACAGCACGGATTGCAGACGGCCTTCGGCGAAGATCGCAGCGTGATAGCGGCCGGTCGCCGCGTCGACATAGTCGATACGGTCGCCATCCCACCCGATCAACGCGTCGATATCCGGCGTCGCCATACCCGCAATGTCGTAGCGCGTGTGTTGGATGCCAGCGCTGGCGAGCCAGTACTCGGCGGCAGGCACAACATCGTCGCGACGCAGCAGAAAACCTTCCCAGGCCGGCGTCCAAGCTTCCAGCTTCGCGGGCGTGTGTTTGAGTTCGGGCTGGCCTGAGATCGGATCGACCGCCGGGTTGATCGTCGCGTTGACCCGTGCGTGCGATCCATGCGTGCCGGTCCAATGGAACGGTGCGAAGATCGTACCGGGCGTCTGTCCATCGTCGACGCGCACACGCAGCACGGCGTCGCCCCAGCGCGACGACAATCTCGCAAAGCCGTCATCGGCAAGACCCTGCTTCGATGCGTCGGCCGGGTTGATCGCGACATAGGCTTCGCGGATATGGCCCGCCAGACGCGGCGACTTCCCGCTGCGCGTCATCGTATGCCACTGATCGCGCACGCGGCCGGTGTTCAAGATCAGCGGGAACGCGGCGTCCGGCGCGTTGACCGGGGCGCGCGGCGTCGTTGGCACCAATTTCGCCCGGCGATCGGCCGTGTAGAACCCGCCCGCGGCGAAGAAGCGTTCGCGCGCGGGCCATTGCGTCGGGCGCATTGTCTCGTAATCGACATCGAGCAGATGCGACAGATCGAAATCACGAACGCCGCCATTCTCGAACGCCGACAGCCGCGCATGCTCGGCGAATATCTCGGCCGGACCGCTCCACGCGAAGGCAGCGCCTGCGCCCAAGCGTTTGGCGACCTGCGCTACGATCCACCAATCCTGCCTCGCCTCGCCGGGCGGCTTCAGGAACGGACGCTGGCGGGAAATACGCCGCTCGCTATTCGTCACCGTGCCGTCCTTCTCGCCCCAGGCAAGCGCCGGCAGTTTCACATGCGCGTGATCGAGCGTGTCGGTCCGCGCAACGCAATCCGACACGACGACCAACTTGCACTTGGCGAGCGCCGCCCTGACCCGGTCGGCATCCGGCAGGCTCGCCGCCGGATTCGTCGCCATCACCCAGACGGCCTCGATCTCGCCGCGTTCGATCGCCGCAAACAGATCGACGGCTTTCAAGCCGGGCTTCGTCGCGATCGACGGGCTATCCCAGAAGCGCCGCACCCGATCGACATCGGCGGGCGCGAAATCCATATGCGCCGCGAGTTGATTCGAGAGGGCGCCGACCTCGCGTCCGCCCATCGCGTTGGGTTGGCCGGTGACCGAGAACGGCCCCATGCCGGGCTTGCCGATGCGGCCGGTGACGAGATGGCAATTGATGATCGCGTTGACCTTGTCGACACCCGCCGAAGATTGGTTCACGCCTTGGGAATACACCGTGACGGTCTTTGGCGTGCGCGCGAACATGTCAAAGAACGCCGCGACGTCGCGCGGATGCAGACCGCAATCGCGCGCGACGGCCGCACGGTCGGGCAAATCGCCCAAGTCCGCAAAACCGTTCGTATACTTGGCGACGTAATCGGCATCGACAGCGCCCGTCTCGCGCAAGTCGCGCAGCAAACTGGCGAACAGCGTCACGTCGCTGCCTGGCTTCAACGGCAAATGCAATTCGGCGTCTTCGCAACTCGCCGTGCGGCGCGGATCGATCACCACGATCTTCGGCAAGCCGCCGCGCCGCGCACGCGCGGCTAATAGGCGCTGATGCAGCACCGGGTGGCACCACGCGAGATTGGAACCGACCAGCACGACGAGATCGGCGAGTTCGAAATCCTCGTAGTTGCCCGGCACGGTGTCCGACCCGAAAGCGCGTTTATGTCCCGCGACCGACGAGGCCATGCAGAGTCGCGAATTCGTGTCGATATTCGCGGTGCCGATCCAACCTTTGATCAGCTTGTTGGCGGCGTAGTAATCCTCGGTCAGCAACTGACCGGAAACGTAGAACGCGACCGCGTCGGGCCCTTTGCGCGCGACGATCTCGGCGAAGCCGTCGGCGACGCGATTCAGGGCCGTATCCCAATCGACGCGTTGCCCGTCGACTTCGGGATATAGCAGCCGCCCGTCGAGATCGATCGTCTCGCCCAGCGCCGAGCCCTTGGAGCACAACCGGCCGAAATTAGCGGGATGGTCTGGATCGCCCTTGATCGTACCATCCGACGACGCGATCACGCCGCACCCCACGCCGCAGTAAGGGCATGTCGTGCGCGCGGTCGCCATCAATAGACGTCCCGCTGATAGCGTTTGTCGGCAGCGAGCTTCTGCACGAAGGCCTTGGCCGCTGCTTCATCCATGCCGCCTTGCACCGCGACGATCTCGCGAAGCGCCGTGTCCACGTCGCGCGCCATGCGGCTCGCGTCGCCGCACACATAGATATGCGCGCCTTCCTTCAGCCAAGCCCACAACTCAGCACCCGCTTCGCGCATCCGATCCTGGACATAGACCTTCCGCGCGCCGTCGCGCGAGAAGGCAAGATCGAGCCGCGTGAGCGTGCCATCGGCCTGAAACGCCTCGATCTCGTCACGATAGATGAAGTCGTACGCTTCGTGCTGATCGCCGAAGAACAGCCAGTTCTTGCCCGGCGCTTGCGTCGCGCAGCGTTCTTCCAGAAAGGCGCGGAACGGGGCGATCCCCGTTCCCGGCCCGATCATGATGACCGGCTTCGACAGATCTTCGGGCAAGCGGAAGCCATGCGCAGGCTGCACGAAACAGCGCAGCGTAGCGCCCGGCGGATGGCGCTCGGCCAGAAAGGTCGAGGCGACGCCCTGGCGCGCGCGATCGTTGCGCTTGTAGCGCACGACGCCGATCGTCAGATGCACCTCGCCTTGATGCGCGCGCGGGCTCGAGGCGATCGAATAAAGGCGCGGCTGAAGCGCCTCGAGGCTCGCCAGCAATTCGTCGAGCGGCGGCCGAACGGCGGGAAACCTCCGCAGAAGATCGAGCAGATCGGGATCGGCGAGCGGCGCATCCGCAGCGCCATCGAGAATCTTGGCGAGCCCCTCGCGATCTACCGCCGTCGCGTGCTTGATCATCGTCTCGACGACGCTGTCGCCCGGCCGCGCGATGTCGAGAACGGTGCCGAGCATTTCGGTAAGCGGCAAGTGCCGGCCGTCGCGTTCGACCGCTTGCGCCGGGTCCGCACCCAGCGCCGCGACGACCGACGCGACCAATTCGGGATCGATCGGCGCATAAAGCCCGAACGCGTCGCCGGGCCGGTAGTCGAGCCCCGTGCCGGACAGATCGAACACGACATGGCGCGTATCCTTGGCCGAGCCCGCGCCGTTAAGCGGCGTCGCACCCTTGAAGACGGCTTCGGCGATCAAGCGGCCGGGCGGGTGCGCCGCTTCGGCTTTGATCGCCGGTGCGGCGGCGGACGGCGCTTCGGACATCAGAGCGCGCAACGCCTTGCTCGTCTCCTTGCCGCCGGGCACGCATTTGCCGAGCGATTTCTCGGCCCCGGACGCGATCGCCTCGCCATAGGTTTGGCACAGATAGCCGCATTGGCCGCAATCGAGCTGCGCCATCGCGGCCATCAAGCGGCGCGGCAAGGCGCGATCCTTGGCAAGCGCCAGACGTTCGTCGAGATCGAACGCCGGATCGTGCCAGGGGAAATCCTCTTCCACGACCGGTGCGGCGACGGGTGCGGCTTCGCCCGTATCGCCGCCCATCATCCCGGCGAAGTACCCGTTGAGCCACGCGCGCTGCGACGGACTGAACGGCGCTTCGTCCGGCAGTTTGGGAATATAGACCGTCATGCGGCGAGTTCCGCCGCCGGCGGCGCCAGGGCGGCGCGCAAGCACGCTTCGTCCTGGCGCGAGGCCCAGGCGTGGAAGCTTTCGTCCGCCTGACGTCCGGCGAGATAGACGCTCAGCAACGCTTCGATCCGGGCAGGCAGCGTATCGGCCGCGACATCGCGCATCACCTCGCGGCCGAGTCCGCGCTCCGCGCCGGCCCCGCCGCCGACGAACAGGTGATAGCCCTCGACCTGCGCGTCGCCCGCATCGATTTTGGTCGCGATCAGGCCGATATCGCCGACGTAATGCTGCGCGCAAGAATGATGACAGCCGGTCAGATGGATATTGACCGGCATATCGAGCGCCAAGCGTTTCTCGAGATGCGTCGCGATATTCTCGGCATGAAGCTTAGTATTGGCAGCGGCGAATTTGCAGCCCGCATTGCCCGTGCAGGCGATCAACCCGCCACGCGGATTGGAAGCCCGCCAATCGAGACCGAGCGCTTCGATCGCAGCCTTCGCGGCGTCGAGCTGCGCATCGGGCACATCCGGGATCAGCAAATTCTGCCACACGGTCAGCCGCAGCGCGCCGCTGCCGAACCGCTCGGCGATATCGGCGAGGCCGCGCATCTGCGCCGCTTCCATGCGGCCCGCCGACATCACGACACCGATCCAATTGAGGCCCGGCCGCTTTTGCGCGTGCACACCCAAATGCCCCGCCCGGTCGATGGGCCCGCGCGGCGCGCATGCTTCCAATGGGACGCGGTCGAGCTTGCGGCCGAGCGTGGTTTCAACCTCCGCCAGGAACTTGTCGAAGCCCCAGGCATCGAGCAGATATTTGAGCCGTGCCTTCTTGCGGTCGGTGCGATCGCCATGCGCGCAATAGACGCGCAAAATCGCGTCGGATACGGCGATCGCGTCCTTGGGCGCCACGGCCACGCCGGTATCGCGCGCGAAATCGTGATGGCCGGTAATGCCGCCCAGCATCAGGCGGAACCACACGCCCGGCGCGACCGCCTGCCCTTCGCCGATCGTCACGGCGGCGAAGCCGATATCGTTCGTATCCTCCAACACACCGATCTTGCCGCCGCCGTCGAAGGCGATGTTGAACTTGCGCGGCAGCGCGTAAAGATGTCGGCTGTTGAGGATATGGTGCTGAAGCCTCTTGCCCAGATCGCGCGTGTCGATCAACTCCTGCGGGTCGATCCCGGCGGCCGGGCTGCCGGTGATGTTGCGGATATTGTCGGCGCCGGTTCCGCGCGCGGTCAGCCCCAGTTCCTGCAACTCGATCAGGAAATCCGGCGCATCCTTTGGCGCGATCTCGCGGATCTGGAGGTTATTGCGCGTCGTCACATGCGAATAGCCACCGCCCATCTTCTCCGCAAGATCGGCAAGGCCGCGCATCTGGCGCAAATCGAGCACGCCATGATGTATGCGCAACCGGCACATAAAGGAGTCTTGCGCCGGCGCCACATGGAACAGGCCGAAATACTTGGTCAGAAAGACATCGACGCCTTTAGGCGCCGTGTTCGTCTCCGCCGCAGCGACCAGCGCGCCCCAGCGATCCAGCGGCGGGGTCTTTCGCTTGGCCTGCTCTTCGGCCGATAGCTTGCCGCCATTTGCGAGCGTGCGATCCTGCGCCTCGAACATCGCGGCATCGGGATTCGGGCTGGATGCGCCGCCGCCGACGGCGAGCCCGGCGGGCAAGCCCAGCGCGGCGCGTCGCGCGGCCACGCCCGTCGCGAAGCCCGCGAGATATTGCTTTTGCTCGTCGGTGAAATCGTCCATCGCTTAGGCCGCGCGTTTCGACGGTTCGACGGGGGCGCCGAACGCGATGCGATCGCGCCAGCGCGATACGTCGCGCCGCTCGGCGATCGCCGCCGCATACCAGCTGGAGCCGTCGGTATCGCCGTAGAGCACAGCGCCTTCCAACCTTCCTTCGCGCAGGATCAGCTTGCGATACACGCCCTGCGCGGGATCGGAGAAGACGAGGGTTTCCGCACCCGGCGCTTCGCGCACGATACCGGCGGAGAACAGCGCGACGCCCGACACTTTTAGCGTCGTCGCGACGCTCGATCCTTCGTAGGTCGCCGCGCGCCCCGTCAGGATATCGGCCAGCGCGCGCGCCTGATCCCAGATGGGGCCGACCAAACCGAAACACGCACCCCGGTGCTCGGCGCATTCGCCGAAAGCATGGATTTCGGGATCGGTCGTACGAAGCGTGTCGTCGATCCGCACTCCGCGACCGCAACCGAGCCCGGCCGACGTCGCCAACGCGGTCTCCGGCATGATACCTACGGCCATAACCACGAGCGCCGCCGGAATGCGCGTTCCATCTCTCAGCACGATGGCATCCGCCTCGATCCGGTCGGTCGACGCGCCGAGATGCAGCGCAATGCCGCGCGCCGAAATTTCGCGCGCCAGCAACTTCGCCGCCGCCGCATCGAGCTGGCGCTCCATCAGATCGTCCATCAGATGAACGAGCGCCACGCGCACGCCGCGCTTGGCGAGGCCGTAAGCGGCCTCAAGACCGAGCAAGCCGCCGCCGATCACGACGGCCGTACTACCCGCTTTGGCCGCCCGCAAGCGCTCGATGTCCGAAAGATCGCGGAACGCGACGGCGCGCTCGGCGCCGGGCAAGTTCAAACGGATCGCACGCGAACCGGTCGCAAGAACGAGCTTGCCGTAGCTCTCGCAGCGCCCCGATGCCAGTGCAATCGTCTTCGCCGCGCGGTCGATCGCAACGACGGGGTCGCCGGTAACGAGATCGATGCCGCGCGACGCGTACCAATCGCGATCGCCAAGGCCGATATCGGCGAGCGTCGCCTCCCCCGCCAGAACCGACGACAGCAAGATGCGGTTATAGGCGGGGTGCGGCTCGGCGCCGATCGCCAAGACGCCGTTCGCGCGGCCGCGCGCGTCGAGCTCGGCGAGCAGGCGCTGGCCCGCCATGCCGTTGCCCACGACGACGATGCGCGACGGTGCTTCGATCATGCGGCGATCGACGGCGCCTTGTGGCGCGCGTAGAGGAATTCGAGCACCGCCGCCCGCGCCGACAGATAGGTCTGGTTGTTGACCAGATCGAGGCGCTTGCGCGGCCGCGCGAGCTGCACATCGAGCACTTCGCCGATCGTCGCCGCCGGTCCGTTGGTCATCATCACGATGCGATCCGAGAGCAGCACTGCCTCGTCCACATCGTGCGTCACCATCAGCACCGTGTTGCCCAAGCGCGCATGGATCTCCATGACCGAGTCCTGAAGATGCGCGCGGGTCAGCGCGTCGAGCGCGCCGAAAGGCTCGTCCATCAGCAGCACTTTGGGCTGCATGGCAAGTGCGCGCGCGATGCCCACACGCTGCTTCATGCCGCCCGATATTTCGCCCGGCCGCTTGTCCTTGGCGTGGCCCATATGGACGAGCTCAAGCTGCTGCAGCGTCCAGTCGTGACGCTCGGCCTTCGATTTCGCGCGGCCGAACACCTTGTCCACCGCCAGGCGCACATTGTCGTAGACGGTGAGCCAGGGCAGCAGCGAGTGGTTCTGAAACACGACCGCGCGATCGGGGCCGGGCTCCTCCACCGCCGTGCCGTCGAGGAACACGACGCCTTTGGTCGTGTCGGCGAGTCCGGCGACGATGTTGAGCAGCGTCGACTTGCCGCAACCGGAGTGGCCGATGATCGACACGAATTCGCCTTGCGCGATCTCCAGATTGACGTCGCGTAGCACTTCGCTGGTCGTGCCGCCGCGCTTGAAGGATTTGTCGATGCGATCGAGTTTGAGATAGGCGTTCATTTGTCTCGCCTTTCCTTCAGTTCGCGGCCGTGCCGCGCGTGACGCGCGTCGCGACGAACGCCACCATCCGGTCGAGGGCGAAACCCACGAGCCCGATATAGACAAGCGCCACGACGATGTCGGGAATGCGCGAGGAGTTCCACGCGTCCCAGATGAAGAAGCCAATACCCACGCCGCCCGTCAGCATTTCGGCGGCGACGATGGCGAGCCACGCCAAACCGATGCCGATGCGCAGCCCCGTGAAGATGTAGGGCGCCGCGGCGGGCAGCATGATCTTCACGAAGAATTCGAGATGATTGAGCCGCAGCACCTGCGCGACGTTGCGGTAATCCTGCGGGATGTTGCGGATACCGACCGCCGTGTTGATCAGGATGGGCCAGATCGCCGTGATGAAGATCACGAAGATCGCCGACGGATTGGCGTCGCGGAACGCCGCCAAGGAGATCGGCAGCCATGCGAGCGGCGGCACGGTGCGCAGAATCTGGAACACCGGATCGAGCCCGCGCATGGCCCAAACAGATTGACCGACGATGGCGCCCACCAGCACGCCGACGATCGCCGCGAAGCCGAAGCCGACCGCCACGCGCTGCAGCGAGGTGAGGACGCGCCAGCCGAGACCCATATCCTGAGACCCAGCGACGTAGAACGGCTCGGCGATCAAATCGAAGGCTTGCGACCACACCACCGTCGGCGCGGGCAGCGTGGCGCCAGGCCGATCGAACGCGATCTGCCAGATCCCCAGCAGAATCGCGATCGTGACGGCCGGCGGCAGAAGATTGGTCCAAAGCGCGGTCAATACCGGCTTTACCCGGTCGGCGAAGCCGGGCGTCGCGCGCTTCAATTCCACCACGGCGGCGCCGGCGGCTTTCGCCGCCGGAACCGGTTCGAGTTTGCGTGCGGGCATGCCCATCGTCATGCGCCTTTTCAAACCGCGGCGCGCTTGATGCGCACGGTCTTGAGGTAGTCCATCGGCTTGGCGGGATCGAACTTGACGCCGTCGAAGAACGTCTCGACGCCGCGCGAATCCCCCGACACGTGGTCCGAAACGCCCAGCGCCTTGGCCGCCGCGATCCACAGATCCGAACGGTTGGTCTTGTCGACCAGACCCTTCACATCGAAATCCGGCTTGTAGCGGCCCCAGCGCATGTTCTCGGTCATGAACCAGGTGTCGAGGCTCTTCCACGGATAGGAAACCGTGCCGCCCTTGCCCCAGAATTTCATGAACAGATTGGTGCCCTTTTCGGCGCGGCCGTTGCCGTAGTTGATGTCGCCCTTTAGACGCAGATTGATGTCGGCCGGCGGCACGTTGAACCACTGGCGGCGCCCGACGATATTGGCGAGTTCGTCCTTGTTCGCCATGGAATCGCACCATTGCTGGGCTTCCATGACCGCCATCATGATCGCTTGCGTGGCCTTGGGATTCTTGTCGACCCATTCGGCGCGCATGCCGAGAATCTTTTCAGGATGCTGGAACCACAGCTCGCCCGTGGTCAGCGCCGAGAAGCCGATATTCTGATTCACCAGCTGCTCGTTCCACGGCTCGCCCACGCAGAACGTGTCCATATTGCCCACGCGCATATTCGCGACCATCTGCGGCGGCGGGACGACGATCACGCGGATGTCGCTGTCGGGATCGATGCCGCCGGCCGCGAGCCAGTAGCGCATCCAAAGATCGTGCGTGCCGCCCGGGAAGGTGACGGCGGCCGTCAATTCGCCGCCGCGCGCCTTCTTGCGCTCGAACGCGGCTTTGAGCGGCGAGGAATCTTTGCCGACGCCCAGATCCTTGTATTCGTTAGCGACCGAGATCGCCTGGCCGTCCTCGTTGAGATTGATCAGCGTGTAGAGCGGCGTGGGCACGTTGTTCTGCGTGACCAAGCCCGACGAGATCAGATGCACCATCGGGCGCAGGATATGCGCGCCATCGATACCGTTGCTGGCGCCGCCCAGCACGATATTGTCGCGCGTGGCCCCCCACGAGGCCTGCTTGGAAACTTCCACGTCCGGCACGCCGTGCTTGGCGAACAGGCCGCGCTCCTTGGCGATGATCAACGGCGAGGAATCCGTCAACGCGATATAGCCGAGCACGGCCTTCTTGGTCTCCGGCCCAGCGCCCTGCGCGAAGGCGCCGGCAGGGAAGCTCGCGCGCGCGGCGGCTAACAAGGCGGCGGTGGCGGATGCGCCCTTCAGAAGGCTGCGGCGGCCGAGCTTGCGGGTCATCGTTCGATCTCCTTGGCATTGGGGTTGAGGGTCGCGGGCGAACCCGCCGGATCGGAATCGCGCGGCACGGGGTCGAAAACCCGGCCGTCGAAGAAAATGTCGGAACCCAGCTCGATCGGACCTTCGCCGGTTTCGAGCATGTAGCTCTCGCGATGCGTGCCTTCGCTTTTGAAATCGACATCGGGCGACGCGACGCCCAATCGGCGCGCGGCGGCGCGATAGACATCCGGCCGGCAAACGGCGTCGACCAGGGCGTAAACATCGACCTCCGGCCCGATCTGGCCCCAGCGGCGCATCTGCGCGAGCGTCCACAGCGCTTGGCTGCGCCACGGGAAATTCGCCTGATAGCGATGAAACACATGGAAATCGGGGATGTGGCGCGGGCCCGCCCCGGTCTGCACCGTGCCGCCCAACGTCGCCATCAGGATCGATTCCGGCGCGTCGCAATAATCCGAACGCGCGAGCAGCCGTGCGGCGTCGAGCCGATTTTCCGGATCGTCGAGCCAGCGGCAGGCTTCGATCAGCGCCATCACCAGCGCCACATGCGTGTTGGGATGCCGCTCGGCCCAAGACCGCGTGACGCTGAAGATTTTTTCCGGGTGGTTGTTCCACACCTCGTAGGTCGCGGCGGCGAAACGCCCGACCCCGAGATCGACCGCCAGCTGGCCGAACGGCGCGCCGACGCAATAGCCGTCGATATCGTTGTCGACGAGGCTGCGCAACATGCGCGGCGGCGGCACGACGACGAGGCGCACGTCGCGATCGGGATCGATACCCGACGCGGCGAGCCAATAGCGCAGCAGATAATTATGGCTCGAATAGGCGAAGGTGACCCCGAACCGTGGCGGCTCCAACCCGCGCGCGCGGCGCGCGTCGAGTGCCCGGCGCAGCGAAGCACCCGTCACCATCGGATCGAGGCCGGAACCGTCATCGAGTTCGCGCCAGAGTTCGCGGGAGATGACGATCGCGTTGCCGTTGAGGCCGATCGTCATGCCCGTGACCATCGCCTTGCGATTGCCGCCGAGGCCCAATGTCGCGGCAAGCGGCATGGCGGCGAGGGTTTGGGC
>PVXE01000029.1:37500-56339 GCA_014444615.1 Tagaea sp. CACIAM 22H2 | reverse complement strand
ATCAACCGCGTCGAACCGGGCAAGCGCCCGCGCTCGTCGATGGCGCCGACCATCGTGCTCGACCGCGAAAGCCGGCTGGTCGCGGCCTTGGGCTCGCCCGGCGGCCCGCGCATCATTCCCTATGTCGTGCAGACGCTGGTCGCGTCGATCGACTGGAACATGGATGCGCAGCGCGCGGTCGCCCTGCCCCATGCGGTCAGCATGAATAACGGCACGATCGAGCTGGAGCGCGACACGCCGCTCGTCAATATCGCCGCCGATCTGAAGGCGCTGGGGCACGAAGTGACGCTCAACCACCAGACCAGCGGGTTGGGCTTGATCCAAGTCGTGCGCCGCCAGGGCCAGACGCGCCTCGTCGGCGGTGCCGATCCGCGCCGCGAAGGCGAAGCCCTGGGCGATTGAAAAGCTTCGGCGATTAATTCGAATTCGGGCGCACGCCCATCCGCCGCCATAAATCGTCGTCGAGATCGCCTTCCCGCACCACCGTGGGCGGGGTCGGCTTCAACGCGGGCGGCGGGGGCGCGGGCGGATCGATTTCGATCGGCGCGCGGAAATAGACGACCCAAGCGCCGGTCGCCAGCGTCGCGACAAACGCCGTGCCTAAGGCCGCGAACAGGACCATGCGATAGCGCTGCAGAACGGATTTGGGTGCCGGCGCCGGGGCGGCCGCGTCTTTTTTGTCGTCCGCCGGGGCGGCCTTGCCCTTGGCCGGCGGCGCTTTTTTCGCAGCCGGGTTTGGCTTGGATGCGGGTTTGCTGGACGGGGCCGCCATGGGTCCGATCCTACACCCGCCACCGGGGCGCGCGTCTTGGGATAAGCTTGACTTGAACGCGGCACGGGGCCATTCCTGGGCGCATCAAGGACGCCGCAAAAAAGGGGCCGGATCATGAATTTTCTCAATCAGCTCAACGAAATGGTCCTGCTCTACGGCCCGCCCTTCCTGTTCGGCATCGTCCTGCTGGTCGCCGGGTCCTGGGTCGCGGGCATCGCCCAGCGTTTGGTCGAACGCACGCTGACCCAAGTCGGCAAGGTCGAACTCACGCTCGCGCGCTTCCTCGGCAGCCTCGTGCGCTATCTGATCCTCACGGTCGTCGTCCTTGCGGTGCTGTCGCAATTCGGCGTGCAGACGGCGAGCCTGATCGCCGTGTTCGGCGCCGCAGGCTTGGCGGTCGGTTTGGCGCTGCAGGGCACGTTGTCGAACTTGGCGGCGGGCGTGATGCTGCTGCTGTTCCGCCCCTATCGCGTGGGCGACCGCATCGATGCGGGCGGCGTCACCGGCAAGGTCGAGGCGATCGATCTGTTCGTCACCGATCTGCGTACCGACGACAATATCCGCGTGCTGGTGCCCAACGGCAAAATCTGGGGCGACAAGGTCGTCAACCATTCCAGCTACAACGCCAAGCGCCTCGACTTCGAAGTAACCGTTCCCGACGAGGTCAATATCGACGCGGCCTTCGCCAAAGTGCTGTCGCTCGCCGCCGGCGATCCGCGTTCGCTGAAGGACCCGGCCCCGGAAGTGATCGTGTCGAAATATTCGGCCGACAGCGTGACGCTGACCGTGCGCGTGTGGACGCCGCCGGGCGAGGAAGGGGCGCTGCGTTCGTCGATGAATCTGGCGTTGCGCAACGCCGGAAAGTCGAAATTCGCCTGATTTCCGGGCAATTCTAGGGGCTTGATCGCCGCGCAACCGCGAATAAAATCCCTCCCCCATGCGCAGCGCCAAGTTCCATATCGGCCAGATCGTCCGCCACCGCGTCTACCCGTTCCGGGGCGTGGTGTTCGACGTCGATCCGGTCTTCGCGAATACCGAGGAATGGTATCGCTCGATCCCGGCCGAACTGCGCCCGCGCAAGGACCAGCCTTTCTATCATCTCTACGCGCTCAACGAGCGCGAGGGGCCGTATCAGGCGTATGTCAGCGAGCAGAATTTGCTGCCCGACGCCGAGAACGGCCCCGTCGACCACCCCGACGTGCAGCGCATGTTCGGCAAGTTCGGCGGCGGCGGTTACAAGCCCAAGCCCGCGGCGTTCAGCGGCGGTTTGCACTGAAAACTTCCGCAAGCGCGATCAAACGCGCTTGAGGCATGGTTGCGGGCATGAACAAGCCCGCCCCCTTCGATCGCCATCGCGATCACGCCGCCCGCATCGAACGCGCAATCGCCTATATCGACGCGCATCTCGACCGCGATCCGCGCCTCGACGATCTGGCCGCCGCGGCGTGCCTGTCGCCCTGTCATTTTCATCGCATCTATCGCGCGGCGACGGGCGAAACGCCCCAAGACACGCTGCGCCGGCGCCGCCTGCATCGCGCCGCGCATGATTTGGTGAAAGGGCGCGATCCCATCGCGCGCATCGCCAAACGCGCGGGCTATGGCGGCCTTGCCGCGTTCGGCCGCGCCTTCGCCGCCGCCTTCGGCACAACGCCCGCCGCCTATCGCAAGCGCGGCCATCTCGTCGATCCCGCCCCCGCCACCAAGGAGGAACTCGTCATGTACAACGTCGAAATCCGCGATCTTGCGCCCGTGCGCCTTGCCGGCTTGCGCCATACCGGCCCCTATATGGAAATCGGCGGCACGTTCGAGCGCTTAACCGTGCGCGCCGCGCCGCTCGGTTTGATGACGCCCGAGGCGCGCAGCTTCGGCGTCTATTACGACGATCCGGGCAGCGTCCCTGCCCAAGATTTGCGCGCCGATGCCTGCATTTCGGTCGGACCCGACTTCAAGGGCGACGGCGATTTGCGCGTGCTCGATCTGGCCGGCGGGCGCCATGCGGTGCTGCGCTTCCAGGGGCCGTATGCCGAACTGGAGAAGCCCTACAACTGGTTGTTCGGCGAATGGCTGCCCGCGAGCGGCGAGACGGCGGCCGATCGGCCCTGCTTCGAATGGTACGTGAACGATTGCCGCGCCTTGCCGCCGTCGGAATGGATCACGGAAATCTGCCTGCCGCTCGCGACGCGCTAGACGCGCGTTTCACGCGGGCTTAAGCTGAACGGCGAAAGGTCCTCGTAAGGGGAACAGCCATGAGCCGGATTTTCCAGTTGAAACTTCTCGACCGGGTGATCGACGCGCTGAAACAGATCGGCGAGGCCATCGCCGATCTGGGCGCGCCGCCGCCCGTCCTCAAGCCGATCCGCGTGCCGGCTCGCCGGCGCTGATCGGCGCCGAAGGCCCGGCCCGCAACAAGGCCAGGGCCGTTTCGATCGACGCTTCGAACGCGACCGCGGGCGAAGCGATGCCATGCACCGCGAGTTCGCGGCGCACGGCGGGTGCAGCCCCCGTAATCACCAGCTTCACGTTCCGCCGCGCCGCCTGATGCATCAGGCCTTCGATCGTGTGCGCGGCCGTGGAATCCACGAATGGCACGGCGGCGAAATCGACGACCAACGCGCGATGCGTGTCGGCGATGCGTTCCAGCACCGCGCCGATCGACGCCGCCGCCCCGAAGAAGAACGCGCCGGTAATGCGATAGACGACGATCTCGGGATCGTTGGCCGTCCGCTCGTCGTAGCTTTGGCGCGGCCCGTCGGCATTGTCGGCGCGGTCCTCCGACACGAAGGGCGTTTCGCTCGCCACCGCCGTCGTCTGCGACATGCGGTGGATGAACAAGGCTGAGCCCAGCGCGAAACCGACCACGATCGCCTCGATCAAATCGCGGAACATGGTCAGCAGGAAGGTCGACATCAGCACCGCCGCGTCGCCGGGCGAAGCGCGCAGCAGCACGGCAAAAGCGTGTTTCTCGACCATGTTCCACGCGACCAGCGCCAGCACGCCCGCCAATGCGGCCAGCGGGATATAGGCGGCGAGCGGTGCCGCCAGCAGCACGAAGGCGAGCAGGAACACCGAATGCAGCATGCCCGCGATGGGGCCGTGCGCACCGGAACGCACATTCGTCGCCGTGCGCGCGATCGTGCCGGTCACGCAAATCCCGCCGAACAAGGCGCTCGCGACATTGGCAAAACCCTGCCCGACCAACTCGCAATTGGCGCGATGGCGCCGCCCGGTCATGCCGTCCGCCACGACAGCCGACAGCAGCGATTCGATGGCCCCTAGCACCGCGAACCCCACGGCCGCGGGCATCACGCTGGCGATCTTCGCCCAGGACAGATCGGGCAGTTGCGGTGCCGGCAGCGATGCTGGAATGCCGCCGAATTGCGAACCGATCGTCGCGACGTTCAAACCGAACGCGGCGGTCGCAACCGCCGCCGCCGTCACAGCGATCAGCAAACCCGGCCAATGCGGGCGCGCGCGCTTCATGCCTTCGGCGATCGCGATGGTGGCGACGGCGAGGGCGACGGTCGTGCCGTCGAGCGTGGGCAACGCGTCCCACAACACGGGGATCTTATCGAGAATCGGGCGCGGTTCTTCGCCTGGCAGCGTCAGGCCCAGCAGGTCCTTGATCTGACTCGCGAAGATGATCGCGGCGATGCCGGCGGTGAAACCGACCGTCACCGGATAGGGAATGAATTTGACGTAGGTGCCCAGGCGCAAATAGCCCGCGATCACCAGCATCGCGCCCGAGAGCAGCACGGCGAGGATCGCGCCATCCATGCCGTGCTCGGCGATCGTCGCCCCCACTAGCACGATGAACGCGCCCGCCGGGCCGCCGATCTGGAAGCGGCTGCCGCCCAGCGCCGAAACGAAAAACCCGCCGACAATGGCGGTGACCAGACCTTGCGCGGGCGTGGCGCCCGAGGCGATGGCGATCGCCATCGACAGCGGCAATGCGACGACCGCGACGGTCAATCCCGCGATCACGTCGTTGCGGAAATGCGAAAGCCTGTAGCCTTCGCGCAAGATGGTGACGAGTTTGGGCGTGAAAAGTTCGGCGAAGCTCGGCGCGCGTGAATTCATCGGCGGGACCCCCCGATCCCATCGCTTAGTCTAAGCGACGGGATCGGGGGCGGCCAATGTTCCGCGCGCGGTTCAGCCCTGCCCCGGCATCGGCACGTAGATCATCCAGTTCATGCCGAACTTGTCGGATGTCATGCCGAAGGCCGGCGAAAAGAAGGTCGGCCCGAACGGCATCATGATCGTGCCGCCGTTTGCCAGAACGTCGAACAGACGCTTGGCGTCGCTCGGGTCGTCCGCCAGAATGTTGAGCGAAAAGCCCTTGAATTCGGGCTTTCCGTTCGCACCGCCGTCAGAGGCGAAGATCGTTGTGCCGCGCAATTTGAACTCGGCATGCATGATCTTGTCGGGCGGCGGCATCGGGCAGTCGGGCTGCGCCGGTCCGCCTTGCGGCGCGGCGTCGTAGCGCATCACCATCCCGATCTCGGCACCCAAAGCGGTCCGATAGAATTCGAGCGCCTTCTCGCAATTTCCTTCGAAAAACAGATACGGCACGACGGTCATGTGTCCAATCCTCCCATTGACATATACGTTGATATCAACGTATATAAAATGAGTCAAATGGAGGAACGGCGCCCCATGCCGAACCGAAGCGGCCCCAGCTACGAAACGACGATCGAGGTCCGCGACGGTTGCTTGTGCCTGCATGTGCAGCGCGCGGCGCGCGCCCTTGCCCGGCGCTTCGACGCGGCGTTTCGCGATATCGGTCTCTCGCAAGGCCAGTTCTCGTTGCTGATGGCGCTGAACCGGCCCGAGCCCGCGTCGATCGGCCCTCTCGCCGATTTCCTGGCGATGGATCGCACGACGCTGACCGCCTATCTCAAAGTTCTAACCCTGCGCGGCTGGGTCGCGATCGCGGCCGATGCGACGGATAAGCGCGTGCGCCGGCCCTCGCTCACCCCGGCGGGCCGCGCCGCCCTCGCCGCCGCCGTGCCGATCTGGCGCGCGACCCATGCCGATCTCGACCGCGAATTGGGCGAAACGCGCGTCGACAAAATGCGCAAATCGCTCCGTCTTGTCGCCTGAAGGAACAACATGTCCCTCGTTCTGCATGCCCATCCGTTGTCGAGCTATTGCCAGAAAGTGCTGCTGGGTTTGCGCGAGAACGGCATCGCGTTCGAGTATCGCAAGATCGAATTCGGCGACGCCGCGCATGGCGCCGAACTTGAGCGCCTTTGGCCGATGAAGCGCATTCCCGTGCTGGTCGAGGACGGCCGCACGATCGTCGAGTCCTCGATCATCCTCGAACATATCGACCGTGCCTATCCGGGCAAAGCGAAGCTGATCCCCGCCGATCCGGCGGCGGCGCTGGAAACGCGCTTCATGGATCGCGTGTTCGACAATTACGTGATGACGCCGATGCAGGCAGTCGTGTTCGAAGCCTTGCGCCCGGCCGACGCGCGCGACCCGTTTGGCGTCGCCAAGGCGCGCAAGGATCTCGACACGATCTATGCTTGGCTCGACGCCAAACTCGACGGGCGCGAATGGGCGGCCGGGCCGGCATTCACGCTGGCGGATTGCGCGGCGGCCCCGTCGCTATTCTACGCCGATTGGACGCAGCCCATTCCCGCCGGATACGCGCGGCTCAAAGCCTATCGCGCGCGCCTGCTGGCAAGGCCGGAATTCGCGCGTATCGTCGATGAGGCGCGGCCCTATCGAAACCTGTTCCCGCTGGGTGCGCCCGACCGCGATTAGACGAAGGGCAAGGCGTCGCGCAGGCTCGATTCCACGTCGTGCGCGGGGCGATAGCCGAAATCCTTCGCCGCCGCCGAAATGTCGAAGGCGTAGTCGCGCGGCCAGGGGAAACCGGCGAAACCCGTCGGCGGCACATCGGCTGCTTCGATTGAAAGATTGGGATGCACGCGCCGCGCCGCCGCCACGAAATCGGCAACGCTGGTCATCCGCCCCGACGCGATGTTGTAAACACGCGACGGCAAAGCGGGCGCGTCGAGGGCTGCGACATTCGCCGCCGCCACGTCGCGCGCATCGACGAAATCCTCGCCGCGCGTCCAAAGATAGAGCTTGTCGTCGATGCGCACTTTGCCGCCGGCCGCACCCTGCCCCAACAGCTTCGCCATCAAACCGCCGGGCACGGAGTTGTTCGGCCCCGCCCAAAGCCCGAGCACGGCGGCATAGCGCAGCGCCGCCCAATCGAGCCCGAATTGATCGCCGTAGAGCCGCACGAACCATTCGCCGGCAAGTTTGGCGGCGGCGTAAAGCGAGCGCGGCGCTTGGCTCGCCATGCGCAGCGCGAGGTCTTCCTTCACCGGCGCGGTCACGGGATCGCCGAAGGTCGAGTAAGCGACGGTGGTGGACGAGGCATAGAGGAAACGCTTCACGCCGATGGCGCGCGCGGCTTCGAGCAGTGCCACCGTGCCGCCGAGATTGACATCGAAGGCGAGCGTGGGGCGTTCGCGGATCGCCAGGCTCAACGCCGCCGCCGTGTGCACGACCTGAGTCACGCTATGGCGCTTGAACAGATCGAGCATCGCCGCGCGATCCGACACGTCGCCCGCGACGATCGTCGCCTTGCCGTCGGGCACCAGCGACGCGATCGCCGCTTCGTTGGGGCGCAGATCCAAAAGAACCGGCCTCTCGCCCCGCGCCGCCAACAGAGACGCCGTGCGGCAGCCGATCAGCCCCGCGCCCGTGATGAGAATCGTCATCGGCCGTTCCTTTCGAGACGGCACTATAGCGAACGGATCGCAATATCGGCGACCGATGCGCGCGCCAGTCAGGCCGAAAGATCGAACCCGGCTTTGCCGCCTTGCGCGCGGCGCATGGCCTCGATCGACCATTCCAGCGCCTGGGCGAGCTTCTCGTTGCCGAACGAGCGCGCGCCGTCCACGCCTTTGGCGGCGATATCGGTGAAGTCGTAGCGCGTCGCGTCGGTGTCGATATCGACCGGCTGCTTCGTATAGGCGGAGATTTTGATCGTCATGCCGACGAAGGGCGTGCTTTCGTCGAGCGTCATGCGCCCGCCCTTGATCTCGCCATTGACCCAATCGAGCAGTTCCTTGCGGGTCATCGACGTGAAATCGAGCTTGCGGCCCGGCGATGTTTCCATTGTCGCGGGGTCGGTCCCGGCGACGGCGGATTTTGAGCGCGTGGCGAAACCGCTGAATGCGGCGGTGGCGAAAGACGTGTTGATCTGCACGGTACTGACCTCGGACTCGGTTACCCGGCCGGTTCGACTTTCGCCGGCCCGGCTAGGTCTTTCGCAGAACGCGTGCCACAGTTAAGCATCTGAATTTGCTCGATTCATCCGGACCTCGCCGGCGCTGCGACACGGCATAATCTGCCGCCCCGGCAGTCTCTTCCGGCGGCGTTCAGCCCTCGGTCAAATTTTCGATGGCGTCGAGCACCATGCCGGTGCCGATCGCAAGCAGCAGAATGTCGGCGCCCGCGCGCACATAGCGCCCGCCGGCGGGCACGTTAAGGCGCAATTCCAACTCGCGCGGCAAGGCGTGGAAGACGACGTCGCGCGGCAACGGACGGCCGATCTGCCATTTGCGCGCTTGCCCCGGCGGCATGCAGCCGTTGTTCTTCTTGGCAAGACCCGGCGGGCAATGGCCGCCGCGAAACTGCGCGTCGTAATAGCTGCGGATTTCGCGCCGATCGGGATCGCCGATGACGATCGACACCGACACATCGCTGCGCCCGTCGCGCTCGTAGCGGCCGTCGCGTTGCGCGCCGTCCCGGCGCCACGGCGGCTCGGCCGAAGCGGGCGTGGCCGCAAAACCGGCGGCGAGGATCAGGGCAAAGGTGGCGCGGGGGCGTTTGAACATGGCGGCGACTCCTTTGTGGGGCCGTCCGGAAAACGCGAGATGCGATTCGCCTATTCCGGCGGGCACGATCCAAGTGTCCCGCCGGAAAATGGCGCCATCGCGACGGAAAAATTTCCGTTCGCCCCGGTTTCGCCTAAATCGGCCAGCCTGCCAGCACGATCTTGCCCTTCGCCTTGCCACTTTCGATCAACGCATGCGCCGTCTTTAGATTCGCAGCGGTGATTGGCCCCAAATTCTCAGCAATCGTCGAGCGAACGCGCCCTTCCTCGACCAGGCGTGCGACGTCGTTCAGCAAGCGGCCTTGCGCGTCCATATCCGGCGTCTCGAAGATCGGCCGGGTGAACATCAACTCCCAGTGGATCGACACGGCCTTGCGCTTGAACGGCACGACGTTCAGCGTTTGAGGATCGTCGATCAGGCCGAAGCGGCCTTGCGGGGCGATCAACTCGACGATCTCGGCGAGGTGGCGATCGGTCTGCGTGGTGGAAAACACGAACGCGGGTGCGCCCAGGCCCAGCGCCTTCACTTGCGCGGCCAACGGCATCGAATGGTCGATCACGTGCTGCGCGCCGAGCGCCTTGACCCATTCGCGCGTTTCCGGCCGCGAGGCCGTGGCGATCACCGTTACGCCGGTCAGCGCGCGAATCAGCTGAATGGAGATCGATCCCACGCCGCCGGCCCCGCCGACGATCACGATCGCGTTCGCAGCACCCGGCACCGGCTTGGTCACGTCCAGGCGATCGAACAGCATCTCCCACGCCGTGATCGCGGTCAGCGGCAAGGCGGCCGCTTGCGCGTCGGACAAACCGCGCGGCTTGTGCCCGACGATGCGCTCGTCCACCAGATGGAACTGCGCATTCGAGCCCGGCCGCAGGATCGAGCCGGCGTAATAGACCGCATCGCCCGGCTTGAATCCGCGCACCTGCTCGCCGACGACGGCGACGCGGCCCACCGCATCCCAGCCCAGCACTTTCCACGTATCGCCTTCCGGCGAGACGCCCTTACGGATTTTCGTGTCGACTGGGTTGACCGAGACGGCCGACACCTCGACCAGCAGATCCCGGCCGGACGCCAAGGGCACGGGCAATTCGATATCGTTGAGGGAATCGGGCCGGTCGATCGGACCGGCTTGTTTGTAGCCGACGGCTTTCATGAACGCGCTCCATTGCGGACGGTTGATAGAAGCCAGATCTGTGCTTACCTATCGAGGACCGCAATACGCACAAAAGCCGCGCATAGTTACAAGAAGGATAGCGAGACATGGCCAAGCCCCGCTTCTCGCGCTTCGATTGCAGCCCCGGCTGCGCGGTCGAAGCCGCAATCGGCCTGATCGACGGCAAATGGAAATCGGTGATCCTGTTCCATCTTCTGTCGGGCACGCTGCGCTTCGGCGAAATCCGCAAGCACATCGCCAATGTCAGCCCGCGCATCCTGACCAACCAATTGCGCGAGCTGGAGGAGGACGGGCTGATCCTGCGCAAGGTCTATGCGCAAGTGCCGCCCAAGGTCGAATATTCGCTGTCGCCGCTGGGCGAAAGCATGGCGCCGATCCTGCGCGCCTTGAAGCAATGGGGCGACGCGAATATCGGGCTTTACGGCAAGCCCGATAAACGCGCCGCCGCCTGATCGCGATCTCAGACGACGACGACCTTCAACTCGCCCACGCCCTCGACGTTCGCTTCCATAACATCGCCAGCGACGATCGCCGCCACGCCTGACGGCGTGCCGGTCATGATGATGTCGCCGGCGGCGAGCTCGAAATACTCGGAGAGATACGAAATCATCTCCGGCACTTTCCAGATCATCTGGTTGAGGTCGCCGGCCTGCTTGACCTTGCCGTTGACCTTCAGCTCGACCTTGCCCGACGACGGATGGCCGATCTGCGACGCGGGCACGAAGGCGCCCATCGGCGCCGCGTGCTCGAAGGCTTTGCCGATCTCCCACGGGCGGCCCATATCCTTGGCGATGCCCTGCAGATCGCGGCGCGTCATGTCGAGGCCGACGGCGTAGCCCCAGACATGGTCGAGCGCCTTGTCGATCGCGATATTGGTGCCGCCCTTGGCCAGCGCCACGACCATCTCGATTTCGTGATGCACGTCCTTGGTCTTCGACGGGTACGGGAACTTGCCGGTGAAGTCGATGCTGTCCGGGTTCTTCTGGAAGAAGAACGGCGGCTCGCGATTGGGATCGTGGCCCATTTCGATCGCGTGCGCCGCGTAATTGCGGCCGATGCAATAGACGCGGCGGACCGGGAAAAGCTTGTCGCTGCCCTTGATGGGCGCGGCGTTGATCTTCGGCGGGGCGATCACATAATCGGACATCTTCATTCCTTCGAAACGGGGTATCGGCTTTCAGTTAGCGCGCGTCGATACGCGCACGCAAGGCCGCGTCGTCGAGCCCCGCGATTTCGACCATTTTGAGCCGCGACTGGCTGCCGCGCGCCAGCACGACCGCCGATTTGGGCAGGTCGAGCGCGTGTGCGAGGAATTTCACCAGCGCTTCGTTCGCCTGGCCTTCGATCGGCCGGGCGCGCACGCGCACTTTCAGCACCGCGCGGCCCGAGGGATCGGTGTCCCAGCCGTCGATCCGGTCGGCCGATGCGCCGGGCTGAAGCTTTATCGCCAGCGACGTCATCGCGCGGCATGGAACTCGGCGAGCGGACCCGCGACGGAGTCGGGCGCCTCCAAGCTCGGCAGATGGCCGAGCCCCGGCAACATTTTCAGTTTCGCGCCCGGAATCGTCGCCGCCAAATGCCGGCACCGCGATTGGATATGCGGAAAATCGAGATCGCCGCACAGCACGAGAGCGGGCAGTGTAATCTCGGCCAATCGATCGTAGTTCGGCACCACGTCGATATCTTTACCCGCCGCCCGTATCGCTTCGTTCATCGCGAAGAACGTCGCGCGCACCACACCGCCGACACGGTTCTCGGCCGATAACGCGCCGTCGAGCCAAAGCCGCGCCTTGAGTTCGATCGGCGCGGGCTGGATCGCCATCAAGGGCGCGATCTCCGGCGGATAGACCGAATCGGGTCCGCCGGTGACGGAGGGAGCGATCAACACGATCCCGCGCAAGCGTTCGGGAAAGCGCAACGCGGCGTCGATGACGACGCGCCCGCCTTGCGAACAGCCGACCAGCACGGGCTTCCGGCCGCCTGCCTGGGCATCGATCAAGGCGGCGAGATCATCGGTCGACGAAAAATCTTCGACCGGCGCCGTCGTTTCGCCGAAGCCGCGCCGATCATAGGCGATCGTACGATGCGTTGCCGCAAGCCGCGCGGCCGTGTCGCGCCACATGCGCCGGTCGGCGACCGCCGCGTGGAGAAGAATCACCGGATCGCCCGAGCCCGCGATTTCGGCGGCGAGCACGGCATTGCCCGACTTGATCTGCGTAATCTCGACCATAGGGTCGAGAATAGCGCAGCCGCGCGCGCCAGCGCAGACAAGTTGTCAATCCGGCGGCGTATGGGCTAGGTTGCCCGCATGATTCAGTCCCAAGGGAAGAAGTCGCCGTTCCGGCGCTTCCATCACCGCTGCCGCGGACCTGTGTTCGCCCCGCGCTTGAACCCGCGGGGCTGACAAGGGAACGCGCAATCGTCTCGTCGTCAGCCTTTTTCGGGCGCAGGTTGCTGCGCCATTCCGGCTCGATGAGACCACGATGTCCCTTCTCTCCATCAAAGACCTTACCCTTACCCGCACCGAAACGCTTTTCGCGGGCCTCGATTTTTCCGTCACCCAAGGCGACCGCCTTGGCCTCGTCGCCGCCAATGGGCGCGGCAAATCCTCGCTGCTGCGCATTCTGGCGGGCGCGGAAGAAGCGACCGCCGGCGTTATCACGCGAATGCGCGGCCTGACCGTCGCCTTCGCGCCGCAAGATCCGCCCGCACGGCTTTTGAATTTCGGCTTTCGCGACGGCGTGCGCGCGGCACTCGCCCCCGAAATCGCCGAAGCCGAAGCCTGGCGGATCGACGTTCTGCTGGATTCGCTCGAAGTCGAACCCGCTCTTCGCGACCATCCGATCGGCGCGCTCTCGGGCGGCTGGCAGCGCAGCTTGCTGCTCGCGCGCGCGGCCATCGTCGAACCCGATCTGCTGCTGCTGGACGAGCCGACGAACCATCTCGATATCGGGCGGATCGGCGTGCTCGAACGTTTCCTTGCCGCCTTGCCCGGCGGCTGTGCGGTGATCGCCGCCAGCCATGATCGCGCCTTTCTCGACAGCGCGACGAACCGCACGTTGTTCCTGCGGCCGGCGGCGAGCGAGGTTTTCGCGCTGCCTTACTCGCGCGCGCGTGCCGCACTCGACGAGCGCGACGCGGCGCGCGATCGACAGTTCGAAAACGACATGCGCAAGGTCAAGACGCTGCGCCTGCAAGCCGCGAAGCTCAAAAATATCGGCGTCAATTCGGGGTCCGATCTGCTGGTCGTGAAGACCAAGCAGCTGTCCGAACGCGCCGACAAGCTCGAGGCGCGCGCGCAACCAGCGCATCGCGAGCGCTCGGCCGGGGCGATCCGCCTTGCCAATAGCGGTACGCACGCCAAAGCGCTGGTGACGATCGACGAGACGATCATCGCCACACCGGACGGCCGGTTGCTGTTCCGCACCGGCAAGCTGCGGATCGTAAACGGCGATCGGATCATGCTGCTCGGCGCCAACGGGACCGGCAAAACCCGGTTGATCGAAAGGCTGCGCGCGGCCCTGGCCGGCGGCGATCCGAACATCCGCGCGGCCGCAAGCCTCAAGCCCGGTTATTCCGATCAGGCGCTATCCCAGCTCGACGCGTTCGCCACACCGTGGGCGGCGGTGAAGCAGACGAGCGACCTAGCAGACGCGCAAGCGCGTTCCCAGCTTGCGGCATCGGGGATCGGAATCGATGCGCAAACCGCGCCGCTGGCGCGGTTTTCCGGCGGCCAGCGCGCCAGGCTCGCGATGCTGCTCTTGCGTCTCGCCCAGCCGAATTTCTATTTGCTGGACGAGCCGACCAACCATCTCGACATCGAAGGACAGGAGATGTTGGAGGACGAATTGGTCGCGCAGGGCGCCGCCTGTCTTCTGGTCAGTCATGACCGGGCCTTCGTGCGCAACGTCGCGACGCGGGTTTGGACGATCGCCGGCAAGCGGTTGATTGAGGTCGACGACCCGGAGCCGATCTTGGCCGAGTTGAGCGGCTAGACGAAGCCCGCGAGATGCCGGATCGGGCGGCCGGGTGCGATGGCTTGCGCCGCGCGCATGATCGCGGCGGCGTCGATGCCGTAATGGCGATAGAGATCGGCGATCGTGCCGGTCTGGCCGAACGAATCGACGCCTAGCGCCCGCACGCGATGCCCCGCGACCGCACCCAGCCAGCCGAGCGTGGCCGGATGCGCGTCGGCGACGGTGACCAGCGCGCAATCGCCGGGCACGGCGGCGAGCAAGCGCTCGATGGGGCTGAGCGCATCCGCCTGCCCTTCTTCGCGCGCCTTGCTGGCTTGCGACCATTCGGCGTGCAGACGATCGGCGGACGTGACGGCCAACAAACCCACATCGCGCCGGTCCTCGGCCAACAATCCGACGGCTTCGATCGCCTCGGGCGCCACGGCGCCGGTATAAGCGATCACCACGCGCGCGGACGGGCCCGGCGGGCGCAACCAGTAGCCGCCTTCGACGATTTCGGCAGCTTGGCGCGCGCCGATCTGGCGCGTCGGCTGCTCCAGCGCACGCGACGACAGGCGCAGATAGATCGAGCCGCCGTCCTTGCCGTCGCGCTGCGTGTACTCGAACGCGAAGCGCAGGATCGCGGCCAGCTCGTCAGCGAAAGTGGGCTCGTAGGACAGCAAACCGGGCTGGGACATGCCGACCAGCGGCGTGCTGATCGATTGATGCGCCCCGCCTTCGGGGGCAAGCGTGATGCCCGAGGGCGTGGCGACCAGAATGAAGCGCGCGTCCTGATAACAGGCGTAGTTCAACTGGTCGGCCCCGCGCAGGATGAAGGGATCGTAAACCGTGCCGATCGGCACGATACGCTCGCCGAACAGCGACGCCGTCAAACCGAAGGCCGACAGCGCCAGGAACAGATTCGATTCCGCGATCCCCAGTTCGACATGCTGGCCGTCGGGCGATCGGTCCCATTTATAGGTCGACGGAATGCGCTGGGTGCGGAACAGATCCTCCGCCGCCTCGCGCGCGAAGAGTTTGCGCCGATTGACCCAGGGCCCGAGATTGGTCGAGACGGTCACGTCGGGCGACATCGTCGCCACGCGATCGGCGAACGCGCTGTCGCCGCGGCCGAGCTCGTTGAGCATCAGCCCGAACGCCGCCTGGGTGGAGATCGTCTTCTCCGCCGGCGGCGCGATCGCGGGCACGTCCAGCACCGGGGCGGTGTAGCGACGCATGCCCTTCGCGGCGAAAGGTACTTCATCGAGGAAGCGCTGCAACGCCTTGGCGCCGGTCGCGAGACCTTCGAACTTCTCCCATTCCTGGCCCGGGCGAATGCCGCACGCCGAACGGAACGCGTCCATCTGCGCGTCGGTCATCAAGCCGGCGTGATTGTCCTTGTGCCCGGCGAGCGGCAGGCCGGCCCCCTTGATCGTGTAGGCGATGAAACAGACGGGCCGATCATGCGTGCGCGCCTGCGCGAACGCGTCCAGCAGGCTCGGCAAATCATGGCCGCCGAGATTGGTCATCAGACGCGCCAGCGCATCGTCGTTATAGGAAGCGATCAGCGTCGCGAGCGCGTTGTCGCCCGCATGATCGGCGAGCAAGCGCTGGCGCCACGCAGGCCCGCCTTGATAGGTCAGCGCCGAATAAAGCTCGTTCGGGCAATTGTCGATCCAGGCGCGCAGCTTGGCGCCGCCGGGCTTGGCGAACGCCGCTTCCAGCAGCGCGCCGTATTTGAGCACGACGACGTCCCAGCCGAAGGTCGCGAACACGCTTTCCAGCCGTGCGGCGAGGCCCTCATGGATCACGCCGTCGAGGCTTTGGCGGTTGTAGTCGACGACCCACCACGTGTTGCGAAGCCCATGCTTCCAGCCTTCGACCAAGGCTTCGTAGATATTGCCTTCGTCGAGCTCGGCATCGCCGACCAGCGCCACCATCTTGCCTTCGGGCAGATCGGCGGCCCGGCCTTTCGCCTTCAGGAAATCCTGCGCGATCGACGCGAACACGGTTTGCGCCACGCCCAAACCGACCGAACCCGTCGAGAAATCGACGTCGTCGATATCCTTGGTGCGCGAGGGATAGGATTGCGCACCGCCGAAGCCGCGGAAGTTCTCGAGCTTCCTCCGCGTTTGATGGCCCAGAAGATATTGGATCGCGTGGAAGCACGGACTGGCATGCGGCTTCACCGCGACGCGGTCTTCGGGGCGCAACGCGTCGAAATAGAGCGCCGTCATGATCGCGGCGAGCGAAGCCGACGAGGATTGATGGCCGCCGACTTTCATCCCGTCCGGATTCGCGCGTAGGCGATTCGCGTTGTGAATCGTCCAGCTCGACAACCACAGCACTTTGCGTTCGAGATCGCGCAGAATTTCCAGCCGGTCCGCCATGGGGGCTTCCTCCTGGGAAGGGATGAAGCCACCGATTCGCCGGAATTAATTTGCCATTCCAGCCAAGAAATCGGAGCCTATTGGCATAATCTGCCAATAAGAGGCCGAAATGACCGCGACCGAGCTCGACGCGATCGATCTGAAGATCCTGAAGGCGCTGCAGGAGGACGGGAAGCTGACCAACAACGCGCTGGCCGAGCGCGTGGGCTTGTCGCCGTCGCCCTGCCTGCGCCGGGTCAATCTCTTGGAGGAGAAAGGCGTCATCGCGCGCTATGTGGCGCTGGCCGACTCGGCCAAGCTGGGCCTGCCGGTGAACGTGTTCGTACGCGTGACGCTCGATCGCCAGATCGAGGAGAATCTCGACGCGTTCGAAGTCGCCGTCACCAAGCGCCCGGAGGTGATGGAATGCTATTTGATGACCGGCGAATCGGATTACCTGCTGCGAATCGTCGTGCCGGATCTCGCGGCCTATGAGCGATTCCTCAAACAGCACCTGACGCGCATTCCCGGAGTCGCGAATATCCGCTCGAGCTTCGCGCTGAAACAGGTGCGCTATCAGACCGCCCTGCCGCTCGCGCATCTGCGCCCGGCCGCCGGCTGAGATCGACGCGACCCTGAAAAGCAAAAACCCCAGCGCCGTGAGGCACTGGGGTTTTTCGATTTGGTTGCGGGGACAGGATTTGAACCTGTGACCTTCAGGTTATGAGCCTGACGAGCTACCGGGCTGCTCCACCCCGCGTCAAAATCGTATCTCCCAAAAACAAACGCCCACCGAGGTGGGCGCTGTTAGGGAACATGTCGAAGAGGGTATGCGGTTAGCAGTGCGATCTCTGATCTTCTTGCGATCGCTCCGATGAGAAGGCTCGGCGGCGACTTACTCTCCCATGCCTTGAGACATAGTACCATCAGCGCTGAGAGTTTTCACGGCCGAGTTCGGAATGGGATCGGGTGGAGCACCTCTCGCTAAGACCACCGAGCCGTCCCATCGGAACGAGCAAGAAAAACAGAGGGTATCGCGTGTGTCGGATGGAGAATTCAAGCGCAAGCGCTGGTTTCCTTGACCGGGAAACCGGGGCCCCTTGAACGGGGGCCTCGACGCTGCGTGCGAAACTGCGACGACGGAGGAGATCAAGCCTATCGGACTATTAGGACCAGTAAGCTCAACGCATTACTGCGCTTACACACCTGGCCTATCAACGTGGTGGTCTTCCACGGTCCTCAGGGATACCTGGTTTCGAGGCGAGTTTCCCGCTTAGATGCATTCAGCGGTTATCTCTTCAGCACATAGCTACCCGACTGTGCCGCTGGCGCGACAATCGGTACACCAGAGGTGCGTCCATCCCGGTCCTCTCGTACTAGGGACAGCTCCTCTCAAGTATCCTACACCCACGGCAGATAGGGACCGAACTGTCTCACGACGTTCTAAACCCAGCTCACGTACCACTTTAATCGGCGAACAGCCGAACCCTTGGGACCTGCTCCGGCCCCAGGATGTGATGAGCCGACATCGAGGTGCCAAACGACGCCGTCGATATGGACTCTTGGGCGTCATCAGCCTGTTATCCCTAGAGTACCTTTTATCCGTTGAGCGATGGCCCTTCCACATGGAAACCACCGGATCACTATGGCCGACTTTCGTCTCTGCTCGACCTGTCGGTCTCGCAGTCAGGCGGGCTTATGCCATTGCACTCGAGGGCTGATTTCCGACCAGCCTGAGCCCACCATCGCGCGCCTCCGTTACTCTTTGGGAGGCGACCGCCCCAGTCAAACTGCCCACCACGCAGGGTCCTTAGCCCGGATAACGGGCCGAAGTTAGATATCAGAAACCGTAAGGGCGGTATTTCACCGGTGCCTCCACCCGAGCTGACGCCCGAGCTTCATTGGCTCCCGCCTATCCTACACATCCAGTTCCTAATACCACTGCGAAGTTGCAGTAAAGGTTCATAGGGTCTTTCCGTCTAACCGCGGGTACTCCGCATCTTCACGGAGAATTCAATTTCACTGAGCCGGTGCCGGAGACAGTGGGGAAGTCGTTACGCCATTCGTGCAGGTCGGAACTTACCCGACAAGGAATTTCGCTACCTTAGGACCGTTATAGTTACGGCCGCCGTTTACCGGGGCTTCGATTCAAGCCTTGCAGCTCTCCTCTTAACCTTCCGGCACCGGGCAGGCGTCAGACCCTATACGTCCTCTTACGAGTTCGCAGAGCCCTGTGTTTTAAGTAAACAGTCGCTACCCCCATTTCTGTGCCACCCGACAAAGCTTGCGCTAAGCCGGGTCTCTCTTATCCCGAAGTTACGAGAGCAATTTGCCTAGTTCCTTCGACACCGTTCTCTCAAGCGCCTTGGTATATTCAACCAACCCACCTGTGTCGGTTTCGGGTACGGCCTATACGCTGGGGCTATTTCCTGGAAGACTTGACCGGCCCGCGGAATCCAATAACCGCGAACAAGCTGCCATCTCCGTCAACACCCAGCAGGCCCAGGAATATTAACCTGGTTTCCATCGACTACGCCTTTCGGCCTCGCCTTAGGGACCGGCTTACCCTGCGCGGATTAACCTTGCGCAGGAACCCTTGGGTTTTCGGCGACAGGGTTTCTCACCCTGTTTATCGTTACTCATGTCAGCATTCTCACTTCCGATACCTCCAGCAGACCTGACGGTCCACCTTCACAGGCTTACGGA
>PVXE01000029.1:0-32500 GCA_014444615.1 Tagaea sp. CACIAM 22H2 | reverse complement strand
CCGCGGCGACCGCTTCGTCCTGGCCGACGACACGCGTTTGCAGCGTGTCTTCCATCTTCAGCAGTTTCTCGCGCTCGCCCGACAGCATCTTGTCGACGGGAATACCGGTCCAGCGCGATACAACCGCGGCGATGTCCGCCTCGGTCACTTCCTCGTTGAGCAGGCGGTTTTCGCCGCCGCCCGACGCCGCCGCGAGGCGCTTTTCGAGCTCGGGAATCGTCGAATATTTGAGCTCCGACGCGCGCGCGAGATCGCCCTTGCGCTGCGCGGCCTCGAAATCGATGCGCGCTTGATCGAGCTGTTCCTTGATGCGCTGGCCGCCTTGGATGTTCTCCTTTTCGGATTTCCATTGGCGGGTGAGATCGGCCGATTTCGCTTCGAGATCGGCCAGCTCCTCCTCCAACGCCACCAGGCGCTCGCGCGAGGCTTCGTCGGTTTCGCGCTTCAGCGCTTCGCGCTCGATCTTCAGCTGCACGATGCGCCGGTCGAGTTCGTCGATCGCTTCGGGCTTTGAATCGACCGCCATGCGCAAGCGGCTTGCCGCCTCGTCGACCAGGTCGATCGCCTTGTCGGGCAGGAAACGCTCGGTGATGTAGCGATTCGACAAGGTCGCCGCCGCGACGATCGCGGCGTCGGTGATACGCACCCCATGATGGAGTTCGTATTTTTCCTTGAGACCGCGCAGGATCGACACCGCGTCCTCGACCGTCGGCTCGCTGACGAACACGGGCTGGAAACGGCGCGCCAACGCGGCGTCCTTTTCGATGTGCTTGCGGTATTCGTCCAGCGTCGTGGCGCCCACGCAATGCAACTCGCCGCGCGCCAAAGCGGGCTTGAGCATGTTGGACGCGTCCATCGCGCCGTCGGCCTTGCCCGCCCCGACCAGCGTGTGAAGCTCGTCGATGAACAGGACCACATCGCCTTGCGCGTGCGAAATTTCCTGAAGCACGGCCTTCAGCCGCTCTTCGAACTCGCCGCGGTACTTGGCGCCTGCGATCATCGCGCCGAGGTCGAGCGACAGCAAACGCTTGTCCTTCAGCGATTCGGGCACGTCGCCGTTGACGATGCGCAAGGCCAGGCCTTCGACGATCGCCGTCTTGCCCACGCCCGGTTCGCCGATCAGCACGGGATTGTTTTTGGTCCGGCGCGACAAGACCTGGATCGTTCGGCGGATCTCCTCGTCGCGGCCGATCACGGGGTCGAGCTTGCCGTCGCGCGCGGCCTGCGTCAGATCGCGCGCATATTTCTTCAACGCGTCATACGCATCTTCGGCCGTGGCGCTGTCCGCCTTGCGGCCTTTGCGCACGGATTCGATCGCCTGGTTGATCGCCTCGGGCTTCGCCCCGGCCTTGGCCAGAATATCGGCGGCGTTGCTGCCTTTATTGACCGCGATCGCCAGCAACAGGCGCTCGGCGGTCACGAACGAGTCGCCCGCCTTGCGCGCGATCTCCTCGGCCGTTTCGAACAGTTTGGCGGTTTCGGGGGCCATATAAATCTGACCCGCCCCCGATCCCTCGACGCGCGGTTGTTTCGCAAGGGCCGCCTCGACCGCTTCGCGCGCGCGCTTGGCGTCGCCGCCCGCAGCCGCGATGAGGCCGGCGGCGAGGCCTTCCTCGTCGTCGAGCAGCACCTTCAAAAGGTGTTCCGGCACAAAGCGCTGATGGGACGAGCGCTGGACCAGCGTCTGCGCGTTCAAAAGGAAGCCTTTGGCGCGCTCGGTATACTTGTTCAAATCCATGTTTCGATTGCCCTTCTCGGAAGCGACAAACTGTTCGGGACCCGGATTTCCAGCATCCTCATGCGAAATTTGGGCGTCCGCCCCTCGCACCGCAAGCCCTGCGACACTTGAGCCGCCGGGGGCGCGGCCCTAGTTTGCCGCCATGCAGATCGCCCGAATCTACCGCTATCCCGTAAAAGGTCTCAGCGCCGAGGCGCTGGCGCGCGTCGCCGTCGTTCCCGGCGAAGGCCTGCCGCTCGACCGGCGTTTCGCCATCGCACACGGGGCCACCGCGTTCGACGCGGCCGCCCCTTCGTGGATGCCCAAGCATAATTTTCTGATGCTGGCGAAGAACGAGCGCCTGGCGAAGCTGGAAACCGGCTTCGACCCGGCCACCAACGTGCTGACGATCAAGCGCGGCGGCAAAAAGGTCGCCAGCGGCGACCTGACCACGCCCACCGGCCGCGCATTGATCGAGCAGTTCTTCGGCGCCTATCTGGAAGGCGAGACGCGCGGCAGCCCGAAAGTCGTCGAGGCGCCGGGGCATATGTTCTCCGACACCGCGCGCAAGGTCGTGTCGATCATCGGCCTTGCCAGCGTGGCCGATGTCGAGCGCGTGGCGCGCGCAAGCGTCGATCCGCTGCGCTTCCGGGCGAATATCTATTTCGACGGCGGCAAGCCGTGGGAAGAGTTCGGATGGCTGGACCGCGAGATCGCGATCGGCGACGTGCGCTTGAAAGTCCACAAGCGCATCGACCGCTGTGCCGCCACGACCGTCAATCCGGCGACGGCCGAGCGCGATCTACAGATCCCGCGCCTGTTGCAGCACGGGTTCGGCCATATCGATTGCGGGGTTTACGCCGAAATCTTGAACGCCGGCGAAATCGCGCAAGGGGACGCGTTGCAACTGCGCTGACGCGCAGGGCGCCCCCTCGAACGCAGAAAGCTCAGTTCTCGCCGCCGCCCGGCACGGCCAGGAACGAGGGCAGCGGACCGCCCTGCTGGATCGCGCCCTGCGGTGCCGCACTCGCGACATTGGGCAGATGCTGTTGGTTGGTATGCACCACGACGGGGCCGTTTTGCGGTCCGCTGCTGGGGGCACCCGGCTGCGGGCCCATGCCGGGGGCTTGTTCCATGCCCGGCTGGCCGCCGCCCTCGGTCGGCGCGAAGCCTTGCTGCGGCTGGCCCTGCTGATAACCCTGCTGGGGCGGGCGCTGCTGGGGAAACTGTTCCTGGTTCGCATTGATCATGCGGAAATAATGTTCGGCGTGCTGGTAGTAGTTCTCCGCCGCCACCCGGTCGCCCGACGACGAGGCGTCGCGCGCCAAGGCGAGATACTTCTCCAGCACCTGGAACGCGTTGCCGCGGATGCGCACTTCCGGACCGTTCGAATCGAAGGTCTGGGCCCGGAACGGCACGTTCGAGCGTTGCCCGCCGCCGCCGCCACCGCCGCCACGATGCATATTGCCGTGGTTCTGACCGCCGCCGTGGTGCCCGCCGCGATTGTTGCGCTGCCGCTTCATTACCGAACTCCGGTTCCTTGACGTTCAAACGGCGAAATCGCCCGGACCTCCGGGGATTCGCCCATTCACCTTCGTAGCCTCGGGTGACCCGCGAGCCCCGTGACACAAGCACCCCAAAGGGCGATTCGGTCGGATCGGGATTTCGCGATGGCTATAATCGGCCGGCCCATCGGGCCAGACCCTTCGGCGCTTCCGGCTCAAACCCGGCGACGCCCTTCATTCGGTCCCAAGCTAAAGCCCCCGCTATTTCTTTCCAAGCGGTTTTTTGCCGTGGGGTTTCAGGGGTTTGACCGCGACGCGACGACGCAGCGCGCCACCCCGCCCAAATCGCGGCGGATGGATTCGACCGTCAAACCCGCCGCCCGGCACAAATCGGCGACGTCCTCGGCCTGGCCCATTCCCACTTCGAACACCACCGCCCCGCCGGGTGCCAGCAAACGCGGCAGATCGGCGACGATAAGCCGATAGCAATCGAGACCGTCTTTGCCGCCGTCCAACGCCTCGAACGGTTCGTAGTCGCGCACTTCGCGCGACAAATGCTCGATATCGCCGGTCGGGATGTAAGGCGGGTTCGACAAGATCAAATCGAACGGGCCAGCGAGCGCCGCCCCCCAATCGCCGCAGACGAACCCGGCTTGGCCATCCAGGCGCAGCGCATGGGCGTTACGCTTGGCGACGGCGAGCGCTTCTTCCGCGCGATCGACGCCGATCCCCATCGCGAATGGCCGTTCGGACAGGAAGGCGAGCAGCAAACAGCCGCTACCCGTGCCCAGATCGGCCACGCGCCAGGATCTGTCCCACGCCGCGCAGCGCGCCAAGGCCGCTTCGATCAGCGTTTCGCTGTCCGGGCGCGGGACGAGCGTGGCGCCGGTCACCGCGAAATCGAGGCTCCAAAATTCGCGGCTGCCGAGCAGATAGGCGATCGGCGCGCCATCCGCACGCCGTTCCGCGAGGGCGCGTGCGAAAGCGGCCGACACGGCGTCGACCGGCGCTTCGGGCCGCGCGATCAATTGCTCGGTCGTCAAACCGGCCGAAGCGCCGACGATCAGCCGCGCTTCCAGCCGCGGATTGTCGATGCCCGCATCCGTCAAAGCGGCGCGGATCTCGGTCAGCAGGCTTCCGGCGGGAACGGGCGGCAGATCGTTCACGGCAGCGACGCCAGCTTGGCGGCGCGGTCTTCGGCGATCAGCGCGTCGATGAAGCGATCGAGTCCTTCGCCTTCCATCATCTTGTCGATCTCGTAGACCGTTAAGTTGATGCGATGGTCGCTGACCCGGCCTTGCGGGAAATTATAGGTGCGGATGCGTTCCGACCGGTCGCCCGTGCCGACTTGGCCCTTGCGATCGGCCGAGCGGCTGGCGGCTTGGCGCTCGCGTTCGGCCTCGTAAAGCCGGGCGCGCAAAATCTTCAGCGCCTTCGCCTTGTTCTTGTGCTGCGACTTCTCGTCCTGCTGCGACACGACCACGCCGGTCGGGATATGGGTGATGCGCACCGCACTATCGGTCGTGTTGACCGACTGGCCGCCGGGGCCGGACGAGCGGAACACGTCGATGCGCAGATCCTTTTCGTTGATCTGCACGTCGACTTCCTCGGCCTCGGGCAACACCGCGACCGTCGCGGTCGAGGTATGGATGCGGCCTTGCGTCTCGGTCTCGGGCACGCGCTGCACGCGATGCACGCCGGATTCGAATTTGAGCCGCGCGAACACGCCGGCCCCCGAGATATTCGCGACCGCTTCCTTAAAGCCGCCCAAACCCGTTTCGGCGAGTTCCATCGTCTCGAACCGCCAGCCGCGCGACGCGGAATAGCGCTGATACATGCGGAACAAGGCGGCGGCGAACAACGCCGCTTCCTCGCCGCCGGTCCCGGCGCGCACTTCCAGGATCGCGTTCTTCTCGTCGGCCGCGTCCTTGGGCAGCAGCATCAACTGCACGTCGCGCTCGCGCTCGGGCAATTTGGCTTTGAGGTCGAAATACTCGGCCTCCGCCATCGCGCGCATATCGGCGTCGCCTTCGCTGCGCAGGGTTTCGAGCTCGGCGAGCTCGACCTGCGACTTGCGCAGATTGTCGATCGCCGCGACGACGGGTTCGAGATCGGAGAATTCCTTCGACAATTTCGCGAAGGATTTCGGGTCGACATTGCCCGAGGCGAGCAGATCGCCCAATTCGCGCTGGCGCGCGAGAACCTTGTCCAACTTCTCGGCGAAACTCATGACTCGTCCGTTCTAAACAATCGCGCGACCAGTTGCTCGGCCATTTCGCGGGTCTTGGGATCGCCTTGCGTCAACGCGCGCAACTCTTCCGAGGGCGCGTGCAGCAGGCGATGGATCAGCAATTCCGTGGCGCGCGCGGCGTCTTGCGTTTCGGCAAGCACGCGCTGACGTTCGCTTTCGAACCGCCGGCGCAGCGCCACGATCGCGGGGTCGGCGGCGCGCGCCGCCCCTTGGCGGCGGAACGCGTCGAGTTCGCCGTCGACGATCTTCCACGCTTCGGCGAGCGAGGCTTCGCGCTCCGCCCGGCCTTTGAGCGCCAAGCCTTCCAGATCGTCGATCGCGTAGCGGAACGCGCCGTCGAGCTTTTCGACCGCGCGTGCGATCTCCTCAGGTACGGCAAGGTCGAGCAGCAGGATCGGCCGGCGGCGGCGGCGCTTCAACGCCGCTTCGACGCGCGGCGCATCGAGCGTTTCTTGGCCGCGCCCCAACGCCGAGAACACCAGATCGGCGGCGGCGAGTGCGTCGTCCAGCGCGTCGAAACTGACCGCCGTGCCGTTCAAACGCCGGGCGAGATCGCCCGCGCGCGCGGCACTGGGGGCGGCCACGTTCAGCTTCTTCATGCCCGCGCGCTGGAAATGCTCGACCAGCGTTTCGCCCATTTCGCCCGCCCCGATCAGCAGGCCGGTGCACGATGCGACATTCCCGTGCACGTCGCGCGCGACTTCCGCGGCGGCGGCGGCCAAGCTGACCGGGCGTTCGCCGATCGCGGTTTCGCTGCGCACGCGCTTGGCGGCGGCGTAGGCGTGTTCGAGGGCCGCGTCGAGTTCGGGACCCGTGAGGCCCATCTCGCGCGACAGACGGTGTGCTGCTTTAAGCTGGCCCAGCACCTGCGGCTCGCCGACGACTTGGCTATCGAGCGAGGCCGCCACCGCGAAGACATGGCGCAACGCGTCGTCGCCCGAGGCGACGTAGAAGGATTCGCGAAGTTCGTCGGCCGACAGGCCGCTGCGCGGCGCCAAGGCCGCGAGAACCGCGTCGCGCGCCGCATCGGGATCGTCGGCGGCGATCTGCAGTTCGGTGCGGTCGCAGGTCGACATCGCCACCGCTTGGCGCAAGCCCGCGCGCTTCAGCGTCTCCAACAGCCCGCGCATTTCCGCTTCCGGCACGAACAGCGCGTCCCGGAGCGAAGAAGATGCGGTTTTGTGATTGGCCCCCACCACGCATAGGCGGGGACGCGTGGATGGCGCCGACATTTTGCGTCGCTAAAGCGAAGCGCTGCGACGGCCCCGGTTCATTCCGCGGCCTTGGGCGCTTCGCGCGCCAGGATTTCCGCCGCCTTTTTCTCGACCATCTCGGCGAGATACTCGACGATGTCGACGTCCTTGACCTTATGGTCAGGCACGCCGCCGACATAGACCATATGCGTGCCGTTGCCCCCGCCGGTGAAACCGATATCGGTTTCGCGCGCTTCGCCGGGGCCATTCACCACGCAGCCGATCACCGACACCGTCATCGGCACGGTGATGTGCGAGAGGCGTTCTTCCAAACGCTCGACGGTTTTGATCACGTCGTATTGCTGGCGCGAGCAGGACGGGCACGACACGACGGTGACGCCGCGCCGGCGCAAGCCTAGCGACTTCAGTATGTCGTAGCCGACCTTCACTTCCTCGACCGGATGGGCCGAGAGCGAAACGCGGATCGTGTCGCCGATGCCCGCCCAGAGCAGCGAGCCCATGCCGATCGACGATTTGACCGTGCCCATGCGCGTGGCGCCGGCTTCGGTGATGCCCAGATGCAAAGGATAGTCGCAGACTTCCGCGAGCTGCTGATAGGCCGCGACCGCGAGGAAAACGTCCGACGCCTTGCACGAAATCTTGAACTCGCGGAAATCCTCGTCCTCGAGATATTTCGCGTGGTTCAACGCGCTTTCGACCATCGCTTCAGGGCAAGGCTCGCCGTATTTATCGAGCAATTCCTTCTCGAGCGAGCCCGCGTTGACGCCGATGCGCATCGAGCAGCCGTAATCCTTGGCGGCCTTCACGACCTCGCGCACGCGTTCCTTCGAGCCGATATTGCCAGGGTTGATGCGCAAGCACGCCGCCCCGGCCTTCGCCGCTTCGATCGCGCGGCGGTAATGGAAATGGATGTCGGCGACGACCGGCACTTTGGCGGCCTTCACGATGGCGCCCAAAGCCGCGGTCGATTCCTCGTCGGGGCACGAGACGCGCACGATATCCACGCCCGCTTCTTCCGCGCGCCGGATCTGTTCGATCGTCGCGTTCACGTCCGGCGTGGGCGTGTTGGTCATCGTCTGCACGGTGATGGGCGAATCTCCGCCGACCGGCACGTTGCCGACCATGATCTGACGGCTTTTGCGGCGCAGGATTTGGCGATAGGCGCGAACGGTCATCGGCGAACCCGAAGGGGGAGGAACACGCCCGGGCGGCCGAACCGCCCGGACGGACCCTTATATAGCGTAATCGGGTCAGCCCTGCGAGCCGGGGCCCTGCGTATTCGGGGACGCGGGGCGCGCCGGCGGAACGGGCGTCTCGCTCTTGGCCGTACCGGACGCGAGTTTTTCGGGATCGAGCACGATACCGCGTTCGACCATGCCGGGACGGCCGAGCGACGGCGCGGCCTGCCCATCGACCCGCACATCCAACGCGCCGGCATTGCCGGTCGACATCGTCAGCCCCGGACGATCGGGCACGTTATAGGTCTCGCCCGCGCGCAGAATGCGCGAAAACACGATATTGCCGTTGGCATCGCGCACTTGCGTCCAGCTGTCGCCGGTGGCGCGGATCACGATGCGGCCTTCGCTCGCCTCGCCGAAAACGCGCGGACTTCCCGGTTCCGACACGGGTGCCGAGCCGGTGACCGGGGCGGCCTGCACGGGCGCCGGGGCAACCGGTGCGGCGGCGGGCGGCACGGCAGCGATTTGCGGGGCCGGCGCCGCCGGGACGGCGGCGGGTGCCGGGACCGGCGTGGCGGGTGTTGCGGCGACCGGCGGCGGGGCCGCCGGGACCTGTTCGACTTGCTGCGGTGCCGGTGCGGGCGGCAACGCGCGCGCTTGGGCTTCCGCCGCCGACGGCGATGGCGTGGGGGCCGGTACGCGCGCGGCCAGGGTTTCGGGTACGGCCGTGACGCGCGGGACGGGCGCGCGATCGGCGGCCGTCACATAGTACCAAGTGCCGTAAGCGCCGACGGCGAGCAGCAGCGACAGCGCGACCAATACGCGGCCCGGCAGGCGGCTCTCGTTGATCGGCGTGGGGAAGGACAGTTCGGCGGGCACGTCGATGCCGGTCGCTTCTTCCTTGAAGCGGCGGCTGAGATCGGCGGCGTCAAGATCGAGCAGTTCGGCGTAGGAACGCACGAAACCGGCGGCATAGGCGCCGCGCGGAAGCTCGTCGTAGTTGCTTTTTTCGATCGCTTCGAGCTGGACGCGGCGGATCTTGAGATGCTTGGCGACGTCGGCAACCGACCAGCCGCGCCGTTCGCGTTCCGCGCGCAACGTTTCGCCCACGCGCGCGCGCAACGGCGTTTCGAACGCCGTCGTCTCCTTCGTCCGTGCTTCGTCACGTTGGCTTTTGGCCACCGAAGCCTCCGTTAAGCCTATGAAATATATACCGGAATGGGCGATCCGGAGATTTCACGTTCGGCTCTGCGGGTTATCCCGGAGCGAGTCTTATCACCTTCGACAAAGACCGCCAACAGCAAGCGGGCCCTAAATTTTCCGGTCGAGTAATAAAAACTACACCGGTATGTTGTGATCCCGCGCGAAGTCGCCGAGCTTCTTGCGCACCGAGTGATCGGCGAGCCGGCATATCTCGTCGAGATACTTGGCGAGCGGCGGCAGGTCGAGCGCGCGCACCATCGCCTTCACCGGGCCGATCGCTGGAAACGGCATCGACAAGCGGCGATAGCCGATCCCGAGCAGCGCCATCGCTTCCAAAGGCCGCGAGGCCATGTCGCCGCACAAGGTGAGCTGCGTGTGCGTGGCTTCGCAATCGCGCGCGATGGCGCGCAGGAAGCTCAGCATGCCCGGCGACAGCGGATCGTAACGGTCGGCCATGTCGGGATTGCCGCGATCGGAGGCGTAGAAGAACTGCATCAGATCGTTGGAACCGACTGAAATAAAATCGACGCGTTTTAAAAGTTGCGGCAGCTGCCAATAGAGCGACGGCACTTCCAACATTACGCCGATCCGGATCGGATCGGGCAGCGCACGCCCGCGCTTCGCCTCGCGCGCGATTTCGATCTCCAGCAATTCCTTGGCGGCGTCGAACTCGGCGACCTCCGCCACCATCGGGAACATGATGTCGAGGCGCCTTCCGCCCGCCGCGCGCAGCAGCCCGCGCACCTGCTCGCGCAAAATCGCCGGCCGGTCGAGCGTCAAGCGGATCGCGCGCACGCCCATCGCCGGATTCTCCTGCGGGTTCGCGTCGAGATAGGGCAGCACCTTGTCGCCGCCGATATCGAGCGTGCGGAACACGACGGGCCGGTTGTCGGCGCGGTCGAGAATGCGGCGATAGAGGTCCGTCTGCTCGACGACGTCGGGCATCGTCGAGCGGATCATGAACGGAATTTCGGTGCGGTAGAGGCCGATCCCGTCGGCGCCGCTGTCGGCCAGATGCTCGAGATCGAGCACAAGCCCGGCGTTCATGTTGAGCGAGATCGGCGTGCCGTCGCGCGTGACGGCGGGCAAATCCTTCAACGCCGCATAGCCCGCGCGCCGTTCCTGGCGCGCGCGCAACGCGGCGGCATAGGTTTCGCGCACGTCCTCGCGCGGGCGCAAGATGATCTGACCGCCCATCGCATCGACGACAACGGGATCGCCCGGCTCGGCGCGCGACAGCAAACCGGCGGCGTGCCCGACCATCGGCAGGTCGAGCGCATGCGCGATGATCGCCACATGCGAGGTGCTGGAGCCTTCCTCCAGCGCGACACCCTTCAATTTGCGCCGGTCGTATTCGAGCAATTCGGCGGGGCCGAGATTGCGCGCGACCAGCACGATATCGTCGGGCAGATCGGTGTCCGCCGCCGCCGTGCGGTCGCCGGTCAGATGGCGGACGAGGCGATTGGCGAGATCGTCGAAATCGGTGATGCGTTCGCGGATATAGGGATCGGACACGAGCGCCAGCCGCGCGCGGTTGTCCTCCTGCACGCGTTGCACGGCGGCTTCGGCGGTCAAGCCCGTATCGATCGCGTCGGCGATGCGGCTGAACCAGCCGCGATCCTCGGCGAACATGCGATACGTCTCGAGGATTTCCCAGCGCTCATCGCCTTCCTCGAGCCCCGCATCGGCGAAGATACGGTCGATATCGGTGCGCATGCCCGCCGCGGCTTCGCGCAGGCGCTTCTTTTCGGCGGCCGGATCGTCGGCCACCATCTGGCGCACCGACACGCGCGGCTGGTGCAGCACGACGATACCGATGGCGATGCCTTCGTTGAGCTTCTGGCCTTCGATGCGCTCGGACGCGACGAGACCCGCATCCTCCGTGCGCAGCATTTCGTCGGGCGACACCAACTCGCCCGACGCGACCAGCTCGGCCAGCACCATCGCGACGGTTTGCAGCGCCTCGACTTCCTCGTCCGCGTATTCGCGGAAGGTGCGGTTTTGAATCGCCACCACGCCGATCGCGCGCCCGTTGCGCAGAATCGGCACGCCGAGCATCGAGTGGAAAATTTCTTCGCCCGTTTCCGGGCGGAAGGCGAAGTTGGGATGCGATTGCGCGTCGGCCAGCGCCAAGGGGCGGGCGTTCTCCGCGATCTCGCCGACGATGCCCTCGCCCACGCGCAGGCGGGTTTTATGGACGGCTTCGGGCTTCAAGCCTTCGGTCGCGAACAGCTCGAGCACTTGGCCCGCGCGCACGACATAGACCGAGCACACTTCGGCGATCAGCTCGCCCGCGATGATTTTGACGATCTTGTCGAGGCGCTGCTGGGCCGAACCGCCCGCCGCCATCGTATCGCGCAGACGCTTGAGCAGCCGGCGCGTCGCCCCGGGCCCCAGCGTCGCGGCCATCAGGCGGCTCCCGCAGCCTCGCGCGCGGCGATTGCATCGACCGCCTGCGCGACGAGTTCGTCGATAATGTCTTTGACGCTTTGCTCGCGCGTCACCATGCCGACCGATTGGCCGGCCATGACCGAGCCGGTTTCGACGTCGCCGTCGACCACCGCGCGGCGCAACGCGCCCGCCCAGAAATGCTCGATCTCCAGCTGCGCGGCCTTGGCGTCGAGTTCGCCCGAATCGACCTTGGCGATCACGCGGCGCTGGCATTCCATGAATTCGGCAGTGCCCTTGTTCGCCAACGCGCGTACCGGAATGACCGGGAAGCGCGGATCGAGCTGGACCGACAGCACGGCGTCGCGCGCCGCCGCCCGGATGAAGGCTTGCTTGAACGCGGGATGCGCCACGCATTCGGTCGCGCACACGAAGCGTGTGCCCAGCTGCGCGCCCGCAGCCCCCATTTCCAGGAACGACAGGATCGCTTCGCCGCGCCCGATGCCGCCCGCGACGAACACGGGCACTTCGCGGATGACGGGCAGGATTTCCTGCGCCAGCACGGCGGTGGTGACGGCACCCGTGTGCCCGCCCGCCTCCATGCCTTCGATCACCAGCGCGTCGATGCCGCCGCGCACCAGCTTTTTGCCGATGACGGGCGCGGGCGCGAAGCCGATCACCTTGATGCCGCCGGCTTTGAGCTTCTTGACGATATCGGCGGGCGGCAAACCGCCCGCGAGCACGACATGGCCGACCTTGCCGTCGATGCAGACCTGCGCGAGATCCGCCAATTGCGGATGCATCACGATCAGATTCACGCCGAAGGGCTTGGCGGTCAGCTTATGCGTCGCCGCGATTTCGGCGGCGAGCATGTCGGGCTTCATCGAGCCGCAGGCGAGCACGCCGAACCCGCCAGCGTTGGAGATCGCGGCGACGAGATTGCGCTCCGACACCCAAGTCATCGCACCGCCGAGGATCGCGACTTCGCAGCCCAAAAACGCGGTTCCCCGCGCCCAGAGGCGGTCGAGACGCTGACGTGCGGCGATGCGATCCATGGCTTAGTGCGCGTCCAATCCGTAGGCGGTGTGCAACGCGCGCAGCGCCAGTTCCAAATATTGCTCGTCGATCAGCACCGAAATCTTGATCTCCGACGTCGAGATCACTTCGATGTTGATGCCCTTTTCCGACAGCGTGCGGAACATCGTCAGCGCCACGCCCGCGTGGCTGCGCATGCCCACCCCGATGACCGAGACCTTCACGACGCTGGAATCGGGCTTGATCTCCGCGAAGCCCAGCGCCGCCTTCTTCTCGTTCAGAAGCTTCACCGCGCGGTCGAGATCGGTGCGGCCGACCGTGAAGGTCATGTCCGTCGTCTTGCCGTCGTCGGAGATGTTCTGGACGATCATGTCCACGTTGATGGCGCTGTCGGCCAAGGGGCCGAAGATCGCGGCGGCCACGCCGGGGCGGTCGGAGACCTTGGTAAGGGTCACCTTGGCCTCGTCCCGGCTATAGGCGATCCCGCTGACGATTTGCTTTTCCACGATTTCTTCCTCGTCGACGACCATCGTGCCGGGCTTGTCCTCGAAGCTGGTGAGAACTTGCACCTTCACGCGGTGATTCATGGCGAGCTCGACCGACCGCGTCTGCAGCACCTTGGCGCCGAGCGAGGCCATTTCGAGCATTTCTTCGTAGGCGATCTGATCGAGCTTGCGCGCCTTGGTCACGATGCGCGGATCGCAGGTATAGACGCCGTCGACATCGGTGAAGATGTCGCAGCGATCGGCCTTCAATGCCGCCGCCAGCGCCACCGCCGACGTGTCCGAGCCGCCGCGGCCCAGCGTCGTGATGCGGTTTTCGGCACTGATGCCCTGGAACCCGGCGACAACGGCGACGACGCCCTTTTCCATCGCGGCGATCATCTCCGCCGTATCGATGCCTTCGATGCGCGCCTTGGAATAGGTCGCGTCGGTGCGCAGCGGAATCTGCCAGCCCTGCCACGAGCGCGCTTTGACGCCCAGTTCCTGCAAGGCGAGCGCGGTCAGGCCGCTGGTGACCTGTTCGCCCGTCGCCACGACCGAGTCGTATTCCTTCTCGTCGTAGAATTTCGAGACTTCGTTGACCCAGGCGACGAGCTGATTCGTCACCCCGGACATGGCCGAAACGACGACGGCAACCTGGTTGCCTTCCTCGACCACGCGCTTCACGCGCTGGGCGACGTTTCGGATGCGCTCGATATTCGCGACCGACGTACCGCCGAATTTGAGAACCAGACGTGCCATAACCGCGACCGGACTCCGGTAAAAGTCGAATTGAACCAACGTCTTGGCGCGAATACGTGTAACCCGACTCTTGCCGGGTGCGCGCGCGCGGCATATCTACTGTGATCTTCCCGGCGGAGCAAGCATACCTTCCGTGCCGGAAACGGAGATTTCGCCATCGTGACGCTTCCCGACGCTGCCCCCGGTTCCAGCGTGGACCCCGCCGAAATCGCGCGTTTCGCGGCGATGGCGGACGAATGGTGGGACCCGGCCGGCAAGTTCCGCCCGCTGCATAAATTCAATCCGGTGCGGCTCGGCTATATCCGCGACCGTTTGGCGCGGCATTTCGGGCGCGATCCGCTGGGCGCCAAGCCGCTCGACGGCTTGCGCATTCTGGATATCGGCTGCGGCGGCGGGCTGGTGGCCGAGCCTTTGGCGCGGATGGGGGCGGCGATGACCGCGATCGACGCCTCGGCCAAGAATATCGGCATCGCGTCGAACCACGCCGAACGCATGGGCCTTGCCATCGATTACCGCCATACCACGGCGGAAGATCTCGTCGCGGCGGGCGAGAGTTTCGACGCGGTGCTGTCGCTCGAGGTCGTCGAGCATGTCGCCGACCCCAAAGAATTCCTCGCGAGCTGCGGGGCGCTGGTGCGTCCGGGCGGGGCGATGGTCGTCGCCACGCTCAACCGCACGCCCAAGGCGTTCCTGCTCGCCATCGTCGGTGCCGAATACGTGCTGCGCTGGCTGCCCAAGGGCACGCATGAATGGGCGAAATTCGTGAAGCCCGCCGAGATGTGCGAAGGCCTGCGCGCCGCCGGTCTCGAAACGACCGATCTGACCGGTGTGACCTACAACCCGCTGCTCGACACCTGGCGCCTCGCCCGCGACATGGACGTCAACTATATGGGCTTCGCGATCAAGGGCGCGTAAGCGTCGCCTCTGCACTCATCGCCAAGGCGCCGTCGGGCGTTTCGGCCCACGCCGCGATTTTGTCGCCGTCGCGCTTCGCTTTGATCGCGAAGGGGGCCGTGTCGAACAACGGCGCCACGCCGCGAAACGAAAACCGCGCGAGCGGTGCGCCGCCCAATTCCTCGGCCAGCGCCATCAGCAATGTCGCGGTCAGCGGCCCGTGAAACACGAGGCCGGGGTAACCTTCGACCTTCGTCGCGTAAGGCTGGTCGTAATGGATGCGATGGCCGTTGAAGGTCAGCGCCGAATAGCGGAACAGCAAGGTCGGATCGGGCGTGATCGTTTTGACGATCTCGGCGCGGGCGGGCGGCGCGACCGAAGGCGCCGTTCCGCCGCCCATGCCGCGATAGACGATGTCGTGTTCTTCTTCGATCGCCAGCACGCCGTCCGCTTCGATGCGGTGCTTCACCACGACGAAAACCAGCGCGCCGGATTTGCCGGTCTTGCTCTCGATCTTCGCGATTTCGGAACGGCGCGTGGCATTCGCCCCCACACGCAGCGGCGCATGGAAAGTAAGCCTGCCGCCCGCCCACATGCGGCGCGGCAGTTCGATCGGCGGCATGAAGCCGCCGCGCTTCGGGTGCCCGTCGCGGTCCAATGCGGCGGCGGGCTCGGCCGCGTTGAACAACATCCAATGCCAGCCGGGCGGCAACGCATCGCCATCGCGCGGAATCGCGCGATCCAACGTCGCCGCCATTTTCACGGCTTGCATGGGCTCGACGCGCTCCGCGCGCGTTTCGGTCCGGCCGAGCCAGGCGGAAGTGTCGTTCATGCGAATTCCGCGCGGATCGCGGCGGAATGTTCGCCGATCTTCGGCACGGCGCCCAACGCGGGCGCGCGCACGCCGTTCACAATCGCGGGCGGGGCGGGCAAATTCACGTCGCCCGTTTCGGTCGCCACGCTCACGCGGCGCAATTGCGGGTGCTTGGAGAATTCCGCGACCGTGTTGGCGACACCGTAGGCCGTGCGTGCCGCGTTCAGCAGCGTCACCATCTCCGCCTTCGTGCGCGCGGCGAAAAATGCCGCGACCTTCGCGTCAAGCGCCACGCGGTTCTTCACCCGCTGCACGTTGGTGGCGTAGTCGGGATGGGTCGCGAAGCCGGGCTCGCCCAGCACGTGCGCGCAGAAATCCGCCCATTCGCGCTCATTCTGGATCGAGATGACGATGCGCACGCCATCCTTCGTCATAAAATCCGAATAGGGCGCGATGGACGGGTGTGCCAAGCCCACGCGCTGCGGCGCCTTACCGAGATAATCGAAATGCAGCAGAGGTACGGCCATCCATTCGGCCATGCCGTCGAACAGCGAGACTTCGATATGCGCGCCCTGCCCCGTGCGGCCGCGCTCGATCAAAGCTTCCAGCACGGCTTGATGCGCGTACATGCCCGCCGCGATATCGCAAACCGATACGCCCACACGGCCCGGCCCTTCGGGCCGGCCGGTCACGTCGGCGAGGCCCGTCTCCGCCTGCAGCAGCATGTCGTAGCTTTTCATCTGCGCATACGGACCTTGCGAGCCGTAGCCGGAGATATCGACGCAGATGAGGTGCGGGTTCGCCTTGCGCAATTCCGCCACGCCGAGCCCGCGCGCGCGGCGGCGCCCGGCATCAAATTCTGGACGAAGATATCGGCCTTGGCCGCGATGCGCCTCAGCAGCGCGTTGTCGTCCGGATTTTTGATGTCGGCGACCAGGCTTTGCTTGCCGCGATTGAGCCAGACGAAATAGCTCGACTGGCCCTTCGCCGCCTTGTCATAGCCGCGCGCGAAATCGCCTTCCGGCCGTTCGAGCTTGATGACACGACAGCCTTTATCGGCCAAGCGCGAGGTGAGATACGGGGCCGCGACCGCCTGTTCGAGCGAGAGACACAGCAATCCGTCGAGGGCCGCCATCAATAGCTCCTTGGCAGGCCGAGCACATGCTCGGCGAGGTGCGCCAAGATCAGATTGGTCGAAATCGGCGCCACCTGATAGAGCCGCGTTTCGCGGAATTTACGCTCGATATCGTATTCCTCGGCGAAGCCGAACCCGCCATGGGTTTGCAGGCAGGCATTCGCCGCATCCCACGACGCTTCGGCGGCGAGCATCTTGGCCATATTCGCTTCCGGTCCGCAGGTTTCGTGCGCTTCGTATAGCCGGATCGCTTCGCGCACCATCAATTCGGCCGCGCGCAGGCGCGCATAGGCTTGCGCGATGGGAAACTGAATGCCCTGGTTTTGGCCGATCGGGCGGCCGAACACGATTCGGGATTTGGCGTAGTCGCTGGCCTTGGCGGTGAACCATTTGGCGTCGCCGATGCATTCGGCGCCGATCAGAATGCGCTCCGCGTTCATCCCGTCGAGGATGTAGCGAAAGCCCTTCCCTTCTTCGCCGATCAGGTTTTCGGCGGGCACTTCAAGTCCGTCGAAAAACACTTCGGTCGTCGCGTGGTTGATCATCGCGCGCAACGGCTTGATCGTCAGCCCCTTCGATTTCATATCGACGACGAAGACCGACAAGCCGTCGCTCTTCTTCGCGACCTGATCGCGGGGGCTCGTGCGCGCGAGCAGAAGCATCAAATCGGAATGCTCCGCGCGGCTGGTCCACACCTTCTGCCCGTCGACGATATAGCGATCACCTTTTTTGGTCGCCGTGGTGCGGATCGCGGTCGTGTCCGTACCCGCACTCGGCTCGGTCACGCCGAAGGCTTGCAGCCGCAATTCGCCCGCGGCGATCTTCGGCAGGAAGCGCTTCTTTTGTTCGGCCGAGCCATGCCGCAGGATCGTGCCCATCGTGTACATCTGCGCATGGCACGCCCCGCCATTGGCCCCCGCGGCGTGGATCTCCTCGAGGATCGCGGCGGCCCCCGAAATCGGCAAACCCGAGCCGCCAAATTCTTCCGGGATCAGCACGGCGAGCATCCCGGCATCCGACAGCGCCTTCACGAAATCCGCCGGATATTCGCGCGCGCGATCCAACGCGCGCCAATATTCGCCGGGGAATTTGGCGCAAAGCGCGCGAACCGACTCGCGGATTTGGGGATAGGTCTCGCTCACGTGCTGCCCTTGATTCCCAAACGCTGGAGTTCGCGGCGGACATTCGCGACGGTGACGGTGGAGACGCGGAAATTCGCCTCCGCCGTCACGCCCGCGATATGCGGCGTGAGCCACAGGCGCGGCACGCCTTCCAGCACCGAGCCCGCCTTCAGCGGTTCCTGGTCGTAGACGTCGAGCGCCGCGCCGCCCAGTTGGCCCGCCTTCAACGCCGAAGCCAGTCCGGCTTCGTCGACGATGCCGCCGCGCGCGGTGTTGATCAGCAACGCGGAGGATTTCATTTTGGAAAGCCGCGCCGCGTCGATCAGATTGCGCGTTTGCGGCGTGAAGGGCACGTGCAGCGAAATCACGTCGGCTTTCGCCAGCAACGCGTCGAGATCGGCTTCGCGTTCGACGCCATATTGCGCCCAGGCCGGATCGTCCGCCGAAACATGCGGATCGAAAGCGGAGACATTCATTTCCAGCGCCTTGGCGCGGCTGGCCACCGCGCGCGCAATACCGCCGAAGCCGATCAGCGCCAAGCGCTTGCCGCACGCTTCGCCCAGCATCAGATCGTTGCGCGGCCATTTGCCGGCGAGCACGTCGGCATTGGCCTTCCACACGTCGCGCAAGCCAACCAGCGTGGCGCCGATCACGTATTCCGCGACCGATACGGTGTTGGCCCCGGTCGCCGGGAACACGGCGATGTTGCGGCGTGCGCATTCCGCCATATCGATATTGTCGAGGCCCACGCCCAGGCGGCCGATCGCTTTCAAATTCTTCATCGCGGCGAGAACGGGCCCGCGAATCTGCGTGCGGTTGCGGATGACGATCGCGGGACTTGTCGCCGCCAGCTTCGCCAATTCCTCGGGCTTGTCGACCAGCGTGCGGTCGTAATGGACCTTGTAATCCTTGGCGAGATCGTCGACCGCCCACTGGTCGACGAATTCCGTCACGACGATATCGTACATCTGCGAACTCCTGAACGCCGAGGCGTCAGAATAGCAGGCCGATCCCCGAGACGATCAACAAGATCAGCAAGGTCCGCCGGAAGGTCGCGTCGTCGATGGCGCCGTAGAGTTTGAGGCCGAGCCACGCCCCCGCCGCCACCGGAATCGCCGCCCACATGAAGTCCGTCACGACGCGCGGGCTGATACCGCCGGTCGCCAGCAGCACGGTCACCGAGCTTGCCTGCATCATGTAGATATAAGGCTGATAGACGGCGCGCTGCTCGTCGCGCGGCCAGCCGCGCATCGCGGTCCAGATCGTGATGGTGACGCCCGCCAGCCCGCCGATCCCGCCCAGCACGCCGCCCGAGAAGCCCACGATACCGTCGGCCGCGCGCCCGCCGAACGTGACCGGGGGCCCTGGTTTGCGCATCAGCGACCACGTGCCGTAAACGACCATGAAGGCGCCGATCGCTTTGCGCAGCGGGTCGGCCGGCACGATGGTCAGCAGAAACACGCCCAGCGGCACGCCCAGCAAGCCGCAGATCAGGAAGGGCAGCAGCCGGTCCCAGCGCATATGGCCGCGGAAGGCGAAGATCGACATCGATTGCGCGATCACGCTGGTCGCCTGGATCAAAGGCGTGGAGTCCACCGGATCGCGGAAATGCAATAGTACGACGGCCCCGATCATCGCATAGGCGAAGCCCGACAGGCCCGATGCGATCGCCGCCACGAACAGCCAGCCGACGACGAAGACTTCCGAAGGCAAATCCATGGGGCGGCTATATACAGGCAGATGCCGCGCGAACGCTCCCCCTTTCGCGCAACTCTGCTAGGATCGTCGCGACATGGCCAGCGACGACGAAATCCGGGAAGGCTTGCGCGAACTCGACTTCGCCTGCCACGGCGCCTGGAAATTGGGGCAAAACATCGTGGTCGGCTGGATGCACGAAGGCCAAACGGTCTCGCTGTGCGCCGCGCCCAATTGGCGCGTGCTGGCCGAAGCGCCCAATGCCGATCGCATCCTGGGCGGCGGGCGCATGATGAGCGCTTCGACCTTCGCCGAAGTGTGCAAAATCCTGAAAACCCGGCCGATTAAGGTCGACCTGCCCTTCACCATCGGCGACGGCAAGGGCGAGGTGAAGCCCGTCGTCGTCGATCAGGTCGCGCGCCGCTACGCAATCTCGCGCACCGAACATCGCGCGGTCATCCTGTTCGACATCGTCGGCTTTTCGAAGGTCGATCCGCTGGAGCAGGTCGCCCAGCTCGCCAGCCTCGAATACTCGATCAACGCCGCCGCCAAGAAATTGGGCGAGGCCGGGCTCGACGTCGAAATCGCGCGTTCGACCACCGGCGACGGGTTCTATGTCTGGAACCGGGCGCGCGGCTTCGATGCCGATATGCGCCTTTACGCGGCGCTGGTGCTGATCCTGGCCGACAACGCGGTCGCGCGCGCGCGCGGCGAGCCGCGCCTCGTGCCGGTGTTGCGCACCTGCTATTCGATCGGCAGTCACTACGCCTATCACCAGATCGAAGGCACGCGGCCGCGCGGCTTCGAATATCTGGTGGGCGAAGTCACGATCCAGCTCGCGCGCCTGATCGGCAAGGCGCTGCCGGGACAGATCTGCATCGGGCGTTTCGTCCGCCCGACCGAGCCGCCGGTGGTGCGCGAACTCGACACGCTGATGTTCCTGGCGCGCGTGGAAAAGATGCTGGAGAAGCTCTCCGGCGTCACGGTCGGCGGCTACGGCATCGCTTCAGCCAATTCGCAATTGACCGGCGGCAAGATCGGCGAAGCGCAGTTCCCCGTGCTGATCCACCGCATCGTCGACAAGCACGGCTACAACCACGATCTGTTCAACGCGCGCTTGGCCGTGCGGCGCAACGACGCCGACCCGATCGTGGTGGGCTTGCGCCCCGACCAGCTGGCCGGGTTCGAGGCGTCGCCGCTGCCCTACGAAATCCCTAAGACGCCGGCGTGATCTTCTTCTTGAGCCGCGCGTCGAGCGTGACGTCGGCGAAGTCGATCGACATCAGCTGCGCGTCATCGATCAGCACGTCGCGCAGATCGGCCTGCGGCATCGGCGTGTTGCCGAATTTGGCGCCGCGCAGATCGGCGGCGCGGAAGATCGCGCCGGCGAGGTTCGACGGGAACGATCTTCCGGGAATGGGGACGAGCGGCGTGAAATCGCAATCGCGCAAATCGGCGCGCGTGAGCTTGGCGCCTGCGAGATTGACCCCGCGCAGATCCGCACCGGCGAATTTGCAGTCGCGCAGATCGGCCCCCGCCAGCTTGGCGCCCTGCAACTGGCAGCCGGAGAGATCGAGCCCGACCAGCACGGCACGCTCGGCGCGCAACCCGACCAGCACCTTGCCGCGCAACGACGGCAGGCCGCGGCAATCCACGCCGGACAGATCGGCGACCTGACCTTGGGCGCCGCCCGTGTCGGCCCACAGCGCATGCAGGCGCAGCAGTTCCTCCGGCGCCATCCCGACTTCGGACAAGGGCTTGCCCGCCGGCGCGTCGGTGACCGCATCGGTCATATCCACGCCGTCGAGCACGGCCGAACCGAATTTCACGCCCGACAGCACGGAGCCCGCGAGATTGGCGCCCGTGCAATTCGCCCCGGTGAAATCCGCACCCGCCAGATTGGCGCCTTGGAACTTCGCCTTTTGCAGCGTCGCGCGCGCGAATTTGCAGTCGCGCAAAACCGCATCGGTGAAATCGGCGTGCGAGGCGGACATGCCGTCCATATTCGCCTCGGACAGGTTGGCCGCTTCGAGCTTCGCGTCGGTCAGTTCCGTGGCACCGACATGGCCGAGCTTGAGCGCGTGAAGATTGCCGCCCTTGTCCTTCTGGGTCAGCGAGCCTTCGCGCAGATCGGCCTGGATCAGATTGGCGCGGGTGAGATTGGCGCCGCGCATCGATGCCCCGCGCAGATCGGCGCGCATCAGCGAGGCGCCCTCGAGATCCGCCTCGCGGAAATCGCAGGCGAAAAGCTGCGCGCGATCGAGCACGCAATCCGACATCATCGCGCCCCGGAACGAAGCGCCCGTGCAATCCGCTTCGGTCAAATTGGCCCCGGCCAGCGCCATGCCCGACAAATCGGCGAAGGCCAGCATCGCGCGCACGCCACCCGGCTTGCCCGTGCGAAAACGCTCGTGCAAAGCGACGACGTTGGCCAATTCAGCGTGCGAAAATTTGCGGCGCTGGATTTTCGACGGTGATGCAGACAGCATAGGTGGCGAGCCGCCCCTTCGGCCCGAATGGGTTTCCCATTAGAACGTCTATTTAACAAGCCGAACGCGGATTAGGCAAATGAAGTCCCGCAGCACGGAAACCCCGACACCGCCCCGTATGCCGCGCCCGCCGGTCCGCCGGGCGATCGACACGGTGCGCGATCTGGCCCCGGCTGTGACGGCGATTTCCGCCCTGACGGCGACGATCTTCCACGTCCTCTACAGCTATCGCATGGGCCTGCCGCTGTTGGGCGAGCTGGCCGCCACGTCGTTCGTCGTCGTCACCTTCGCGGGCATGGTGCTGCTGGTGGCGCTGTTCCAGTTCGCAGCCTTCTTTCCGTTCATCGCGCTGAGCGGGCTCGACGACCAAGACCAAGCCGATCTGCGCGCCGCCCTGGCGGGATCGGATACGCGCAAACGCGGCCAGTGGGGTGCTTGGGCCGACGCCAAAGGCTTCGCCATATGTTTCGGCTGGATCTATTGGGCTGCGTTCCTGGCTTTGGCCGTGCTCGGCGGGCTCGCCGGCAATCAGGGCGACGGGTTGCTGTTGTGGCTGCTGATCTCCGCGCTGGCCGCGGCAGCGATCGCGGCGAGTTTCCGCCTGAAAAGCCCCGAAGTTCCGGGCGACGTTTTGCGGCGCATGGCAGCGACGCTGAAGCTTGGCGTGCCGCTCGCCTTCCATGTCGCGATCTCGATCGCGGTCTTCGCCATTCCGGCGGGCGTGCTGCTGTTCGATTCGGGCCCGCGCGCCTTCGCCTGGCTCGGCATCCTCGCCGTGCTCGGCTCGGCGGCGTTCCACTATCTCGTGGTCAGCGATCGATTCTCGCGCGATCTCGCCATTCGTATCGGTCTGGCGCTGGCGGTGCTGGCGATCCTCGCCTGGCCGGGGGCGTCATATCTTTACGCGCGCGCGCTTTATACGCTGGGCACGGGCGGCGGCTTCCTCGCCGAAATCGAAACCAAGGATTACGGCGGGGTCGTCAGCGGCTTCACCACCAAGTCGCGCACGCGTTGCGTGCTGCTGGTGACACCCAGCACCGTGTTCGTGCGCGCGGGCAACGTGACGGGGGCCGACGCCTGCCGCGTGCGCCCGCTGGGGCCGCTGGAATTTCCCGACCCCACGCCGCTACGCGACGTCGAAGCGATCGCGCGCGTTGAAATCGTCCGCTTTGGTCCGCCGAGATGAACATGAACCCCTTCGCGCCGCTCGAACGCATTCAAGTTTCGCGCTTCACGGCGCTGCCCGACGCGTTGCGCGATCCGCGCCGTTGCGAATGGGCCGACGCCAACAAGCGCGGCGAAGCGATCCATTCCTTTCTCGAAGGTCCGTGCTTCGACGCGGCCGGGAATCTTTGGTGCACCGACATTCCCTTCGGCCGCATCTTCCGCATTTCGCCGTCGGGCAAATGGACGAAGATCGCCGAGTACGACGGCTGGCCCAACGGGATGAAGATCGCGCGCGACGGCCGCGCTTTCGTGACCGATGCGCGGCACGGGATCATGATTATCGATCCCGCGACCGGCACGGTGACGCCGTTCCTGCGCGGCTATCGCGCCGAGGGCTTCAAGGGCGTCAACGATCTGACTTTCGCGGCGAACGGCGATCTCTACTTCACCGATCAGGGCCAGACGGGTATGCAAGACCCGACGGGCCGCGTGTTCCGCGTGAAGACGTCGGGCGAAATCGATCTGCTGTGCGATCGCTTCCCCTCGCCCAACGGACTTGTGCTCGATTTGGCCGAGCGCGTGTTGTTTGTCGCCGTCACGCGCGCCAACGCGATTTGGCGTGTACCCCTGTTCGAACGCGGCATCTCGCCCAAAGTCGGCTGCTTCATCCAAATGTCGGGCGGGGGCGGCCCCGACGGGATTGCGCTGGACGAAGACGGCGGCCTGGTCGTCGCGCATCTCGGCATGGGCGTGTGGCGTTTCGACCGCTTGGGTCTGCCCACGCATTTCATCGGCGAACCCGGCGCCTTCGTGACCAACATGGCGTTCGGCGGCCCCGACCGGCGCACGTTGTTCATGACCGAAAGCGAAACGGGCACGATCCTGACCGCGCGCATGCCGTTCCCCGGCAAGATCATGGCCTCGCCGCTTTGATCGGCGATAGAATGGCCCCAAACTTTCGGAGGCACGCCATGAAACGCCGCACGATTCTTTTGGCCGCGATTGCCCTGCCCGTTCCCGCCCAGGCGCAAAGCCTGCTCGATCAAGGCCGGAACCTGTTGAACCAGGGCGGCGTTTCCGTGCCCGGCGCCGGCGGCACGCGCGGCCGCGGGCTTTCGGCGGGCGAGATCGCGCAAGGATTGAAGGACGCACTTGAGAAAGGTGCCGCCGCCGCCGTCGCGCGGCTTGGCCGCGCGGACGGGTTTCTCGGTGACGCGGCGGTCAAAATCCCGCTGCCCGATACGCTCGCCCGGGTTCAGTCGGCGCTGCAAACGGTCGGGCTGTCAGGTATGGCCGACGATCTGCAAACACGCCTCAACCGCGCGGCCGAGCAGGCCACGCCGGTCGCGCGCGATATCTTCCTGCGCGCGATCCGCGCGATGACGCTATCGGACGCGCAAGGAATCCTGAACGGACCCAACGACGCGGCGACCAGCTATTTGCGCCGCACGGCGGGTGGCGACATCGGCAATCTGATGCGCCCACCGATCGACCGCGCGCTGCAGAACGTGGGCGCGATCCAGTCCTACGAAAAGATGATGGGCGCCTATCGCAATATCCCCGGCGTGCCCGACGCGCGCGGCGACCTGGCCGACTGGACCCGCGACAAAGGTGTCGACGGCATCTTCCATTACGTCGCGCGCGAGGAAGCCGATATCCGCGCCAATCCTGCCGCGCGCACGACCGAATTGCTGCGCAAAGTCTTCGGCTAAGCCTTAGCCTTCGCGCATCGGCGCGCGGCTTAGTTCGTTGCTCGCGTCGATCGCCTTGCGCAACAGGCGCAGTAATGTCGCGGCTTCCGACGCATCCAGCCCGCGCAGCATCGCTTTCTGCGCGGCGGCGACGGCGGGTTCGATGCCGACCAGCGTGCGCTTGCCCAAGGGCGTAATCTCCAGCACGCGCGCACGGCGGTCTTCCTTGCTCACACGGCGCGAGACGAGGCCCTTCTGTTCGAGGCGATCGACCACGCCGCCGATCGTCGTGCGGTCATAGGCGATCAAGCCCGCAAGTGTGGCCTGGTCGATGCCCTTATGCGCCTTGACCGCCGCCAGCGCCGCGTATTGCACGGGCGTGAGGTCGTAGCCCGCCGCTTCAGCTTCGGCCACGAACACCGACACGGCGATCTGCTGGAAGCGCCGCGCCAGATGCCCCGGCCTGTTCAGAACTTCCGCGATCATCGCCCGCTCCCGGCCGCTAAATTGACAAGTATACTGATCATCAGTATTGTGACTAAAATCTCTTCCGGGAGCAAGCGCAATGCAGTTCCATCTCGACGGTTTTCAGCCCGGCGATCCCGATATCGCCGATCCGGTCGCACGGCTGGGCAAGCCCGGTTCGCCCGGCACATTGCCGCAAACGACCGACGTGCTGATCGTCGGCTGCGGCCCGGCGGGCTTGACGCTCGCGGCCCAGCTTTCGGCCTTCGCCGATATCAAGACCTGCATCGTCGAGCAGAAGCCCGATCGCCTGCTGCGCGGCCAAGCCGACGGTGTCGCCTGCCGCACGGTCGAGATGTTCCAGGCTTTCGGCTTCGCCGAGCGCGTGGTGCGCGAAGCCTATTGGGTCAACGAGACGACGTTCTGGAAACCGGCCCCCGGCGGTATCGCGCGCAGCGGCCGAATTCAGGACACCGAGGACGGCCTGTCGGAATTCCCCCACGCCATCCTCAACCAAGCGCGCATCCACGATTTCTATCTCGACGTGATGCGCAATTCGCCCGCGCGCATCGAGCCGCATTATTCGCGCAAGCTCGCAAGCCTGACGATCGATCGCGCGGCTTTGCATCCGGTGTCGGTCACGCTGGAACGCACCGATCCCGGCCATGAAGGCGAAATCGAAACGATCCGCGCGCGTTATGTCGTGGGCTGCGACGGGGCGCGAAGTGCGGTGCGCAAAGCCATCGGCCGCACGCTGGAGGGCGATTCCGCCAATCAGGCCTGGGGCGTGATGGATATTCTGGCCGTCACGGACTTTCCCGATATCCGCTTCAAATGCGTGATCCAGTCGCCCGCCGGCGGCAGCGTGGTGCTGATCCCGCGCGAAGGCGGCTACATGGTCCGCGTCTATGTCGAGATGGATAAGCTCGACGCGCGCGAACGCGTCGCCGACCGCAAGCTGACCGTCGACGACGTGATCGCCGCCGCGCAAAAGGTCTTCGCGCCCTATACGCTGGACGTGAAGGACGTCGCCTGGTGGTCGGTCTACGAGATCGGCCAGCGCATGTGCGAACGCTTCGACGACCACGCGCAAGATCCGCATGTCTTCATCGCGGGCGATGCTTGCCACACCCACAGCCCCAAAGCGGGCCAAGGCATGAACGTGTCGATGCAGGACGCGTTCAATCTCGGCTGGAAACTCGCCGCCGTGCTGCAAGGGCGCAGCGACGCGGATTTGCTGCGCAGCTATTCAAGCGAGCGCCATGCGATCGCCAAGACGCTGATCGATTTCGATCGCGAATGGGCCACACTGCTGCACGACGCCTCGAAGCCCGGCAGCACGATCGATCCCGCCGAGGTGCAGCGCTATTTCGTCCAGCACGGGCGCTACACGGCGGGTACCGCCACGCGCTACGCGCCGTCGGCGCTGACCGGTGCGGCGACGCATCAACCTCTCGCCACCGGGTTCGAGATCGGCACGCGCTTCCATTCCGCGCCCGTCATGCGCTTGGGCGACGCGAAGCCCGTCGAACTCGGCCATGTCGTGCGCGCCGATGGGCGCTTCCGGGTGATGATCTTCGCCGGGACGGACACGAAGCTCGACGCCGTTTGCGCCGATCTGGCCGGTGTCGTGCAGCGCTTCACGCCGAAAGGTGCCGATATCGACGCGGTAATCGATATCCGCGCGATCCTGCAAGCGGGCCATCGCACGCTGGAAATCACGTCGATGCCGCCCTTGCTGTTTCCGGCCAAAGGCAAATTTGGTCTGCGCGATTACGAGAAGGTCTTCTGCCCCGACCTCAAAAACGCGCGCGACATTTTCGATCTGCGCGGGATCGACCGGTTGCGCGGCGCCTTGGTCGTCGTGCGGCCCGATCAATATGTCGGCCATGTGCTGCCGGTGACGGCGATGGACGAATTATCGGCCTATTTCGCGGGCGTTCTTCGCATGGCATAGTCGCGGCTTCATTTGAGGAGCCAATCGCACCATGCCGCCTTCCGTTCCGCCGACCTTCACCACCCGTCCCGAAATCACCGGCACGTTCGGCGTCGTTTCCTCGACGCATTGGATCGCCAGTCAAGTCGGCATGTCCGTACTGGAAAAGGGCGGCAACGCGTTCGACGCGGCGGTCGCGGCGGGTTTGACGCTGCAAGTCGTCGAGCCGCATATGAACGGCCTGGGCGGCGATGCGGTGTTGATCGCGTGCGAGCATAACGGCACGCCCAAGGTCATTTGCGGCCAAGGCCCCGCCCCCGCCGGTGCCACGATCGCGCATTACAAATCCGAAGGTCTCGACCTCGTCCCCGGCACGGGCCTGCTCGCGGCCGTCATCCCCGGCGCGTTCGACGCGTGGATGGTGATGCTGCGCGACTACGGGACGATGACGCTGGCCGAAGTGATGTCGCCCGCCATCGGCTATGCCGAAAACGGCTTCCCGCTGTTGCCCGGTGCCGCCGGGGCCGTGTCGTCGGTCGCGGAGATCTTCAAGACCGAGTGGACGACGTCGGCCGCGTTGTGGATGAAGGGCGGCGAATTGCCCAAGGCCGGCGTCTTGTTCGAGAACAAGACCCTCGCCGCGACGTTCAAGCGCTTGCTGTCGGAAGGCGCTTCCGCCGGGCCAAACCGCGAAGCGCAGATCGAAAAGGCGCGAAAGGCCTACTACCAAGGCTTCGTCGCCGAAGCGATCGGCAAGTTCTGTGCTTCCAACGCGATCATGGACGTGTCGGGCAAGCGCCATAAAGGCGTGCTGACGGCCGCCGATATGGCGAGCTGGCAAGCGCCCGTCGAAGCGCCCGCGACTTACGATTATCGCGACGTGACCGTGTGCAAGGCGGGCCCGTGGAGCCAGGGCCCCGTGTTGCTGCAATTGCTGGCGCTGTTGAAGGGCTACGACGTGCCGTCGATGGAAACGACCGGCCCCGAGTTCATCCATCTGCTGATCGAGGCGAAGAAGCTCGCCTATGCCGATCGCGAAGCCTATTACGGCGATCCGAATTTCACCGACGTGCCGCTCGAAGCTTTGCTGTCCGACGCCTACAACGCCGAACGGCGCAAGCTGATCGGCGAGACGGCGTCGAAGGAATTGCGCCCCGGCAAGCCCGGCGGGCGCGACTACAAACTCCCCGCCTTCCAATCGGCCGAGGCGCGGCCCGTGATCGCCGGCATGGGCGGTTTCGGTGAACCGGCGCGCGTGGAATCCGATGCGCTGGCGAAGGAGACCTATCGCGATGGCGGTGCCTCCGCGATGGCGCGCCAAGGCCGCGCGGCGCGCGGCCCCGCCGAAGGCGATACCTGCCATCTCGACGTCATCGATCGCTGGGGCAATGTCGTCGCCTGCACGCCGTCGGGCGGCTGGCTGCAATCCTCGCCGACGATTCCGGAACTGGGCTTCTGCCTGGGTTCGCGCGCGCAGATGTTCTGGCTGGAAGAAGGACTGCCCGCGTCGCTGAAGCCGGGTGCCCGCCCGCGCACGACGCTGACCCCGTCGATGGCGATGAAGGACGGCAAGCCCTGGCTCGCCTTCGGCTCGCCCGGCGGCGACAACCAGGATCAGTGGATCGCGCAGTTCTTCATCCGCCATGTCGATCACGGCTTCAACATGCAGGCCGCGATGGACGCGCCGATGTTGCAGACCGACCATTGGCCGAACTCGTTCTATCCGCGCGCGGCGCGCCCCGGCAAAGTGCAGGTCGAAAGCCGCTTCCCCGCGGCGACGATCGACGCGCTCAAGGCCAAGGGCCACGACGTCGAAGTCGGCGGCGAATGGTCGCTGGGCCGCAACGCGGCGGCGAAGAAGGAAGGCAAGCTGCTGAAGGCGGCGGCCACGCCGCGCTTGCAGCAGGCCTACGCCGTCGGGCGCTGAACGATTTAACGCGAAGGGCGGCGCTCCGTGACGGGGCGCCGCCCTTTTGCTTTTCGGCGAGGGCTCAACTCGGCCCTTTGAAATCCCGCCAGCGATCGCCGAGCTGGCGATGCGCCAGCAGCGCGCAAATCCAAAGGATCGTGCAGTATTCGGTCAACATCGCAAAGAGCGGGAGTCCGACGAAACGCGTTCTGCGGACGAAGACTCCCTGCTGAGATGACAGCCACAAAATCAGCACGAATACCAGCCAAGCCGTAAGCGCAATCATTCGAATGCTATACGCCATAGCCGGATCTTTGCGCCCCGCATCGATGGCCGTGCGCACAAACGCCGGCATGAAGGCGAAAGACAACAAGATAGTCCCGTAGATCGACAGCCACGCCACTGCGAGGATATGGCGGGCATGCGCCGCAATCGGATAGCTCCAGGTCTGGGCATACCGGCGTGGTAGCGAATCCCAGAACGGCACGATCCACCCAAACCAGGGGTCGCATTGTTCGGTCAACACGGCGGCGGCTGATTTCCATACCGCATCGCCGGACAGGACGAAAACCAACCAATAGAGAACAGCCGCGATCGGTAAGATCGACAGACGATCGAACGCATATCGATGCGTACGATAGAGAAGCGCACCAAGGCTCGGCAGCCGCGATGGGGAATGGGGAAAAAAGTAAAGCACGACGCCATCTATCCTAACGGAAACGCGCCGCCGGAACAGCCCCCGGTGCCCTTGGATAAACCGTCAGTTCAACTGAGCCGCGAAATCCTTGAACAGGTCATGGGCGTCGAGCGCGGTCTCCAAATCGAGATCGCGCCACGCCTGACCGCCCCGCAACTGCGTCAGGAAATCGTGCCAGAATTCGCGCTTGCCGGGCATGTCATCGTCCCAGGCCGCGTCGAATAGTTTCCGGGCCGACGCCGCATCGCCGGAATAGACGAGTTCGAGCGCGTAGCGCCACACGACCGAGGGCGGGTTCTCCGGCGTTTCGCCGGGTGCGCGCGCGGCGATCGCCGTATAAACGCCGCCGGCGTTGCGCCATTTCGTCAACGCGGCGCGCGCATCCTCCGTCCAGCGCTCGAGCAAGCCGGGATCGCGCGCGTAACGGCCGAGCGAGTCGGGCTCGACCTCGTAGCGAGTACCCGTCCAGCCGAGATGCAGCGTGGGTACTGGCGACAGATGATAGGGCGCATTCCAGCCCATGAAGGCGTAGTCGGAGAATTGCACGCGCAACGCCGCCGTCTCGCCGTTTTCATCGGAGCCCGCATAGGTATCGCCAAGCCCAATCGTCTGCAGCGAGAAATAGGGTGCCAGCACGAAGGCGTGCAGCCGGGCCCCCTGCCCGTTCGCCGCGTTCTGCGCGTCGACCAGCAGATCGGGGCCTTCGCCCCAATCGCGCTCGCGATAGGCGATCACGCTGTAGCGGTCGGCGGTGGAGAGATAGACGATCCGCCCGCGCCGCTCGGCGACGAAAATCGCCGGGTGTTCTTGCGTGGCGGCGTAGATCGTGAAGATGTGGCCCTTCAGCGTGAAGCGCTGGGGCACGGGTTCCTTCGTGCGCCGTTCGCTAAGGCGTTCCCAAATCAGCCAATCGAATGTCGGCAGCGCCTGCGTTTGCGCGGACGCCATCGGCGCCCCCGCCAAGAGCAGCATCAGACCCGCCAGAATTCCGCCGATCGTCTTGCGCATCTCGCCCTCCATATGCGGCCCAAAACCGGCTCGGTCGTTGGGACCGCGCCGCCACCGGGGTTTCGAGAGCGTTTCCTCAGAAAGACCTTCTGTCTTCGCAAGTGCAGCATAAATTTGCATAGACCGTGCCGGAGCGTGGCCTGCCCTAATACGGTAATAAGATACGTTTACGACTCGAATTTAGGCAAAACACGGTACCCAGCTCGTCGCATCGCCCCCTCTGCCTGGTTTTTGGGCGTGATGGCGATGATTGCCTCGCACCCGCGACATTGGCACTCTCCGCCCGCAATGAAGCCCCACACCCACGACGGATTCGCCCGATGACCGCCCTTGCCCGCGACCGCGCCATCGGCGTGATCGGCGCCGGGACCATGGGGGCGGGCATCGCCCAAGTCGCCGCCGCCGCCGGCCATCGCGTGAAGCTGCTCGACGCGCGCCAAGGGGCTGTCGACGACGCTTTGCGCAATATGGGCAAGGCGCTCGACGGGCTCGTCGCCAAGGGCAAGATCGGCCAGGACAAGCGCGACGCGATCCTGTCGCGTATCGAACCGGCCGACGCCTATATCGACTTCGAAGTTTGCGATCTGGTGATCGAGGCGATCGTCGAAGACCTCGGCGTGAAACGCCAATTGCTCGCCGAGCTCGAAGCCGTGGTCGGCGACGCTTGCATCCTCGGCTCCAACACCTCGTCGATTTCGATTTCGGCGATGGCCAAGGACATGCGCTTGCCCGGCCGCTTGGTCGGGTTCCACTTCTTCAACCCGGCCCCCATCATGGCGCTGGTCGAAATCGTGTCGGGCCTCGCGACCGACGCAAGCGTCGCGCAAACCGCGTTCGACACCGCGGCGGCTTGGGGCAAAGCGCCCGTGCACGCGACGTCGACGCCGGGCTTCGTCGTCAACCGATGCGCGCGCCCGTTCTACGCCGAGGCGTGGCGCATGCTGGTCGAGCGCGCGGCCGATCCCGCGACCATCGATGCCGTGATGCGCGAATGCGGCGGGTTCCGCATGGGGCCGTGCGAGTTGATGGATATGATCGGCCACGACGTGAATTTCGCCGTGACCAATTCGGTCTATGACGCGTATTTCAAGGATCCGCGCTACGCGCCATCGGCGATGCAGGCCGAAATGGTCGCCGCCGGCAGGCTGGGGCGCAAATCGGGGCGCGGCTTCTACGATTACGCCAAGGGCGCCACGTTGCCGGAACCCGCGACAGAACCCGCCGCCGCACCGCCCAAGCAGATCGTGTTCGAAGGCGAGCTTGAGCATTTCGACGCGCTGGAAAAGCGCGCGAAAGAGGGCGGCCTGCCCGTGCATCGCCGCCCGGCGGGCGAACGCGGCGACGTGATCCTGCTCGACGGTGTCGCCTTGCGCCTTTCCGACGGGCGCACGGCCACTTTGCGCGCGGCGGAAACGGGCGAGCGCGAACTCGTGCTACACGATTTGGCGCTCGACTACGCCGCCGCGACGCGCATGGCGATCGCCGTCGCCGACCAGTCGCGCGGCGAAGCGGCGGCGCTGGCCACCGCGTTCTTCCAAGGCTGCGGCATGAAGGTTTCGCTGATCGACGACGCGCCCGGCTTGATCGTGATGCGCACGCTTTCCATGCTGGTCAACGAGGCGCTGGAAGCCGTGCAGCATGGCGTCGTCTCGGCCGAGGGCGTGGACGTCGCGATGACCAAGGGCGTCAACTACCCGAAAGGCCCGTTCGCCTGGGGCCGCGCCGTCGGCCTGCCGCATATCCA
>PVXE01000028.1 GCA_014444615.1 Tagaea sp. CACIAM 22H2 | reverse complement strand
GGCGAGGCCGAGGCCGAAGGTGCGGCGTGTAATCTTCCCGGTCATGCTTGGTTTGCCTTTCGGTCTATGGGTTCGGACGGGCGCCGGCGAGAGTCCGGCGTCATTCCGTGGCGACCGATTAAGCAAACCCAGGGCCAGCCGAACTCGGGCCCGAATTCGTATACTTAAGCCAAATTCTGCCTAAAAATTACCCTGAATGCTCATGCCGCGAGCGATAATGCGTCGGCAAAGGTCGCGGGATCGACATTGCCGCCCGAAACCACCGCGACGACGGTCTTGCCCTTGATCGGCAGCTTTCCGGCCAGAACGGCTGTCGCGGCGACGGCGCCGCCGGGTTCGGCGACGAGTTTGAACTCCTGGAACAACGTCGCCATCGCGCGCTTCACTTCTTCGTCCGTCACCGCGAAACCGCCTTTGAGAAGCTTGCTGTTCAGCGCGAAAGTCATCTCGCCCGGCGTCGGGGCCAGCAGCGCGTCGCAAATCGAGCGCGCATTTGGATCGTTCTTCACCCGCGTGCCCGCTTCCAGGCTGCGCTTGGTGTCGTCGAAGCCCGCGGGCTCGGCCGAATAGACCGGCACGCCGGGCAGGGCGCCCGACAGCGCCAGCGCCGTGCCCGAAACCAGGCCGCCGCCACCGCAGCATACGACGACCGCATCGGGCGTCACGCCCATCGCCTGGCATTGCTGCGCGATTTCCAAACCGACCGTACCTTGGCCTGCGATGATGTTGGGATCGTCATAGGGCTTCACGAGCGTGGCGCCGTATTTGGCCTGCAGCTCCTGGCCCATCTTCTCGCGATCTTGGGTGTAGCGGTCATAGGGCACGACCGTCGCACCGAAGGCCTTGGTGCGCGCGATTTTGATGGCGGGCGCGTCTTCCGGCATGATGATCCAAGCAGGCATGCCAAGCATTTGCGCCGCCGCCGCGACACCTTGCGCGTGATTGCCCGACGAGAATGCGACGACGCCGTTTTTGCGCTTGTCGGCCGGAATCTGGCTGATCGCGTTATAGGCGCCGCGGAATTTGAACGAGCCCGTGCGCTGCAACGGCTCCGCCTTCAGCAGCAGGCGCCCGCCCAGTTTGGCGTTCAACAACGGCGCTTCCAGCAGCGGCGTTTTGACCGCGAAACCTTCGAGACGCTTGGCGGCGGCGACGACATCGTCGAACACGGGCAGGGCCATTTTCATCCTCGCTTTAAACGGACGCGCGAGAGTGGCGCGCGGCGGGGTCCGCGATCAAGCGCCAACATGTCGCCCGACAATTACGACGCTTTGGCCAGCAACGCCGCCAGCGCCATGCGGCAGACGGGTTCGTCCAGCGTGGGCGCGTGGCCGGTATCGGGAATCTCGACCTGCATCAGATCGGGCTTCGTCGCCTTCATCTTGGCGAAAGTCTCGGCCGACAGCACATCCGACTTGGCGCCGCGCACGACCAACGCGGGCAATTCCGATACCGCGCGCCATAGCGCCCACAGATCGATTTCGGGATCGCCGCCGGGTTGGAGGTTGGCCGCGAGCTTCACATCCCAATCGTAGTGCAGCTTGCCGTCGTCGCCTTCGCGATAGGTGTTACGCACGAGCTTGTCCCAACCTTCGGCGTCGTTCGCCAGCACGTCGGGCAGGAACTCGCGCAATGCTGCGGACGCGTGCTCCAATCGGGCTGCGGCCGATCGACCGAGATATAATCGAGAATGCGCTTGGCGCCGTCTTGGGCGATATCGGGGCCGATATCGTTGACGACGAGCCCCGCGACTTGGGCCGGCAGCATCGTCGCCAGCGCCATCGCCAGCAAACCGCCAAACGACGTGCCGATCACGACGAAGCGCTCGAGGCGTGCGGCGATGGTCAACGCGCGCAGATCGTCGAGGTAAAACGGCGGTGCATAGGTCGAGACATCGCGCGCGTATTCCGATTGGCCGCGTCCGCGCAGATCGGGGGCGATCACGCGATGGCCGTAGGCGGAAAGGCGCTGCGCGACCCAGTCGAAATCGGCGCTATGCCGCGTAAGACCGGGCAGGCAGAGAATATCGGGCGCTTGGCGCGAAGCCGACGGCGCCCATTCGGCGTAATGCAGCGACAACCCGTCGGCCGACGTGTAGCGCCGCGCCGATTTCATCCGCCGCGTTCCTCTTTCTTCGCGGCGTCCCAGAGCTTGTCCATCTCTGCGAGATCGGATTCCGCCGGCGTGCGGCCGCGCTCGCGCAGCTTCGCCTCGACGCGGGCGAAGCGGCGCTCGAATTTCGCGTTGGCGCCGCGCAAGGCTGTTTCGGCATCCACGCCCGCGAGGCGTGCCACATTGACGATCGCGAACATCAGATCGCCGACTTCTTCCTCGAGCTTTTTGGGATCGGCGATGGCGAGTTCGACGCGAAGCTCGCCCACTTCCTCCTCGACCTTGTCGAGAGCGGCACCGGCCGTACCCCAATCGAAGCCCACGCGGCTTGCGCGCTTTTGCAGCTTCTGGGCGCGCAAAGCGGCGGGCAGGGCCAGCGGCACGCCGTCCAGCGCGCCGCCTTGGGACTTCGCCTGACGCTCATGCGCCTTGGTCGCCTCCCAGGCTTCGGTCTGTTCCTCGCTGGTCTTGTCCTCGCGCTTGGCGAAGACATGCGGATGCCGGCGGATCATCTTATCGGCAAGGTCGCGGGCAACGTCGTCGAAGGCGAAGGCCCTGTCTTCTTCGGCGAGGCGCGAATGGAACACGACCTGGAACAGCAGGTCGCCCAGTTCTTCGCGCAGATGCGCCATGTCGTTCTTCTGGATCGCGTCGGCGACCTCGTAGGCTTCCTCGATCGTGTAGGGCGCGATCGTCGCGAAGCTCTGTTCGAGATCCCAGGGGCAGCCGGTCGCGGGGTCGCGCAGCTTGGCCATGACGGCCAGAAGGCGCGCCATCGGCGGCGCCGTTTTGTCGAGCGGGTTGGTCATGATGGGCGAGGGTATAGAGAGGCTATTGCGGTTTCGGTAGTGCCTTGGCGGGCAGGGCTGCGTTGTCTATTGCAGCACCCCGCCAATCCACGCCCTCGACCTGGGCATGGCTTAAGTCCGCGCCGGACAAATCTGAATCGACGAAAGCCGCCCCGGTCAGATCGGCATGGGCGAAGCGTGCATTGGCGAAATAGGCGGACGAAAACGATGCTTCGCGTGCCTTGGCACCGTAGAAATCGGCTTGGTCGCCGACCGCGAGCTGAAAATCCGCCCGCGCCAGCCTTGTTCCGGCAAAGTTCGCGGCACACAGATAGGCGCCCTTAAACGTGGCGCCGGTGAAATCGCCGTCCGACAGGTCGTAGCCGGACAGATTCGAGCCCGCGAAAGACAGCCGCGTACCGGCTGGGTCGTTCGCGCGGACCCGGCGACCGAGCACGCCGATCGCCGCCTGGACGTCGGTTTGGACCGGCAGATAGACCGTTTCGGCGGTCGCGGGCTGGGCCGGCGGCGGGCAGCGGTCACGAACGAAGGCGGCGAGGGTCTGAACGATCGGGCCTTGATCCTTGGGCCGGGCGCGGGCCTGACGCTCCAGCGAATAGACGGCGCCGATCCGGACCTGAACCTTGTCGTCGCCAAGCCCGGCGAAGGCCTGGGCCATGATCTCGGCCGATTTGCCGATCTCGGTCGCTTCGGCCGTGCGCTGCTGGGCCTCGACCAGTTTGCGTGCGGTCCAGGCACGCCATGCCAGGAACGGCAGCACGGCGAAGGCCGCCGCCGCGACGGTCACGTCGCGCAGATCGGCCGCATTGGCCAGCAGCCAGAACCAGAAGAACTCGAGGTCGCCGGACATTGGGGCGGAAGCCTAAGGAGTCGCCAAGCCCGCGTCCAACGGCCCGTACAAAGCCAATCCATAAATCGCATAATGTATATTATCAAAAATAAAAGATAACGTTTTGATACCGATGCTTATGAGTTCTTTCGCCAGTTATTTCGCGGCTTGCGTCACGTGGCGTGCCGTCACGTCCAGAACCAGCCCGTCATAGCCCGGTTCGACGCCCGGCGGCAGCTTGGCGGCCAGCGTGGCGTAGTCCAGCCGGTGGTTCATGTGGGTCAGGACCGCGCGGCGCGGCCCTACCCGTGCGATCCATTCCAGCGTCTGTTCAAGATGGCTATGGGCGAAGTTCGGCGGCTCTTGCAGGCAATCGACGATCCAAGCGTCGATCCCGGCCAAGGCAGCGAACGCGGCTTCGGGCAGTTCCTTCACATCGGTCGAATATGCGAAATCGCCGAACCGCAAGCCCAGCGTCGGGTCGCGGTCGCCGCCATGGACCTGCATGAAGGCCGTGACGTCGATATCCCCGATCCGGATGGTTTGACCGGCCTCCAGGACCTTGGGCACCAGAACCGGCACCACCCAAGCGCCTTTGAGCGCCAATTCGTTCGGCGCATCGAACGCGTAGCCGAACCGACGCTTTGCCTCGGTCAAAGTCCGTGCGTCGCCATAGCAATCCAGCGGGCCGTTTTTCTGCCAGTTCAGCGTGCGCAGATCGTCGATGCCGTGCATGTGGTCGGCGTGTTCGTGGGTGAAAATCACCGCATCGAACTTGGTCAGGCCCGAGGCCAGAAGCTGCTGGCGCAGATCGGGGCTCGCATCGACCAGAATGCGCGTGGTGGCGCTTTCGACGACGATCGAAACGCGGGTGCGTTTGTTCCGGGGATCGGCGCTGGAACAAACGGCGCACGTGCAGCCGACGAGGGGCACGCCGGCCGAAGCGCCGCTGCCCAGCATCGTGACTTTCAGGTTTTGGCTCACGCCGCCGCCGCTGCGGGCCGCTTGGCGCGCGCAAACAGCTTGTAGAAATTCTCGGTCGTCGCCCGGCCCAGCTCCTCGACCGTGACGTTCTTCAAGCCCGCCACGCAGCGCGCCGTGTGGATCACGTAGCTCGGCTCGCAGGGTTTGCCGCGCATCGGGATCGGCGCGAGATACGGTGAATCGGTTTCGACCAGCAGCTTGTCGAGCGGGATTTCCTTCACCGTGCGGCGAAGATCCTCGGCGTTCTTGAACGTGACGATGCCCGAGATCGAGATGAAATAGCCGAGCTTCATCGCGTGCTGCGCCAGTTCCAGGCTCGACGTGAAGCAATGCAGCACGCCGGTGACACCCGGTAATTCCGCCGCCGCCCAATCGAGAAGTTCGATCGTGTCGGCGTCGGCGTCGCGCGTGTGAATGACGACCGGCAATCTGGTCGCATGCGCGGCGCGCAGATGGGCGCGGAAATTCTCGCGCTGCGGCTCGCGCGGGCTTTTCTCGTAATAGTAATCGAGACCGGTTTCGCCGATCCCGACGACCTTCGGGTGCGCGGCTTCGGCGATCAAGGCTTCGGTCGCGGCTTGCTCGTGCTGGGCTTCGTGCGGGTGGACTCCGACCGTGCAGAAAACGTTCGCGGCACTCTCGGCGATCTTGCGCACGTTTTCGAACGCCGACAATTTCGTGCCGATGGCGAGCATCGTCTCGACGCCCGCCGATCGCGCGCGCGCCAGCACGCCCGGAAAATCTTTTTGCAGTTCCGGGTAATCGAGATGGCAGTGAGAGTCGACCAAGATCATTTCTTGGTCCCTGCCCCCGGCTTCGCCGCCTCCGCCGCCGGATCGACATAGCGCGGGAACAGGCCTTGCGGCGCAGGCAACGACGTACCCGCGACCAGCGCCTTGTCCCAGGCATTCGCGTCGCGCGCGTCGGCCGGAACGGCGAGCTGGTCGAGCAGCTTTGCCATCGTCGTTGGCATATAGGCTTGAAGCAGCAACGCCACGCGGCGCAAGCATTCCATCAGCACGTACAGCACCGTCGCCATGCGCGCGGGATCGGTCTTGCGCAAGGTCCAGGGCGCTTGCGCGTCGACATAACGGTTGGCGTCGGCCACGACCGCGAACACGGCGTCCAGCGCCTTGTGGAAACCTTGCTGCGCCATATCCGCGCGGACGATCGCCAGCAGCGCGGCGGCCTTGTCGAGCATCGCGCGGTCGGCGTCGGTGAAATCGCCCGGCGTGGGCACGCAAGCGCCGGCGTTCTTGGCGACGAACGACAACACGCGCTGGCCCAGATTGCCGAGATCGTTGGCGAGATCGGTATTGGCGCGGCGGATCATCGCCGCGTGCGAGAAATCGCCGTCCTGCCCGAACGGCACTTCGCGCATCAGGAAATAGCGTACCTGGTCGAGGCCGTAAGTCTCGATCAGTTTCAACGGATCGATGACATTGCCCAGCGACTTCGAGATTTTCTGGCCTTCATTGGTCCACCAGCCATGCGCGTAGACGCGCTTGGCGACCGGCAGACCGGCGGCGGCCAGGAAGGCGGGCCAATAGACCGCGTGAAAGCGCACGATGTCCTTGCCCACCATATGGACCGAGGCGGGCCAGAAGATCTTGAACTTCTCGTCCTCGACGTTGGGATAGCCGACCGCCGTGATGTAATTCGTCAGCGCGTCGAGCCACACATACATCACGTGTTTCTCGTCGCCGGGCACTTTGATGCCCCAGTCGAACGTGGTGCGCGAGATCGACAGATCGTGCAGCCCTTGCTTCACGAAGCTCATCACTTCGTTGCGGCGCGTCGCGGGGCCGATCGCGTCGGGGTTCTTCTCGTACCATTCGAGCAGCCAATCGCCCCAATCGGACAGGCGGAAGAAATAAGACGGCTCCTCGACCCATTCGACCTCGGCGCCGGAGGGCGCGCGCTTCTTGCCGTCGGGCCCGGTCGTGAGTTCGGACTCGTCGTAATACGCCTCGTCGCGCACGGCGTACCAGCCGTCGTATTTGCCGAGATAGATGTTGTCGTTGCCCTTGGGCGTCTTGCGGGCGGCCATCGCGCGCCAGATCGCCTGGACCGAATCCTTGTGGCGCTGCTCGGTGGTACGGATGAAATCGTCGTTGGAGCAGCCCAAGGCCGGCAGTAACGCGCGGAAGTTTTGCGAAACCTTGTCGGTGAAAGCCTGCGGATCGACGCCGGCCAACGCGGCCGCCTTGGCGACTTTCTGCCCGTGCTCGTCGGTGCCCGACAGGAAATGCACGCGGTACCCGTCGAACCGCATGAAGCGCGCTTGCACGTCGCACGCAAGCGAGGTGTAGGCGTGCCCGATATGGGGAACGTCGTTGACGTAATAGATCGGCGAAGTGACGTAGAAGCTTTTCATGGCAGGATATATGGCCCGCCCGCTAATTCCGTGCAAGCACGGGACAAATTGGCCGGGTTCTTGCTTCCTTCGGCGGCATCATGGACGACATCGACGCATATCTCGACCAAACCGCCGCGATTCTCGGCCTCAAGATCGACCCCGCCTATCGGCCGGGCGTTCGCGGCAACCTGGAACGCACCTTCGCCATCGCCAAGGCGGTGACCGAGTTCGATCTGCCGGACGATCTCGAAGCCGCCCCCGTTTGGCGGCCGGAGGGGTTGAAGTGACCCCGATCGAGTTATCGGCGCATGAGATCGCGCGCCGCGTGGCCTCGGGCGGGATTTCGGCGCGCGCGATCGTCGAGACGATGCTGGTGCGCATCGCGAGCCAGAACCCGGAGATCAACGCCTTCACCGACGTGATCGCGGGCCGCGCGCTGGCCCAGGCCGATGCGATCGACGCCAAGCGTGCGAAGGGCGAGAAGCTCGGCCCCCTCGCCGGTGTGCCCTACGCGGTCAAGAACCTGTTCGATATCGAAGGGCTGCCGACGCGCGCGGGGTCCAAGATCAATCGCGACTTGGCGCCCGCCAAGCGCGACTCGTTTCTCGGCCGCCGGATGAACGACGCCGACGCGATCTGCCTCGGCGGGCTCAACATGGGCGAATACGCCTATGACTTCACCGGCGAGAACGAGCATGATGGGCCGTCGCGCAATCCGCATGACCGCACGCGCATGGCCGGCGGCTCGTCGGGCGGTTCGGGGGCTGCCGTCGCGTCGGGCATGGTACCCGTGGCGCTCGGCTCCGACACCAACGGCTCGATCCGCGTGCCCGGCGCGCTCTGCGGCATTTTCGGGTTGAAGCCGACCTATGGCCGCCTGGGCCGCAGCGATACCTTCCCCTTCGTCGGCTCGCTCGATCACCTCGGGCCTTTCGCGCGATCGGCGAAGGATCTCGCCCTCGTCTACGATACGCTGCAAGGCGTGGACGAGGCCGATGCCGGGCAAACGCCACGCGCCGTCGAACCGTGCTTTGCCAATGTCGGGCTCGGCGCCGAAGGATTGCGCATCGCGGTCGGCGGCGGCTATTTCGCCCAAGGCGGCGAAGCCGTCGCGTTCGACGCCGTCGCGCGTGCCGCCAAGGCGTTGAATGCCACGCGCGAAGTGATCGTGCCCGAGGCGCAACGTGCCCGCGCCGCGGCCTATACGATCACGACGATCGAGGGCGCGCAGCTGCACGAGAAGCGCTTGCGGACCCGTGCGGGCGATTTCGATCCCGCGACGCGCGATCGCTTGCTCGCCGGTTTGATGGTACCGGCCGCTTGGTATGTGAAGGCACAACGTTTCCGCCGCTGGTACGCGGATCAAGTGCTGAAGCTATTCGCCGATATCGACGTCATCCTGCTGCCGGCAACGCCGTGCGCGGCACCGAAGCTCGGCCAAGTGACGATGACGATCGGCGGCCAGGAAATGCTGGTGCGGCCCAATCTCGGCATCTACACCCAGCCGATTTCGTTCATCGGCTTGCCCGTCGCGTTGGCGCCGATCCACACCAAGGGCGCGATGCCGCTGGGCGTGCAGATCGTCGCCGCTCCGTGGCGCGAGGATGTCGCCTTGCGCGTCGCCTACGAACTCGAACGCCAAGGTATTGCGGCCGCCCCGGTCGCCGGACTTTAAGAGAGAGCGCCAAGATGGACGTCGATATTCCGGAAGTGAAGGCCGAATTGACCGCGATGTTCGAGCGCTACGAAAAGGCGCTGACGACCAACGACGTCGAAACGCTCGACGAGTTGTTCAAGAACGCGCCCTACACGATCCGCTATGGCGCGGCCGAAAATCTCTACGGCTATCTCGAGATCGCGGCGTTCCGCGCGGCGCGCCCCAGCGTCGGCCTGCAACGCACGCTGGAGAAGACGGTCATCACGACCTTCGGGCGCGATTTCGGCACGGCCTCGACGATGTTCCGGCGCGGCCCCGGCCGCGTGGGCCGCCAGATGCAAACCTGGGTTCGCTTCCCCGAAGGCTGGCGCGTTGTTGCCGCGCATGTGTCGATCATCGACGAGCCGAAGGCGTAACTAAGCCGCTGCCTGTTGGAGCGCCCCGAACGCCGCGAGGATGGTCTGCTTGCGGTCGAGATTGAGGCCTTCGGCCGCCGAGCCCAGGCGCCCGATGCGCTCCCACGCCTGCACCCAGGCTTGCGCGCCGCGTGCGGCGGCGCGGGCGGCCAGCGCATGTTCTTCGGGTAACGCGGCGGGTTGTCCCGCCGCCGACTTGGCGAGACGATGGACGAGCCCGCCCATCAGATCGAGGGCGGTGCGCAAGCTTGCCGCCGCATCTTCCCCGCCCCGCGCCAATTGGTCGGCAAAACGCTGCACGGCCAGCGCGTCGAGCTTGGGCAGATCGGCGACCAGCGTCAGAACTTCGCGATAAAGCTCCGCCCCGCCGCGATCGGCCAAATCCATCGCGCGGCCGATCGAGCCGTCGGACAGCGAGGCCAACACCGCGCGCTCGTCGCTCGGGATTTCCGGCCGGTAACGCGAGAGCAGCGTGACGACCTTCGCTTCGGGCAAAGGTTGCAGGAACAGCATCCGGCAGCGCGAACGGATCGTCGGCAGCAGACGCCCGGCGGCGTGCGTGACCAGCAGCAACAGCGCTTGGGGCGGCGGTTCTTCCAGCGCCTTGAGCAGCGCGTTGGCACCTTCGGTGTTCATCTCGTCCGCGGCATCGACGACGACGACGCGCCACGCGCCTTCGGCCGGCGTCATGTGCAGGAACTGGACGAGGCCGCGCACGTCGTCGACCGGAATCTCGCTGCGCATCTTGCCGGTCTTGGGATGGACCGTGCATTCGGCCACACTCATGTCGGAATGACCGCCCGAGGCGACCCGGCGATAGATGGGATCGGCCGGCGATAATGCGATCGAACTGGGCAGCGCGGGCGCGCCGAACAGCGAATCCCCTTGCGGCTTGGCGCCTTCCGACAGCACGAAGCGCGCGAAGCGATAGGCCAGCGTGGCTTTGCCGATACCGCGCGGGCCCGCGATCAACCACGCATGCGGCAGCTTGCCCGAGTTCCAGGCCGAAAGCAGCGTCGCCTCGGCCGCTTCATGGCCGATGAGATCGGGATTGGCGCGGGGCGCGCGTTGGAATTCGCCGGTATCGGACATTGCGCGCCGACCTTAGCGCGCGGCGGCGAGCGTGGGAAAGCGTTTGACGAGGGCGCGCCATATCCGCACTTCGACCTGGTCGAGCGAGCCGCGCGCGTCGATCACAGCACAGCGTTTGGGTTCGGTCTTGGCGATGGCGCGGAAACCTTTGCGCACGCGCTCGTGGAAATCGCGCCCGAAACGCTCGAAGCGGGTTTCGGCCCCGGCCCGCGCACCCGCACGGGCCAAACCGTCGGCGACGGGGATGTCGAGGATCAGAGTGAAATCGGGCTTGAACGTCCCCAGCGACGCGCGATGCAGCGATTTGACGAAAGCGGGGCCGAGGCCATGCGCATAGCCCTGATAGGCCATCGTCGAGTCAGCGAAGCGGTCGCAGAGAACCCAAGCGCCGGTGTTGAGCGCGGGTTTGACGAAGCGGTTCACGTGTTCGACGCGCTGCGCATAGTTGAGCAACGCTTCCGATTGCGGCGACCAGCGGCCGGGATCGCCTTCGACCAGCAGCTTACGTAACGTCGCGGCTTGTTCGATCGAACCGTCCGCCGGTCCGCCGGGCTCGCGCGTGCGGCGTATGTCGAACCCCAACGCCGACAAACGCGCGGCAAGACGCGCGATCTGCGTCGACTTGCCGGCCCCTTCCCCGCCTTCGAAGGTGACGAAGCGGCCGCGCGCGGTCATTTCCGCGCGCCAAAGACCAGATAATTGACCGCCGCCGTCATCCGTCCGCCGAAGCCGAGCTTGTCGACGCCTTCGGACGCGACCAGCGGCACTTCGACCGGCGTGACGCCCGGCGCGGACATCGTGACCTTGCCGAGCACCTGTCCGGCCTGGATCGGCGCAGCGACCGGATTGTCGTAGACGATCTTGGCCTGCAATTGCGGGCGCAAGCGGCGCGGCATGGTGATCGCCACATCCTGCGCGGTCAGCAGCGACACGCCGGGCTTCTGGCCGAGCCAGACATCCGCACGATCGACTTCCTGACCGGCGGCGAACAATTTGTAGGTCTGGAATTCGCGGAAGGCCCAATCGATCATCCGCTCGGATTCCTCGGCCCGCGCGCGCATCGACGGCCAGCCGTTGAACACCGCGATCACGCGCCGCCCGTCACGCCGCGCCGTGGCAGTGAGGCCATAGCCGGCCGCGTCGGTATGGCCGGTCTTCATGCCGTCCGCACCGGTGTTGCGGTAGAGCAGCGGATTACGATTGCCCTGCCTGATCTCGCGCCCCGTGCGATCGTCGCGCCCGTAGGTGAAATCGAGCTCGCTGTAATAGTGAAAATATTCCGGGAAATCGTCGATCATGCGCTTGGCGAGGATCGCGAGATCGCGCGCGGTCATGTAGTGATCGGGATCGGGCCAGCCCGTGGAATTGCGGAAATTCGAATCGCGCAGGCCGATATGCCGCCCCTCGGCCGTCGCGAGTTCGGCGAAGGCTTCCTCGCTGCCCGCCAGCGCTTCGGCCAGCACGATGCACGCGTCGTTGCCCGATTGGATGATCATGCCGCGGATCAGGTCTTCGACCTTCACGCGACCGCCCAGCGGCACGAACATTTTCGAGCCCTGCATGCGCCATGCGCGTTCGGAGACCGGCAGCATGTCGTCGAGCGCTAGGCGCTTTTCCTTGATCGCCTTGAAGACCATGTAGGCGGTCATGATCTTGCTCATCGACGACGGCGGCATGCGCTCGTCCGCGTTGCGGTCGAGCATCACGAAGCCGGTCTGATAGTCCATCACGATGATCTGGCGCGCCGTCATTTCCGGCACGCCGTCGGCGTTGACGGCGGGACCGCGCGGTGCTGCGCGCTGTGCCGGTGGTGCCGCCGGCGGCTGGGCCTGGCGCTGCTGTTGCTGCTGCTGGCGCGGCTGGGCTTGCGCCAATTCCTGCGCCATGACGGGAGCGCCCGCCAAAACGGCGGTCAGAACAAGAGCCAAAACGGGCAACATAGACTTGCCTTTCAATCGACGACTATCCGCGCTTCGGGAACTTCGCTGCCCAATGTGGCCAAAACGCGGTCGGCTTCGCTCACATCGGTGATCGGCCCCAAACGCACGCGGTAGATCTGTGCGCCGTTGACGCTGGCTGGAATCACCCGGGTCGAGCCGTAGCGCGAAAGCCGCACGGACAAGCGATAGGCGTTCTCGTAATTGCCGAAAGCCCCGGCTTGAATCCACAAGGTCGAGGCGCGCGGCGCGGTCTGCGTCAGCGTGGGACGCGCCATCGCTTGCTGCTCGACCGGCAGTGCCGCGACTTCGCGCGATACCGGCGGTGCGGCCTGCACGACTTGATTGGCGGGTGCGCGACCATTGACGACCGGGGCGCCGCGCGACGACGCCGCAGGGGCGGCCGGTGCCGGCGGAACCGGATCGTTCGCGGCCTGGGTCGGAATGGGGGCCGCGCGCTGGGCGAGCGGCGGCTGGCGCGAATTGTTGTTCGCGGCATTGCGCGAATTGCCGCCCGTGCCGGAAGCTTGGCCCGGCAGCATTTGCGACGGCGGCGGCAATGCCGAGGATTGCACCGGGCCCGACGATGCGCGCGAGCCCGGCGGCGGCGGCAACGCGTCGGACGCCACCTCCGTGCGCGGCACGGCGGCGAAGGTGCGGTTCTCGTCGCGGCCGGTCAGGGCGAGCTTCAATTGACGGCTTTCCTCAGCCATCAGCTCGACCTTCACGCGCGCCGTGCCCTGCCCTTCGAACCCGAGCAATTGGGCGGCGCGGCGCGACACGTCGATGATACGTCCGCGCACGAAGGGACCGCGATCGTTGACGCGCAGCACGATCGAACGGCCGTTCTCGATATTCGTTACGCGCACGAGGCTGGGCATCGGCAGCGTGGTGTGCGCGGCCGTCAGCGAATTCATGTCGTAAAGCTCGCCGTTCGCCGTCAGCTTGCCGTGGAAATCCGTGCCCGAACGCTCGCCGCCGTAGAAGGACGCGATGCCCGTCTCGTTATAATTCCAATCTTCGGCGGGGTAATACCAGACGCCTTGGATTTGGTAGGGATCGCCGACCTTGTAGATGCCTTTGGCGCGCGCGGGCTGCTCCTGCGCGGGCTCGGGCCCTTGCATGGATTTGACCGCCGTTGCCCCCAGCTTCAGCTGCGAGCAGGCGCCCAGTGCGAGCATGACCGCCAGCAAGGCGCCGGCGCGAGTGAATGTTGAAATCCGCATGAAGCCGGCCCGGACCGGTCCTAAAAACGCGGCGAATCGCGTCGATTCGCCGAACGCCTAAAAATTAAACCTCGCCGATACGGTCGGCAAGGTGGCCGACCGATAATGCGAAATTCACCGACCGGTTCCAGCGCATGATGCTGCGGAAATTGTTGTAGACCACGAAGGCGCGCCCGCCCTCGCCCATCGGCTGGACGATCGACGCCGGCAGGTCCGGCGCCGCGGGCAGATCGCTGCCATTGGGCATCCGCACCCCCAAAGCCTGCCATTCGGACAGCGGCTTGGTGACCTTGTTGTGGTCGACGAGATCGCGCGCGAAACCGGCGGGCAACGCGACTTGGCGGCCCCAATTCTCGGTCCCGCGCCAATTGGCCTTGACCAGATAATTGGCGATCGAGGCGAACACATCCGGCCGGCTTTGCCAGATATCCGGGTGCCCGTTGCCGTCGAAATCCACGGCGTAGGCAAGATACGACGACGGCATGAACTGGCACTGGCCCATCGCCCCGGCCCAGGAGCCGCGCATGTCGGCCGCTTTGGCGTGACCGCGATCGACGATGCGCAGCGCGTTGAACAATTCCTCGCGGAAAAACGCGGCGCGCCGCCCGTCATAGGCGAGTGTGGCCAATGCCGCGAACACGTTGAAGCCGCCGGTATTGGCGCCGAAATTGGTCTCGATCGCCCACAGCGCCACGATGAACCGCGGCTGCACCGGGAAACGCTGGGTGACGCGGTCCAACAGCTCGGCGTTTTCCTTCACCCGGTCGCGCGCGTTGCGCACGCGCTGGTCGTTGACGACGCGGGCGAGATACTCCTCGAAGGTCAGGCGGATTTCCGGCTGGGCGCGGTCGAGTTCCAGCACGCGCGCGATGGGGGCGATGCCGCGCAACGCGTCGTCCAGCGTCGAATCCTTCAGGCCCTTCTGGCGGCCTTCGGCACGCAGGTCGCGCAGCCACGCGTCGAAAGGCTGGTCGTTCGCCAGGGCGAAGCCCGGCATACAGGCGGCGGCGAGGCCCGCCAGAACGGCGCGGCGATTCGGAAAATGCGACATGCGGAATCTCATGCCATGCTCCCTTGAGTCTTGGCAATGTGTAGCGCTTCGGGCGGCCTGCCATGTTGCCATTGCGGCAAAAAAGGGGCAGTTTCCCCGCACTTTGCGGAACCCGACGACAGAACTTCCCGATTCGACGCGCGCCCAAGCGCTGCTCGCCCGCGTATTCGGCGCGCGTGCGGCCGGCGCGTGGATCGACGCGCCGATCGACGGCGCCATCAACCGCACCTTTCCGGTGCGGCTGGACGATACGCGCTATGCGTTACGCTTGCGCGTCAACGAGGCCGGTTTCCGTTACGAAAAAGGCATCGCGAAATCGGCGCTCGTCGGTGCTATCCACGCCGCCAAGCGCGATGGCGCATCCGATCGCGCCGCCGCGGCCGCGAAACCCAACGGCAAAGCCCCGCCGCACGCCCCCCAGCTCCACCATTGGAGCGACGGCGACGATTTGTGGCCGCTGCCCTGGGAGATCGCCGCTTGGTGTCCGGGCGACGCGATCGGTGCCGCCAACGCCAAGCCTTCGGCGGACGCGCTGATCCGCGCCGCGCACGCGATCGCGGATATTCACGCTGTGGCGTTCGACGGTGGCAAGGCCGATCTCCTGAATCTCGCCGGCCCCGATCAGGATTTCGCGTCCTGGGTCGGCGGCGCCATCGAACGCGAACTCGCGCGCGGCCCCGTGCCCGGCGCCATCGACGGTTACGCGCGCGCCGTTTCGCGCAAGGCGAAACCGGCCGCGCGCTGGACGCTGGTGCATAACGACCTACACGGTCTGCACCTGATCGACGACACGGCGGCCAAGCGGCTTTGGATCATCGATTGGGACAACGCGCTGGTCGCCCCGCCCGAGCTCGACTTCGTTAAACTGAAACACTGGACGCGGATCAACGCCGCGACGGGCCATCTATCCGCGGACGCGCCGATGTACGGCGCGATGCTGCAAGCCTACGAAACCAAAACGGGCCGCAAGCTCGACGCCGACGTATTCGCCGCGTGCGAGGCCTTGTGGCTGTTGCGTGTCTGGCGCTTTGAAAGCGAGCGACGCGAGCAAGGCCGCCCGACGCCGATCCTGTTCGCGGGGCCTGAGATCTATCGCGCGGCACTGGACCGTCTGGCGGAGGCCGCATGACGGGCGCCATCGCTATCATTCCCGCGCGCTATGGCTCGTCGCGCTTCATCGGCAAGCCGCTGGCAAAGGTCGCGGGCGTCGAGATGATTCGCCGTGTCTGGTCGATCGCCATGGCGGCCGAGGGCGTGTCGCGCGCCGTGGTCGCGACCGACGATGCGCGGATTTTCGATGCGGTGCGCGGCTTCGGCGGCGAAGCGGTGATGACGCCCGAAAGCTGCCGCAACGGCACGGAGCGCACCCATGCGGCCGCCGTCGCGCTGGGCTTGGGCGACGCGGACGTGATCAATTTGCAGGGCGACGCGGTGTTGACCCCGCCTTGGGTGATCGGCGCGCTGGCGACCGAACTCGCGCGTGACAAGTCGGTGCGCACCGCCACGCTCGCCACGCGCATGGCGCCCGAAACGATCGACGCGTTGCGCAAGCAAAAGGCGGCGGGCCAAGCCGGCGGCACGACCGTGACTTTCGATAAATTCGGCGACGCGCTTTATTTCTCGAAGGCGATCATTCCCTTCGTGAAGAAGCCCGACGGCGCGCCGCCGATTTGGCGCCATATCGGTATCTACGCCTTCCGTGCGGAAACGCTGGCCGAGTACGTGACGCTGCCGATGGGCCCGTTCGAGAAGGCCGAGGAGCTGGAACAGCTTCGCGCGCTCGAAAACGGCATCAAGATGCGCGTCGTGCCGTGCGATTATCGCGGCCGGACGCATTGGTCGATCGACAGTCCCGACGACCTTACGCAGGCGGAGGCGATCATTGCGCGCGAAGGCGAATTGCTGCCCGTATATGACGGCTCGGCGAAGGTCCTTTGATGCGCAAAGTTCTTTTCACCCGCCACGGTAACACCTTCGCACCCGGCGAGAAGGCCGTGTGGGTCGGCTCGCGCAGCGATCTGCCCTTGGTCGCGAAGGGCCTGGATCAAGCGCGGTTGTTCGGCGAAGCCGTGCGCGCCGCCGGATTGTCGGTCGGGCCGCTTCGCGCGGGTCCGTTGAAGCGCACGCGCGATTATCTGCGCGAAGCGTTCGACGCAGCGCCCGAAATCGACGATCGTTTGGCCGAGATCGATTACGGCAAATGGGAAGGCCGCACGACAGACGACGTCGCCGCCGAAGTGGGCGCCGAGATGGTCGAGGCATGGAACAAGCGCGGCGTGTGGCCGCGCTTGCAGGGCTGGAAGCCCGATCTCGACAAGCTCGAAGCCAATATCGGCGAAGTCATCGCCGATCTTGCCGCGCTGACCGAAACGACGATCCCGGTCGTCTGCACCTCGCAAGGCATTCTGAAATTCGTCGCCAAGCGCGACGCGGAATTCCACGCACGCGGCCTGTCGCAGGCCGACGGCAAGGGACTGGCGGTCGCGACGGGATCGTGCTGCGGCGTATCGATCGAGGGCGGCCGGGTGCGCGTCGATTTCTGGAACGAGGCGCCGGCCCCCGCCCGACTTAAGGCCTGGGCCGAGAGCTGATCTATTCCGACGCGGGCGGCGTTTCGGCCGGTGCCGGCGCGGGATCTTCCGCCGCGGGTGCTGGTTGCTCGGCCGGATTTTCGCCGTCGGGCGTTTCGCCCTCGTCCTTGGGCGCTTCGGGGCCGGGGAACAAGGCGTCGGTGCGCTTCAAATACCAGTAATAGCCGAGGCCCATATATTCGCGGATCGCCTCGGACAAATAATTGAGATTGTGGCCCAAGCGGAATTGGCTATCGAACGGCCGTTCCGGATCGGTCGCGAAATCGATCGGATAGGCGACCAGATTCGGCCAGCCCGCCTTGCGGAACGTGCCGATCGCGCGCGGCATATGCCGGGCGGAAGTGATGAGTAGCCACGTTTCCTCCGGCTCTGGCTTGATCATCTCGAGGCTCAAGCGCGCGTTCTCGAACGTGTTGCGCGATTTGTCTTCGAAGATGATCCGCGTGGTGTCGAGCCCGATGCGCGCGAAGATGCGGCGCACGACGTCCGCTTCCGTGTCGCGGCCGTCGATCAGCTCGATCGAGCCGCCGGTGAAAACGTGACGCGCCATCGGATAGCGGCGCGCGAGTTCGACGAACGCGTCGAGACGCGGACTGCCGGCAGCGAGCAGCGAGGACGGCACGCCGCGCTTGCCGATCACGTCGTAGTCGATCACGCCGCCGAGGACGAGAATGCCGTCGATGCGCGGCGGCAGGCTGACGACCGGCGGAAAGCGATCCTCGATCGGCCTCAACGCGATCTGCCCGATCGGATAGAGCGCGACTGCCGTCGTCACCAGCGCGGCAAAGCACACCAGAAAACGGCCGAGCCGCCACCACGGCGTCCACAGCACGAGGCAGCCCGCGACCCAGATCGATAGCAGCAAGCTGGCGGGCTCGGCGATCAGCCAGGCCAGCTTGGAAAGCCAGAGTTGGAAGTCGATATTCATTGGGGCGGGCACTCTACGCGGCCGTACCGGCCCAGGGCAACTGACGGAAATGTCAGGTCAACCGGCGCGCGCCGGGCAGCCGCATGGTGATACGCGTGCCCTCGCCCGGCGTGCTTTGGATATCGAGTGTGCCGCCATGCAGTTCGGTCAGCGCCTTGGCGATCGGCAGGCCAAGCCCAACGCCGCTTTCTTTGGCGACGAAGGGATTGTTCGCGACGCGCATATAGGGTTTCTGTGCACGCTCGATATCCTCGGCCGACATCCCCACGCCGCTATCCGCCACACGGATGTAAGGGCCGGACTCGTCCTCGCCCGCCTCGACGCGGATTTCGCCGCCGGGCTTGGTGAACTTCACCGCGTTCGACAGAAGATTGGTGCAGACCTGACGAAGCTTTGTCGGATCGGCCAGAACGCGCAGCGCCGGATCGGCGGCATGCGTCAACCCGATGCGCTTGGATTCCGCTTGGTTGCGCACCAGGCGCAAGCTCGCTTCGACCGTTTCGGCCAGGCGCATCGGCTCCTCGGACAGCGGCAATTGCCCGGCTTCGAGGCGCGAAAAATCCAGAATGCCCTGGATGATCGCCTGCAAGTGGAATGCGGCTTGGACGATGTCGTCGAGATAGCCGCGCTCGCGCGGGTCGAGCCGGGCGCCCGCCTTGATCTGCAAAAACTCGGCGAAGCCGATGATGGCGTTGAGCGGCGTGCGCAGCTCGTGGCTCGTATGGGCCAGAAACTCGCTTTTGGCGCGGTTGACGCGCTGCGCCTCGTCGAGCGCCATGCGCAGTGCGGCGTCGGCGGATCCGGGGGCTTCGGGCATGTTGGAATTCGACGCGGTCATTCCGCCAGACTGGGGGCTGGTGGTTAAGGAAAGGTGTCGATTGACCGAATTTGCACGGTCGAAATTGCCGCAGCCTTGCGGGCCCGGCGGACTGCCCATCGGAACGTTAGCAATACCGGCCGATTGGGGATGCGGCGGCCGATCCGCAAGTTCGCGGCTTGCGCCGCGGCCGGAATTTCCATAGGAACCGGGGACCGCTGGAGGGGTGGCCGAGCGGTTTAAGGCACCGGTCTTGAAAACCGGCAAGGCGGCAACGTCTTCGTGGGTTCGAATCCCACCCCCTCCGCCAGGATTGCGCGGGCATTTCTCGTGCTTCGTGAGACACCGCAAAAATGCGAGAAATGCCCAAGAGCCGCAGGAAAGTTCGTCTCGGCGCGGGGATGCGCCTCAGGAACTGGCTTCTCGTTGCGGCCGCACTGCTCTTCGTATCGCCCGCCCACACCGAGACGAAAACGATCTGCACGATCGTCGCGGACGCGACGAGCGGCGCGGTTTTGCGTCGCGAAGGCGATTGCGCGCGCCGCGCCCCGCCCGCCTCGACCTTCAAGATTCCGATCGCGCTGATGGGCTACGATTCCGGATTCCTGACGGACGCGCGCACGCCGCGCCTGCCCTATCGCGACGGTGATCCCGCCTGGAACCCGGCCTGGAAATCGCCGACCGATCCGGCGAAATGGATGAAGGAGTCCGTGGTCTGGTATTCGCAGCGCGTGACGCAGGCGCTGGGCAAGGACCGCTTCGCGTCCTACGTCCGCGCGTTCGGTTACGGCAATCGAGACGCGAGTGGCGATCCCGGCAAGGACAACGGGCTCGACCGCGCCTGGCTCAGCTCGTCGCTCGCCATTTCACCGGACGAGCAGATCGTCTTCCTGCGCAAGTTGCTCGCGCGTGAGTTGCCGGTCAATGCGCAAGCGATCGAAACGACGATGGCGTTGCTCGACCACGGCGTTCGCGGCGACGGCTGGCGCGTCTACGGCAAGACCGGCAGTGCGCCGCCGCGCAACGCGGACGGCACGCTGAACCATGCGCGCCCCTGGGGCTGGTTCGTCGGCTGGGCGGTCAATGGCGAACGCCGCATCGTGTTCGCCAGGCTGACCCAGGATACGACCCGCCCGCCGGGCCCGGCCGGCCCCGCCGCGCGCGATGCGCTACTGCGCGACGTTTTTGGCGGTGGAGGCCCTTAGCGCCAGAATGTACCGGTTCCGTTCCGGTCGCGATCCCGGTACAGTGCGGCAAAGCTCGTGGTATTGTATCCGCCGGTATCCGCGTGCAAGAGTGATTCGCCACGTAAAAACAAAAGCATCGCCGTAGATTAAGGTTTTCGCCGCTTTCTTTCCAATCGCCGATCACAGAAGCTGATGGACGCGCCAACCAATCCCAGAACCGACGAAGAGACGCTGATCTCCGACATCGACCGCATCAAGCGGACGGGCAACACCGTTCCGCGCATGGCGGTCGTTCTGTCGATGAAGCGTTCGCAATGGTTCAACCGGCGGCGCGAAAATTTCTACGTCGTGTTCCACGCGATCCGCGAAATGGTCGGGCGCCTCGAAGGCAGCGTCTACCAACTCGCCAATTTCGACATCGTCTTCATCTTCCGCGTCGACAACCCGAACCAATTCGAAAGCGTGGTGACGGAACTCGACGATCTGCTGCGCCGCCACTCGGTCGCCACGGGTCTGCCGGACGAGGAAATCGAAGAAAGCTGCACCTGGTATAATTTCGAGACGCAGTTCAACGATTTCCACGACTACGCGCGCGCGGCGCTGGAGGATTACAAGAGCCAGCAGGACGCGCGCAGCCGCGCCCTTCAACGCGCGGGCGCCGGCTCCCCGCCGCCGCTGTTCGCGCAGAATTTCCAGGCCTTCACCGCGTCGTCGCTGACGGCGATGGAGGAAGCGTTCGGCAAGGCCGACATCAAGTCGTTCCTGCGCAATCAGCCGATCTGCATCGCGCTGACGGGCAATCAATTGCGTCCGATCTTCCGCGAGTACTTTTTCTCCGTGAACGACGTGCGCAATCTGATGCAGCCGCGCCTCAACATGCGCGGCCAGCGCGGGTTGCTGCAGATGCTGTTCCGCACCTTCGATCACCGCATGCTTCGCGCGATGCAGGACGGCTATCTCGGCAAGATATCGGGCAATATCTCGATCAATCTGACGGTCGAGACGGTGCTGTCCGACAAGTTCCGGGAGTTCGACCAGCGCATCGGCACGTTCCTCGCGAAAGGCAACATCATCGTCGAGCTGCCGCGTTTCGACGTGTTCGCCGATCTCGAAAGCTACAACCGCGCGGTCGACGTGCTGCAAAAGGCCGGGTACCGCACGCTGCTCGACGGGCTGACACCCGACGTGCTGACGTTCTTCCGCCGCGCCGATCTGCGCGCCGACCTGATCAAGATGGTCTTCATGAAGGACCATGCCGAGGATTGGAAGATGCGCGGGCTCGGCGCCATGCTGGCCGAAGCCGATATCAACCGCGTGATCATGAGCCGCTGCGAAACGCCGCTGGCGTTCGAGCTTGGCCAGGCCGTCGGCATCCGCATGTTCCAAGGCTGGCATATCGACGCGCTGATGCGCGCCCAGGCCCCGGCGGTCGGCGCACCCCGCCCCTGATGCGGCTCGCCGATCTTCAAACCCCCTGCCTCGTTCTCGATCGCGCGGTTCTGACGCGCAACATCGCGCGCATGAACGCCCGCGCGAAGGAATTGGGCGTGACGCTCCGCCCGCATATGAAGACCGCGAAATCGGCGGAGGTCGCGCGCCGCGTGCATGGCGGGGCCGTCGGGCCGATCACCGTCTCGACATTGGCCGAGGCGGAGTATTTCGCCAAGCATGGCTTCACCGACATGATTTATGCGGTCGGGATTTCGCCCGATAAGCTCGACCGTGTCGCCAAGCTGATGGCAGACGGCGTCGATCTCAAAATCCTCACCGACGAGATCGGCGTGGCGCAAGCCATCGCCGAACGCGGCAAGGCGTTGGGCGTCAAGTTCCGCACGCTGATCGAGATCGAAACCGGCGGCGAGCGTGCGGGCGTCCTCCCCGCCTCGCCCGAGCTCGACATAATCGGTAAAACTCTCGACGAGGCCGGAATGCTCGCAGGCGCGCTCGCCCATGCGGGCCACTCCTACGGCGCCGACGGCATTTCGGAGATTCAGGAAATCGCCGAGGACGAGCGTGCGGGCGTCGTAGCGGCGGCCGAACGTCTGCGCGCCCAAGGCCGTAAGGTGGAGATCGTCAGCGTCGGTTCGACGCCGACGGCGCTTTACGGCAAGCATCTTGCCGGCGTCACCGAAATGCGGCCCGGCAATTTCGTGTTCTTCGACCTGTTCCAGACCGGGATCGGCAGTTGCGCGATCGGCGACGTCGCGGTCGGGGTGCTGACCACGATCACCTCGCATCGCACTTCGCGCAAACAGATCCTGCTCGATGCGGGGGCGCTGGCCTTGTCGAAGGACACCGGCGCAAACCGGCATATGGATGCGGGCTTCGGATTGTTGCGTCCGGCGACCGGCGCGCTGCCGGATAAACCGCTCGCGATCCTCGACGTGCATCAGGAACATGGGATTGCGAGCTATGCGCGCGGGCTCGACCAGGTCGATCCCTTCCCTTACGCCGATTATCCCGTCGGCGGGCGCTTGGTCGTGCTGCCCAACCATGTCTGCATGACGGCGGCGATGTACGACCGTTATTACGTCGTCGATTCATCGAAGGCGGGGGGCTCGGACGAAGTCGTCGACGTGTGGGACCGCGTTAACGGCTGGTGACGCCCGGATATTTCGGGTTCGCGAGCGCCGTTCGCGCACGCGCGTGTTCGCGCAACGCGCCCGCCAATCCCGCATCGTTGTCGTGCTTGCCTGCGCGAATTTCCGAAACGAGATTCTTGCCCGCCTGCGGATCGATGCGCGGTGCGGCCGTCGTCTCGAACTCGCGCGCGGCGATCGATAGCGCGTTCGCGACCATCAGCGAGTCCAGGCGTTTGTCGTCGGGCAGCAACGACAACAGATTCTTGGTCAGCGCATCGCGCGCGATGCCGAGCAGTTCGAGCGCGTCGGCGCGATCGCCAGGCAAGGACGGCAGATCGAACTTGGGCGCGGCGTCGGGGGCGATCTCGTTCAACAACTCGAATTCAAGCTCGGCGATGCGCCTTCCGGTGAGCGCCAGATCGAGCGAGGCTTCGCCGCCGCCCACGAAACGCTCGCCCTGCTGGAGCGCGATCACCGCCCAGCGCGCATGGGCCATGATCTCCCAATAGCGCAAGGTTTCGGACGCGACTGCGCGGCCATAGCCTGCCAGGAAATCCTCGCGAGCCCCGACGCCGCCCGCCGCACGATCCCAGCGGCCGAAGCGCCAGCATTTGGCGCAGAACCAGCCGAGATCCTCGTCGGGATCGCTCCAGCCCGCGAATTCCCAATCGAGAATGCCGGTGAGCCCCTCGTCGTCGGCCATGTAATTGCCGGTGCGATAGTCGCGATGGCACAGCGCGACAGCGCCCTTCGCGGGCGCATTCAGCTCCAGCCAGCGCAGCGCGACTTCCAGCGCCGGGCGCGGGTCGCGATAGGTGTCGAGCCATGCGCGATACTCGCCGATCGACGCCAAGGCAGGCGACGTATCGAGCGGTTTGAGGAAGGAAAGATCGGCGCGCGGCGGGATCACCTTATGCAGCTTGGCGAGCTCGGCGCCGAGATCATGGGCGAGTTTCGCGCGGTCGCCCTGCCATTTGCGATCGTCGGTCAGGATATGGCCGAGTGCCGTGCCTTCCAGGCGCCGCATCACGTAGAACGGCTTACCGATCACGCCCGCATCTTCACATGCCCCCAGCGGCTCGGGAACTTTGACGCCGGCGTCGAACGCGGCTTTCAGGATCGCGTATTCGGCGGCACGGCTATGGCTGACCGCGACCCCTGTCGGCGCGTCGGTGCGCAGCACGCAGGGGATCACGCCTTCGTATTTGCCGCCGCGCACGCGCGCGTCGAAGGCCCAGTTTTCCTGAATGGCGCCGCCCGAAAGCTTGTGCAGGCGCGTGACCTGCACTTGATTGGCGCCGAGCGCGCCGATCAGCCACCCCGCCAGAATGGGCGACGCGGTTGCCGGATTCAGCGCCACGCCCAGAACTCCGTCCCTTCCTTGGCGAGGAATTTGGCGAGCACCATCTTGTGCACTTCCGACGCGCCGTCGACCAAGCGCGCTTGGCGCGCGTAGCGATACATCCATTCGAGCTTCACGTCGCGCGAATAGCCTTTGGCACCGAGCAATTGGATCGCCGTATCGATCGATTTATGCAGCACGTCGGCGACGGCGACTTTGGCCATCGACACTTCCTTGCGCGCGAAATCGCCTTGGTCGAGCTTCCACGCCGCGCGCATGGTGAGCAATCGGCCGATCTCGATATTCATCGCCGCCTCGCCCAGCATCCATTGCACGCCTTCATGGTCGATCAACTTGGCGCCAAAGCTCTTGCGCTGATCGACATAGGGCAACGCGATTTCCAGCGCGCGCCGCGCCATGCCGAGCCAGCGCATGCAATGCGTGAGGCGCGCCGGGCCGAGGCGGATCTGCGTCGCCTTCAAGCCGTCGCCGACATCCATCAAGCGATCGGCATCGTCGATTTCCAGCCCGTCGAACTCGATCTCGCAATGGCCGCCATGTTCCTCGGGCCCCATGATCGGGATGCGCCGTACGATCCGCCAACCCGGTTGATCGGCGTGGAACAGAAAGGCCGACAGACCTTTACGCGCGTCGTTCGACGTGCGCGCGATCAGGATAAAGTGCTTCGCCTGCCCCGCCCCGGTGATGAACCATTTGCGGCCTTTGACGATCCACTTGCCGCGCTTCTTGGTCGCGGTCGTCAGCATCATCGTGGGGTCGGAGCCGGAGCCGGGATGCGGCTCGGTCATCACGAAAGACGAACGCACGCGCCCGTCGACGATCGGCAGCAACCACTTCTTCTTCTGCGCGGCCGTGCCGACCTTGGCGAGCAGCATCATGTTGCCGTCATCGGGGGCGGCGGAGTTGAAGGTGACGGGCCCGAACAATGCGCGGCCCATCTCCTCGTAGCATACGGCCATCGACGCCATGTCGAGCCCGCCGCCGCCCAGTTCCTTGGGCGTTTGCAGCGCCCAGATGCCCGCCTTCTTCGCCTTGGCGCGCAGCTTGGCGAGCGTGTCGAGACGCACGTTTTCGCCGTCGCCCCAATTGATGTCGTGATCCTCCAGCGGGATCAGCTCCTTCTCGACGAAGGCGCGGATCGCCGCACGGGTTTTCTCGACTTTCGAGGCGAGGGCGAAATCCATGGATCGCTCTCCTTACGGCTTGAAGAACGGCGCGTTGACCAGCAGCGTGTTTTCCATGCGCTGCAGCAGTGGCGACGCTTTGACGAGATAGGCCTTCCACGCCGGATCGGCGCCCAGCGTCGCGCGGCGCGCGGCGCGGTCGGCCGCGTCCTTATAGGCCCACAGATGCAGGATCTGGTTGAGACCGCCGATATCCGATTGATAGTAGCCGATGCAATTGCCGAGAATCTTCGACTGCACGGGCCAGCCTTCTTCCTTGTAGAGCTTGAAGAACTCGCCAAGCTTGCCGTGCTTGAAGGTGTAAAGGCGGAAATCGACCAGCCCGTAGCCGCCCTGCCCGTGCCCCTCGGCCGGCCAGAACGGCACGTTCTTCATGATCGTGTTGTTCTGCGCCACGAACGTGCCGGCGTTTTCTTTCATCCAGGCCGTCCAGGCCGGATCGGCGTAAAGCGCGTCGCGCTTGGCTTGCCGCTCGGCGATATCCTTATAGCCCCAGAGATGGACGACGGTGTTCACCACACCCGTTTCGACCATGTAGTAGCCGAGCGGATTGCCAAGATGCTTGGTCTGCGTCGCGAAGGCTTGGGCTGAGTAGTCGGCGAAATATTTCGGCACGAGGCCGGGCTGCGCCGTATAGGTGCGGACATCAACGATCATAGTTTCGGCAACTCCCTTAGAGAAACGACAGCGTATGCCCGCCATCGACGACCAGAACCGAGCCCGTCATGTAGCGCCCGGCATCGGCGGCAAGCAACAGCAATGCGCCGTCGAGGTCTTCGGGGCGGCCGAAGCGGCCTATCGCCACGCGCTCGACCATTTTGGCGCCCGCCGGAGAATTCAGATACTCGCGATTGAGGTCGGTTTCGATATACCCCGGCGCGATGGCGTTGACGCGGATACCGTCCTTCGCCGCGATCAGCGCCAGCGTTTGGGTCAGACTGATCAGCGCCGCCTTCGCCGCCGAATAGGCGGGCACGCGCGCCGACACGCGCAAGCCCAAGATCGACGCGATATTGATCAGTGACCCGCCATGGCCATGCTTGCGGAATGCGGCGAGGGCCGCGCGCGCCACCAGATTGGCGCCGTCGAGATTCGTCGCCAGTGTTTCGCGCCAGGCTGGATCGTCGATCGCGGTCGCGTTCTCTTTCCGCGCGATCCCGGCATTGTTGACCACAACGCCAAGCGCGCCGAGTTCAGTCTCCGCTTCGTCGAAGGCGCGGGTTACGCTTTGCGCATCGGTCACATCCATCGCGACGGGCAAAGCCCGGCCCCCGGCGGCAGCGATCTCGGCCGCGAGCGCTTCAAGCCGATCGACGCGCCGCGCGGCGATGGCAACTTTCGCCCCTGCTTTGGCCAGCGTCTTGGCCATATGGGCGCCCAGCCCCGACGAAGCGCCGGTGACGAGCGCGACCTTACCGGTCAGGTCGAAGATCGCGCTCACTTGATGTCCTTCGCACGCTCGCGCAGCGTGAATTTCTGGATCTTGCCGGTCGAGGTTTTCGGCAGCGGGCCGAACACCACGAATCTTGGCACTTTGTAGCCCGCGATCCGCCCGCGCAGCCAATCGGAAATTTCCTTGGCCGCGACCGGCGAAACGCCCGGCTTCAGCGTCACGAAGGCGCAGGGCGTTTCGCCCCATTTGGCGTCGGGCTTCGCCACGACCGCCGCCTCCATGATCGCGGGATGTTTGTAGAGCGCTTCTTCGACCTCCAGCGACGAAATATTTTCGCCGCCCGAAATGATGATGTCTTTCGATCGGTCTTTGACCTCGACATAGCCGTCGGGGTGACGCACGGCGAGATCCCCGGTCCAAAACCAGCCGCCGCGAAACGCCTTGCGCGTGGCTTTCGGATTTTTGAGATAGCCCTTCATAATCGTGTTGCCGCGCAGGCAAATCTCGCCAAGCGTTTTGCCGTCGCTGGGCACTTCCTCGCCCGTATCGGCGTCGCGCACGGTCAGGTCGTCGGCCGTGATGTAGCGAACACCCTGGCGAGAGATCAGGCGTGCGCGCTGATCGAGCGGCAGTTCTGCCCAGCCCGGCTGCCATTCGCAGATCGTCGCGGGGCCGTAGCTTTCGGTGAGGCCGTAAAGATGCGTCACGCGAAAGCCGAGTTCCTCCATGCTTGCGATGATCGCCGAGGGCGGGGCGGCACCGCCCGTGGCGACCTCCACTTGATGGGGCAGTTTGCGCTTTACGTCGGTCGGCGCATGGGCGAGCAGATTGAGCACGATCGGCGCGCCGCACATATGCGTGACCTTGTGGGTCGCGATCGCCGGGAAAATCAACGCCGGATCGACACGGCGCAGGCAGATATGCGTCGAACCCAGCGCGGTCGCGGCCCAGGTGTAGCTCCAGCCCGAGCAATGGAACATCGGCAGCGTCCACAGATACACGCTTTCCGGCCGCAGCCCGAAGGCGAGCGCGTTGCCCAGCGCGTTCAGATACGCGCCGCGATGGTGATAGACGACGCCCTTGGGATCGCCCGTCGTGCCGGACGTATAAAGCAGGCAGATCGCTTGCCATTCGTCCTCCGGCCAGCGGCCGGGATAATCGGGCTCGCCCTGGGTCAGGAAATCCTCGTACTCGACGGCGCCGAGCTTCGCCCCTGCCCCGTCATATTCGGGATCGTCGATGTCGACCACCAGCGGCTTGGCCTTGCACTGGCGCAAAGCCGCGTCGGCCGTGGCGGAAAACTCGCGGTCGACCAGCAGCACCTTGGCGTTCGCGTGATCGAGGATGAAGGCGATTGTCGCGGCGTCGAGGCGATAGTTCAGCGGATTGAGGATCGCACCCGCCAACGGCACGGCATAATGCGCTTCCAGCATCGCCGGAATATTCGGCGCCAAAATCGCAACCGTATCGCCTTTCTTCACGCCGCGCTTGACCAGTGCCGAGGCAAAACGGCGCACGCGCGACGCCATCGCCGCATAGGTGATCGTCGTGCGCCCGTGGATCGCCGCCGTTTTCTTGGGATAGGTCGCGGCGGTGCGAAACAGAAAGGTCAGCGGCGTCAATTGCGCATAATTTGCGCGGGTTTTACCGAGATCGAGTTCGTACGGATCAGGCTTGCTTTTCGCGGCCACGGGCAATCTCCCTGTCGGCGGTGATTGTCGGGCCCGTCCCCCTCGCCCGTCAACCGCGAGGGTGCTAAGTTCTTCTCATGATCCGCATCGATATCGTTTCCGACGTCGTCTGTCCCTGGTGTTTCGTCGGCAAGCGCCGTCTGGAACGCGCCCTTGCCGCCGAAGCGCCCGGCGAAATCGTCGTCGGCTGGCGGCCCTACCAGCTCAACCCCGATTTGCCGCCCGACGGCATGGATCGGCGGGAATATATGCGCGCCAAATTCGGTGAGGAACGGATCGCCGAAATCCACAAGCGCCTGACCGCGATTGGCTTGGAGGAAGGCATCCCCTTCGATTTCGACGCGATCAAACGTGCGCCCAATACGCTGAAGGCGCATCGCCTGATCAAGTACGCCGAAGCGAAGGGCCTTCAAGACCAGTTGGTCGAGGCGCTGTTCACCGGCTATTTCATGCGCGGGCAGGACGTGGGCGACACCGCCACGCTCGCGGGCATTGCCGGCGCGCTGGGCATGGATACGGCGGATGTCGCCGCATATCTCGATGGCACGGACGATGAAGCCGAAACGCTCGAGGCGATCGACTTTGCGCGCCAGATCGGCGTGCAGGGCGTGCCCTGCTTCATCGTCGAGCGCAAATACGCGATCTCGGGCGCGCAGTCGCCGGAGGCCTTTGCCCAAGTCTTCGCGCGGGTGCGCGCCGAACGCGAAAACGCCTAACGTTTCCGCAAAGCCCGGCGCAACAGCTTGTCCGCCTCCGCCAGGATGAACAGGGCTGCCGCCGCGGCCACACAGACAATCATCGCGCGCGCGTCCAACGGCGCCGATCCGAAGACCGTGTGCGCGGCCGGCGCATAGGTGAACGCCACCTGCGCGGCAAGGCAGATCGACACGCCGATCCAAACCGCGTTCGTGCCTTTGAGGCCCTCGACCGTCAGCGCCGGGCCGTGGGCATAGCGTACCGAAAACAGATAACCGATTTGCATGAAGACGATCGTATTGACCGCGACGGTACGCGCCACGGCCGCATCGTAACCCGCATCCAGCGCCCATGCGTGCACGGCGAAAGTCCCGAGCGCCATCGCGATCGATACCGAGACGATGCGCCATACGAGTTCGCTGCCGACCAAATTCTCCTTGGGATCGCGCGGCGGCCGGCGCATCGCGCCCGGTTCGCCGGGTTCGAAAGCCAGCGCCAAGCCCAGCGCGCCTTCGGTCACCAGATTGACCCAAAGAATCTGCACCGGCGTGATCGGCAGTGCGGCACCGAACAATACGGCCAGCGCCACCAGCAGCGCCTCGCCGCCATTCGTCGGCAGCATCCACACGACGACCTTGCGGATATTGTCGTAGACCGTGCGGCCTTCGCGCACCGCCGCGACGATGGTGGAAAAATCGTCGTCGGCAAGGACGATCCCCGCCGCTTCCTTCGCGGCATGCGTGCCTTTGCGGCCCATCGCGACGCCGATATCCGCGCGCTTCAACGCGGGCGCATCGTTCACGCCGTCGCCGGTCATCGCCACGACCTTGCCCTGGCTTTGCAGCGCATCGACCAAGCGCAGCTTGTCCTCCGGGCTCGCGCGCGCGAAGACCGCGCAGTCATTCGCGACTTGGGCGAGCTTGGCCGTATCGAGCCCGGCAAGATCGCGGCCTTCGATCGCTTTCGGATCGTCGGCGAGATTCAACTCCCGCGCGATCGCCGATGCGGTTCGCGCGTGATCGCCGGTGATCATCTTGATCTGGATGCCGGCGGAACGGCAGGCGGCGACCGCCTCCTTCGCCGCGTCGCGCGGCGGATCGACGAAGCCGACGAGCCCCAAGAAGCGTGGCGCGGCATCGCCCGGACCTTGCGTGGCGAAGCCCAGCACGCGGCGGCCCTCGTCCGCCTGCGCGTCGATCGTCTTTCGCCAATGGTCGATATCCGTCCCCGGACACATGGCGAGCACGGCTTCGGGCGCGCCTTTGATCCACGCCGTGCCGTCGGCTTGGCGTGTGAGCATGTAGCGATGCGCGGAATCGAACGGCATTTCGTCGACGCGGCGATGCACCGCGCGAATTTCGACAATGTCGAGGCCTTGGCTCCGCGCCCAATGGAGCAATGCACCTTCCATCGGATCGCCGGCGATCTTGCCGTCCTTCACGTCGGCGTCGTTGCACAGAACGGCCGCCATTGCGATTCCGGAGCGGTCGCCGGCGGCGTCCGCCACATGCATTTCGTTGCGCGTCAGCGTGCCGGTCTTGTCCGTGCAGATCACGCCGACCGAGCCCAGCGTCTCGACGACCGGCAAGCGGCGCACGATGGCGTTGCGTTTGGCCATTCGGCGCACGCCGATGGCGAGCACGATGGTGAGCACCGCCGGCAACCCTTCAGGAATGGCCGCGACGGCTAACCCGACGACGGCGAGGAAAGTTTCGTCCAGTGATGCGCCATGGCCGAAGGTGCCGACGGCGAAGACGATCGCGGCGCATGCCAGGATCATGGTCGTGATCTGGCGGCCGAACGCGTCCATGCGTTTGACCAAGGGTGATGGCGTATCGTCGATATCGCTGACCAGACGGCCGATCTTGCCAAGCTCGCTGGCCGCGCCCGTCGCGACCGCGACGCCCGCCCCCGTGCCCGCGGCGACCAAGGTGCCCGCATAGGCCATCGACGCGCGTTCGGCCAGCGGCGTTTCCGGGGCGACAGGATCGGCCGATTTCACGACCGGCACCGACTCACCCGTCAGCGCGGCTTCTTCGATCGTCAACCGGCTGGCGCGCAGCAAACGCAGATCGGCGGGAACGTGATCGCCCGCTTCGAGCAGCACGATGTCGCCCGGCACGACATCGCGCACCGGCAGCGATACCCGCTTGCCGTCGCGCAGGACATTGGCGCCGGGGGCCGCCATCGCGCGGATCGCGGCAAGCGCGTCCTCCGCTTTGCCCTCTTGGACGAAACCGACAACCGCGTTGGCGACGACCACGACGAGAATCACGCCCGCGTCGATATAGTGGCCCAAAGCCAGCACGATGACGCCGCTGACCAGCAGCACATAGACCAGCACATTGTGGAACTGCCGCAGGAACCGCGCCGCGGCGCCCGGCCGTTCGCGATCGACCAATGCGTTGGGACCGAATTTCTCGAGGCGCGACTTCGCCGCTTGCGCCGTCAAGCCCTCGACGCGCGTGTCCAGGGCTTCGAGGATTTTATCGGAAGATTCCGCATGGGAGTCGGCGAGCATCCGCGTAGCTTACGCGGCCGATACGTCAGGCCGCTAGCTTCGCGAGCTCGCCCAGGAATTTGCGCATGCCTTTCAGTCGCTCCGCGCCCGTATCCCAAGCGCGCATATAGACGAGCTTGTGATCGGGCCGCAGCTTCACGAGCTGCGGCTGCTTCATCATCAAATCGACGAGCTTCTCGGGCCGCGCGAATTTGTTGCGGCGGAAGCCCAGCACGGCGCCCTTCGGGCCCGCATCGACCTTGTCGACGCCCGCCGCACGGCACAGGCGCTTGAGTTCGATAATGTCGAGCAGGTTGCGCACTTCGTCGGGCATCGGGCCGAAACGATCGACGAGTTCGGCGGCGAAAGCGTCGATCTCGCTGCGCTCGGCCAGCGTCGCCACGCGGCGATAGAGGCCCAGGCGCACGGTCAGATCCTGCACGTAAGTCTCGGGGATCAGCACCGGCATGCCCATGCCGATCTGCGGCGACCATTCGTCGGCAGCGCCATCCTCGCCCTTGGCGCCGCGCGATTTCGCCTGACGTACGGCCTCTTCCAGAAGCTGCTGGTAGAGCTCGACGCCGACTTCCTTGATATGGCCCGATTGTTCCTCGCCCAGCAGATTGCCCGCCCCGCGAATGTCGAGATCGTAGGACGCGAGCTGGAACCCCGCGCCCAGGCTGTCGAGCGTCTGCATGACTTCGAGGCGCTTTTGCGCCGCCTGGGTCAGCACGCGGTCGCCGGGCACGGTGAAATAGGCGTAGGCGCGCAGCTTCGAGCGGCCAACGCGGCCGCGCAGCTGATAAAGCTGGGCAAGGCCGAACATATCGGCGCGATGCAGGATGATCGTGTTCGCGGTCGGTATGTCGAGGCCGCTTTCCACGATGTTGGTCGACAGCAGGATGTCGTAGGTGCCGTCAACGAAGGCCGACATGACGTTCTCGATCTGCGTCGGCGGCAATTGTCCGTGCGCGATCGCGACCTTGCACTCGGGCACGAGCGTTTCCAGACGCTCGCGCACCGCGCCCAAATCCTCGATGCGCGGCACGACGTAGAACACCTGCCCGCCGCGGAACTTCTCGCGCAAAATCGCTTCGCGGATCACGACGGGATCGAAAGGCAGCACGAAGCTGCGCACCGCCAAGCGATCGACCGGCGGCGACGCGATCAGCGACAAATCGCGCACGCCCGTCAGCGCCATTTGCAGCGTGCGCGGGATCGGCGTGGCCGTTAGCGTCAGCACATGCACGTCGGAACGCATCTCTTTGAGACGTTCCTTCTGCGCCACGCCGAAATGCTGTTCCTCGTCGACGATCACGAGGCCGAGATGGCGGAATTTGACGCCCTTGGCCAGCAAAGCGGTCGTGCCGACGACGATCTCGACCGCGCCCGATTCCGCGTCGGCGCGCGCTTGCGCTTGATCCTTGGCCGAAACGAGGCGCGACAGTTGCGCGATGCGGATCGGGAAACCTTCGAAGCGCCGCGTGAAATTGCGAAAATGCTGGCGCGCCAGCAGCGTGGTCGGCACCACGACCGCAACCTGCACGCCCGACATCGCCGCGACGAAGGCCGCGCGCAAGGCGACTTCGGTTTTGCCGAAGCCCACATCGCCGCACACAAGCCGATCCATCGGCTTGCCCGCCCCCAAATCCTCGATCGCGTCGGAAATCGCGCGCGCCTGATCCTCGGTTTCCTGGAAGGGGAAGCGCGCGCAGAATTCGTCGAACAAACCTTCGGGGATCGTGAAGCGCTCGGCCTCGCGCATCTGGCGTTCGGCGGCAAGCTTGATCAGATGGTTCGCGATATCCGCGATCCGCTTCTTGACCTTCGACTTTCGCGCCTGCCACCCCGCCCCGCCGAGCTTGTCGAGCATCGCGCCGGCGTCTTCGGAGCCGTAGCGCGTCAGCGTGTCGATATTCTCGACGGGAACGAACAGCTTGTCGTTGTCGGCGTAGAGAATGCGCAGGCAATCATGCGGCGCGTTCGCGACCTCGATGGTCACGAGGCCGTCGTAACGCCCGATACCGTGATCGACATGCACGACCAGATCGCCTTCGGCGAGCGCCGAGGCTTCGGTCAGGAAATTCTCGGGCCGGCGGCGCTTGCGCGCGGCGCGCACCAGACGGTCACCGAGAATATCCTGCTCGGTAATCGCAGCGACGGTTGCAGTCTGGAAGCCGTTCTCCAGCCCGAACACGGTCGTCGCGACGACTTGCGGGGGCAGTTTTTCGACGTCGCCCCAATTCTTCACCACGGCCGTCTCGGTCAGGCCGTGCTCGTGCATCAAATGCGCGAGCCGTTCGCGCGATCCGGCCGAATAGGCGCAGACCAGCACGCGTTTGCCGGCGGCGCGCTCGGCGGCGACGCGTGCGCGCACCGCGTCGAACAAATTGGTGTCGGCGGCTTTGGCGCGATCGGCCGAGAAATCCACGCCCGTTTTGCCACCCGCATCCAGGCCTTGCGCGCCCGGCGCTTTCGAGAACGGCGACAACGCCACGGTCGCGCGCGCGGCCAGCACGCCACGCCATTCTTTAGGATCGAGATACAGGGCGTCCGGCGGCAACGGGTTATAGGCCGAAGCGCTTTCGCCGAAGCGATCGGCGTTTTTACCCTTCGAGAAGGCTTCGCGGGCCAAAGCGCGTGCGTCGTGGAATTCCTGAATCTGCTCGAAGCGCGACGCGGCGGCTTCCTCCGCTTGCGGATCGAGCGTCACGACCGCCTCGGGCAGATAATCGAACAGCGTTTCCAGCTTTTCGTGGAACAGCGGCAGCCAATGTTCGAAGCCGCCGTAACGCTGCCCCGCCGAAACCGATTCATAAAGCGCGTCGGTCGGCGAAGGTGCACCGAAATTGTCGCGATAACCGGTGCGGAACCGCTCGATCGATGCGGGATCGAGCAGCACTTCGCTGACCGGCTTCAGCGCGAAACCGTCAAGGCGGCCAGTACTCTTCTGCGTCATCGGGTCGAAGCGGCGGATCGCTTCGAGCGTGTCGCCGAACAGATCGAGACGCACGGGCTCGGCCAAGCCCGGCGGGAACAGATCGACGATGCCGCCGCGCAGCGCGTACTCGCCGGGCTCGCGCACAGTTTCGGCCTTGCGATAGCCGTCGCGCACCAGGAAGGCGAGCAAAGCATCCAAACGCAGCTTGCCGCCGGTTTCGGCGCGGAACATCGCGCGGGCGAATTGCGCTTTGGCGGGCACGCGCTGGGTGATCGCGTTGACGGTCGTCAGAACGATCCGCCGCCCCTTGCCCGCGTCCAGTGGCTGGGCGAGATCGACCAGCGCGTCCAGGCGCCGGCTGACGACTTCGCTGTTCGGCGACACGCGGTCGTAGGGCAAGCAATCCCAGGCGGGGAACGAGATCACGGTCGCCGGGGCTTGGAAGAAACGCAAACCTTCCAGCAATTGCGACATGCGCGCATCGTCGCGCGCGATATGCAGCACGTCGTTGCCCTGGCGCGCCAACGCGGCCAAAGCGGCGGCGTCGACGCCCGGCGGCGCGCCCAACAGGTCGAGGCGCTTGCCACGACCAATTTCAGAGCTGAATGAAAGCAAAAGCAAAGCGTTATGGTACGAGTTTAAAGTTACGAAGGAGCTTCAGTACATCGGTATCGAATTCGGGCGGCGGTTCTTCGCGGCCCAACGCCCAATCCAGAATGACCGGATCGCCCGCTTCCAACAGGGTTTCGTAGCGATCGAGTTGCCCCTCGTCGAAGCCAGGCAAATGGGCCTTGGCGAAGGCGCCGAGCAGGATATCGGTCTCCTTCATGCCCGTGTAAAGGCTGCGATGGATCAAGCGCTTGCGGCGGATTTCGATCGCTTCGGACATGATGGCAGCTCGGCCGGAATCGGGGCATGGGTATAGCGCCTGCTGGGGCTTCCTGTCACCCTGCCCGCCATTATGCGTCCGTCGATTCTTTTTCCGCTTTTCGCCGACATCAAAACCCTGCCGGGTCTGGGGCCGAAGATCGCCGCCTTGGTCGAGCGCGCGGCGGGCCCGCATCTCGTCGATCTTCTATGGCATTTGCCGACCGGTCTGGTCGATCGCCGCTTCTCGCCCGCCATCGCCGACGCGCCCGAAGGTGCGGTTGTCACGCTGCGTGTGCGGGTAACCGAGCATTTTCCCTCGCGCCGCCGGGGCATGCCCTACAAGGTGCGCTGCGAGGATGCCAGCGGCGAGATCGACCTCGTCTATTTCCACGCCAAGGGCGATTACCTCGAAAAGCTGTTGCCCGTCGGCGCGGACCGCGTGGTCAGCGGCAAGATCGAGCGTTATCGCGATGGCGTGCAGATGCCGCATCCCGACCATGTCGCCCCGCCCGAGCAGTTCGAGGCGATCGCGACGGTCGAACCGACCTATGGTCTGACGGCGGGCCTATCGCCCAAAGTGCTCCTCAAAGCGATCAAAGCGGCCGTCGCCAAAGTGCCCGAACTGCCCGAATGGGCCGATAAGAACCTCGTGGCGCAGCGCGGCTGGCCAACTTGGCGCGCGGCCCTGACGCAAGCCCATGCGCCCAAGGAAAACACGGATACGCAGCCCGGTACGGTCGTGCGTAGCCGTTTGGCCTATGACGAGCTGTTCGCCAATCAGCTTGCCCTGGCGCTGGTGCGCGCACGCGACAAGCGCCGGCCGGGACGCAGCGTCAAAGGCGATGGGCGTTTGCGCGAGAAGGTGCTTGCCGCCCTACCCTTCAAACTCACCGGCAGCCAGACGGTCGCGCTTTCCGAAATCCTGGGCGATATGGGCGCCCCCGGCCGCATGCAGCGCCTGCTGCAAGGCGATGTGGGCAGCGGCAAAACCGTCGTGGCTTTCTTGGCGATGCTGACGGCGATCGAAGCGGGCTATCAGGCCGCGCTGATGGCGCCGACCGAAATCCTCGCCAGGCAGCATTACGAAACGATCCTGCCGCTGGCCGAAGCCGCCGGGATCGAGGTCGCGGTGCTCACGGGCCGCGACAAGGGCAAGGTCAAGCAAGCCACGCTCGAACGCCTCGCCGCCGGCCAGATTTCCGTCGTCGTCGGCACGCATGCGTTGTTCGAGGACGACGTCGCGTTCGACAATCTCGGTCTCGCTGTCATCGACGAACAGCATCGCTTCGGCGTGCATCAGCGCGTGGCCTTCGCCGCAAAAGGTGCTTCGGAAGAAGGCGGCGTGGATACGCTGATCATGACCGCCACGCCGATCCCGCGCACGCTGGTCATGTGCGCCTATGGCGACATGGACGTCTCCAAACTCACCGAGAAGCCGCCGGGCAGAAAACCCGTGAAGACCGTCGCCTTGCCGCTGGAACGTATGGACGAAGTCGTCGAGCGCGTACGCGGCCTGATCGACAAGGGGGCCCGCGTCTATTGGGTCTGCCCGTTGGTCGATGAATCGGAAGTCGTCGACCTCGCCGCCGCGACCGAGCGCCATGCGGATTTGACCGCGCGTTTCGGCGAAGGCCGTGTCCATCTCATTCACGGCAAGCTGAAGCCCGCGCAAAAAGACGCGGCGATGGAAGCCTTCGTCAACGGCCCGCCCGGCGTGCTGGTCGCGACGACGGTGATCGAAGTCGGCGTCAACGTGCCTTCCGCGACCGTCATGGTGATCGAACACGCCGAACGATTCGGCCTTGCGCAGTTGCATCAGCTGCGCGGGCGCGTCGGGCGCGGTGCCGCGGAATCTTCTTGCGTGCTGCTCTATGGCCAGCCTTTGGGCCAGACGGCGAAAGCACGGCTCGAAATCCTGCGCGAAACCGAAGACGGATTCCGCATCGCCGAGGAAGATCTGCGTTTGCGCGGGGCCGGCGAGGTCCTCGGCACCAAGCAATCGGGTCTGCCGCAATTCCGCCTGGCCGATTTGGCGGCGCACGCCGATTTGCTGGAGATCGCGCGCGACGACGCGCGCGTGCTGCTCGAAGCCGACCCCACACTCGACAGCCCGCGCGGCAAGGCGGTGCGCACGCTGCTTTATCTGTTCGAGCGCGACGCCGCGTTCAAACTGGCGCGGACGGGTTAGAAGAAATCGAGCAGCGCTTCGATGGTTTCGAGCGGCGCTTCCTCGGCCAGAAAATGCCCGCAAGCGAATTGCTTGCCGCGCACGTCGTCGGCCCATTGTTTCCAGATGTCGATCTGACCGCCTTTGTCGCTCGCAAGCCCCTTCCCGCCCCATAAGGCGAGCAAGGGGGCCGCGATCTTGCGCGTGCCGAGCACGGCGCGGTCGTGCTCGACATCGGTCGTCGCGCCGGCGCGATAATCGGCGCATGCCGCTGCGATCGCGGCCGGATCGCGGAACGCAGATTTATAGGCGCGCATCGCGTCCTCGCCGATCGCGTCGAAATCCTTCACCCAGGATCGGATCGTGTATTCGAGATATCCATCCGGATCGGCGGCGATCATGCGCTCGGGCAATCCGCCCGATTGCGCCAGGAAATACCAATGATAGGTGCGCAACCCGATGGCCATATCGGCCATGCGATTCCAATTGGAAAGCGTGGGCACGATGTCGAGCGTCGCGATCTTCGTCACCAGTTCCGGATGGTCGAGCGCCAAACGATAGGCGACACGCCCGCCGCGATCGTGCCCCGCGACGGCGAATGTCTCGAAGCCGAGCGCGGCCATCAGCCCGACCATGTCGGCCGCCATCGCGCGTTTCGAATAAAGCAGGTTTTCGGGGTCCGGCACCGGCTTCGCAGATGCGCCATAGCCGCGCAAATCGGGGCAGATCACCGTGAAGCGCTGGGCGAGCGACGGCGCCACTTTGTGCCACATCAAATGCGTCTGCGGATAGCCGTGCAGCAGCAGCACAGGCGGGCCTTTGCCGCCGATGCGCCGGAAGATATCGACATCGCCCACGCGGGTAATCCCCGCCTCGAAGCCTTCGAACATGGTGGCGATTTTGTGCCTCTCCCCGCCATGCCGCAAGCGTGAGATAAGGACGGCATGGAGCGCTTCTTCGACACCGCCGCAGGCGACGCGCAATTCGCGATCGGCGCTTTGCTGCTGCTGCGCCTGATCGAATATTCGCGGGCGCGGCGCAACGCCGAAATTCATGCGGCTTCGGGTGCGGTCGAATACGGGCGCGGCAATCACCAGCGCCTCGCGATCCTATATGGCGCGTGGTTGTTCGCGCTGACCTATGCCGCCGTCGAGACGCGCGCGCTGTGGTGGCCGGCGTTGATCGCCTTCGCGCCGGTGTTGGCGCTGCGTCTATGGACATTGCGCGCGCTTGGCGAAGCGTGGAGCTTGCGGCTTTTCGCGCCGCCGCCGCCCGGCAATCTGCGTCGCCGGATATTCTGGGCGACGCTGGCGGAGTTCATGTTGCTGCCCTTCGCCTTCGGCGCGTGGTTTCTGGCGCCGATCTTTTTGGCGGCGGGCGCTTGGATCTTGCGCGAGCGCGCGGCGCTGGAGGATCGCGCCGCGACGGGCGCGATCCCCGACGAAACGCCTTAGTAGACCGGCGTGAGCGGTTTCTTGCCGTTCTTCACGGCGATCAGGTTGTCGACGACGAGATTGCCCATCGCGTCGCGCGTTTCGTTGGTCGCGGAACCCACATGCGGGGCGAGTGCCACGTTGTCGAGGGCGAGCAACGCCTCCGGCACGCGCGGTTCGTCGGCGAACACGTCGAGCCCGGCCCCCGCGATAGCGCCGGTCTTGAGCGCTTCGATCAACGCGGGCTCGTCCACGACCGAGCCGCGCGAGATGTTGACGAGATAGCCTTTCGGCCCCAGCGCCTTCAACACGCGCGAGTCGATCATGTTGCGCGTCGCCGCGCCGCCCGGCGTAATCACGACCAGCACGTCGCACCACGCCGCCATATCGGCGATATCCGCGAAATACTTGAACGGCACGTCGGCTTGCTTCGAACGCCCGTAATAGGCGATTTCCATATCGAAGCCTTGCGCGCGCTTGGCGATCGTTTTGCCGATGCGTCCCAGCCCCGCGATGCCCATTTTCTTGTGATGGACGGAGGTGGTCAGCGCTTGCCCGCCCTTCAACCAGCTGCCGTCGCGCACGAAGCGATCGGCTTGGGGCAGCTTGCGCATGGCGCCGAGCACCAGCCCCATCGTCGTATCGGCGACGCAATCGTTCAGCACATCGGGCGTGTTGGTCACGGGCACCTTCGCGGCCTTGGCGGCCGCGATATCCACGCCGTCATAGCCCACGCCGAAACACGACACGATTTCGAGCTTGGGCAGCGCCTGGAAGACTTCCGCCGGAACCCAGCCGCCGCTCGCAGCGACAAAACGCGTGTCGGGATGCGCCTTAATGAAGGCCATGCGCTCGGCCGGCGCCGTCGGCGCGACCAGAACATTGAATTCCGCTTCGAGACGCGACCAGGGCAAGGCGCGCAAGGTCGTCAAAGCGATGCAATCGGGTTTGTTCGCCATGACGTGTTACTCCTTGAAGCGCTTGACCAGTGCGTCGGCGCCGCGCGCCAGGATGCCCATATCGGCCCCCACGGCGACGAATTGGAAACCTTCGGCGAGGCGCTTTTTCGCCTCCTCCTCGTTCGAGGTGAGATAACCCGCCGCTTTGCCCGCCTTGCGGATCGGGCCGACGGCCGAGGAAATCGCCGCTTGCACCTCAGGGTGCGTCGGATTGCCGAGATGGCCCATCGATGCGGCCAGATCCGACGGCCCGATGAATACGCCATCCACGCCGTCGACCGCCGCGATCTCCGGCAGACGTTTCAGCGCTTCGACGGTTTCGACCTGCACCAGCACGCAGATCTGCTCGTGCGCGGTCTTGAGATAGTCCTTGATGCGCCCGAAACGGCCCGCGACGGTCGACGTCGCGACGCCGCGAATGCCGGCCGGCGGATAGCGCGTCGCGGCGACGGCTTTGCGCGCCTCGTCGGCGTTCTGAACGAACGGAACAAGCAAGGACTGCATGCCGATGTCGAGCAGGCGCTTGAACAGCACGGGATCGTTCCAGGCCGGGCGCACGATCGGCGTGGCCGACCCGCCGCGCAGCGCGCGCTGGATCGCCAGCACGTCCGGCGGTTCGTTGGGCGAATGCTCGGTATCGATCAGGATCCAGTCGAACCCGGCATCGGCGATCGCGTCGGCCGCCATCGGCGAGCACAAGGCGCTCCACAATCCGATTTGCGGGCGGCCCTCTTTCAGGGCCTTCTTGAAGGCGTTGACCGGTAGATCGACCATCTTGCGTTCCCTTCGTTTGTTCTTCGTCAGCGTATTGCCGCCGCGATGCGCGCCACTTCGGCGCCGATCGAAGCCGAGCTTGTGAGCCCTGGCGATTCAATTCCGTACAACGCGATCAGCCCCGGCACGCCGTGCGTTTCCGGGCCTTGGATGACGAAGTCGGGATTGGCGGCACCGGCCGGCACGATCTTCGGCCGGATCCCCGAATAGGCGGGCACCAGCGCGCCATCCTTCAGGCCGGGCCAATATTTGCGGATCTCGGCGTAGAAACTGTCGCAGCGCGACGGATCGACGTCGAAGTCGATTTCGTCGATCCACTCGACGTCCGGGCCGAAGCGCGCCTGCCCGGCAAGATCGACGGTGATATGCACGCCCAACCCGCCCGGTGCCGGGACCGGATAGATCAACCGCGAAAACGGCGACTTGCCTTGCAAGGAAAAGTAATTGCCCTTCGCGTAATAAAGCGGCGGCACGGTCTCGGGCGGAATGCCGGCGATGGCGCGACCCAGCTTGTTGGCGCCCAGCCCCGCGGCATTGACGACCAGCGAGGCTTTGAGGCGCATCGGCGCGGCCCCGCCCGTCTGCAAAATGATGCCGTCATTGGCGACTTGGCCGCCAAGGACCGGCGTTTCGAAGGCGAAAGCGGCGCCATGGGCCTCCGCGTCGCCTTGAAAAGCCAGCATCATCGCGTGGCTGTCCACGACGCCGGTCGAGGGTGAGCGCAACGCCGCGTGGCAGGACAGAAGCGGCTCGATCTTGCGCGCTTCGTCGCCGTCGATCAGTTCCAAATCGTCGACGCCGTTCGCCTCGCCCTGCTTCTTGAGTTTTTCGAGATAGGCGACTTCGGCCGTCGAACTCGCGACGACCAGCTTGCCGCAATTCCAAGCGCGGATGCCGCGCTCGGCACAAAATTGGTAGATGAATTTCTTGCCGGCGACGCAATGTTTCGCCTTGAGACTGCCGGTTGGGTAATAAAGCCCGGCATGGATGACTTCGCTGTTGCGCGAGGAGGTTTCGGTGCCGATCGCATCGGCCGCCTCCAGCACCACCACCTCGCGCCCGGCCAACGCCAATTCGCGCGCCACGGCCAGTCCCACGACACCCGCCCCGACGACGGCGCAATCGATCGTATCGATATCTGACATAAACCGCTGAAATCGAGAGAAGTTGAAGAATCCGTGGGGCAAGGTAGAACAGTGCGATGCGTCTGAAAACCCTCATCCTCGCCGGTACGTCGCTGCTCATGGCGGCGTGCGCGCCGTTCCAACCCGGTCCGACGGACGTGCCGCGCATGGGCGTGCGCACTTTCTTCGGCCCGGACCATGTATGCTCGCTCGGCGTGTCGCCGCCGATCGAACTCGATCGCGCGCCAGCGAATGCCGCGCGTTATCGCGTGCGCTACACAAATGTCAGCGTGTTGATCGCGCCGACATTCGAGTACGAAACGCCGGCGGCGACACCCGGCCGGATCGCGGAAGGCAGCTATGCGGAGTATCGCGCGCCGTGCGTCGGCGAAACCTCGGCGTCGCAATATCGCGTCGAAGTATTGGCGCTCGATGCCAACGGCCGTTCCCTCGCCTACGGATACGCGATCGCTGTCGCGCGAAATCCCGGCACCATGACGCGCGGCCCCGCATCGGAACGTCCGCGCATGCCGCGGCCGCCGGAAGAAACGCGGCGCTGAATTTCAGTCTTGATACGGGCCGGGAGCGGCATCGATCATCGCGCTCCAGATCGGGCCGATGACTTCGCCGGGTTTGCGCTGGCCGTAGACGATGGCTTTCTTCGCCGCCTCGTGCATGTCGCGCGTCGGGTATTTCGGCACGATGGCGTAGCCGGCCTTTTCCAAAGCCTGGATCGCGGCGACCGCTTGCTTCGTGTAGTTCTCGAAGAAATACCTCGTATCGGCCGCGCGGATCGCTTTGGCCAAAATGGTCTCGGGCGTGTCGCTCATTCGAACAGCTTGTCGATATCCGCCTGGGAGTTGGTCTTCTCGAGGTCCTGCGGACCGTGCAGAACGAGACCGGCGCCTTCATCGACGATATGGGTGGCGCCGTCTTCGGGCGAGGTTTCGCGTTCGATTTCGTTGGCGCCCCAGATTTCGAGCATGCTCTGAACGCGCTCTTCGATGAAGGCGAGCGTACGAACGACCTTGTTGATGCGCTGACCGGTCAAATCCTGGAACGAGCAAGCTTCGATGATGCCCGTGCATTGGTCGGCGATTTCATTCACCCGCGACGCGGCATATTCGTCGAGGCCGACCGAGTTGAGTTCGCGAACGATATCCTCGATCTTTTCCACGCCGTCGAAAATGCGCGTCGTCGCCTCTTCGGTCTGCGAGACGACCGACGAAAGCTCGAACGTCGCCGCGCTGAGCTTATCCTCCTGCGACAGCGGGTGGCGCAGCGCGCCGATTTCACGCTTCGTCTGCTCGATACGCGACGCGATGCCGGTCACTTCGTTGCGGATGCGCTCGATCTCGGTGTGATCGACATTGAGGAACCCATCGAGCTTGCGCCCAAGATCCTGAATCTCGCCGCGCAACGATTCAATGGCCGCCGCGGTGCCGGGATCGGCTTGGGCGACGACCGTCGGCGCTTCCGGCGCATGGCCATTGGCGATCGGCCGGATGTCGCGCTTGAAATGTTTTTCGGCCGTAAAAACAGGTCGTTGCGGTACCGCCATGGCGCGCCTCGTAAATTCGCGGGTCATACCCCCATTTCTACGAGGGAAACCTTAGGCAAAGATTATCACGAGGGTCATTCGCTTGGCGCGGGATAAATCCCGGCCGGTCAGAACGGCTTGGCCAACAAGGCCTTGGTGCCGGCCCCGACCACGATGTTGACCGGGCTGGGGTCGAGGGAGGCCAGCCATCGCAGATAGTCCAAGCCTTGCGCGGCCCGTCCGAGGCCGATTTTGGTCCGGTGATTGAGCCCGACGAGGCTGAGCGCGCTTAAAATCCGCAGATCCAGGATTTTGGCCGGGTTGCGCAGCGCGATCGTCGTGGCGTCGCCGCCCGCCAATTGAACGAGGTCGAGCGCGAGATCGAGATTGATTCCGGTTTCCTCGACGCCCCAAGCGGCGTCGAAATGCTTTCCCCAAAGGCCGGCGAACCGCGCGAAATCCGCTTCGCGCGAGCCGAGCGCCTTGTCCGGCGCCTCGCCCACATTGCCGCGCGTCGGAATATCGACGATCGCGGCGTCGCGCAGGATTTCGCAGCGTCCGCCCGACACCCAGATTTTCATCGCAAGATCGGGATCGGCGTAGTGCTTGCGGTAGCCTTCGTCGAACCGACCCACGCGGTCGAGATCGGCGCGCCGCACGGCGAAATAATAGGGATAGAAATGACCGAACACCGTGCCGATATAGTTCTCTCCGCCGACGACACGCGGGAACCCAACCATGCCGCCGGGTAGCGTCTCGAGCTTCCCCAGCGCCGCGAGCAGCGCGCCGGGCGTCAGACGCGTATCGTCGGAAACCAGGGCGACCACGTCCCCTTGCGCGGCTTGGAAGCCGGTATTGGCGGCGGCGATCGACCCGCGCGGGCTGGTCTCCTGCACCCAGCGCACATCGCCGCGTGCGGGATCGAAGGGTGAGACGACGACGATCTCGTGCGGCACATCGCCGGCCGCCGCTTTGGCCGCATCGATGGCGCCGGGCAGCAATTCGGCGAAGATCGTCGGAAGAACGACGGAAAGTTTCATGCTGGCCCCTCGCCCGCGGGATAGTTCTCGCGCCACCACGCGATGGTACGCGCGATCCCGTCGTCGAGCGCCACTTGCGGCGCCCAGCCGAGATCGGCTTTGGCCTTCGCGCAGTCGAGCGCGATCGTAACCGGGATCGACGGCTTCGACGGATCGGTCTCGATCGCCAGATCGCGGCCTGTTCCGCGCACGATGCGCCGCGCGATGTCGATCACCGGCAGCGCTAGGCCCGAACCGATATTGTAGAGCGCGTAAGGTGCTGTCTGGCGCAGCAGCGCCGCCTTGGTCGCGCGCGCCAGATCATCTGCATGGATCAGGTCACGCCCTTCGCGGCCGTCGCCCCACAGCACGATCTTGCCGTCGCGCGCGGTCAGCGCCTTGGTCAAGGTCGCGCCGAACATATGGCTGCGGCCGAGATCGAATTTGTCGTAGGGCCCGTACACGTTGGAATGACGAAACACCGTGAAGCGCGTACGGCCCAGCCCTGCGTACCAGGCGCACATACGCTCGAAATAAACTTTGGTCGTTCCCGCCCCGACATAGGCTTTGTGCAACGGCGCGGCGGGATCGAAATCGGCCTCGCTTTGCGCTCGATCCTTCGACGCGTACATGATCGAGCACGAATACCAAAGCAGATGGCGCACGTTGAGCCGATGCGCCGTCGCAAAGATGCGCGAATTCATCACCTGATTGTCGACAACCATCGACAGCGGATCGGCCAAATGCGCCGCCGCGCCCGCCGTTGCGGCGGCGGCGTGCACGATCATCTCGGCGCCATCGAGGGCGCGGGTGACGTCGGCTTCGCGCGTGAGGTCGGCTTGGCGCCATTCGACGCGCGGATGCGCCCACGTGGCGCGCGTGTTGCGCACCGCGACGACGTCGAACGCGGGATCTTCGGCGAGATGAAGGGCGATGTTGCGGCCGACGAAACCGGTCGCACCCAAGACGACGACGCGAGACATGCGCGAGAGCTTACAAGCGCCGCCCGATTCCGTCAGTTCGTCAGATTTGAATATCGACTTTCTGACCGCGGCCGATAAGCGCCGTTTCGGAAGTATCCGCTTGGGGCGCCGCCGCCGCTTGTACGCCACGCGCGATGATCTGCGCGGTGTTTTCGGTCACTTCCTGCGTGACCTGCTTGAACTGTTCGAGCTTGTTCAAGCTCGCCTGGATGACGGGATAGAACGTGGCGGAAAGACCGGTAAGACCATTGGCTGCCATCGGAATTCTCCGAAGCTAGGATTTCGTACCGATCTTCCCGCCAATCCCAATGCAAGTCATCAAGAATCGCGCAGAACTTATTTAAAATGCATCACTTTTTGGCGGGCACGCGACGTTTCGTCTTGGCCCGTTTGGCGCGATCGATGCCTTGCCGGATCAAACGCTCGGCGCCTTTGGTATCGAGCCATTTGACGATCGTCACCCACTTGTTCTTCTCCAAGTCTTTGTAGTGCTTGAAGAAATGGGCGATCTGCTCGAGCAGGATCGGCGGCAGATCGTCGTACTCTTTGATACCCTTGTAGAACGGGTGCAACTTATCGACCGGCACTGCGATGATCTTCTCGTCCGGCCCCGCCTCGTCTTCCATCAGCAAAGCGCCGATCGGGCGCGAACGGATGACCGAACCGGGCACGACGCGCGCCGGGCCGACGACGATCACGTCGATGGGGTCGCCGTCGCCGGACAGCGTATGCGGGATGAAGCCATAATTGGCCGGGTAAAACATCGCCGTGTGCAAGAAGCGGTCGACGTAAAGCGCGCCGGAGGCTTTATCGAGCTCGTATTTCACGGGCTCGCCGCCGGCGGGCACTTCGATGATCACGTGGACGTCGCTCGGCGGGTTAGGACCGATCGAGATTTTGTCGATATTCATAGCGCTTGGAGTCCCTTGGAAAAGGAGGCGCACCATACCGATTTTGCGGCGCAGCGAAAACTGTGCAGTTGCGAAATATCGCGGAACATTTTACCCGAATTCCGAAGGGCGGAATAAAGTTTACGGATACGTAAGTGGGAATTCGGACTTACTTGCCCCTTGCAGGACTTTAGAACGACCCCAAAATGTAAGTGACCAAACGGGCTCCCGGCCCTTTCGCCGTTCATCCGCGCGCAAGGAGACGATCCGATGTTGTTGTCGAAATTTCTCGCCCCTTTCGTTCGCTCGGGTGAACTCACGGTCATCGACCCGAGCGGCACACGCACCCAATTCGGGCGGCGCGACGACGCGACCCCGCTCGACGAACCGCATGTCGTCATTCGCATCGCCGATCGGTTGACCGGTTTCAAACTCGGGCTCAATCCCGGCTTATACGCCGGCGAAGCCTATATGGACGGCTCGCTGACGATCGAAAACGGCACGATCTACGATCTGCTCGCAATCGTGACGCGCAATATGGGGATCGCGCTCCCCGGCGGCGCCTTCGACAAATGGCGCCATCGCTTCGGACCGATCCTGCGCCCCTTGCAGCAGCTCAATTCAATGGCTAGGTCGCGGCGAAACGTGGCGCATCATTACGATCTGTCGCGCGATCTTTATCGCCGCTTCCTCGACCGCGACATGCAGTATTCCTGCGCGTATTTCGAACGGCCGGACATGACGCTGGAGGAAGCGCAAACTGCCAAGAAGAACCATATCGCCAAGAAGCTGCTGCTGCGCGACGGCCAGCGGGTGCTGGATATCGGCAGCGGCTGGGGCGGCTTGGCGATCACCCTCGCCCGGCAAGCGCGCGTCGAAGTGTTGGGCGTCACTTTGTCGAAGGAACAGCTCGACTATGCGCGCATTCGGGCGGCCGAGGCCGGCGTGGCCAACCGTGTGCGCTTCGAACTTGCCGATTATCGCGAGATCAAAGGCCCCTTCGATCGCGTCGTGTCGGTCGGCATGTTCGAGCATGTCGGCGTGCCCAATTACGACACGTATTTTTCGACGATCCGCGATCTGCTGACGCCGGACGGCGTGGCGCTGGTGCATTCGATCGGCCGCGCCGACGGGCCGGGCGTCACCAATCCGTGGATCCGAAAATACATCTTCCCCGGCGGATATTCGCCCGCCTTGTCCGAGACTCTGCCGTCGATCGAACGGACGGGCATGTATGCGACCGACATCGAAATCTGGCGGCTGCATTATGCTGAAACGCTGCGCCATTGGCGCCAGCGTTTCCTTGCCCAGCGCGATGAGATCGAGAAGCTCTACGATGCGCGCTTCTGCCGGATGTTCGAATTCTATCTCGCGGGCAGCGAATGCGCGTTCCGCTATCAAGGGCACATCGTGTTCCAGGCGCAGTTGTCGCGCTCGGTTGCGGCCGTGCCGGCGACGCGCGCCTATCTCTACGACGCCGGGACGAAACCCGCCGCCGGTTTGGCGCGCGCGTCGTGACTTACGCGCCGCCGATGTCGGCGTAGCGGCGGATGGTGCCGCGGCCGCGCGATTTGGCGGCGTACATCGCTTCGTCCGCGTATTGGATCAGCGTGGACAGATCGCGCGCGTCGTCGGGATAAACGGCGATGCCGACGCTGCAACCTGCCTCCAATTCCCTGCCGTCGAAAAGGACCGGCGCCAAAAGTCGCGCCATCATGCGCTCGGCGAGTTTTCCCGCCATCGCGGCATCCTCCAACGCGCCCAGACCGACCAGAAATTCGTCGCCGCCCAGGCGCGCCAGCGCGTCTTTCTCGCGCGTCGACTGGCGCAGCCGCGCCGCGATTTCGATCAGCACCGCGTCGCCCGCACGATGGCCATGCGTGTCGTTGATCGCCTTGAACTTGTCCAGGTCGATCAGCAGGATCGCGACCCGCCGCCCGCTCGCCTCGGCTTTGGCGATCTGATCGCGCAGCAGATCCAACCCGGCGCGCCTATTCGCTAGGCCGGTTAGCGCGTCGAGATTGGCGAGGTCGATGATCCGCCGTTCCTCGATCGCCCGCGCCGCCCTCTCCTTCAGATCCAATCGTCGCAGCACGACGAACGCGGCCGTCGCGAAACCGAGAAGCGTCGCCGAAACCAGCACAACGACGGCGACACTGCGCCAGGACTCGCGCACCCATGGCGCGAGGACTTCGTCGAGCGAAGTCGCGACCGTTATGACCAGCGGCGAATTGTCGGATTTCCGATAGCTGAAGTAACGGCGCTTTCCGTCGATCGGCGAGATCAATACGTAGGTATCTACCGGGACCCGGAGCAATCGCGCGCGGAACAGATCGCTTTGCGAAAAGTCGCGCGCCATCTCGCTCGCCACGAACGGGCGGCGCACCAGAAGCGCACCGTTTAAATTGAATAGCGCGATCGCGCCGTCACGGCCGATTTCGATGCGTTCGAATTGACGAAGGAAGAACTGCATGTCGATCGATACGACGACCAGGCCCGCGAACTCGCCCGCCCGGTCGAACAGACCGACGGTGACGGTGATGAGCCAACTCGGCACTTGCATCCCGACGACCGGCAAGCCGATGCGCGGCGCCCGGTCGCCAAAATTCGCGTGGTAGCGGAAATACTCGCGGCTGGAAAAATCGACCGAGCCGGGCGGCTCCTTTGCTGACGACGCGAGCACTTTGCCCTCGCGGTCGAGCACGCGGATGTTCCGGATGCTGCGCGATCCGTGCGAAAGCGACGCGAGAATCTCGCTGAACTCTGGTTCGGCGGTGTTTTCGATGCCCCGCCGCCCCACCAATCCGACGGCCAGAAGCGCGGCCGCTTCGGCGGTCGTGAAAATGCCTTCGATCGTTTGCGTTAGCGTCAGCGCGATGTTCTCGAGATTGGTCCGGCCGATTTCCTCGGTGCGCTTGCGCTGGTCCCAAATACGTATCGCTTCGCCGACCGCCAGCGCCAGGCAGGCCGCCGCCGCGACGAGCAGAATTGCGTAGTGACGAGACCCTCTCGATTTCAACATCGCTCGACGGGGGACGGGCGGGATGCGATCACGCCGATACGGCGCATACAATCGGTATTAGAAACGATCCGGCCGATCCGTGCGACACGAAAATTTTATGCGGTACTATCCGGTGCTATTTCACACCGAATAGCGCGTCGAATTCGCCGATATCCGCCGGCTTTCCGAACAGATAGCCTTGCGCGACTTCGCAGCCGAGCAGTTGCAATGCTTTGCACTGCTCCTCGGTCTCCACACCTTCGGCCACGCATCCCACCCGCAAGGATTGCGTCATCGACAGAATGACGGCCGCGAGGCTTTCCTGCGCGTGCGCGACCGCCAGCGGTGTGATGAATTTTCGGTCGATCTTCAGCGTATCGATCGGGAAGTCGCCGAAATTGCCGAGCGACGAATACCCCGTGCCGAAATCATCCAGCGCGATTCGAAATCCCGAATCTTTCAGGATCTGCAATTGACCGATCGCCCAGGGCGTCGATTGCATCGCGACGCCTTCGGTCACCTCGAATTCGATCGTCGCCGGCGAAAGCCCGGCGCCACGGACACGCTCGATCAACCGCGCCGCGAAACCTTGCCGGCCCAAATCGATGGGCGAAAGATTGACTGCGACCGGCAGCGGCGTGGCGCCGGACTTGGCGCGCGCGCGGGCCCATCGGCCGACTTCGGTGACGACGAAATCCGTCAGCGCTTCCGTCAAGCCGGTTGCTTCGGCGATCGGGATGAACTCGGCCGGCGAAACCGCGCGCCCATCGTAGCGCCAACGCAGCAGCGCTTCGGCGCCGACGACGCGGCCGGTGGCGATCTCGATCTTGGGTTGGAGATGAACGGCGAATCCCTCGCCGTCGGGCGCCGTGCGCTTCAACTCGCGCTGAAGCGCCGATCGACGGTCGGATTCGGCACGCATCGTGGCGTCGAACACGACGCTTTCGTTACGCCGCGTGCGGCGGACGTGCTGAAGCGCGGCGGCAAGCGCGCGCATCGCCGCCGCCGTGTCGTCGCCGAACGCCGCGTCGAGATCGAGCAGCGCCGACGTCGCGGTCGATGCGATCTCCACGCCGTCGGTTTTGTAGGCGGCCGTGACGATGGCGTGAAGACGCGCGGGATCGAGACGGGAGGCATCGCCGATCAGCGCGAAAGTTCCGTCGCCGATCATCGCGACCACCAGCGCCCCCATTTCGTACTCTGCGAGGGCGGCGTAGATCGCGCGCAGATAGCTCCGCGCGACACGCAATCCGTAACCGGCGACGATACTGGCGTGGGATTCAAGATGGACCAGCGCGGTGCGGCACTCGATCTGATCGTCCGCAAGCCGCTCGCTGAGCGCGGTTTCGAAGGCGTTGAGATTGGGCACGTCGAAAACCGGATCGACATGCGCCATATGGTCGAGACGGTCGATCAGCGCCTGATTCTCGAACCCGATCGCGATGTTGGTCGCGAAAAGACGCAGAAGGGTTCGGTCGGCATCCGCGATCTCGCTGCCCGCTTCGATGACGGCGATCAACTCGCCGCCGGGCTCCGCCCCAAAATGCATCATCATGAAGCCACCTTCGACGACCGGATCGGCATGGCGCGGCAAGTCGGCGATCAAGTCGACGAGAGGCCCGTCGGGCAACGCCGAGAGCGGCCGACCGGCGTATTGCGCGAAGCCGCCGGCGGCACTGACGATCATAATCTCGGCACCCGCCAGGCTCCTCACGCATACCAGTCCGTTGGGTGGCACACGCAACAAGGCCGCGATTTGCGTCAGAACGCCGCGCGAAAACAGCTCGAGATTCGTACGCGTGAACAGCTTGGTGGCGCTCTCGACGATCATCTCGAGACCCGCGCGACTGCGGCTGATGGTACGGATCTGGTCGTAGGCGCGGATCGTCGCGGTCAGGACGGTCAATAGCCGGGTCTGCGTCAACTCCGATTTGGTCCGGTAGTCGTCGATCTCGTAGGACGAGATGACCGATACTTCGGGCGCGTAACCCGGTTGGCCCGTGCGCAGAACGATTCGCATCTCGCGCAGCCCCGCCTCGCGCAGCTCGCGCACCAGACGCAAACCCGCATCGGGCGTTTCCATCACTACGTCGATCAGCGCCACGGCGATGTCTTTGACCTCGCCCAAGCGCGCCCACGCTTCGGCGGCGGAGTGCGCGTGGATCAACTCGACGGGTCTGCCCAGGATCCGCGCACCGCCCAACGCGAAGCGCGTCGTCGCATGCACGTCCTCGTCGTCGTCGACGACCAGGACGTACCATGGACGCACAGCCGACGGAGTCCCCGGACGATCGGGCGCCCCGTCTTCGGGGGCGAACTCCAGCAGATCGTCAGCCGGCGCGTTTGACGTGTCCGACATCGTATGTCCCTTCGAGTTGCCCCGGCGCATGAGTTGGCGCGCGCAAGGGGATACGCATGATCATCGTCGTGCCGCGGCCGATCTGGCTGTCCACACGGATGGCGCCGCCCAAAACCTTGGTCACGATGTTGTGGACGATGCTTAAGCCCAATCCGCTGCCGCCCTGCCCCAGCCGCGTCGTGAAGAAGGGCTCGAAAATCCGCTCGCGCAGTTCGGGCGGAATCCCGCTGCCATCATCGGCGACCGAAATCTCGATCGCGTCCGCGCCGCAGTCGCGCGCAGCGATCGTGATTGCGCCGGGCTTGCCGTCGCCGATCCCGTGGACATGCGCGTTGGCGACGAGATTCAGCAGAACCTGGCCCAGAGGTCCCGGATAGGAGTCGAGCGATCTCTTGGCATCGATCTCGACGCGAAGCGACACGCCCGCGCGCGACAATTGCGGCATCAACGTTCCCGCGATATCGCCGACCAATTCCTCGACGCGGAAGACGCGGCGCTGCTCGCTGGTCTGATCGACCGCGATGCGTTTGAAATGCTGGATGAGATCGGCCGCGCGTTCCAGACCGCGCGACAGGATCGCGGCGCCGTCGCGCAATTCACCGATGAAGCGGTCGATCGAGGATTTGCGCACCGGCCCCGCTGTCAACTCGCGCGCGAAGGCTTCGGTTCGCTCGGACAGCGCGCTGGCGACCGTCACCGCATTGCCGATGGGGGTATTGAGTTCGTGCGCCACGCCCGCGACCAAGCCGCCGAGATTGGCGAGTTTTTCGACGCGCGCGAACTCCGCCTCCATGCGCATCTTCTCCTCCAGCGCCAGCACGCGCTCGTGCGCGGCTTGGGCGGCGCTTTCGGCCAGTTCGCGTTTCTCGAGCTCGCGGAGCTTCTCGCGGCGTTGCGATTCGAGGGCTTCCGCCTTCAGCAACTCGCGTTCGATGCCGGAGGTTTTGAAGACCTGGACGGCACGCGCCATCGCGCCGATCTCGTCGTCGCGCGCCAAAACGGGCACGTCCACGCTCCAATCGCGCCGCGCCAACCGGTTCATTATCGCGGTCAGCGACTTGACCGGCCGGATAACGCGCCATTCGAGCACCAGAAACGCGACCATTGCCGCGCATAGAACGAGCGCGAAGAGGATCGAGGCGACGCCGACGCCTTTATCGGCCCGCTCGACCGCCGCGTCGGCCTGGGCGCGCGCGGATTGCGAGGCGACGGCCGTCATGTTGAGCACCGCCTCGATCCCCAGCGTCGCGACATCGAACCATTGCGCCGCGCTCAACGGATAGGCTTCGCCCGTACGCCCGGCTTGCATTGCCGCGTCGCGCGCGCGCCGGAACTCGACGGCAAAGATAAGCCGCATCGTCGCGATATCGGCAGATACGCTCGACGCGATCAGACCATTGCGCAGCAGGTTGTCGATCTGTCTGTCGGCGTTGACGATGGCGCCGTCGAGCAACTCGATCTCCTGGGACACGCGCAACGACATCGGTTCGTCGCGGGCGATATGCGCGCCGATGATCGCCCGCTGCCGGCCCGCGAATTCGCTGATCGTCCAAAGCTCGTTCTTCAGCGAAACGAACCCGTTCAATACCGGCTGCGCCGACACATCGCCGAAATCCAGCGCCAGCCGCAGGGCATTGATGCGCTCGATGGCGTGGGTTGCCGCCCGGAACCAGGCATCGACCTGCCCGCGCGGACGGCCGGCGGCCGGCAGATTCATCAGCCGGTCGACTTCCGCGCGCGCGCGCGCAAGTTCGTCCGTCGCGACCTTGGCCTCGTCGCGGGCCGACATCCAGTCGTCGCGCGCGGGAATGCCGCGCAACTTGGCGAACGCTTCGGTCAATGCCGCGTCGCCCGCGATACGCGAAACATCCACGCCGTCCCGCGCCAGTTTGCCGATCGGCTCCGGCCGGTTGAGAGCGACGGCGGTCATCCCGCGTTCGCGCGCGTGCGCCGCCGTCGCTTCGATCAGCAGGTCGGAAATGGCGTTGCTGCGCTTGGCGAGTTGCGCCACCTCGCGCTGGCGGACGGCATTGAGCGACATATCGATGGCGAACCACAAAGCGATCGCCGTATTGACGCCCAGAAGCGTTAGCAGCGTGAAGCGGAGCCCGGCGGACAAATTCATTTGCGTTCCCCGTGCCGGCCATTCCGGCGGATGGCCGCCTTCGGATCTACCGATATGCTGCACGAAGGGCGCGTCATGCGTTCTCCGGGCGATAACACCACCACCGTTGCATGTTGCTGAGTGTCGCCTATCCGTCTTGTTTGATCCTGTATTTTCGGAATTAACAAGACGTAAAGAATCTCTCGCTTTCGTGGATTTGCGAAGCGGACATAACGTCGCCGCAAGCCATACGAAAACACGACGTCGTGTCGCAGAACGGCCGTTGAGAGCCGCCGCCGCGGCCCAGTTCAGTTTTTCGGTTTGACGCCCGCTTGAACGAGCATTTCAGCGAGACGATAGACCGAGATCGCCTGATCGCGCGCCGCGCGGTAAAGCATCAGATCCTCGGACTCGATCGTGTCGCCGCGGAACGCGAATACATCGGTTTCGTACCAGAAGGTCTCGTATCCGCCTTGATGCAGCGTATCGCGGATCGCCACGCGTTCGGCCTCCGTGATATGGATGACTTCGATTTCGACGAAAGACGGCCGCCAGCCCAGCGCCCACCACGCTTGGAACAGGACGAAATCGTAGCCTTCCGTATCTGTCATCAACACGTCGGGCACGGCGAAGTCGGGCTCGGCCGCATAGGCGGCAATCGGCAGGCAATCGACCTCGACTTCGACCATTTCCTTTTCGACGTGCTGGAACTCCGGCATCAGCATATGGCGCTGGATGATTTCGGGGCGGAACGACGCCAGCACCGACGAAGACGGCACGTTATAGAATTTCCGCTTTCCGCCCGGCGCGTCGGCGACGATCGCGACGTTGCGCGGCACCGCCCCCGGACGGTCCGCGTAGTTGGCTTGCAACGCGGCGTATGGCACGGGCAGCGGCTCGAACAACGTGCCGCGCCACTTGGGATGGCCGGTGTATTTGTAGAGCGGATCGCCCTTCGTGCCGTCATTGGCTCCGATCACGAGGTAACGGATTTCCGGGCGCGTCTTGGTCAGTTTGACCAAATACGCGTCGCGCACCGCGTTGAACGCCTGATGATGATCCATGCCGCGATGCTAGGGCCGCCCCCCGCGTCGCGGCAAGCGTTCCGCTAGGCAACCGTCTGCTCGATAAGATCTCGAAAAGCGGGTCCCATCCGGCGCGTCTCGGCAAAGCGCGCGAAATTTGTCTCGACTTGAGCGCGCAATCCGGCCGGGTCGGCCATCATGCCCCGCACCCCTTCGACGAAATCTGCGGGTGCAAAAGCATTGCAGAAGTCGATCAGATCATGACTGCCGTTTTCGCCGCGCTCGATCGCAAGTCCGACCTTGTAAAGCACGCTCTGCACCACGCGTTGCGGGTTGACGAAGCGGATATGCGCATCGGTGCGATGCGGCGCCACGTGGAGCTGTGCGCGGCTCAAGTAATTGTCGCGACACCAACCGGCCAGCGGATGCCCGACATGCTGAACCGCGCCGACGCGGCTTTCGATATGCTTCAGGATCGTCGCGCGGCGTTCCGTCAATGGTCCGGTCGCGATCATCGGAATGTCGCGGTTTTCCCAGTCGATCGGATAGCGCGGCATCAAGCGCTCGCTGAAGCCGAAGGCGACCTTGCCGGTGCGCGCATTGTGGCGCCTGCAGAAGGCGATCGACGTTTCGAGCAGGCACCACACGAAGCGCGCGTTTTCGATTTGGGCGACGTAATCACGGCCCACTTTGTAAGGCAGCCCCCCATTCTCGAAGCCGGACCAGCCGAAGGCGCCGTCATCGGCGATCTCCTCCGTCACGACCAGTCCGTAAGGGATCCGGTTGGCGGTCAGATGGTCGAGCAATTCCGGTTGCAGGCGATCGATAAGGATATGGAAGCGGTTCGCGTACAAGCGGTTCTGCGAAAATCGCACGACATGTCCCGCGTCCGCGATTCCGGCCATGAACAAATCAACCAAATCCTGCGGAGATGTCGTATCGCCGCCGAAATTGATGGTCGAGATCTCGAACTCAGGCGTGAGCGCCATCGAATACAATGCCTTTTTATAGAAGCATTACACGCGCTTAACCTAATCAGATTCGCGATATTATTGTATTGGTCTAAAGATTGCCGAAGCCTCCATGCAATCTGGGCGATAAACGATTCTGGTCCGCAACGCGGGACGCCGGAACTGAAATGGAGGGGGGAAGCGCCTTGGTGAGCCCGCCGGGACTCGAACCCGGAGCCCCAACATTAAAAGTGTCGTGCTCTACCGATTGAGCTACGGGCTCGTGCCAAGGCGGCGGGGAAACTAGGGCTTCGGGAGCCCCCGGTCAACCTTGCCGTGGCGCTTATTTCCGAAGATCGATCAAATGCTTATACGGCGGGCACGGCTTCCGACGCGGCGACGAAATTCCGGTAGCGTTCGGTCGCGTTGGTCAAATGCCGGCGCATCGCCCGGCGCGCCGAGTCGCCGTCGCGCGCTTGGATCGCTTCGGCGATCGCGCGGTGCTCGTCGCGGATGCGTTTGAGATAGGCCGCCTGCCCCGCCGCCGTCATTCGCCACACTTTTTCGTCGCGCCGGGGAATGACGAAGCTCCCCATCATCCGCAGCAATTCCGGAAAATGCGGATTGCCGGTCGCGCGGGCGATCTCGGCATGGAAGGCGAAATCCTCTTCGGCCGCCGAACGGCCGGATTCGAGCGCAAGCTCGAAGGCTTGATGCGCCTTCGCGATCGCCTGCAGCGCCGAATCAGTGGCCCGCTGGCAGGCGAGCCCGGCCGCCTCCGTCTCCAAGGCCAAGCGCAATTCCAGCGCGTTGATCGCCGAATCAAGCGAACGCAGCAATTCGGGATCGAGGCGGAATTCGTCGCGCGGCGCTTGGGAAACGAAGGCGCCCGAGCCTTGGCGCGTGGTGACGAGGCCGCGCGCTTTTAGTGCCGCGACGGCCTCGCGCACCACGGTGCGGCTGACTTGCATGCCTTCGACGAGTTCGCGCTCGGTCGGCAAACGCTGGCCCGCCGGCCAGCGGCCGCTCGCGATCTCCGCCATCAGACGATCGACGACTTCTTTCGTCAGGCTGCGGCCGGGGCGCACGGGCGTCATCATTTGGGCGACGTCCACCTTGCCCGAAACGGGCATCGAAACGGCGCTGGACTTTTGTTGTCGGGTCATCGTACAAATTTTTAGCACGGAGTTCCGGTCCGCCGCAAACGCGGGCCGGGGCCGAC